>JAAWDY010000029.1 GCA_022793995.1 Coprococcus sp.
GTGGGCGGGACCCCGTATTTTAATCGCCTATTCGGCGATGGAGAGAACAAAGGAGCCCCGTGGGCGGGACCCCGTATTTTAATCGCCTATTCGGCGATGGAGAGAACAAAGGAGGGTATCATGCAGAAAAAACTTTATTTTGGAAGCAACCTGAAGATGTATAAGAATATTCAGGATACTGTTTCCTATTTACAGAAGCTAGTGGAGAATACGAAGGACATTAGTCGTGAGGAGATCGAACTATTCATCATTCCGTCTTACACGACCCTGGAGAGCGCTACTGCGAAGATAGACCGTAATTATGTGAAGCTCGGCGCGCAGAATATGTGTTGGGAAGACCAGGGACAGTTTACAGGGGAGATCTCTCCTCTTATGCTGGAAGAGCTGGGGCTTGACTTGGTAATGATCGGCCACTCTGAGAGACGGCACGTATTTGGCGAGACGGATGTGGAGGAGAATAAGAAAGTCAAAGCTTCTCTAAACCACGGTTTCACTACTTTACTGTGTATCGGCGAAACAGCGGAGGAAAAAGCGTTCGGCATCAGCGCCGAAGTCCTGCGCACACAGCTTAAGGTCGGGTTCCACGATGTCCCGGCAGATCAGGTAAAGAATATTTGGGTCGCTTATGAGCCAGTATG
Organism: Coprococcus sp.; assembly: GCA_022793995.1. Taxonomy (GTDB): domain Bacteria; phylum Bacillota; class Clostridia; order Lachnospirales; family Lachnospiraceae; genus Allocoprococcus. Next base: position 639 of record JAAWDY010000029.1, read on the forward strand.
GTCCATAGGAGTAAACGGAACTCCGGCAAGCGCTGACTATGCAGAAGAAATGCACAAAGTGATTAAGGGATGTCTTCAGGAGATTTTTGGAGACGCTTCCAAGGAGATCCCTGTCCTGTACGGCGGCAGTGTGAATCCCGGCAATGCAAATGAATTGATCGTCCAGCCGTCCATTGACGGCCTGTTCACCGGACGCGCGGCATGGGACGCAGATAAATTTGACAAGCTGATCCGCGACGCCAAGGCTACCTATGAGGCTCAGGGGAAATAAGAGATGATAAGATAAGAAATGAAGCCGCTATCCCAAAAGGAAAATATCGTCCTTTCCGGAAACAGCGGCTCCATTTCTTTTTGACATCATATTTATTTATAAGTTCTGCACCTCTCTTATGTCCAGGCTTTCCACAACGCTCCCCATAAATCTCCCTACGCTTGGCCGTTCGTCGAACGGATACCCTGTGACCTCCTCCATCAGACCAGGCTTTTTCTTCCACACCACATGGACGACCGTCCTCATATTCCGTTCCACGCTTCCCGTCGTCCTGTGATGCCGTATCGCCAATTCCTGATAAATTTCCTTGGTAATCGCAAGGAGCCTGCTCTTGTCGTCCATCGCCCTGCATATTCCTTCCGCCAAATAAAAATAACCAAGATATTTTCCAGTCGCCCCTAACTGTCTTAGAACGCTCTGAACCTCCAGCATGCGTGTCTCCTTATTCGACATCTTTAAATTCCTCCCACCACACGATTTTTTTCAATCCACGCACAAAGTTCAGTACCTCTGGTTCCGGCAGCTGTATCAGAAAACGGCTCAGGGTATGTCCACTGAACCCCAGTTTCCCCTTTTCCTGATCCGCATAACTTCGGCTGTCTACCAAAAGCTTCTCGGACATCATATCAATGGTATATTCTTGTCTGCTCCGGTAGGTACGAATCCACTCACCTACAAAATTATTAAACTCCGGGTTCGTTCCTTTCATCTTTTCCTCCTATCCTATCACTGCCAGGCGATTAAATTCAGGTACCCCGAACGTATGTGAGGGACTTTTTCCTGAATTGGTATTTTCCTGCATCCGACATAAAACAAGAAAATTTTACCTTTTCAGGCCTTAAAATTCCATGAGGTATAACTCAGGTTATCTTGCGTAACCTTAAATAAAGAATGTGCTAAAGCACATTCTCGCGCCGAGCGCGGTCGTTTACGACATATTCCTTCTTCGCGCGAGTGCGCATCCTCCCGGAGGGTTTTTATCATATAGGAAACGAAGTTTCCTATATGATAAAAGGGGAGCTTAAAAATCTGCTCCCCTTTTATCAAGCCTAAGCCTGCTCCTGATCGCGGTATTTCTTTAAGATCATATTTCCATTTCTGTTGCAATTGCACCTTCATTTCCTCCATTTTTTCATCCTTCCTATCATCACAAAGAATATCGCTCCGATCATTTCTCCAAGTGCACTGGCCCGAAAGCTGTGTATGGCAAATACGTCATCCCAGGCATAATCTCCCGTGATCAGCTTAGTCCCGTAATTTCCTGCGATCACCAGCAAAAGGAATAACGCTATGCAATCCCAGATATTCCATTTCAGGAATGTCCTCCCGAACAGTGGAAACCATAGGGCAGCCAGCCATAACAGCAGGATGGGCAGGCCATAGCGGAATATCCAAAATGTTCCTGTACCCATAAGATAATATCTGGTTATCTGTATAACAAAAAGCAGGCACAGCGTTCCAATACTTATGACCGCCATCATGATACAACTTTTATTCTTTTTACTGATTGAAAGTGTATACACAAATGCATCCGCAAATACGACAGCGCTTACTACGATCAAAGACCATGTAATACCTCTGTTCAAAGCCAAATCTACTATCATACAGACAAGCATGGCGGTAAAGCTGAGGCCTCCCAAGCCATAGAAAAAATACATCCGTTTTGTCTTCTTCAAAAACCTTTTTACATCTTGAACTTCCGGCTCCTGTGGCTCCGTTTCCAGATGATACGCCATATCATGATACGCTTCATTACAATCTGTGCAATACTCCAAATGGCTTTCTATACTCTTTTTGGAAACATCACTTACCATCCCGTCCACATAAAGAGGCAGCAGATCCTTTACAATCTCACATGCTAATTCTTTGTCCATTCTTTCATTCCTTTCATTATTTTTTGTTTTCCCCTGTAATAAGTCACTCTCGCCCAACTCTCTGTCCTCCCCATAATATCTGCAATTTCTGAAAACTGTAATTCTCCTGCAAGCCGTAAATACATAACTTCTCTGACTACGTCGTCCAGTTCATGCATAAGCCGGAAAATTTCAATTTTTTCTAGATTATCCAGGCTTTTGTCTTCCAGGCTTTCATTGGAAGGTATTGTATCCTCCAGTTCTACTGTTTTGTGCCTGCTTCTCTTTTCAAGCTCTTTATACCAGAGCTTTTTTGCGATCTGGCACAGCCAGACGGAAACTTTGCAGTCCCCTCTGAATCTGTCGATTCCTTTGATCGCCTGAAAAAATGTTTCCTGCGTCAGCTCCTCGGCCAACTGCACGTCCCTTGTTAAGCTGCATAGATATCTGTATATCATTGTTGCGTTTTCCTGATACATCTCAGCGATTTTTTCTTTATCCATGTTTACACCTCATATGATTAAGTTCTTTTTAAGTCCAATTCGTTACAAAAAAATGAAAAATGACTTCTTAATCACGAAATTTTCTCATGGTTAGTGAAGGACACATCTGAATTGACACAAAATGAAATAGAACTGCTGAAAAGTTCTATAGGCGAAATTCACTTGCCCCATCATCGTGCTTGATGATGCGACCGCATATGCTGATCCGGAGATTGAGAAAAAATGGAGGCCGCAATCGCAGCACTGGTAAAGGGAAAAACAACTAAGCGGAGGAAAGGAAGATGGTCTTGACCGGGCGGCGTTTATCTCTGCCCTTGACGATTACAGCCTTTTGATTCTGGACGATCTGGGGTATGCTGAAAAATGAGATACGGCAGATATAAAGGACAGGGCCGGAAGATGTTACAGTTTTCGGTCCTGCCATACAAAACTGTTTTTAATATCCGTTTCATTTCGTTCACATTCTGCTCACAGATCAATCCGTGGTTAGGATAAGAGGCTGCTTTTACATAAGCCTAATAGGGAACACCGTTTGCGCAGAGTGCCGCAGATATGAGGACATTCGTATCAATCAGAATCCTCATGCGTTTTCATCCTCATTTCTCAATTCTTTTATAAGCGCCATAACATCATCGTCAGATGTAAGACCGGTCCGCTCTGCTTCGCCTGCCATTTCCCCCTGGATCATCTGCATGGCATAGACAGCCGAATTAACGATGCGTACAGTGCTTCCCTCCACAATAAAAGAAATACGGTCTCCGCTTGCCACGCCAAGCACTTCACGGACATCTTTTGGGATTGTGACCTGCCCTTTGGCCA
>JAAWDY010000002.1 GCA_022793995.1 Coprococcus sp.
CAGAAACCTGGAATCAGAAATTCCTGTAATCCTCGCTGTTCTAAAGGTATTATACGATAACGATATGATGGATGCAATTGACGAACTTGCCAAATAACGATATTTGCAAAGCTGATCTTTCGTTCGTGCGTTTATTCTGTTTCTAACAAAATCAGGTCTGTAAAATATAAGTAAAATATGTCCGTAAATCTTTAAAAATCTGGTGTAACCATTCACAGTCCTTTGTCCACATGCACACTGGCTGACAAGATCAGCCAAAACTAGTCCTTTTTCGCTATTGACGCATGAATTATCCGCAAGGTATCATGAGAAAGACAAAAAGGTGAAGATTTTCGGGATATTCACCTAAAAAGGAGGCTTTTAGATTATGGTGGAAAAAGGGGCTGTCATCATCCGCAGGAGCCGAAGATACCGGCGTGCTATAGTGGCGCTGGGCGTTATGATTCTGATCCTGGCAGGTATGGTGAGGATGTTTTTTCTGACCAAAGAGGAAGAACCGATCATGGTTTTTGCACCAGCCATTATAATGAACGAAGGATGTGAGGAGATGGAGACGAACCCTCTTAAGAGGTGCGAGGACGATAAGATTACCCGAGCTGTCACAGAATATTATGCCCGTCTTGCGAAGAATGAAGACTATGTAGAGGAATATGCGGATCTTGACGTCTATATAAAGAATGGGAAGTACGAAGGAACTTATGTGATCTATGCGAGATATGAGATGAAGGTAAAGGATATCTATACATCGGTGCCTGGCCTTGGTACACTTTATCTGAAGCGGAATGAAAAAGAGGTGGTCTCGATCAACTCTCAGGTCGGCGAGGCGAAACTCAAGAATTTTATTCAGGAAGTCACCCAGCATGAGGATGTGCAGGAACTATTCCAGACAGTGCAGGAAGCATATGCGGAGGCTGTGGCATCGGACGCCATGCTCGCGGAAGCGGTGAAAGATCTGGAGAGCGCGGCGAAGGGGAAGGACGAGCCGTGATAACAGGCAAGGAGAGCTTATCATTCACGGTGCCTTGCACTCTGCTGCAAGGCATCCGGCCAGGAAAGCAGCGGTTTCAGGCATCCAGCCCTTCGCCGTCAGGCGATTTTTCAATGGGCTGGATGCGTTACAGTTCGCGGCTGGTTGGACCGTGAACTATAAAAAGCATTGCGCTTGCAGGGATGTTTCGCTATAATAAGGAAAGACATTGATTATAGAAGAACAGAGAGTGAGGAAGATACCATGAAGAAACTTCTGGATCTGATAACAGAAGAACTGGAACAGGCATTTGTGGATGCTGGATATGAGAAAGAGCTGGCTAAGGTGACATTGTCGAACCGCCCTGACCTGTGCGAATACCAATGTAACGGCGCTATGGCAGGTGCGAAAAAGTATCATAAAGCTCCGATCGCGATCGCGGAGGAAGTCGTGGGAAAGATTCCCACCGACGGGATAATCGGGGCTGCACAGGCTGTAAAGCCCGGCTTCATTAATTTGAAGACAGACGAAGGGCATATTGCGGGATATCTGAACCGGATGTTGTCCGAGGAAAGGCTGGGAGTCGGCAAAGAAGCAAGTCCTAGAACGATCATGATCGACTACGGCGGACCGAATGTGGCGAAGCCGCTCCATGTGGGGCATCTGCGTTCCGCGATCATTGGGGAGAGCATCAAGCGGATCACCCGTTTTATGGGGAATCATGTGACAGGGGATATCCATCTGGGCGATTGGGGATATCAGATGGGGCTTATCATCACAGAACTTAAGAAGCGGCAGCCAGATCTGCCTTATTTTGACGACGGTTATACAGGGGAATATCCGGAAGAAGCCCCGTTCACGATAGGAGACCTGGAAGAGATTTATCCGGCGGCATCCGCGTATGCGAAGGAACATGACGACTACAGGGAAGAAGCTCTGGAAGCGACATTTCAGCTTCAGAATGGAAAGCCTGGATACCGTGCGCTGTGGCAGCATATTATGAATGTTTCAGTGGCGGATCTCAAGAAGAATTATGAGAACCTGAATGTGGAATTTGATCTGTGGAAGGGAGAGGCAGACGCCCAGAAGTATATTCCGGACATGGTGCAGAGATTGAAGGATGAGGGGTTCGCGCATCTGGACGACGGGGCGTTGGTCGTGGATGTAAAGGAAGATGCCGATACAAAGGAGATCCCGCCCTGCATGATCTTAAAATCAGACGGAGCGGCGCTCTACGATACAACAGATCTTGCCACTTTAGTGGAGCGGGAGAAGTTGTACCGGCCTGATAAAGTAATCTATGTGGTGGACAAGCGCCAGGAACTCCATTTTGTGCAAGTGTTCCGGTGTGCGAAAAAGACTGGAATCGTGCGGGAAGACACAGATCTTCAGTTCCTTGGCTTTGGAACGATGAACGGTAAGGACGGGAAACCGTTTAAGACCAGGGAGGGCGGCGTGATGCGTCTGGAACATCTTCTCGCGGATATTACGGATAAGATGCGGGAAAAGATTATGGATAATCGGACGGTAGCCGAGGAAGAGGCGGAGAGTACGGCTAAGATCGTTGGACTTTCTGCAATCAAGTATGGAGATCTGTCGAACCAGGCGTCCAAGGATTATGTCTTTGACGTGGACAGGTTCACCTCCTTTGAAGGGAATACAGGGCCGTATATCCTCTACACGATCGTACGGATCAAGTCGATCCTTAAGAAATACGAGGATACAGGAAAGAGCCTTTCCGATACAGAGATCGTCGGCGCCAAAGGCGAGGAAGAAAAAGCGCTTATGCTGGAGGCTGCTAAGTTCAGCGGTATTCTGCAGACCGTATACGAGGAGCTGGCACCTCATAAGCTCTGCGCATATATTTATGATCTTGCAAATGTATTCAACCGTTTCTACCACGATACGAAGATTCTGACAGAGGAAGAAGAACAGAGGCAGAGAAGCTATATTGCGCTTTTGAAGCTTACACGGGATATTCTTATGACATGTATCGATCTTCTGGGATTTGAGGCCCCGGACAGAATGTAGGGCATGCAGGAGAAAATACGGACAGCAGAAAGAAAAGAGGTCATAAAGAAAATGACAGAGAAATTGTTCGAGACACAGAGCCATATGAGGAATTTCCAGGCGGAAGTGTTGTCATGTCTGCCATCCGGCGGACCGCCCTGCGGGTCATCCGGCTGTGGATATCAGGTGGTTCTTGACAGGACCGCCTTTTTTCCCGAGGGAGGAGGACAGGCGGCGGATACCGGTCTGCTGACCGAGCGGCAAGAAGAACGGAAGGACGTGCATAGTAGGAGTGTACGTGTTCTGGATGTGCAGGAGAGGGACGGCGTTATTTACCATATGACGGAAGGAAGCCTTACGCCGGGGAGCATCGTGGAAGGCTCGATCGACTGGGCGACACGTTTTTCCAGGATGCAGCAGCACACGGGGGAGCATATTGTGTCCGGTCTGATACACAGCAGGTTTGGCTATGATAATGTGGGTTTTCATCTGGGGGAAGAGGTGTGTACCCTGGATCTGAACGGACCCATCACAAAAGAACAGCTTAGAGAGATTGAACTTGCCGCGAATGAAGCTGTTTTTGCGAATCTTCCGGTGGAGATCCGTTATCCTTCAAAGGAAGAGCTTGCGCTTCTTACTTATCGGAGCAAGATCGAGATCGAGGGACAGGTGCGTATCGTGTCCATTCCGGGATATGACGTCTGTGCCTGCTGCGCGCCTCATGTAGAGAGGACAGGAGAGATCGGCCTGATTAAATTCACCCACATGCAGAATTACAAAGGAGGAGTGCGCATCACGATGGTGTGCGGACTTCGGGCGCTGCGGGACTACCAGGCGAAAGAAGAGAGCGTGAAAGCGATCATGCTCAGTCTGTCCGCCAAGGAAGAGCGGATTGCCGAGGCAGTGGAGCATGTGAAAGGAGAAATCGTGCTTCTGAAGGAGCAGCTCGTTGCCGAAAGAGCAAAGGTTCTTAGATTTATGGCGGAGCAGATTCCGGAAGGCGGGAGGATGGTCTGCTTATTCGAGGAAGAGCTTTCCGGAAATGCACCGAGGGAGCTGATGAATCTTGTTCTTGACCGGAAGACGGATCTCTGCGCAGTGTTCTCCGGGAAAGAAGAGGAAGGATTCCGCTATGTGATCGGCAGCCGGAAGGAAGATGTGCGTCCTTTGTGCAAAGGACTGAACGCAGCGTTCGCGGGAAGAGGCGGCGGGAAACCCGAGATGGTCCAAGGATCACTTCAGGGAGATAAAGAACAGATCCGGCAGTGTTGTGAACAATTCGGTCGAAAAAACGGGGAAGTTCTGTAACTGAGAAAGGTTGGCAGTATGGGAGGAAAAAAGGAGAATACCATCGTTGGCATTATCGGATATATCCTGGCGCCACTCATTATTGAGTGGGTGTTGAATGTTCTGGTAAAGACCGGGGTTCAGATCATCTTCGGCGGGCCGGGGGTTAATCTGAACCAGTATGCGACAGAGTTCACAACAGCCGCGGCGGTAATGACCCTTCCGGTGATGATCTGGATGTACAGACGGGATCAAAGGAAAGCTTTGCCCCAAAAGAATCCCGGAAAAAGGAATGGGATGGTTCCGGCCTATGCATTATTGGCAGTGATGGGAATATCAGCCTGTATCGCGATGAATGCCCTGCTGATGATGGCCGGTCTTCCTGATTCGAGCGAAGGTTATCGGCAGGTTTCGGAGACAATGTATCAATCGCCGCTCTGGATTCAGGTTCTGGGACTGGGTATCCTGATTCCGGCAAAGGAGGAGATGGTCTACCGAGCGGTGTTCTATGGCAGGATGCGGGAGAGCGTGCCGGTTAAGGAAGCAATCCTTATCTCATCAGCCTTGTTTGGAATCGGACACGGGAATCTCGTTCAGTTCTTTTTTGCCGCGGTGATGGGCGCGCTTCTTGCGGGAGTATATGAACTGTCGGCATCTGCGTGTGCGCCGGTTTTCCTCCACAGTATAATCAACTTGACTTCTTTGGTTCTTACATGGACCGGATGCTTTGCCTGGGTGATGGGCGGCGCTCTTCGTGCTGCGACGGTGACCGTAGTTTCTGCGTCCGTGGCGGCGGGGATGTATTGGGGGTATCGGAGTATCCTGAAATAAAAAATCACTTTAAAATGTTTTGTTTTTACGCAAAGATCATTTCAAAGTGATTTTTTATTCCCGCGAAGCGGAGCGTAGACCAAATACCCCGCAGCAAGCTGCGGGGTATTTGACTAACTTGATTGGAAACAGTAAGCACAATCTTATTATGAGGCGAGGTATATGAAACGTTACACCAATCCCAGATAAGCTGCCGCCAGTTTCAGCGTATTCATTAATCCGGAAATATGTGTGCGTTCCATCCCATGGGAAGCCTGTACACCGGGACCAATCAGAGCAGCGCGGGTGTCATATCCTGCCTTCCACACAGCGCCTGCGTCCGAACTGTAGCGTGGATAGATATCCGTCACGGCGTCGATGCCGTTCTCCTCGGACAGCTTCAGGAGACGGTTCGTCATCTCATAGTCGTATGGGCCAAGCGAATCTTTCGCGCAGATTGACACCTGTTCTTCCGTACACGTGAGGTCAGAGCCTACGCATCCCATATCTACGACCAAAAGTTCTTTGATATCTGCGGGAAGTGTCGCGCCGCCGTAGCCGATCTCCTCATGGGTAGAGAAGCAAAGATGACTCTTTGTCCGAGGCTTCATATTATGGTCTTTCATGATCTTCAATAAAGTAAGCAGAATCGCGGAGCAGGCTTTATCATCAATGAACCTGGACTTAAGGAAACCACTTTGTGTATAAGTCGTCTTCGGATCATAGCAGACGAAATCGCCCGGGCGGATTCCCAAGGCTAAGACATCGTCTTTGGAATGGACCACTTCGTCGATACGCACGGCGATATTTGCCTCGTCCCTCGGCCTGGTATTTGCATCCGGGAATACATGGACTGCCGGTGAAAGGGAGAGGATGGTTCCGGTGTAAACCTTGCCGCTCCTGGTATGGATCCGGCAGTATTCGCCGTCTAAAGAGGGGAGGGCGGGCGCGCCGATCTGGGTAATCATGAGATGGCCTTCTGAGGTGATGGAACGGACCATGAGGCCGAGGGTATCAATGTGAGCGGAAAGAGCCACAGATTCGTCGTTATTCTCGCCGTCCACAGTCACGATCACATTACCGATATTATTCTGGTATGCGTCATATCCAAGTTCCTTCGCCTTGAGGAGGACATGTTCTGTAACCTTTCCCGTAAAACCACTTGGGCTGTCGATGGAAAGAAGAGAGCTTGCTGTCTGGATGAGGAAATCTTCGTATTGTGCAAAAACCATAAAAATACCTCCTAAAATTATAAAATTATATTTCATGTTGCAATTCATAAATATGTATGTTATATTTATAGAACCAAGCTATTGTAAACAATCTACAATAATCAAGCAAAAAAGTCAAGCCATAGTAGGAAAAAAGAGGGAAAATTGTAACCGTTCAGTCCGTGCTATTCGCAAAGGCGCCTGCGGCGCTTTCGATGACTGAACTGTTATGGAAAATTGATATGGCTTGCAGAGGGAAGAAAGGAGAGTAAAAGATGGGAACACTTATATCAAACACACAGGGACTGCTGTTCGTTGTTCTGTTAATGGTAGCAGTTTCACTCTGGCTTCAAAAGTACAAAATTTTTAAGTCACTCGGCCCTGTACTTACCGTAGTTGTGATCGGAATTGTATTGTCAAATACACATGTCGTACCGATTTCACACGAATTTTATGACTCTATTTCTACATATTGTGTGCAGGCGGCAATCTGTATCTGCCTTCTGAGCATGAATGTAACGGAACTTAAAAAGCTGAACAGGCAGCCGGTCATCGCGCTGGTATCTGCGATTGCTTCCGTGTGCCTTGTGGCGATCGTACTCGGAATCATTTTTGCGCCGAGGATTGCTGAAGGCTGGAAGGTTGCCGGCATGTTCGTGGGAACATACACAGGAGGTACTCCGAACCTGACGGCAATCGCAACGGGTGTTGATTGTTCAAGAGAGACGCTGGCTGCGGCCAATGCAGCGGACTACGTGGTTTCCACCCCGCTCATGGTAGCTATGTTCGCGGCTCCAGCTGTCTTTAAAGCATCAAAACGTTGGAATAAATTATGGCCGTATTCTTTTAAGCCGGAAGAACTGGACGACGGCGAGACAGAACCGCTCATGGCTGATAAGAAATGGGCGATCAAGGATATCGCATGGCTCCTTACCATCGGTTTTGGCGTTGCGTGGGTCACAACAGAGCTGGCACAGATCATCTTCCCGGATACGTTCTGGAAAGCAGGAAGGCTTCTTATGGTAACGACGGTCGGTATCTGCCTGGCACAGTTAAAGCCGATCAAGAAGCTTCGTGGAAATCTTGACCTTGGTCTTTTTATTTCCCTGTGCTTCCTGGCAACGATCGGATTTGCGGTAGACCTGCAGCAGTTCCTCGGATCCGCTCTGATGATGACACTTTACGTATTCTTCATGCTGATTGGATGTACGGTGCTGCACTTCTTAATTTGTAGGCTCTTTAAGATTAAATACGAATACGTACTTCTTTCCATGGTTGGGTGTATCGTAGACGGACCGACGGCGTCGCTCACCGCAGCAGGCGGAAATTGGAAATCATTGATTAACGTAGGATTGATTATGGGCGTGATTGCCGGCGCATGTGGAAACTATGTAGGAATCTTTGTCGCCTACGCTGTAAAAGCAATATGCGGGTTATAAGTTTTGCCTGTGTATAAAGACCGATCTTGTAAGGTATATGGCATTTGTTGTGGAATAGGGTTACTGTGGCAAAACGATATAATTTCTTAAAAAATGTTTCCGTCCACCTAAGGATATGGTAAAATAGTTTTGTCAGTATGGTGCGCTCTTTGTCGGCCGGGTAGCTGCGTGAGCCTACCGTACTGACAGTCAATGCTGAAAGAAGAAAGAAACATTATGGGAAATTTGTTATATCGAACGTTGCGTGAAAATGTTGTTGACGAGATTCGGATGAAAATCTTGAACCGGGAGTTAAAGCCCGGGGAACGAATTGTAGAACAAAATATTGCACAAGAGCTTGGTGTAAGCCGCGGACCGATCCGCGAAGCTTTAAGGCAGCTTGAACAGGAAGGGTTGGTAGAGTATAAAAGGAACGTCGGCTGTTCGGTCAAGCAGGTGACATTAGAGAACATTTATGAGGTTTATCTGCTAAGGGCAGCATATGAGATCCTGTCGGTCAAGCTGTGTGACGGAGAGTTTACGGACGAGGATATAGGTAAGATGGAATGTATCCTGGCACAAATGAAGACCTTGGAACCGGAGAATGATATGGATGAGGAGAATGCGAGGCTTGTCGAGCTGGATAACGCCTTACATCTGCTCATTGTAGAAAAGTGTGGTATGAGCCGGGTAGTCAAGATGTGGAAAGAACTGCATTATGGGGACATTATCAGTCTCTATGCTGGAAATTCTGATAAAAAGGAAGGGATAGAAAGGCAGTATACGGTACACAAGAGGATTGTTGATCTGTGCCGGACCGGCGATAAAGAAAAGATCTGTAAAGCACTTTCCAACCACTACATGAAAACGGTAAAACGTTTGATAGAGGAAGGAAATCTGCCGGAACGTCCATTGAAGTATGATATATTTTGAAAAGCGCCCCCTGTGGGAATTTATGTCTTAGCGGCATAAAGGTTCCTGCAGGGGAGTTTTGTTTACGTGAATTTACACCCGTACAAGGACGTCTTTATCCAGCGCCATGAAGGTGAACATGCCTTCCGCGATCAGTTTTCCATCTTGATCTTTGATGGAAACTTCATAGACAAGAAGCTTTTTCCCACACTTTAATTCCCGTGCTTCCCCCAAGAGACGGGAGGTGTTCAGAGCAGGGCGCAGAAAATGAATATTTCCGTCAACGGTAGTGACGCAGGGGGTGCGAGTGCGGGCCGCCGCGCCGCATGTTACATCCGCCAGTGTAAAGATGCATCCTCCGTGTACGGAACCAACTGGATTAAGATACAGGTCTTTGACGATCATTTCTGAACGGGCACTCCCGGCGCCTCTTTCGATAATATGCAGATTCAAGAGATCGGCAAAAGGGTTGCCTGCGATGACAGGATCCAGATTTTTCATATCTTTATCATAATTCATGACAACTGCCTCCATAGAGAGTTTTTGGCCTTTGGGACAATGGGTTACGGTCCTGGCATCATTATCATAACGGAATTTGCAGATATTTTCAATATTTTAATGAAATTATGAAAATATCATTCTTTCCATAGGCTTTTGTGAAGAGTAAAATAAGAAATAAGCGATTGAATCAAAGCGTTTTTTACGAAAGGAGAGATTAGAATGGGAAATCAATTACTACAGGAAGCGTTGGGAATGCAGGAGGAATTATCCGCGTGGCGGCAAAGCCTTCATCGGATTCCGGAGATCGGCACGTCTCTTCCCAAGACAGTGGAATTTGTGACAAAAAGGCTGGATGAGATGGGAATTTCATATGAGGTCTATGAGGATTGTTCCTGTGTGGTGGCAGTCATCGGAAACGGGGGAAAATGTATTCTTCTGCGTGCCGATATGGATGCGCTTCCGATCTGTGAGCAGTCAGGGGTTCCGTTCGCGTCGGATAACGGGTGTATGCACGGATGCGGGCATGATATGCATGCGTCGGCCCTTCTGGGTGCGGCAAAGCTTCTTAAAGCACATGAAAATGAGCTGAAGGGGACGGTAAAATTGATCTTTCAGTCCGGAGAGGAAATATTTGCGGGCGCACGCGCAGCGGTTGAACACGGGGTACTGGAAAATCCGAAAGTAGAAGTAGCGTTTGGGATGCATGTTTTTTCAGAGCTGGATTTGAAAACAATACTTTATGGACTTTATCCGATGTCGGCAGTTTATGGTTTTAAGATCACGGTAGAAGGAAAAGGCACCCATGGGTCGGCTCCGGAAGGGGGCGTCGATCCGATCACAGTCGGGGCGCATATTCTTTTAGGACTCCAGGAACTTATTTCCAGGGAGGTATCCGCCCTGGAAAATGCAGCGCTTACCATCGGTCATTTTGAGGGTGGAAGCGCGGCGAACATCATTCCCCAGTCGGCGATATTGGAGGGAACCTTGCGTACATTTAAACCAGAGATACGGGAGTTCCTGATCCGGCGAATCCATGAGATCACAGAAACCGTCGCAAAAGCATACCGTGCTTCGACAAAAATCGAGGTTCTCAGTGACGTGCCGGCTGTTGTTTGTGATCCGGCGATGATGGATGCGGCGTGTGCGAGCGCGAAAAAGGTAGATCAGGACTTGACGATTGCTCCTTCCTTCAAGGCAATGGGTTCCGAGGATTTTTCATATTATTCAGAACAGGTGCCTTCCGCATTCATGTGTATCGGGGCGGGAGTTGAAGATAGATCAAAATGGCAGCCCCAACATAATCCGAAGATTCTGTTCAATGAAGGGGAACTTCCCTATGGTGCCGCGATTTACGCGCAGGTGGCAATGGATTATCTGGAAAATAAATAAAGAGATCCGCTATTACATATTTAACCTTTTTCTAAAATTTTTCATTTCCTCTTTCCTTTTTCTGCAATATGTTGTATCATAGATGATGCAACACAAAATATAGTGGGGGTGCAAGAGGGTATATCAATATTTGGTACATGAAGAAAGAGGAGATTGGGATGGATTTAGAAGTAAAGACAAAGGTTATCAAGCGGAACGGCGTGGAAGTAGACTTCAATCTGGAGAAGATTGTGAATGCGATCAAGAAAGCGAATAGAGAAATTGATAACCTTCATCAGATGAATGATTTTCAGATCATCGCGATCGCGGACAAGATCGCGCAGCTCGCCCAGGAATCGACCCATGCGGTGCATGTGGAGGATATCCAGGATATGGTGGAAACGGGGATCATGGAGATGCGTGGCTATGAGGTGGCGCAGAAGTATGTCCGTTACCGTTATAAGAGAGAGATGAGCCGTAAGTCTAACACGACGGACGATGGGATCCTGGCGCTTTTGGAACAGTTGAACGAGGAAGTCAAGCAGGAGAATTCCAATAAGAATCCAGTCATTAATTCTACACAGCGGGATTATATGGCGGGCGAGGTGAGCAAGGATCTGACACGTCGTATTTTGCTTCCAGAAGATATCGTGCAGGCGCATGAGGACGCAGTCATCCATTTTCATGATATGGATTATTTTGCCCAGAAGGAGCATAATTGTGACTTGATTAATCTGGAGGATATGCTGCAGAACGGTACAGTGATCAGTGAGACGATGATCGAGAAGCCGCACAGTTTCTTTACGGCGTGTAATGTGACGACACAGATCGTGGCTCAGGTCGCGAGCAATCAGTATGGAGGTCAGTCTTTCAGCCTGTCCCATATCGCGCCTTTTGTGGATGTGAGCCGCAAGAAGCTCCGTAAGGGGGTGGTCGAGGAGCGGAAAGAATCAGGAGAACCCCTCGACGAGGCGATCATCAATAAAGTGACGGAGCGCAGGCTCCGCGACGAGGTGAAAAGCGGGATCCAGACGATCCAGTATCAGCTCATCACATTGATGACCTGTAACGGACAGGCACCGTTTGTCACGATATTCATGTATCTGGACGAAGTGCCAGAAGGACAGATGCGGGACGACCTTGCCATGATTATCGAGGAAGTCCTGAAGCAGAGAATGCAGGGGGTAAAGAACGAAAAAGGCGTTTGGATCACTCCCGCATTTCCGAAATTGATCTATGTGCTTGACGAGGACAATATTAACGAAGACTCCAAGTACTGGTATCTGACGGAGCTGGCGGCAAAATGTACAGCGAAACGGATGGTGCCGGATTATATTTCCGCAAAAATGATGCGGGAGTTGAAACAAGGAGATGTCTATACCTGCATGGGGTGCCGTTCTTTCCTCACCGTGGAGGATTCCCAGAGGAATGAGGACGGAAGCCATAAGTTCTATGGAAGATTCAATCAGGGCGTAGTCACGATCAACCTGGTGGACGCGGCGTGTGCGTCCGATGGGGATATGGATAAGTTCTGGGAGATCTTGGATGAGAGGCTGGAGCTTTGCCACCGCGCGCTGCGCTGCAGGCATGAACGGCTTCTCGGCACAGTTTCCGACGTGGCACCGATCCTTTGGCAGCACGGCGCGCTGGCGCGGCTGGAAAAGGGAGAGAAGATCGATACGCTTTTGTATAACGGATACTCTACTATTTCGCTGGGATACGCAGGTCTTTATGAGATGTGCATGAGGATGCTGGGCAAATCCCACACCGACCCGGAGGCGAAGCCGTTTGCTCTTGCGGTTATGCAGAGGCTAAATGATAAATGTGCTGAATGGAAAGCGGCGGAGAATATCAGCTACTCCGTCTATGGGACGCCGATGGAATCCACCACGTATCGTTTTGCGAAGGCGCTGCAGCGTCGTTGGGGGATCATTCCAGGCGTGACAGATAAGAATTATATTACGAACAGCTATCATGTCCATGTGTCCGAGGAGATCGACGCGTTCCAGAAGCTGAAATTTGAATCTGATTTTCAGAAGTTATCGCCCGGCGGGGCAATCAGCTACGTGGAGGTGCCGAATATGCAGCAGAATATCCCGGCAGTCCTCTCAGTTATGAAATTTATCTACAATAATATCATGTACGCGGAGCTTAACACAAAGAGCGATTTCTGTGAGTGCTGCGGATATGACGGGGAGATCCAGATCAAAGAGGATGAGTCAGGGAAGCTGATCTGGCATTGTCCGAACTGTGGAAATGAGGATGAGAATAAGATGTTTGTGGCGAGAAGGACCTGCGGCTATATTGGGACGCAGTTCTGGAACCAGGGTCGTACCCAGGAGATCAAAGACCGTGTACTGCATCTGTGATAATATATTTGCGGGTATAAAGTTTCCAACAGGCGGAGGGACGATATATGAACTACGGAAATATAAAAAAATGTGATATTGCGGATGGTCCCGGGGTACGGGTAAGCCTTTTTGTCTCGGGATGCCGCCATCACTGTAAGGGATGCTTTAACGCGGAAACCTGGGATTTTCATTATGGACAGCCATATACCAAAGAGACGGAGGCAGAGATCTTGGAGGCGCTTGCGCCCTCCCATATCCAAGGTCTGACCTTGCTTGGCGGGGAGCCGTTCGAGCCAGAGAATCAGGCAAAGCTTGCCGAGCTTGTGAAAAAAGTGCGGGAAGCCTTTCCACAAAAGGATATCTGGTGCTATACAGGATATCTCTATGATGTGGATTTGATTCCTGGGGGAAAAGTATTCACGGAAAATACGGACGCGATGCTTTCTTGCATCGACGTGTTGGTGGACGGCGAATTTGTGGAGGAGAAAAAGGACATTACGCTCCGGTTTCGCGGAAGCAGCAATCAGCGAATTCTGGAGATTGGGAAAATGCGGAGTGGAGAATAATATACGCTTGAAGAGAAAGAGAAAAAAAGTCCAAAAAAAGTCAGCCGGGAAGAATTGATGTTCCCGGCTGATTCTGTTATGGCAGGTTATTGATAGAGCGGCTTATTCTCGTACTTAGGCTCTGAAGTGGCTTGGATGTGCAGTTTTTTAAATAGCTGTACATCCGTATTCGCCAACATGACGGAGGTGTGTGCCTGGCATCCTTTGAGATTCGGGACCTGGCTGAGCGCGAGCTGGGCGGTCGGGTCGGTCGCTGCGCTGATCGACAGAGCGATCAGCGTCTCGTTAATATGCAGGCGGGGATTGCGGCTTCCCAGATACTCGGTCTTGACCTTCTGGATTGGCTCGATCGCCACCGGTGAGATCACATGTGTCTCATGGTCGATACCTGCCAGCTCTTTCAGGGCGTTCAGTATCAATGCGGCGGAAGCACCCAAGAGCTTGGAAGTCTTTCCGGTTATGATCTTTCCACTCGGAAGCTCAAGAGCGGCGGCGGGACCGTCCGTCTCCTCGGCACGCCCAAGCGCGGCATCCACAACTTTACGGTCATGGACCGTGATTCCGGTCTGGTTCATGAGAAGTTCGATCTTGTATGCTTCATCTCTCGGGCAGCTTCCTGTGAGGAACCGGTCCATGGTGTCGTAGTATCGCCGGATGATCTCCTGGAGGGAGGCTTCTTTACAGACCTCGTCGTCGCTGATGCAGCAGCCTGCCATATTGACCCCCATGTCTGTGGGCGATTTATAAGGGCTGCTTCCGTAAATCCGTTCAAAAATCGCAGAAAGGACAGGAAAAATCTCCACGTCCCGGTTATAATTTACAGTCGTAATGCCATAGGCATCCAGATGGAACGGGTCGATCATATTGATGTCGTTCAGGTCGGCAGTGGCGGCCTCATAAGCAAGATTAACCGGGTGTTTCAGCGGGATGTTCCAGATGGGAAATGTCTCAAACTTAGCATACCCGGCACGGATGCCCCTCTTATGTTCATGATAGAGCTGGCTCAGACAGGTCGCCATCTTGCCGCTTCCGGGGCCCGGGGCAGTGACAACTACCAGAGGACGAGAGGTCTCAATGTATTCATTTTTCCCATATCCTTCGTCGCTGACAATCAAGGGAACATTGGAAGGATATCCTTTGATAACATAATGCAGGTATACTTTGATACCCAGCTTTTCCAGGCGTCCCCTGAATAGGTCGGCGCTGTTCTGACCAGAATACTGGGTGATCACGACGCTTCCCACATACAAGCCGTTCGTCTCAAATTCGTCTTTCAAACGCAGAACGTCCGTATCATATGTGATCCCTAAGTCTGCGCGCATCTTACTTGCCTCAATATCGGCGGCGCTGATGACAATGACGATCTCTGCGGTGTCGGAGAGTTCTTTGAGCAAATGCAGCTTGCTGTCAGGGCAGAATCCCGGCAGTACACGGGAGGCATGATAGTCGTCAAATAATTTTCCGCCAAATTCCAGATATAATTTATTGTCGAACTGATTGATCCGTTCACGGATATGTGAAGACTGCATTTTTAGATATTTATTGTTGTCAAACCCCGTTTTCATGTAATTTCATCCTTCTCTAAACTGTATTTTATGATGCCAGGGTCAAAAGCCATAAACCACGGGGTGCTTGCACACAAGTGGTTTTATGGTTGAATGACCCGCCCTGATATGAGGATAAAAGTGGAGCGGCAGCTCCGCGATATCCGAATATTGGGTTGGATTGTGGGAGTGCGTAGCACGGAACAATCCGTGTGGTATCTTTTAACCCTGACATCATTTTATGCATGTCTAAAACTGACTATACTAGTATACTATATAACATTACAATTTTACAATCTTTTCACAATCTTTTTATTGATTTATAAATATAGGGTACTTATAATAGAGAAGATGACGTTTAGGAGGATACTTATGGATAACCAGAATAACAGGAATAACCCTAATAATAAAAATAACCCCAACAACAGGAATAACAGACAGGGTTTTAGTATGATGTTCTTTGTTGCTGTGATGATGCTTATCCTCGTTTTTTCTTTTTTCCAACTGCGGGAGGATTCCAGTGATAAGAAGATCTCATATGATGAATTCTTAAAGATGGTGGATGCGGGCGATGTGAAGAAGGTAGTCGTGCGTTCTGACCGGATCGTAATCACCCCCAAGAGTGAAAAAGGGGAAGAAGAATCCGAGGGCACAGGGCTTTTCGGAGGAGGGGACGAATATTATACCGGTATTGTGGATGACGATAACCTGTCGCAGAGATTGTACCGAGCAGGAGTCGAGTATGAGCAGGAGATCCCGGATTCTACTGCGATCTATATCCTGAATTTTATCGGGGTTTTTGCGCCGATCATTATCCTTGTGGTGTTCGCTGTCATTATGATGCGGCGGATATCAAAAGGCGGCGGTGTGATGGGGATTGGAAAGAGTAATGCAAAGATGTACGTGGAGAAGTCCACCGGCGTGACGTTCAAGGATGTGGCGGGTCAGGATGAGGCGAAGGAGTCCCTGCAGGAAGTGGTGGATTTCTTGCACAATCCGGGGAAATATACCGGGATTGGGGCAAAGCTTCCCAAGGGCGCGCTGCTTGTGGGTCCTCCGGGAACCGGAAAGACGCTTCTTGCAAAGGCTGTGGCAGGCGAGGCGAACGTCCCCTTTTTCTCGCTGTCAGGTTCTGCCTTTGTGGAGATGTATGTCGGCGTAGGCGCGTCCAGAGTCCGCGATTTGTTTAAACAGGCGCAGCAGATGGCCCCGTGTATCATCTTTATTGACGAGATCGACGCGATCGGCAAGAGCCGGGATACGCAGCTTGGCGGGAATGATGAACGGGAGCAGACACTCAATCAGCTTCTTGCGGAGATGGATGGATTTGACACGAATAAGGGGCTTCTGCTCCTTGCGGCGACCAACCGTCCTGAGATTCTGGATCCAGCGCTTCTGCGTCCAGGGCGTTTTGACAGACGTATTATCGTTGACAAGCCTGATTTAAAGGGAAGGATCGATGTACTCAAGGTACACTCCAAGGATGTCAGGATGGACGAGACTGTGAATCTAGAAGAGATCGCTCTTGCGACGTCCGGTGCGGTAGGATCCGACCTGGCTAATATGATCAATGAGGCGGCGATCAATGCGGTCAAAGGCGGGAGAAGCGTAGTTTCTCAGAAAGACTTGTTTGAGGCGGTCGAGGTAGTGCTGGTAGGAAAAGAGAAAAAAGACCGTATCATGAGCCAGAAAGAGCGGCGTATTGTGTCTTACCACGAGGTCGGCCATGCTTTGGTGAGCGCTCTCCAGAAGGACGCAGAGCCGGTCCAGAAGATTACGATCGTTCCCAGGACCATGGGAGCGCTTGGATATGTGATGCAGACGCCGGAGGAGGAAAAATTCCTCAATACCAAGGCGGAGCTGGAGGCAATGCTGGTCGGTATGCTGGGCGGCCGTGCGGCGGAAGAGCTTGTATTTGACACGATCACCACCGGAGCGTCCAACGATATCGAGAAAGCGACCAAGATTGCCCGTGCTATGGTGACGCAGTACGGGATGTCGGAGCGGTTCGGCATGATTGGGCTGGAATCGGTGCAGAGCCGGTATCTGGACGGACGTCCGGTCATGAACTGCGGGGAGGCGACAGCGGCACAGATCGACCAGGAAGTCATGAAGATGCTCAAAGGCGCCTACGAAGAGGCAAAGCGTCTTCTTTCAGAACACCGTGAGACGATGGATGAGATCGCGGCTTTTCTGATCGAGAAGGAGACGATCACAGGAAAAGAGTTCATGAAGATCTTCCGCAAGTGCGAAGGACTTCCTGAGCCGGAGGAGACGGCAGAGGGAAAAGATAAGAAGGAGAAAGAGGATCAGGCGAAGGAACCGGAAAAGCCGGCTGAGGCGCCTGTGGCAAAGATGGATGAACACGGTTTTATCCTCCCGCAGGAGCACACAGCGCGTGGGCGCGAGGAGTAATTCGTAGATATCTTTTGGATCCAAGAGCATAGAGAAATAAAAACGGCATGGTTTGGAGTGATCCAGCCATGCTGTTTTTTGGTTCTTGGATGGTTTGATGGCTTAAGCTATTTCCAATCAAACTTCCTGATGAATTAACTTACTTTCAATTTCTAATACATTTGGAAATATAAGTTTTGAACCTTTTCTTTGAAGTGTTAATATTTTACTTGCTTTTCCTTCAAATCCTTCTCCAAGGCGCCATTTACACGAACAGGTACATTTGTCTTTGAATCAATATATTCATTTTTTATGTATGCTGATGTTATCGGACACATATTCTGAATAAGAAAAACTTTCTTATGACCAAGGACTTCACCGAAAACTATAGTATCACAACGCTTATATTTTTTGATTTTGCTGTTATATATTTTTTTAAATTTTGCTATTTGTGACGAAATTGGTATCATCCAGTATATTCCCGTAGAATTATCTTGAAACGCATAAAAACAAGGTCTATCATGCACCTGTCCATCTACAGTTTCTTTATTCTTCATAAGATAGGTGTCTGGGAAATCCACAAAATAACTATCATCTATGTAATAAAAATGCCCTGCTTCCATTCCTTTCTCCTAACGTAATAGAGACTCCACTCTCACGAATGGAGTCTCAAAACATGTGAACTCGACCTTTTATGAGTCGCATTTCGAGTAGCGACAAACATTTGAACTCGACCTTGTTTTAGTTGCATATCGAGTAGCAACAAACATTTGTAGTAAATCCTTACTATAGCTAAAGTATATATTCAAATGCCCTTTCTGTCAAGATATAAAGAGTTCAAAGGCGGCGTAAATTTACTGTAGGAATTATAGTGGCAGAAACTGCCAGATGTGTATCAGATATATCAGTTCAACGTCTTTTTATACTATACTTCCTTTGCTTTCTCCTTGCAAGTCCTTTGCTTTTATAATCCCCAGATATG
>JAAWDY010000030.1 GCA_022793995.1 Coprococcus sp.
ATACGACTGTCGGAAATATTTTAGACCAGTCTAACGAAGAAAACCGCAAGCAGGAGCAAAAAGCAAGGCTATGGGCTTATGATGAATTGATAGGACTTGATGGAATCATAAGAGCCTATCAGAATGGATGTCAAAACTTACATGAAATGGCTGAGTTTTTAGACGTGGCTGAGGAATTTCTTTCAGATGCCTTGATATCATATCAGGGGAAATATGGAACGAAAGCAAAAGTCGGAAAATATGAAGTATCCTTTGTTCCGATTTTAAAGGTGAGAAAAATATAAATGATTAAACCGCTACAGGGTTTTAATGAAAATCTAAAGAGAAAAGAGCGGAAAATATATTATGAATATTTACATGATTTCATATGACTTGCATAATTCAGAAACAAATAGAAGAAAGGTCGAACGATCAATCGAATCCATAGGGGAATGCTTGAGGTGCCTTACTACGACCTATTTTGTAAAGACACCTCTTTCGCAGGAAGAAGTTGTACACGCCGCATCGAAATATCTTGACGGAAACGATGGAATGATTGTTCTTACAGTGCAGAATCCTGTTTCGGGTTGGTTGAAAACCGAACTGCGCGACCAGATTCTTGATTTTTTGTAAGCTCATATTCAAAGCGATATTCAGCATTGGAAAGTGCAGTTTTCATTGCTTCTTTTGCTCTTTCCAGTGAAAAAGTTTTTGAATTCTTCTTTTTTTCGAGAGCGGAAATTCTACGTTCCATCTCGTTCCAACGTTTTCTTGATATAAACATATAATCTCTCCTTATAGGCTTTTTATAGGCTTTGTATGATTATATCATATAGGATTGAGGAATTTGTACCAAAATAAAACCGCCCGGTGCT
The DNA here is from genome assembly GCA_022793995.1 of Coprococcus sp. GTDB lineage: Bacteria > Bacillota > Clostridia > Lachnospirales > Lachnospiraceae > Allocoprococcus. The sequence goes on from JAAWDY010000030.1 coordinate 855, forward strand.
ACCAACACCGAACGGATTTAGATATATCCCCGAAGAGATAAGTATAAAACCTACACACATAGTTTATCATCTTCGGGGACAGCTTGCAAGTGGTTATTTCCATTTTAGAAAGAGCCACAGGCTGTTATTTTTATACCCATTTTTATAGGAGGATGATACCATGGCAAAACGTAAAAAATACCCCAAGCTCCCTAACGGTTACGGCTCTATCCGATATCTAGGTAAGGGAAGGCGCAACCCTTTTGCCGTCCATCCGCCCGTAACCGAATTTGATGAAGAGGGGCGAGCGGTCCGTCCTGTCGCTCTTTGCTATGTGGACGATTGGATCAAGGGGTTTGCTGTGCTTACCGCCTATAAAGCCGGGAATTTTGTACCAGGTATGGAAAAAGACTTTACGATCGGCGACCGCGGGACTCTGAGTGACCTTACCACCCGGATTCTCGCTGATTATAACCGTATCCGGGAAATCGAGCCAGAAGAAAAAGCGCCGACTTTTGCAGAAATATATAAAAAGTTTTACGAATGGAAATACAATTCCGGGAAGCAATATTCCCAGGCTTCCATGCTTTCCACTCAGGCGGCTTTTAAAAACTGCTCCACACTCCATGATCGAGTATTTAAGGATTTACGTTACAACGACCTGCAAGCCGTCATAAACGACTGCCCCTTGAAGCACGCAAGCCTTGAACTGATTGTGTCCTTATTTAAGCAGATGTACGCATATGCGGATATCCAGGAATATGTGGATCGGGATTATTCTGCTCATGTGAAAATAAACAAACCCGACGACGATGAATCCGGCATCCCGTTTACTGACGACGACCTGGCGATACTATGGAAGCATAAATCAGACCCTACCATAGAATTTATCCTGATTATGTGCTATTCCGGCTACCGCATTTCTGCTTACGCTTCCATGGAAGTAAATCTTAAGGAAGGATATTTTAAAGGCGGTGTGAAAACAAGGGCGGGGAAAAACAGGGTAGTCCCAATCCATTCCGCGATTTTTCCCCTCGTAAATAAACGCATGGCCCGCGATGGGAAGCTCCTAGTAAACAGCTCGGAGTTTAGGAAGGACATGTATGATATTTTGCGGATCTGTAAAATTCAAAAACACACGCCGCATGACTGCAGGCATACATTTTCTTATCTATGCGAAAAGTATGGCGTGAATGAAAATGACCGGAAAAGGATGTTGGGGCATTCCTTTGGTAGCGACATCACAAACCAGGTATACGGGCACAGGACCTTGGAAGATCTGAAAAAAGAAATTGAGAAGATTTGTGTCTAACTTGTGACTAACAACTTCGTTTAAGGTGTAATTTCTTTATATAAAATAAAATAGATTGAATCAATGTAAACACGCATAAAACCGGGAGTTTAGCACGATTTTTTATAAATTTACTATAAATGCTAAACTCCCTATACTTTAAATGCCTATTAATGCTATTTTTTCGTGTTATATCACTTTTTTCTTATATTGTAACAGACAATAAGAGATACAGAAAGAAAAAAAGCCAAGAGAACTGGAAAAAATAATCCTTGCAGATGGATGGATATTTAAAAATCAGATAGGTTCACACAGGCATTAATCCCAACATGAAAGACAGACCCGATATCACCACCAAGTGATTTCGGATCTGTCCCATATCTCTTTTCTATTCTTCTCCCACGAACCTCACTGCAGTCCCGTAAGCGATGACTTCCGCCGCGCCCTGCATCACAGCGGAGGACGCGTATCTGATATTGACGATTGCATCGGCTCCCAGCACCTCGGCTTCCTCCACCATACGCTTCGTGGCGATCGCCCTTGCCTCGTTCATCATCTCATTGTACGCTTTCAGCTCTCCGCCGACGAGGGTCTTGAACCCCTGCGTGATATCCTTTCCCAAATGCTTTGACTGAATTGTGCTCCCTTTTGCAAGCCCCAGCATCTCCAGTTTCTTCCCTGTGATATAATCAGTATTGACTAAGATCATCTTCTTCACCGCTCCTTATCTCTTTTATTCTCTGCACACAGACCGCAACCATCACTCCCGCCAAGATAAGCGGAATCAGGCCAAAGAAAATCCACACCCAAAACAACGGCGTTACCACCAGCGCCGTAATGCTAAATCCCAGAAGATACAGAACCAGTATGGCCGTAATAACCACAGGCGCTATCATTTTCTTGCTATGTTCTTCCACTGTTTCCACCTCCATCTTTCACGCCGAATGTTAGTACAGCATTGCCCCGCATGTTGTTCTAACATCATAGTATCATAGAAGCGGGAAAAAATATACTATCTTATGAAAATTTCCCTCCCTTCAGCCTCAGCTCCACATCCGCCTCTTTTGCCAGTTCTTTACTGTGTGTGACGACGATCACGCATTTATTCTGTTCGTGGGCGAGATCCTTAAATATCCCGATAATATCCTTCGCGGTTTCTTCGTCTAGATTCCCGGTCGGTTCATCAGCGAGAAGAATCGGGGCTTTACTTGCAAGCGCCCTCGCAATGGCTGCCCTCTGCTGCTGCCCGCCGGAAAGCTGCATTACATTTCGCCTCTTCGCCGCATTGTCGATCCCCATCTGGGTCAGAAGAAGATCGGCGTCCGCCTTCCCTCCAAGGCGTACATTCTCCGCGGCGGTCAGATAGTCGATCAAATTATAGTTCTGGAAGACCAGGGAAACCATATTTTTCCGGTATATGCCGAGTCCCTTTTTCCCGATCAACTCCCCACCTGCCAAGATTTCTCCCTCCCGCGGCACGTCAAGCCCTGCCAGCAAGGATAGTAATGTCGTTTTTCCTGAACCGCTCGCCCCCAGAATCGCGTACATCATCCCCGGCTCGAATTTGTACGATATTTTATCCAAAATCATTTTATCCTTCTGGGACTTATAATAATATGAAACATTTTTTATTTCCAGCAAAATAATTCCTCCATTCTTTTAACTCATTTGACTCAATATTTCTTTTGGCTTCTTTGAGTAAATATAGATTCCTGACAGCGTGACGGAAAGCGTGATAATTCCCAAAGTTGCAAGCAAGGACTGCAAAATCTCTGCGTTTCCGATTTCCACCGTTACTCCGATCACTTCCTCCTTGGTTTCCATATTATTGCCGCCTGCGACCATGCCTTCCTCCGATTTTTTCTTTTCTTCGGAAATCTTTACCTGGCTTCCCACCAGATAGTCGGCCATTTTCTCCGCTGCTGCGGGCGCCGCCGCGGTAGCCAGGATGAACGCCGCCGCGCCGATCAGAAGACTCTCCAGCAGGATTTGCAGCAAGATTTGTCCTTTATTTTTTCCGATCGAAAGCAGGACTCCCATTTCATGAACACGGCTTTTCATCCAGAACAGGAATACGAACAGCAAAATCAAGATGCTGGAACCAATGATGAAGATAAGCATCATGTCGCTGACCTTTCTTAAATCTTCAAAATTGTCCGCAATCGTATCGCTCATCCCCGTATTATCCAAGAAATCATACCTCTCCCATCCGATATCGACCTCCTTCATCCGTTCCTTTATTTCCTCGTAGCTGTCCACATCTTCCACCCAGAAGGTAGCATACTGATATAAAGGATCGTTTTCCAATCCTTCGGGTTTTTCAGGGAAAGAAAGGTCGGTAAAGATCATATTTTCCGAGCGGTAAGTGTCTCCCGCCATATACGGTTCGATCTTCTGTATTGTATCGTAGATACCCACGATCCGAGCCGTATACACTTTAGAAGTTTCCCTCTCCTGCCAGTTGTTGAACTGCAGCTCATCCCCCACCTTCAGACCGTTCGCCCGTGCAATCTCGCGGGAAATCACGCACACATCCTTATCCTCTGGCGCAATCATCCTCCCTTCCTTTACCTCCACATTCCCCTTCTGTATGTCCGAGTCATACTTCATATCCCGATTTCCCCGCAAGGAAACCCCGAGTTCATCCTTGCTCTGGTCCACATCAGGGTCTTCGATTCGTTTAAAATTCACCGGATTTACCACCGTGTTGACAGTCGTAACATTATAATCTGCAATTCCTTTTACCTTGGATAAGGCCACAATATCCTCCATGAGAAGCGTCTCGAAGGAATGATCCGTGGTAGCCAACCATGATCCGTTCGGGAGCTGTTCTTGGGTAAAACCGCCGAGGCTCCCTTCTCTCTCCCCGATCTGCTCGGAAAGCTTATTGATCCGGTTATGCCTGTCAGCCTCGTTTCCTTCCAGCCGGAAGCTTGCCCCCACAGCCTGACGTCCCTTGTTCTGGGTTTGTACGCTGGCGCTTCGGCAGGCGTAACCAGAATAAATAAAGCCGGCGGATACAAACACGATCAGCAAAAGCAGAACGCTCTTTACCGGTTTTCTGACAACCGAACGTATGCACAATTCAAAAATATTCATACCTAGCCCTCCATTTCTGATAAAATTTCTTTGATATTCTTCCTGAAACAAGGAGCGATCGCCATTGCTGCAAGAAATACGATCACAACGCTCCCGACTCCCCATACAAGGAGCATCCTACCTGCGGAAAACGAAAACGCGATTCCTGCGGCTTTTGCACCTTCGGGTAAAATTCCCGCCTCCCTGACAACTGGAAGATTCATGACCCCGGCGCTTATGCCTGCTGATATCATGCATCCCGCGCTATAGACTACAATCGTCTCCAGCACCGTTTGAAACAAGATCTCCATCCTGGAAATCCCAAGACTGATAAAAACGGCGATCTCCGTCTTCCTGCCCCTCATCCACATGCAGAGCAGAAGCCCGGTGATAAAGACAGCGGTAAATATTGTCAGATAAAAAACGAGCCTTGCAATCCGTTCTGTCTGGGAAAGAGAAAATTTTATCTGCTGATAAACAGTATCCAACGTCCCAACGTCGGCTCTTTCTTCAAATAATTCTTGTATCTTTTCCTCGGTCTCTTCCAGACGTTTGGGTTCCTTGACATAGGCGGCAAACTTCCGGTAATTTTCTCCTTGAATATCTTTAATCAAATTTGTGTTTACGTAGACCTGGTTTTCCATCCGGTTTACCGTATCCACCTTATCCGTCTGTTCTCTCTCGCTTCCAGTCTGGAAAAATCCTGCGATTTCTACCGTTCTTTCACCCCCGCTCTCATCCATGAATGTAATCGGATCGCCGATTTCAAGCCCATTCATCTCCGCTAGGAATCGGCTGATAACAGCCTGCTTTTCCGACTTTATAAAATCGCCGTTTACGATACGGCACCTTCCCTCCTCAAAGGGACTATCTTTCTCCAGATCGTCAAACCCCAAAAGCCGTATTTTCCCACCGCCCTCTTCTTCGCCGCCTGCAACAGGGGCAAAATCATTCGGATAGACCTCACACTGAGAAAGACGGTTGATTCCTCCGATATTTTCGAGGCTTTCTACTTTTCCCACATCTTCTTCAGAAAAGCCCTTTTCGTCCAGACATTCTATGGTTACTTTCGCGAAAGACTGCTCTTCGATTTCCTTCTGGATGGCATCCGAGGATTCCATCATGGATAAGGTTCCGAATACCATGCTGTCCGCCACGAAGAAAATAAGAAAGAGCAGGAATGTTTTCCCCCGTTTTCGGCAAATATACCGCCATGCTCTTTTTACAAAATTCATATCATCCATCCGCCTTTCTTACTGCCACCTCATAATCGTCACCTTCTCTGCTGTCCAGTGTTTTTCATCCTGCTTTTCCCCAAATATGAGAACACTGGTCTGTTTCTTGATACTCTCCTTGTCCGTCTCCGTCCTGGAATCCTCCGCCTGTCTCTCCCGGTCGAAAGTCACGATCTGGAACGTCGTATTTTCAGTATAGACGACAGAAATAAACTTGGTTTCATCCTCATGCCCCGGGGCGGCTTCTTCTGACAGCGTTCCGCCGTCTACCTCCGTGACAGTCTCCGGTGAAATGGTAAATCCGCTTTCCGAGAATTCCATAACCGTACCTGCAAGGTCGGCGCCGTCATAGTAAAGAGAATCTGTCCCATCGTTTGTCTTGTTATTTCCTTGCAGCTCTGCGTTCGTATCCGTTCCTCCTTCCTGCCCCTCGGCGTCTGTATTTTCCTGTCCGCCCCGCAAACCGCAGGCCGTACTACAGCAGAGTGCCGCCCCCAAAATGGCAGTAAATACTGTTTTCTTTAAAAAATGATGTTTCATAGCTGGTCTCCTTCTTTCTTTAAAATATCGTTGGAAACGGCAACATGTCTTTCCGTTTCCATGGCTCGATTATAAAAAATAGCCTATCTAAAAATCCTGGAAAACACAGATCGATTTTAAGAAATTCTTAGAAGATATTTAGAGATTTTCCTGCTATACTGCTGTTATGAAGATTTTATTAGTAGAAGATGATAAAAATTTGTGCTGTGCCATCAAAGCGCAGCTTTCAAGAGAAGGGTTTTTGATCGACGCATTCTATGACGGGGAGGAAGCGTTTCTGTATGCCCTTGACCCGGAAAATCAGTATGACCTTGCTGTAATCGACCGTATGCTCCCAGTCATTGACGGACTTTCCATCATAAAAGCCATGCGTCAAAAAGGGATCCAGATACCTGTCATTGTAATCACTGGTATGTCGGAATTAGACGATAAGATTGAAGGGCTTGACAGCGGGGCGGACGATTATCTGGTAAAGCCGTTTCATATCAGGGAACTGTCCGCCCGTATACGCGCCTTGAACCGGCGCCCCTGCCGGACAAAGGAGAATACTTCGCTCAATTATGGAGATTTGTCCCTGACTCTGTCCGACAAGCGGCTTCATTGCCTTGGAAAGTCGCTTTTGCTGACCCCGAAAGAATTTCAGCTTTTTGCGCTTTTTTTGGACTCTCCCGGTACGATTTTGTCAAGATCGCATCTTATGGCAAAGGGATGGGAATGCGGCGCTGACATTGAGCCGGGAAATGTGGATAATTATATCTATTTTCTTCGGAAACGTTTGAAGAGCTTAAAGAGCAGATGCCAGATCCGTTCTGTCTACGGTTCCGGCTATATTTTGGAGGCGCCCCATGATTAAGAAACTAAAAAGACGTCTGATTTTTCTTTTTATTTGTGTCACCATGTCCATTTTTACCTGCGTATTTGGTCTTTTACTTGATAACAGTATCTCTTCCTCCCAGGCAAATGGAATGATTTTTTTCGGGCGGGAAGCCTCCTACATTCTGTTCCAGTTGGAAGAAAGCCAGACGATGGAACGGGATTTGGAAAACCTGGAGGATTCCTCAGAGTTTCTGTTCCAGCTCACGGACGCAAACGGCGGCCTCCTCTATCAAAGCGAGAGTCTAAGGCAGGATCCAGGTCCTTCCGCCGTTTTATCGGAAGAACTCAAAAAAACCGACGTCATCGATCTGGACGATTCCAAGGTGGTTCAAAGCGGAACCTTCTCCTTTTCTGTCCCGGCAGGAGAATCCTATTACGCGGTGCAGGCCCGGATCAAGACAAACGCTTATTCTTTCTACACACTGGATATTTTTAAAAAGGTTCCTTCCTATTTTGAAATGCTCGGTGAGGACGCACCTTTCTATCTTTTGATCTGGTTTCTTGTGCTTGCAGCCGTCTCCTTGCTTGCCATCCTCCTGATCGGAAGGGCCGTTTCTCCTGCTGAGCGGGCCGTCAAAAGCCAAAAAGAATTTATCGCTGCCGCGTCCCACGAGCTAAAATCCCCGCTTGCCGTGATACTGGCTTTATCGGAAAGTATAGAGTCCGACCTTAGCCTTCCGCCTGAGACAAGGAGGCAGGCGCGGACGATCGACTCCGAGTGCATCCGCATGTCAAAACTGATCCAGGATATGCTCCTGCTTTCCTCCGTGGACGCCAATAGCTGGAAGCTAAAGAAAAGCAGGGTCGATATCGACACCCTGCTGATCCATGTATTTGAAAAGTATGAGCCTCTGTGCAGACAAAAAGGACAACATTTCTTCTTTGATATGAGCGACGATATCTTCCCTGAGATCGACGCGGACGCGGACCGTCTGGAACAGATCCTTGGCATCCTCATCGACAACGCCTCGCACTATTCGCCAGAAAATAGTGAAGTCCGGCTTTGGGCGGCTATGGACGCTCATCATGTTGTTTTCTCTGTCATCGACAATGGTCCCGGCATTGCCGATGAGGATAAGCCCTTTATCTACGATCGGTTTTTCTGCGCTGATAAGTCCAGGACAGAGCGGGATCATTTCGGGCTTGGCCTTTGTATTGCAAAGGAACTGGCTAAGATGCATGGCGGTACAATACGATTATCCGACACACCGGGCGGAGGCTGTACCTTTGCCGTTGTTCTGCCGTTAAACAGATGACCTCTTTCTATCCTTCTACGCCCCTATCCTTTTATCCTTCTATTTTTTCCAGATCCTCCATCCATACTGCCGCGCAGGCGTCGCTCGGCATCCTCCAATCCCCTCTTGGGGATAACGCGACCGTCCCGATCTTGGGTCCGTCTGGAAGGCAGGACCGTTTGAACTGTTGGCTGAAAAAACGACGGTAAAATGTTCTAAGCCATTTCAGGATTACCTCCGTGTCATAAACGCCGTCAAACGCTTCCTTAGCCAGCCGGTAAATCTTCGACGGCTCAAATCCAAACCGCAGCATATAATATAGATAGAAGTCATGCAGTTCATAGGGACCCACCAGATCTTCGGTCTTCTGTGCGATTTTTCCATTTTCTGGAGGAAGAAGCTCAGGGCTGACCGGCGTGTCCAGCACATCGTGCAGCACCTCCTTTAACATCTTGTCGCCGCAAGTGTCCGCATAGTAGCGTACCAGATGGCGCACCAATGTCTTGGGAACCGAGGCGTTCACCCCGTACATGGACATATGATCTCCATTATAGGTCGCCCAGCCTAAGGCAAGCTCCGACATATCTCCCGTTCCGATTACCATCCCCATCTCCTGGTTGGCAATATCCATCAATACCTGCGTCCTCTCCCTTGCCTGCGCGTTCTCATAGGTCACATCATGGCTGTTCTCGTCGTGGCCGATATCCCGGAAATGTGTCCGCACCGAGTCCTGAATCGGTACTTCCCTTAAGGACGCACCCAGTTTTTCCGCCATTTTACAGGCATTTTGGTAAGTCCTGTCCGTTGTCCCAAAGCAGGGCATCGTCACGGCAATGATATTCTTTCGCTCCACGCCCGCCATGTCAAACGCTTTCGCTGTCACAAGAAGAGCCAGCGTAGAATCCAGGCCGCCGGAAATTCCTACCACCGCCGTCCTGGAATGGGTGTGTACAAGACGTTTTTTCAGCCCCATGGCCTGAATCATCAGAATTTCTTCACACCGCTTCTCTTTCTCGGCGTCGCTGTGCGGTACGAACGGCGCGGATGGGAATCTCCGGGTAAGGCTGGTTTCTTCCACATCAACCGAAAACCAAACCTTGGGAAGCCGTTTCTCCTTGGCTGCCTGGAAGGTTGTATTCCGGCGCCGTTCCCCCAGAAGACGGGAAATGTCGATCTCACTTAGGGTCATCCCGTTCACGAATCTCTCCGCTTCCGCCAGAATCGTCCCGTTCTCCGCAATAATATTATGTCCACCGAACACTACGTCCGTCGTAGATTCCCCTTCTCCTGCATTGGCATATACGTAACCGGAAATTAAGCGCGCGGATTGTCCTTTTATCAATTCCTCGCGATAACGGTCCTTGCCGATCGTTTCGTCGCTTGCGGAACAATTCGCCAGAATCACGGCGCCTTCTCTTGCCGCGCGGATACTTGGAGGGATGGGAGACCATACATCCTCACAGATTTCCGCCGCTACGATCAGCTCTTCCATCTGCTCTGCCTGATACAAAATCTGCGGGCCAAACAGAATCTCTTTGCCTTCATAGTGGATCTTCCGCGCCTGTTTTGGCCCTGGACAAAACTGACGCATCTCATAGAATTCTCCATAGTTCGGGAGAAACGTCTTGGTCGTAAATCCCAGAATCGTTCCATCGTTTAAGGCCGCCGCCACATTATACAGTCCGCCCTCCACCTCAAGAGGCATTCCCACAAAGATAAGGGATTTCACCCCTTCTGTCTTTTGTGCGATATACCCCAGCGCTTCCCTGGATTTTTTAAGAAGAATATCCTGCGTGAACAGATCCCCGCAGGTGTACCCTGTCAGACATAACTCCGGAAATACGATAATCTTCGCGCCTGCGCCTGCGGCTTCCTCGATTCCTCGGCAAATAGCATCCCTATTGTACGTAATATCTGCAACCTGTATATGCGGCGTCACTGCCGCTACTTTAATAAATCCCTGTTTCATGCTTACCCTACCCGTTCGCCTTTCGCGTGTTTCAGTATTTCTTTCAACTCTTCAACCTGAAATTTATAAGAAGTGTTGCAAAAATGACATTTGACTTCCACTTCTTTTCCCTCGTCGATCATCTCCTTTATCTCCTTCTTTCCAATACTGACGATCGCTTTCTCAATCCGCCCGCGGGAACAATTACAGCAAAATTCTGTAGGCATCGTGTCCGTAACCTCCATACTCAGCCCGTCCAGAACTTTCTCTAAAATCTGCTGAGGCGTATCCCCGCTATCCAGCATACTTGTGACTGGAGAGAGTTTCTTAATATTTTCCTCCAGTTTGTTCAGCGTTTCATCCGTCACAAACGGCATCACCTGCACGATGAAGCCGCCCGCGCAGGAAACAGTGTTATCCTTGTTCATAAGGACTCCCAGGCCCACCGAGGACGGAACCTGTTCGCTTGTGGCAAAATAATAGGTCAGATCCTCCGCAATCTCGCCGGTCTGGAGTATCGTCTGCCCCACATATGGCTCTTTGAGCCCCATATCCTTAATGACATTGAGAATTCCGATTCCCAGCGCTCCTCCCACATCCAGTTTCCCATTCTTTGGCGGAAGCATAGCCTGTGGATAATCAACATACCCTTTTACTTCCGCTTTTACATTCGCAGTCACCGTGATGCCGCCCAAGCCCCCGTCACCCTTGATCTGCAGGGTCAGAAGATCCGTTTCATTTTTCAGCATACTTCCCATCATCGCCCCTGCCGTCAAAAGGCGCCCCAACGCGGCCGTTGCCACAGGGCTTGTATCATGGAGCTCTCTTGCCTTTTCCACAAGATGCGCCGTTGTCGCAGCAAACGCACGCACCTGTCCGTCGCCTGCCGTCGCCCTTATAATATAATCCTTCATCTTTTCTTTACTCCTTACCTTATATTTTCTATCGCCAATTAGGCGATTGCTCTTACTTCTATTTCCCATTTTCTCGTGCCACAATGTAGATACGTTCGCTTCCCTTCCCCGGTGCTTTTTGCGTAAACGCCTCGTACGCCGTAACGTATTCCAGTCCTGACCGTTTTACAAGAGAAACCATCTCCTCCAACGTATACGCGCGCTGGAAGTGCGTCTCTTCATAGCGCCGGTAAAGATTCTCTTCCTCCCGGATGAATAGGGTGAGTTCATACTCATTGATCTTCTCGTCTTCGTAATAATAGTTGTCCCAGATAAAACTGCAGTTTTCCCGATTCTCAGCAATCGTACAGTCTCCCAGTACTTCCTGGTATTTATAGAGTGTGTTAAAATCAAAAATAAATACTCCGCCTGGATCCAAATAGTTATTGACAAGGCGAAATACTTCCAGAAGTTCAGCCGGATCTGTGATATAATTCACCGAATCACAAATACTGACGACCGCCCGCACTGTCCCGTACAGCTCAAACTCCCGCATATCCTGCTGAAGATAGAGAATATCCCTTCCTGACTCCACCCTTTTTTGAAGCGCTTCCTCCAGCATTTCCTCGGAACTATCCACGCCGATCATATCATATCCCGCCGCGGCAAGGAGTTCCGTCATGGTCCCGGTCCCGCACCCCAGCTCCAGAAGCAGACCGGATTTCGCCCCATACTTCTCCAAAAGGCCGGTCAGATATTGGGCCCACTCATTATACGGGATATTGTCCATGAAGATGTCGTATACATGTGCAAAACCTGTGTATGCTTCCATTTTGTTTCTGGCTCCTTTGCTTTTTTACTCTTAAGCATCCCTATTATACACTGACTTCTTTATTTTTTCATCCTATTTTTTGGTTTTTATGCCCTCTCATACAAATCCATCCCTTTTATTTTCTTGACATTGTTCTATAAAGAGGACTAGAATAATGATAATCTGATTTTGTGGGACCCCTCCTTTGAGGATTCCCCATCATATTTTCAAATTATAGCTAGTACAGCGAAAATTAAGTTTTCGCTGTACTAGAAAGGCAGGTGAGGACAATGGATGCAGGCGCCGATTATAACTCGGGTCGAATAACGAAGAAAACTGAATATAGGAGGTATCATTATGGACAAGGATATTTTTATGGAACTCTTACAGGCCAGAGAATACAAGGCTGTAAGAAGCATTTTGAATGTAATGAATTCTGTGGACATTGCCTCGCTTCTGTCCAAGCTGAAAGACAAGGAACTTGCGTTAGCGTTCCGACTGATCGCTAAGGAAAAAGCAGCGGATGTCTTTTCTGAGATGGATGGTTCCATGCAGGCATATCTGGTGGAAATCTTTACGGAAATGGAACTTAGGGAAATTCTTGACGCTCTCTATATGGACGATACTGTAGACATGCTGGAAGAACTCCCAGCTAATCTTGTAACCCGGATCCTGTCAAATGTCAGTCCCGAAAAGCGGGATAAAATCAACATTCTTCTGAATTATCCTGAGGATAGTACAGGGAGCATCATGACGACGGAATATGTAGGACTTGCACGGTATGCAACAGTATCCCAGGCAATGGCGCATATTAAGAAAACCGGTATCCACAAAGAGACCATCTATACCTGCTACATTTTGGAGGCGCGCAGGCTAATCGGGATTGTAAGCGCCAAAGATCTGATGACAATGGATGACGATATGACGATGGAAAGGCTCATGGAGACTGAGATCATTTCTGTCCATACCCACACAGACAAGGAGGAGGCCGCGCGATTGTTTTCCCGATACGGACTACTTGCCCTTCCGGTTCTTGACGACGGAGAACGGATGGTGGGAATCGTTACTGTGGACGACGCGCTTGATGTCATGGTGGACGAGGCGACGGAAGATATCACAAAAATGGCGGCGATGAATCCAAGCGAAAAGCCGTACTTTGAAACTTCTGTTTTCCAGCATGCCAGGAATCGAATTCCCTGGCTCCTCGTGCTGATGCTCTCCGCCACGCTCACCGGAACCATTATCACAAAATATGAAGCCGCATTCGAGACACTTCCTCTTCTAGTCGCCTTTATCCCCATGCTCATGGATACAGGCGGAAACTGTGGTTCTCAAAGTTCTACTCTCGTCATCCGCGGTATCGCGCTGGATGAAATTCATTTCCAGGATATTTTCCGGGTCATGTTCAAAGAATTCCGTATTTCCCTTCTTATTGGAATCGTACTGGCCGCCGCTAACGGTCTACGCGTTTATGTGATGTACGGTCAATCCGACATGGCATTGGTAATCGCTCTTTCTTTAGTTGTCACAATCGTCATAGCCAAGCTGATCGGCTGTGTTCTGCCTTTACTTGCAAAACAGGTACAGCTTGATCCGGCAATTATGGCATCGCCGCTTATTACAACTCTCGTAGACACTTGTTCTATCATTGTGTATTTCAATATCGCATCCCGGATATTCCATCTTGGATAACCTCTGCCCCGGCGCTTTTAGCTCCGGGGCAGAATTTAAACGCCAAGTGGCAAAGTGTTCCTTCTACGGAGTCCCCAGCACATAACTCATCTCGTACCACTCTTCCCCTCCCCAGGAAGAATGAGCCAAGCCGTGATTTTGAAATCCCATCTTTTCATACATCTTAATCTTCCCCTCCAGGCAGGTCAGAAGGAGGAGGTTACGGCCCCTTTCCCTCTCCTTTGCAGCATACTGGGACACAATCTCTGTCGCCAGCCCCATCCCGCGATACTCTGGAAGTACGTCCAGTCCTAAAAGCATCACCGTCTTTCCATCCGGGTCATATAACCCTGCGTCGGTAAAAAATTCATCCCTGAATACGCTTTCTTTTGTGGAAAGCCCGTTCAAAAACCCTGCGATTTTTCCCGTTTTTTTGTCCACCGCAACCAGAAAAAGTTCCGGCGCTTGAAAGACCCGCTCCCTCATCATCGCTTCCGTGCAGGCTTCGTTCGGTGGAAAACAGATTTCCTCAATCCTTGCCGCCTGCTCGGCTTCCTCTGGTAAAATCGTCCTAAATTCAAATTGTTCTTTATCCATATCTGTATCCTGTTCCTTTCCTATTCGCTTATTCTTAAAACTTAAACTTTGAAATTCCATACACAGGGATCGTATAGATCCGCCCTGCCCGACCTCCATACGTATTGCCCTTTGCTATCAGCAGATAATCTGCTTTCCCTTTCTCCAATACTTTCATTGCAGTTTTTGCACTGTTCTTCCCTGCTTTCACCTCGATTACATATGTTTTTCCTGAGTACACGGTCTTTGTATAGAAGTCTAATTCCCCTTGCCCCCAGGTCGCAAACGCAGGCATTTCAAAAGTAAGCTCACCTGCGGCGCCGCCTCTTCGCTTTATGTCCAGATAGACAAAACCCAGGTAGCTGCCCGTCACGATAAAGTCGCTTTCCAGGCTGCGCGTGAATTCCCGAATCCGGTTATATATTTCCGCTGATTCTTGTATCTCGTCAATAATCACCACGGTGTCAGAGGAGTCAATAAAATCGGGTTCATACCGGAGAAGCAATTCCTTCACCGGATTCTGGAATCGCTTTCCTTCTTTCATCTCTTTTCGTATATCCTGATAAATCTCCCGAAAAATCTCTCCCGATAATTCCAGGAGGTTCACATACACTTTATGTGCATACTGCTCGTCCGCAAATTTGTTTACAAGATACGTCTTTCCCACCTGCCTTGCCCCGGATACCTCTAATGTTTTATGTCCAGGACTCTGTTTCCATGACAGCAGTCTCTTATATGCCGCCCGTCTCAAATCCTTCATCCGATCGACCTGCCTTTTCTTACTAATTGACAATTAAACACCTTTTAGGAATACATACTCCGTGGGCGTTGACATCTTTTCTTCAAAATGATAGTCGAGCCGATCGAATGTTTTTAATTCTTCCGGCTCCTGGATTCGACGCCCGGCCATGAACCGCACCATCTCGCCCCTTGCCATCTTTGCCAGCGTCCCTTTCTGGATTACTTGATCTCCTTTACGCTCCCCGAAAATACATGTGATAAATCTGTCCTTTGGCTTCAGATACTTTTCTATACATTGGGAATACTCTTTGGAAGCCAAATTCATTATAACATGTTCTTTGTCCCTCATCACTGTTTCATAAAGCTTTTCTCCCCAGAAATCATATAGGTCCTTTTTACCGGACACCCTGGCTTTTACCTGCATTTCCAACCGGTACGGCGTTACCCCGTCCAGAGGTCTTAGCGCCCCATAAAATCCAGACAGGATCCACAGCCTATCCTGCACATATTCCCATTCCTCTTTCGTAAATACGTTCGGCGCCATGTACTGGTACTGGATTCCTTCGTAAGAAATCAATGTCGGTGTCAAATTCTCCCGAAGCTCCATATTCTGATACCTTTCAAAATTAATTGCCGCCAGCTTATCGTTACACCCCCAAAGTTTTCTCGCTTCGGAAAAAGTTAGCTTTTTCATCCAGCACATAAGCTCCTCCGTATTTTCCAAAAGTAACGGCATAGTTCTATATGAAATGCTGTCCGTATCCACATTCATTTTCTTTGCCGGGGAAATGATGATCCTCATTCGTTTTCTCCTCTGAAGCATTTCGTTTCATGAAACACGTTATAAATATACTTCTCTATTGTATCAAGCCACTAGCCCGACGACTAGCCCAAAGTATGTTTTTTCATTATTTTATCAAAAAATTTTTAGTTTTTCTCGGCATCATGCTATCCTCCATATCGATTTACCAACCGGAGGAAGGGTAAAATCCCCCTATTTTCTTTTATACAATTATTTTTATGAATGATTTTTATGAATGGAGGCAAGACATGAAAATTTATGGCTATGTAAGGGTATCCAGCGCAGACCAAAATGAAGATCGACAGATGACAATCCTAAGGGAAGCAGCCGTACCCGAAGGGAATATTTTTATGGATAAACAGTCTGGTAAAAATTTTGATCGCCCAGGTTACAAAAAATTGGTGCAGAAATTGAAAGCAGGGGACCTTCTCTATATCCTGAGCATTGACCGCCTAGGGCGCAACTACGAGGAGATTCAGCAACAATGGCGCATCCTCACAAAGGAGAGCTGTATTGATATATGTGTGCTAGATATGCCGCTTTTAGATACCCGAAACGGTAAAGACCTGATGGGAACATTTATTGCCGACCTTGTACTACAGATTCTATCCTTTGCAGCGCAGAGTGAACGTGAAAATATCAAGAAACGGCAGACACAAGGGATTATCACCGCAAAAGCAAAGGGTGTGAAGTTCGGCAGACCTGTAAAGAAAACACCTGATAATTTTGATGAAATTGTTAAAGTTTGGAGACAAAAAGAGCTTTCATTTGAAGAAGTTTTAAAACAATGCAATATGAGTGAAGCGACTTTTTACCGCAGATTGCGGGAACACAGACGAGCTTCAGAACATCAGTAAAGAATAATTAAAACATTACAACTATCAAAAGGTGTACCTTTTGATAGTTGTAACTTATATTGATTGTATCGTACACACCTTGAAATTGCAAGAATTTTCGACATATTTTTACATCTTTTATTCCAGTAAATCTTTCTGATACTTTAATTAAGAGAATTATCAAAAGGTACACCTTTTGATAATTCTCTTAACAAATAGAAAGGAGTTTTTAGGAATGGGAGTCGCTTCATTAGTATTAGGAATTATATCTATTGTTATCGGCGTGTTTAGCGCCGGCGCTTTAGGTTGGGCGGGAGGCATCCTGGGAATCATTGGCATTATACTCGGCGCTCTTGCACGGAAAAGTACACCTGCTGAGAAACGGGGTTTAGCTACGGCTGGTTTTGTCTGCTCCATTATCGGTACGATTCTTTGCTTGTTGATGTATGTTGCCTGTGTAGCTTGTATCGGCGGTTTAGCTTCTATGAGCTAGAATTTCAAAAACTGTCCTGAACGCGGCTGCGCTCGGGACTCGTGAATTTAAATCGCCTATTCGGCGATAGATTTTACAAGGTATCCCTCGTGCGGCTGCGCTCGGGACTCGTGAATTTAAATCGCCTATTCGGCGATAGATTTTACAAGGTATGGGAAATGGCAAGATCGTCTTTGTCATTTCCTATTAAAGCGGCGGCAAACCGCCGTCATTTTTGTATTATGGGGTGTGATATGGGCGATATTGGATTTTATTTATTTGGACGATTTATTGCATATTATGGTTTCATGATCGTAATTGGGATTCTAATTAATATCCCTATAGCATATTTCCAAATCAAGAAAAATCAATTGAATGTAGATGATTTTGCTATTATTTGCGGTCTTTCGGCATTTGGAGGAATTATTGGAGCAAAAGCCTTATACCTCTTTACTCTACGTGAACATATAGACTTTTCGCAACTTATAGACTTAAAATACATTAGCTCTTTAATGAGCGGTGGTTTTGTTTTCTTAGGTGGGATCGTTGGCGTTCTTATGGCAATCGCGTTCTGTGAAAAAAAGCTACATATATCTGTTCAACCATACATTCAAGCATGTATTGGATGTCTTCCTATCGGACATGCCTGCGGGCGAATTGGATGTTTCCTAGTGGGATGTTGTTATGGCATCCCTCATAAAGGTCCGCTGTCAGTCGTTTATACTCATTCACAATTTGCACCATGTGGCATTGCCCTTTTTCCGATCCAACTTGTAGAAGCATTTATTGAATTTTCACTCGGATCCTGTCTTTTAATCTTCAACCGCAGATTGAAAGCGTATTCTGGATTATTTCTCTATTTAATGACCTATTCCATCTCCCGGTTCTTTTTAGAATTTCTGAGATACGATGAAGTTCGCGGCGAGATAGTCGGTATATCTACGTCTCAGATGATAAGCATACTTCTTTTTCTTTATTCGGCATTTAGCTTAAATAAACGATGTAAAAACCCTTTTACATCCCACTTTCCCATGATGTAAAATACATTTGATAGACGGATCTCTCATCCTGCCGTACTATAAAGGCAGGTCAAGAGAACGTCTGGCTAAAAGAAAGGAGGTACAATTTTGGAGCTTGGAAAGCAGATCAAAAAATATCGGGCGGACATGAATTTATCCCAAGAGGAATTAGCGGAAAAGGTTTATGTCACTCGGCAGACTGTGTCAAACTGGGAAAATGATAAGAGCTACCCGGATGTCCACAGCCTTCTTTTACTGAGCATGCTGTTCAACATATCTCTTGATCAATTGATAAAAGGAGATATCGAAATCATGAAAGAAGAAATTAACAAGGATGAACTTCAAAAATTTAACCGGGAGGGAGTTGTTTTTACTTTTTTACTTATATTTTTCCTTGTATCATTTGCTCCGTTATTCCTGTTGTTCAAGTATTATGGACTAGCCTGCTCTGCTTTAATCTATATAGCGGCAATGTATTACGCGCTAAGATTAGAAAAATTCAAGAAAAAATATGATATCCAGACCTATAAGGAAATTCTCGCCTTTACTGAAGGTAAAAAACTGGATGAACTCACCAAAGCCCAGGAATCAGGAAAACGTCCGTACCAGAAAGTGTTCCTGATGTTCGCGTCCGCTGTCATCATGTTTGTCGTGTGTATGGGGATGACATGGCTGATAAAATCCTTTTTCTAGATTTAAGTTTTCCAGAATCAGAGAAACTTTATAAACATAAAATAAAGAAAGGCAATACGACAGCACTGGCAAAAAGATGCAATGATTTAAGTTTATTGGAAGATAAAAGTAAGAGATTTAAATCAGAATCCCACTAATGGAACGGTTGTATGCTTCGAGTCGTGTCAACAATAATAGCGAGCATCGGATTATGCTATCCACAATCCATTTTTATCCTCGTCTGGTTTACCCCATATCGCATTTTTATAAAAAGTGATGAGTCTTACCGTAAGTGGAATCTATTCATTAGGCTGCGTTTACACGCAGCCTTTCCTAATTTAATAGCAGGAGAACAATCTGAAACAAAACCGCTCCTACCTCACATGGAATCCTCTCTCTTCCTGCACCGGAACCGTCACCTCCGACACGTAATCAATCCGGATAAAATTCCGATTCCTCAGCTTTTTCACCAACGTCTGAAGCTCTTCCTCCGTTCCCTGCGCTTCCATGACTACCGTCCCGTCCCACTCATTTTTCACCCAGCCGGTAAGTCCCAGATATTGAGCGAGATTCTGCGCGCTATAGCGGAACCCGACACCCTGCACGCGTCCTGTAAAAATATAATGCTTTCTGATCCGCTCCATCTTCATTCCTCCGGGTCCAGAAATGTTATATACATGTTTTCTTCCGGCATTTGGCTTCCAAACAGGTAATTTTCTACATCCTGGAAACTCACATCCTCCCGGTTTGCATATACAAGGCATTTTGTATCCGCCGCCGCATTGGTAAACCGTCCCTCTAAGATGTAACTGTAGCTGTAAGTCTGGCCGTCCGGTGTCTGGTAGGATTCCACGAAAATCACTCCTTCCTCATTACAGATTGATGAACAGATGACCTCTCTCGTCAAGATCTGCTGGATCACTTCCTCTGAATCCGCCAGTTTTTTGATGTCGTCAAGCCCTGTCAGTCTCCGCGCCGTCTCCACATTGCAGGAGAACCTGCTCTTCTCTTGATTTCCTTCTGCCGAATCCGGGTAGGTCCATTCAAATATCCCTGCATTCTCTGTCAGTCCCAGGAAAAGCGCTGCTTTTTCCAGCATCTTCCTTTGGAAGTCCTCTTCATCCGCAGGCGTTTCCTTAAAATGTACAATCATGGCATAAGGTTCTTTGGTTGTCTGAAGCTCCGTGGTATAATCTCCCAGAAGCGGGACGCCGACCGCGCCGAGCAGGCGCCCGTCCGCCGGAGCGTCCCCGATATAGGGATTCTTGGCCTCATAAATCTTTTTCACCAACGGAGAGATCTGATATTCCGTAAAAAGTTCCTCTTCGGTCTTTTCTGAAAATACAGCATGATAAAGAACAGTTCCCTCATTTTGAAGCAAAGCTTCCCTTTTTGTCGATTCATCCATGTATATACTGCAACCGTTTTTATGGATATTTGCGTCAATTCCGCCTAGGTGCCACGCGGTAAGTACAATATCTTCCTCCGCCTTGATTTCACGATCCGTCTCCTCATTCTCCAGATAGCTGCTCTGCATCATACTGCCATAACCTAACGCCGCCAGCTCTACACTGTCATGAAAATCCGTATCCATTCCCGGCATCCTCATAGAAATAGAGCTTAACCAGGAAGTATCGCCTAGATGTTCAAAGGTTTGTTCTATCGTAAAGTCTCCTTCTCTTTCCACATGATTTTCCCCGAAGGTTCCGCTCCCCACAACCTGATAGCCTTCCAACTCCCCTGCACGGTACATTTCTTTATAAAGTACAAAACTCTGGAAACGGTTATCCACCCGGTATTGGTATTGGTTTGCCCATCCCTCTTCCTCTCCCTGCCAGTCTGCATCTCTCCTGATCTCATTTTTCGGTAATGCGTTCCCACACCCGATGATTCCAGCAAGAAGACAAAGGAGGATGCTGGAAACTGCCGCTGCTTTTCCATGCTTTTTCATATTCAATACATTCTTCACCCGGGCTTTAATAGCCGTCTCGCCGAAAGCAAGCGCAGATGCGGATAATTTCCTCCCCATAGCAAAACCGAGAAGTGACCTGCTGTAATCTTCCTTTACCGCGTCGCCTGTCAATTGGATCACTTTCTCGTCGCAGCTCATCTCCATGTCCCGGCACATCAGATTGTACGCCGTCCACACCAATGGATGGAACCAATACACGACAAGTATCAAAGACGCCGCAAATTTGATCTGCGGATCATGCCTTTTTATGTGGCACCTCTCATGCAGTAAAATATATTCCCTCTCCTTTTCCGTCATACGGAAGGGCAGGTAAATTCTTGGCCGCGCCAGCCCCATCACGAACGGGGCGGGAATCGCGTCGCACTCATACACATCTTTTTCTGACTGCACAGCCGTATCCGTCCATTTTTTTAATTTCCAATAGCTGACTCCCTGATAGATTAGGAAAATCAGCATCCCCATGATCCACAAAACCGTCAAAATTTCTGTCTGGCTCATCTGCCGTATCTCCTGTACGACCTGCGCCGCTTGTGCCGCCTGCCGTCCTGACGCCGCCTCTCCCGCCGACTCTACCCATACCGAAGATGCATTCCCTCCGTCTATCGGGAATGTCCCAGGCATCCCGTTCCCAGCTTTCGTCCCTCCCTGTATTACTCTTGGAACAGACCATGTAAGCATCATCCCCGGTGTGCTCTGCCTGCGGAAAAAATCCAGATTGAACAGACTGAATATGCTAGAAAAGGAAAGGGGACACACTAGTCGGAAACCCACGATTCCCCAGAGATAATAAGAGTAGGATTTCGGCGATTTTTGCAGAAACTTCCTCACCGCCATCACAAACAAGATCGTGAAGCCTGCCGTGACCGACATGTTACATATAGTTAGAAACAATTCATTCAATTTTTCCATTTCCTACCCCTCCTTGTGCGCATCGATCAGCCGCTTAATTTCCTCCGCTTCCTGTCCAGATATCGTCCTGCCGCCCAAAAACGCAGCGATAAACCCGGGAAGGGAGCCACCGAACGTCCGCTCGACAAAATAATCTGACTCCACTGCCTGACACTTATCCTGTGGAATTAAAGCTGTCACCACCGCATCCTCATTTTTTAAAAATCCTCGCTCAGAAAGCTTTTTAATCACTGTGTAAGTGGTCGATTTTTTCCACCCTAGTTTTTCTCTACAAAGTCTTACCAACTCTCCTGATTTTACCGGCGACGTCTCCCATACCACCGTCATGAAACGGTATTCACTGTCGCATAATTTTAAATTCTCCATCTCTGCCACCGCCTGTCCTACATCCATACTACACTGTCGCTTCTACTTCCATTTCACTTGTTAGTCTATTCTTATAGACCTTTTCCTTAGTCTACAATAATAGACCCAATTTGTCAAGCCATTACAATCTATATTTTTCATACCCATTCATACCCATTTTTCAACCCGGTTCTTGACAAACCTCTATGGATTGATGCATTATGATATTGATAAGATTCGTATGATTTTTGAATATTAATATACTAAGAGGATCTGTATATGGGAAAAATGACCGTCTATCATGGAAGCTTTACTAAAATAAGACATCCTAAAATCATACATGGAAAGAATACAAAGGATTTTGGACCGGGTTTTTACTGCACGATTATTCGGGAACAAGCCGAACGATGGGCAAAACGGTATGATACACCACTAGTTTTTACTATGACGCCCCGCAGAATATTCTGAATGCGTTCATCGACGGGAAAATTGAATAAATCTATCTCTTCATAGAACGTAAATCAGGACGCCGGATAGTCAACCGTTTACACGGATACCCGGCGTCCTGATTTGGACACATAAGCCTGTTTCACTCAAACACTTTCTTCTTTCTAGAATCCTAGATCATCGTTTACCAAAATCACTTTGATCCTGTCCGGGTCCTGGCTGAACCTGGTTGTAAGCGTCTGACAGCAGATACAGTTCGGTGATTTGCAAAGGCAACAGTTTCCTGTCACCGTACAAGGCGCTTTCCCGAAACGCTGTGCATTCACCGGAGCCGCGATATATTTTGCCCGGGAATACGCGTCTTCCTCTGTCCTTACCACCTTATTCATCCCCACGATCATCAGGACGTGTCTTGGCCCAAACGCCAGAGCCGCCACGCGGTTCGCATGACCGTCGATATTCACCATGATTCCGTCCTCACTGATCGCGTTCGTACTTGCCAGGAAATAATCGCAGTCAAAGGCTTTTCGTGCGATCTGTTCCTTTTCGTCCGGGCTTTTTGCCGACGCCCTGTCATATACCTCATAATTTCCTTCATGAAGCGCCTGGGTCAGCCCGATCTCCTGGATACTCATGGAGCCTCCCCAGGATATGGAACTCCCTTCTGGAATCAATTCCAGCGCCATCTTAAGCGCTTCTTCCTTCGACTCTGCATAGTATGCTTTCATATTGCGTGATTCCAACGCCGGAATCATCTTCTTCGCTAAAAGTTCATTTCTCTTTCGGATATTCTCGTTCATCTTATTCAACCACCTTTATCCATCCTTCTGGAGCCTCGATGTGCCCCATCTGGATTCCCGTCAACGTCTCATAGAGTTTCTTCGTAACTGGTCCCATGTCGTCCATTCCGCTCGGCAGACAGATTTCTGTTCCATGATCCACGATCTTTCCTACCGGGGAAATTACCGCCGCCGTACCGCAAAGCCCGCATTCTGCGAAGTCCTTCACCTCGTCAAAACATACTTCCCGCTCCTCGGTCTCAAGTCCCAGATATTTCTCCGCCACATAGAGGATCGAACGCCGAGTGATCGACGGGAGAATACTGTCAGACTTGGGCGTAACCACTTTGTTGTCCTTTGTGATAAAGATAAAGTTCGCCCCGCCGGTTTCTTCTACTTTCGTCCTTGTAGCCGCATCTAGATACATATTTTCTGCGAATCCTTCCGCGTGCGCGGTCATGATCGCATGAAGGCTCATCGCATAATTCAGGCCCGCCTTGATATGCCCGGTCCCATGCGGCGCTGCACGGTCGAAATCTGAAACCTTGATGACAATCGGCTTTGCTCCCCCCTTAAAATATGGTCCGACCGGGGTCGTAAACACGCGGAACTGGTACTCGTCCGCCGGTTTTACGCCAATAACCGGATTACTGCCAAACATATAGGGACGGATGTATAGCGTCGCACCAGAACCATACGGCGGAACATACGCCGCGTTCGCCTTAACAGTCTGCGTAACCGCATCAATAAACCGCTCTTCCGGGAATACCGGCATCTCCAGCCTTTTTGCGGAATTCACCATACGCTTTGCATTCATGTCCGGACGGAACATCACGATACGTCCGTCTTCCGTCGTATAAGCCTTAAGTCCCTCAAAAATGGTCTGAGCATACTGGAGCACGCCTGCGCATTCATTTAACACCACATTCGCGTCGGACGTAAGTCCCCCTTCGTCCCACCTTCCTTCTTTATAGTTGGAAACATACCGCTTATCCGTCTGCATATACCCAAACCCTATGTTCGACCAATCAATCTGTTTCTTCTCCATATGCGATTCCTCCAATCTCGTTTCCTTTGTCTTATTATTTTAACGTCATTATAATACTCCTCGCTTTAAAATTCAAGAGCGCACTCTGTTTTTTACCGTTTCGGCATAGTGATCGCCTCAATCCCCACACTTCCGCCTCTCACCACTTCAATGGACTGAAATTCTGACTTCAGGAATTGAATGATCGAGGTGTTTTTGTGCGCCGTATGGACAAATTCAAGCAGCACGCTGTCATGCCCGTAATCCCTGATCTTTGCCTGATATGTCTGTGCGATCTGGAACAATTCCGCCTTATCCTCCCGCGAACAATTCTTCACCTTAATAAACATCAGCTCCTGCATCACCACGGAAAGTTCCGTAAAATCAATCACCTTGATGACCTCTACCATACGGTTCAGCTGTTTCTTGATCTGCTCGTACGTCTCCTCGTCGCTAAGCGTCTCGATCGTCATCCGGGAAATCGTAGGATCCTCCGTTGTCCCTACCGTCAAACTCTCCAAATTATAGCATTTCCCAGAAAACAGCCCGGAAATCTTGGAAAGTACGCCTACCTGATTCTCCACAAACAGGGAAATCCATCTCTTTCTCATTTTATTATCCATCTCTTTACCTCTCAATTCTTATCGCCGATTAGGCGATTCAGTTCAGGTATCCCGATTGTCCCTTCTGGGACATGAGGGGCGCCTCTCAATTCTCATCGCCGATTAGGCAGTCGATATACTTTAATCCAAAATCATTTCCTCTAATGTCCCTCCCGGCTGAATCATGGGATACACCTGGTCTTCCGGGTCAAGAATAAATTCAATCAGGGTCGGAACCTTATATTTACGGTTATTCTTCGCCTCTTCAAACGCGCTCTTCATTTCTTCTGGGCGTGTCACACGGATTCCCTTTGCTCCATAGCTCTCTGCAAGTTTCACAAAATCCGGCGTATACGCAGGAGGCTCCTCGCCTCTCCTTGTGGCGGCCCCTGAATTTAAATCTGTCATGGAATAGCGTTTCCCGTAAAATAACTTCTGCCACTGGCGCACCATGCCAAGATACGTATTGTTAAATACACAAAGTATAAGCGGCAGCTCCTCCAACACTGCGGTAGCAAATTCCTGAATATTCATCTGCATACCGCCGTCCCCGGAAATCGCGATCACCGTACTCTCCGGATTCCCAATCTGTGCTCCCACTGCTCCCGGGAACCCGTAACCCATAGTCCCAAGTCCGCCGGACATAAGAAGCCGGGTCTTTTCATTCACTTCCAAATACTGGGAGGTAAACATCTGGTGCTGCCCCACGTCCGTCACCACAATCTTCTCATCGTCCCGGAACACATCATTGATCGTCTCCAGAATATCCTGCGCCTGCATCACTCCCTTTTTCGGCTTCATCTTCAGAGGATACTCCTCTTTCCACGCCTGAATCGTCTGAAGCCATATTGAAGTGTCGCAAGGCTCCACATATTCCAAAAGCCGGTCGACCGCATCTTTTGCATCCGCCACAATCGGAACATCCACCTTGATATTCCGCGAAATCGACGCCGTGTCGATATCGATATGCACAATTTGCGCATTCGGTGCAAATGCATGAAGTTTTCCTGTAATCCGGTCATTAAAACGAGTTCCGATCGAAAACAGAAGATCGCACTCGCCTACTGCCATGTTGGAGGCGTACGCTCCATGCATCCCAAGATTTCCCACGAAAAGCGGATGATCTGTAGGGACCGCTCCCCGGCCCATCACCGTCGTCACCACCGGAACTTTTGTAATATCCACCAATTTCCGAAATCCTTCGTTCGCATTGGCGATATTGACACCTCCGCCTGCAAGGAACAACGGCCGCTTTGCCTTGTTCAGCATCCGAATCGCTCTTTTAAGCTGCCCGATATGCGCCGCCGTACTCGGCTTATAGCCGCGGATATTCACTGTCTCCGGGTAATCCGCGCTTCCAAGCTCGCCCATCACATCCTTAGGCAGATCAATCAGAACCGGACCAGGACGCCCTGTTCTTGCAATATAGAACGCCTCCTTGATGATTCTTCCCAAATCTTCCCTGTTTTTCACCGTTACTCCATATTTTGTGATGCTTCGGGTAATCCCGACAATGTCTACTTCCTGAAAAGCGTCGTTCCCGATCAGATGCCGTGCAACCTGGCCGGTAAAGCATACTAACGGCACACTGTCATAGTTTGCCGTCGCAAGCCCGGTCACAAGGTTCGTCGCGCCCGGTCCGCTGGTAACCAGGCAGACTCCCACTTTTCCGGTGGAGCGTGCATACGCGTCGGCCGCATGGACTAGGGCCTGCTCATGTCTGGGCAGGATCACGGTTGTATAATCCTGTTTATAGATCTCGTCGCTGATATCAATGGTGCAGGCGCCGGGATAGCCGAACATAATGTCCACGCCTTCCTCCCGGAGCGCCTTTACCAGCAGCTTATTTCCTGTGATTTTCTTCATATCATAACCTCCCTTTCTTTGTATCTGGAGCATTGTTTATCCCAATCTGATGTACTGACTTATTTCCCATATGAGAACAAAACCGCCCTAAACTATTACTAGTTTAGGGCGAATATCATCCGTGTTACCACCTAAATTCAGAAACAACCGTCTCTGCTCTCTGCCAATACAGGATCGCTCCGATATTGTTCCTCTGTAACGTAAGGATTACGTCGAAGTCTACTAAGGATATATCCCTGTTCGGTTCGCTGCTCAAAGGCTACTTCCATAATCCCCTCTCGAAAGCTTACACCATCCGCTTTCTCTCTGCGCTTCCGGAAACTATGTACTCCTCCTTGTCATGGCATTTCATCTATTCTGTCTTTCCTATTGGTTACAGCTATTATACTGACAATAATACAGGTTTGTCAATGACAATTTTTGCATATTTTCTTGATTTTTTATAACGTCACAGTTCTTTTCCCAATTTCTTTACTCCAGGCTTTCGGCAAATTCTTTTATTCTTTTAATCCCCTCATAGATCGCCTCCGTGGAAGTTGCATAAGAAATTCTTACAAACCCTTCACCTGAATTTCCAAAACCGTTACCCGGCACTACTCCCACATGTTTTTCCCGCAAAAGCCTTTCTGCAAATTCTTCTGAGCTAAGCCCTGTTTTTTTGATGTTCACAAACGCATAGAATGCTCCCTGGGGCTTGACGCATGATAATCCGTCGATCTGGTTGATTCCTTCATAGACAATGTCTCTTCTTCTCTGAAATTCTGCAACCATGGCGTCTACATATTCCCTGGTCCCTTTGAGGGCCTCGATTCCCGCCCACTGCACGAACGTATTCACGCAGGAAATAGAATTTTCATTGATTTTCCCCATCGCGTCAATGATATCCGCTGGGCCCGCCGCATAAGCCAGCCTCCATCCAGTCATGGCATAAGATTTTGAGAAAGACTGCGAAATAATGACGCGTTCTTTCATTCCTTCCACCATCGCCGGACTGTAGAATTTTAATCCATCAAAAATAATGTCGTGGTAAACCTCGTCGGAAATGACAATCAGTTCATGCCGCTTACAGAAATCACAAAAGGCCGTCAAATCCTCATAGCTGATTACCGCCCCTGTAGGATTATTGGGGTAATTCAGAAGAATCGCTTTCGTCTTCTTGGTAACCGCCCTCTCTAAATCCTCCACAACATAGGCAAAACGATTTTCTTCTCTCAGCGGTACGTACACCGGGACGCCGTGCGCCATTTTGGAATGGTTTGGGTGATTGCTCCAACATGGGTCGTTGACGATCATCTCGTCTCCTTCATCCAATATTGCCGCGGACGCTAGACGCAGGTTATCCATCCCGCTTGGCGTAATCAGTATTTCTGTTTCCGGCGAATAACCAACACCGTAATTTTTCTGTAAATCTTCCGCTACCGCCTGTTTAAATTCCATCAAACCTGCATTGGGCGCATATTTTGTTTTGCCATCTTTCACCGCTCTTATCGCTGCATCCACAATATTAGGCGGCGTCGGAAAATCCGGTTCACCGATGGTGAATGAAATCATATCGTCGCAAGTTGCGGCAATCTTATTCTGTTTTTCCAAAAAAATGCGAATCGTCGACCGTTCCAGGCAAAGCCCTACTTCTGATATTCTCCCCATAATCTTCTTCCTCACTTTTTAATATGATGTTCCCCAGTATAAACTGTATCAACAGCGAACCTGTCCGTAATCTAACCTATTCATTTCTTTAATCAATGTCTCGGCTTCTTCATCCGTAAGATGCTCCATGGGCGCGCGCATTGCCGTATTCCTTATAATCCCTTTTTCTTTTAGCATGACTTTATAGGCAGAAATATTGTTGATCCGGCATAAGACTTCATTTAACACATTCGTCCTTCTCTGGATTTTCCGCGCCTTCTCATAGTCTTTTTCCAAAAGGGCTTCCCAGATCGCTCCATAGTGTTCAGGAATAATCATGGCGTTTCCCGACACAACGCCGTCCCCGCCGGCCGCCGCGACTGCCTGGAACAGATGATCGGGCCCCACCAAAACGGAAAACGTCTCGTCTTTTACCATCATAAAATTCTGAAGCTTTGTCATATCCGGGTAACTATATTTAATACCGACAATATTTTCACATCTTGCCGCCGTCTCTTTTGCCACATTCACCGAAATATCATTGACCGCATTCTGCGGGATTCCATAGAGGTACACTGGAAAATCAGACGGTACGCTGTCCGCCACATGGGTATAGAAATCAACTAACCCCCTATCGGACAATTTGAAATAGATCGGAGTGACGACGCCGATTCCATCGCATCCGGCTTCTACCGCATGTCTGGCGAGTTCGATCGTCTCCTTCTCTGTCACGGCTCCTACCTGAGCGAACACAGGAAGCCTGCCGCGGTTTTGCTCCACTACCGTTTCTACAATCCTTTTTCTTTCTTTTATTGTAAGAAGGCACATTTCTCCCGTCGTACCGCAGGGGTAAAGGCATTGAAGTTTGCTCTCCGCGATGTATTCCGTCAGGCTTTTGAGTGAATCGATATCCAGTTCATCATTTTCATCAAAAGGTGTAATAATAGGAACTACTGTTCCATAAAGTTTTTTCATTCCGTCTCCTTTCCAGGGTTATCCCTTTACCGCGCCTGCTGTCAATCCCTGCACGATATACCTTTGTAGAAATATAGAGAGTACGATGATCGGCAGTGTAACGATAATCGCGGCCGCCATAAGTCCCGACCAGTTAATCTCCGTATGGGACAAGAAATTGAAAATCACCGTAGGCAGTATCTTTGTTTTCGCGTTTCCCAGGATTAATCCAAACATAAAATTGTTCCAGGCATTAATAAAAGAAAGTATCGTGACAGTCATAATACCAGGAAGGGAAAGCGGAAGCATCACTGAAAAAAAACACCGCGTCCTGGACGCCCCGTCGATCAATGCGGATTCTTCCAGTTCTTTTGGGACGCTCTCAAAATACGGAATCATCACCCAAACCACGAACGGCACGGAAATCAGCATATTTGCAAAAATGATCCCTGTATAGGTTCCAATCAGCCCCACTTTCGAGAACATCAGATATACTGGCACAAGAAAAGCAATGGACGGTATAATCCGGATACAAAGCACAATAATCTGAAGCATGCTCTGTCTATACCTTGCCATCGAATACGCCGCAGGAAGTCCAATGATAAGCGCCATTCCAGTAGCCCCTAAACTGATAAGCAAGCTATTTTTTAAAGGTTTCGCAAAATGATATACCTCAAATACCTGAACAAAATTCTTCAAAGTCGGGGTGAAATGAAAGGTTTTCGCCGGATTTACAATATCCGCCGTATTTTTAAAGGCTCCGAGAACCATATACAGGAACGGAAAAATCGTCACAAACAGAATCACAAGGATTACAAGATAAAAAAGCACCTGTTTTCCTCTCTTTCCTTTCATCAGAAATCCACCTCCACTCTCTTTTTGATCTTCATAAATACGCCACAGACAAGCAATATAAATACCACGAACAGCACAACGTAGGCCGAAACCCTTCCGAAACGGAAATTGGAAAATGCTTCCTCATACACCAGGATATTTAAGGTTTTTGACGAATCGCCGGGACCTCCTTTTGTCGTCGCGTAGATGATATCAAAAGATTTCAAGGCGTCGATCAGTCTCAGCAGTGTCGCTGTCAAGATTGTTGGATTCAAAAGCGGAAGCGTGATCCGCCCAAGAATCTGCCCTTTTGTCGCGCCATCCAGCATAGCCGCCTCATAAGGATCAGTCGGAAGCGACGCGATCCCCGCGCTTACCATCAGCATAATGAACGGCGTCCATTGCCAGATATCAACCATGATAAAGCTTATAAGAGCCGTTTCTGCCGAGGAAATCCCCATAAACTGCAGACCTAATTTCCCCAAAAGGTAATTGATGATCCCATAGTTCACATCATACATAAGCCGCCAGGTTAGGGCGATCGCAACCGGAGTTGCAACCATCGGCAGGATAAACCCTGTCTTCACCAAGTTCTTTGCTTTAAAATTTTTCGCAAGCAGCAATGCCAGACAAACACCCAGAACCACTTCGACCAGTACGGATACGACCGCATAGATCAACGTAATCCAGACAGAATGCCAGAAACTCTGCGATGTCAGAGCATACACATAATTTTCCATTCCCGCCCATTTTGGACTCTGCCCCAGGGCCAGGCTCCATTCATAAAAGCTTAGCTTGGCAATATACCCGATTGGGTATATTGCCATAACCAGAATGAAAATGACGAGTGGTAATACGAAAAGATATTTCTCTTTCCCTGCTGCCGCAGACCGGTGTTTTTTTCTCATTTTCTCGCCTCCTGCATAATCTGCTTCCGGGATATTTTACTATTTCCCATACTGCTCATCATACATTTTCTGCAGTTCGTCCGCCGCCTTTTGCATCGCTTCCTCATAATCCTTGTCCTGCCATGCCAGGGACAGTGCTTCTCCTACGATCGTGCGGGCCTCTGACGCATACTGCAGGTTCGGAAGAGTACTTCCATCAGATATCGAAGGATCCGAAACCGCCAACACCGCCTCGATCAAATCTTCTGGGTACGTTGCCAGTACGTCTTCATTTTCCCATGTAGAACGTCTTGCGCTGAAATTCCCCTGTGTAGCCGCATAAACGTCCATCTCTTTTCCAGACGCCCAACGAATGAACTCCCAGGCCGCTTCTTTATTTTCACTGCCCGCGGACATTCCAAGAGACCAGCCGGACTCGTTTCCGCTTGCCTTCACATCTCCTTTGGGGATTACCGCAAATCCTACGGAATCTGACACTAATGAAGATTCCGGATCCGTCGCGTACGTATA
This sequence comes from Coprococcus sp., assembly GCA_022793995.1. Lineage (GTDB taxonomy): Bacteria > Bacillota > Clostridia > Lachnospirales > Lachnospiraceae > Allocoprococcus. The sequence goes on from JAAWDY010000030.1 coordinate 32,309, forward strand.
CTGTGTGTCGCAGTCAATCCGCATCGCCGCAATTCCCTGCGCGAAATCGTCGGAAGTCTCGGACCATCCCTTGCTTAGATATCCCGGAGGCGAGCATTTCAGAAGTTCTTTGTAGATATCAATCGCTTTGATCGCCTCAGGAGACGTAAGGTTACAGACTCCGTCTTTAAAATAGTCCGCGCCGTACGCTCTTGCCACAGTGATCCAGGACAATACAGAAGCAAAACCGTCTCCTCTCATACTGATACCGTATCTATTCTTATCCGGATCCGTCAATTTCTTTGCCGCCTTAATCAATTCTTCATATGTTTCCGGCACTTTCTCAATTCCCGCATCCTTAAAATATTCTTTGTTGTAGAAAAGAACATAATGCTCGTCGAAAACCGGTACTGCATATAATTTTCCGTCGTCCCCTGTCCCTTGTTCAATCGGTATATCCAGGAAATCGTCCACCTCGTACTCCTCGTCTTTGTCGCAGTAATCGTTCAGCGGTTCCACCCAGTTGTTCGCCTGGTACGCCCCAAGATCCTGCCATGGGCGGTAGTAGAACACATCTACATCAGAACCTCCGGCCGCCATACTCACCGCGATCTTCTTCTGAAGTTCGTCGTTGGAAAGCTGCTCAAACTCGACTTCAATCCCAGTCTTCTCCGTAAATTCAGGAAGCTTCTCTTCCATGGCGCTGCAGGCCACCGCGCTAAATCCCAGCACAGTAAGCGTCGTACCCTCATATGGTTTTTCCGAATCACTGTCCGTTTTGCCACTGTCGTCAGAGCCGTTCCCGCATCCTCCGAGCACGCTTCCCGCCAGCATCCCTAATACCAATATCAGAGATAACATTTTTCTTTTCATCTTTTTTCCTCCTTTTTCCTTGTGGCTTTCATCGCCGAATCGGCGATTGCGTTTCGGTATCCCTCATGCATTCGCACGAGGGGTTACCTAGTAAAATGTAGTGCATTGCTTTCTATATACAGTATTTTTTAAAATACCGATATACATGATTCCCTGACACCGTTACAGGAGAGATTGGCTAAGAAACATTTCATAAAACAATTCCGCCTGTTCCAGTTCATATTCTTCTACATATTCGTCGATCTGATGCGCCATATCCAAACTTCCCGGGCCGCAAATAATGGTATCTTCGTATCCGTTTTCTGTAAAAATCGGCATATCTGTGCTCCCATTAAAATACCCTACCGCCATCTTCCCTTTTTTTACTTTTTCCATGGCTTTTTGTGCCGCCTGACAGCATTTCCCATCCACAGGCGAACTCCCCACAGGAGCATTAAGAAGCGTCTCGATCCGAAAAGCTGCCCTTCTGTCCCTCCTACATTGAAGGAACAAAAGTGTGATCTGTCCCCTAAGCATTTCTTCCGTCTCCCCCGGCACTGTCCTACAATCCAGAATCACCTTACATTTTGCAGGTATCACATTCTCTTTTACCTCAGCGTGGATAATGGTTGGCGTAATGGTCGGCGGCGGGAGAATACCATAGGATTTCTTTTTTCTCTCCGCGTCAAACTGTTCAACTGCCGTAAGAAACCGACCCATCTCAAGTATTGGATTTACCCCTTGTTCCGGCATAGCGGCGTGAGTCTGTACCCCTTCAATCTCCACCTGAAAACGGCAGACGCCCCGGTGGGCCACATGAATCTGCATCCCGGTAGGTTCTCCGATCACCACATATGTTTCCGGTAAAGGGATATGCTCTTTTACGAAAATACGGCTCCCGTTCCCAGTCACTTCCTCATCACACACAAATGCTAACGTGATTTTTTGGGTTTTCAAACTCTCTCTCTCTTTGGAAACTTCCATCGCCGCGGCCATCATCGCCGCAATCGCCCCTTTCATATCACAGCTTCCACGTCCATATATACGTCCGTTTTCTCTTGTCATGGCAAACGGCTGCTTACTCCACTCTCCCCCCGCCGGGACAACGTCCATATGGCCCGTCAATATCCGTTCTTCCTTTAATCCTTCCCCGATTGTGGCGACCACATTCTTCCGTCCATTTCCCACTTCCTGAAATTCAATCTGAAACCCTTCTCTCTCCAACAGTTCCCCGATATATTCCGCCGCTTTTGCCTCGTTTCCCGGAGGATTTGTGGTATCAATTCGGATTAAATTTTCCAAAATTTCATACATTTTACGTACTTTTTTCAGCATTTTCCGGTCACCTCTTTCTTTTCGTGTTTATTATTGCATATTTCTTCTTTTAATACATTGTAATTATTTCAATATTTCACAATAACTTTTTTTATTTTATACAGTCAAACATTCATCCGTTGATTTATCAAAAGCAAAGAAGGATGTCAGAATTTTACAAAAATTCCGCATCCTCCGCTTATCCGCAGGAACCTCTTTCCCTGCCTCTGTTTTTTCTTGTTCCTATACGTCAAAAAATACTTCTTTGTCTGTATCCAGCTCATAAATCCGAATCGCGATCGCGATCTGTTCAAAAAAAGTCGGGTCGTCTTCCATGCCCAGCAGCTCCCGCGCTTTATTAATTCTATATCTGACCGTGTTTTTGTGTATATGCATTTTGTCAGACACGGACTGCATATCGCCGCTCTGTTCGACATAAATTCGGAGCGTACTAAATAATTCCCCATCGTTTTCCCTGTCGGAAGATACAATCTTTTCCAGACACCTCCTACTGTATTCCTGCATCCACCACTCTTTATAATAGGGTATCAAAACCCGGTATATTCCCATTTTATCAAAATATACGCTTTCCCTTTTCTGGAGCGCTGCCAGTTCCCTGGCGTAAAGGCTCTCCCCGACCGCTTGTCTTAATTCCTGTTCTTTGCCGTGAATCCCCCCTACTCCTATAATCGGTTCCTGACTTCTCGCCTTCCTCTCTTTTAAAAACTGTTCCGTCTGACCATAAAATCGTTCCCTTTTGGGAATCTCCAAAAAGAAAAGGTATCCCTGATGAAAAAGAAACACGTTGCCCCGCGCGCCTAGCTCTTCCGCTGCTCTCCTGTACTTCCTGGGAATCTCGCATTCTGCAAGGTTAGCTTCGCATTTTTCATAGATGACCGTATAATTTTTCCAGTGTTCTTTTATCATCTGTCCGATGAGAGTTTTCTCTTCCTCACCGCTTAATTCCTCTTTCAAAAAAAAATCCAGCTTCTTTTCCTGGCTCTCAAAATCATTCCATTCTATTATTTTTTCCTTAATTGCATATACAATTTCTTCAAAATAAGCGTCGTCCCTGCCAAAGAGGAAAATGGGAAACGCATGCTCGTCTGCAAATCGGATTGCCTCTTTGGGAAGTTCCTGATAGCAGACTGTTTTGACAGCCAAAGCGCTCACATGATCTCGCACGAGTCCATGCAGTGCATCCAGTATTTTCTCCGGGTGATCTTTTGCAAAGAGCAGCGAGGAGATGACAAATCCTTTTCTTCCAAATGCCCATTTTTGCTGCAATTCTATATCTTCGACCGCATACTCATAATCCAATATCCCGATGTTCTCTATCTCATTTTCCAGCCCTTCTCTTCCTGCCGCTAGACGAAACGACTGAAACTTCTCCATCTGCCAGATCTCTCTTACCGTTAAAGCCATAATTTTTACTTTCTCCTGTATTTTGAAAATACATATTCCAGGTCAAAGCAAGTCTGTTCCTCACTCTTTTCATACAGTTCCCACTTTGGGTCCTCATCCAGATTCGGAAAATAGGTATCCGCCTCGTAGGCATGGTCGATTTTTGTAACCAACGCTGTATCGCAATAGGAAAGCATCTCCTGGTAAATCTTCCCGCCCCCGGCTACATATACTTCTTTCGCATATTTCCTGCTCTCCTCTACCGCCTCGGCGATACTGTGGACCACCACTGCATTTTTTACCTGGTATTTAGGATTCCTCGTAACCACAATGTTCGTCCGGTTCTTCAGCGGCTGTCCCTGAGGAAAGCTCTCTAACGTTTTTCTTCCCACAATGATGACGTTCCCCTCCGTCGTGTCACGAAAAAACCGCGTGTCCGCCGGTATACTCCACATTATTTTATTATCTTTTCCAATCGCCCAGTTTTTATCTACCGCCACAATCAAATTCATCTTCTACTTCCTCCCCTTTTGCCCTTATGGTTCCGATATATTGTACAGTACCTTCTCCAGCTCGCGCTTTAGGGCCTGCACTTCCTTTTTTCCCATGCCGATTGTAAGCTGACGGTCGCTCTTCTTCCGGTTTGCTTCCATCTTCCGCTGGATATCATACGCTTTCTCTGTCAAAAAAATATTTTTGCATCTCTTGTCCGTATTGCTTGGCACAACCAGGATAAATCCCTTTTCGTCCAGCCTTTTCAAAAGTCCTGTCACCGTCGGATTTTTTAGACACAGGCTTTTTTCAATATCCCGCTGCGTGATTTCTTCCTTGCTGCTGTGAAAAAGAAAATCCAGCACCTCGCACTGAGAGGAGGTAATTCCAATGGACTTCAGCATATGGTTAAAATCTTTTTCATAAATATTATTAATCTGCCGGATCAAAAATCCGATCGTAGTCCTCTCCCGCAATTCCCCCAACTCCTCAAAACACTCGATTTACTTTATTTTAACAATCGATCAGACGCGCTATTCGCAAAACACGCCTTTCGGCGTTTCTCCGCTGCTTCGCAGCTCTTTTTGCTCATATGCGGGCGCTCTCTCAGACCATCAGCTGACCGGCAAATTCGTGCAAGCACGATTTGACGGTTAGCTTCGGTCTGGCTGAACTGTAAATTATTTTAACACTTTTTTACGATGTTATAAAGAAGTTTCTTGACATCTTTTTTAGATATGGTAGTATAAAGGGTGGAATACTATATCTTGTATTCATTAAAGAGGGAAAAGAATTCGCAACACAAAGTCCAAAAGAGGAGAGAACATCAATGAAATGCCCCATTTGTAAAAACGAGCTTGATATCAAGAATAAAAAAGTCGGTGAAAACACGAACGGTGAGGCTATCTATAATGAATTTGCCATCTGCCACGAATGCAAAAAGCAGTGGAATTTAGATAAACAGCGTGCCAAGACAACAGCTCCAGAAGCTCCCCATAAGGAGGAGGGGAAATCAAAAACCCCCAAAAAGCGTCCCGCTTCCTCTGAAAAGGCGACGGAACATCAGACTTTACAAAAGAATGCTTCGGTCAAGAGCACTCTGAAAAAAGAGGAAGACTTTACGGAGACGGATGATTTGGAAAGCGCACTGGCGGATATTGCAAAAGCCGAGGAGACTCTCCATAAGAAGCGTCCGCCGAAAAAACGTCCGGAACATTCTTCTTCCGCTGAAAATGGTCCCAAAAAGAATCAGGTAAAACCCCCTTCTTCCGGCGAAAAGAAAAGCAGCGAAAGCAAAAATGTCCGCTCTGCCTCAGATCCGGAAAAGGAAAAGCGTCCTGTGAAGAGGCGGCCGGCCGAGACAAAACCAGACCCCGAAAGGCGGCCAGTGAAAAAGCGGCCGATTGGCTCCTCCTCAGAATCGGAGAAAGAAAAGCGTCCTGTGAAAAGGCGGCCGGTTGAAAGCGAAAGCACGCGTCGTTCTCAGGAAGCAACATCTGAGACAAAATCTCCGGACAAAAAACCTGCTGTAAAAAAACGACCGGAAAGTTCCCGTCCGACGGAAAGAGATTCTCTTCGTGAAGAGCGTCCAAAGGTCCAGAAACGTCGGTCCATGAAACTAGAATCTGACCTGGACGAACAAACCTATTCCAATATTCCGCCCAAACATGTCCGCGAAGCCCGCGAGAACGAAATGCGTGAGAATTATCAGCATATGCTGGATGAGGGAGATGAATATGACGAAGGCGGTCTGCCGACAGTCGTGATCGTGCTTATCGTTATCCTGATCCTGGCGGCGGCAGCGTTTGCAGGATACTGGTTCTTCTTAAGATAATTGTATGTCTGAGAATAGACTGATAATTTAGGAAAAAATTCCCAAAATTCATACATAGAATTTTAATTTAAATATTGACAAATTCTGTTTCATGCGGTATAGTTAGTATTGTTCTGAGGAACACCAAATGAAACAGAATATGCGATAGTAGTACAGTTGGTAGTACGCCACCTTGCCAAGGTGGAGGTCGCGGGTTCGAGTCCCGTCTGTCGCTCTTCATGGAAGCAACGGTAAATCATTGATTTTCAATATAATCAATGATTTATCTTTTTTTATCTCTGTTTTCATTACGTTAGAAACCCTCGACAGCTTCCTCCGGATGCCTGGTAACATAGAAAAAGAAAATGCTCCTCCTTCCCTTTTATTTGCAAGATCATCCTAAAACGCAAAAAAAGACACTAATGGAAAAGTCCATTGACGAAGCACTCACAGTGCATAAACAATATTACTGTACCAGCAAATCTTTTGAACGGTTCTGACCGCCATAAGCGCGGCTTGTTCTACCGGATAACTGTACACCTCTGTCGAGATGGAAGGGAATGCGATTATCCGGACTTTTCATCAATTATGCGCACCTGACATCTAAATTTCCGTCAACGATATCTGTTTATTTCTTTAATCCATTGACATATTGTACCTGTTCAGATTCCGGGATTTTAAGCGCGGCCATCGCCTGCTCTGCACTCCAATCCATGCTTTCCATCAAGTTTTGGATAGACGATAAAATTCCTTCCTTAATCCCCTTTTCCTCTATTCCTTTACTCAAATTACACATCAAGAGCACCTCACTTTCTAACTCTCTTGTCATTTTTATATTGAAATCATCCTGCAGGATCCTCTTTTTCTCATCAGGTTTCCTCTCTGACGAAAGTAAAACATCCAAAAGTTTTAAAATCCCTGTATACTTATCATCTCCTGCATTTCCAAGGCATACGATCACAGCTGTTATTAAATCATAATTCTCTCTTTTTTCTGTTATATTTCCCACTATATTTTCTTCCTGAACCGTATATCTTGTAATCGTATTTTCACGGTACTTCGGCGGATCTGCACAAATCCAGATACTTATGGCTTTCCGGATTTTCTCATAATGCCCATCCGTAAATTCCACCCCATACTGGGATGAAATCATCCGGCTGCAATAATAAAGCCCCCTCTTGATAATCGGATATCCCGGATAAAAATTGTTTTGTGCTTCCACGTTGAGAATCAATTTTATGGTTTCTTTCGACTTCGGAAC
>JAAWDY010000031.1 GCA_022793995.1 Coprococcus sp.
ATCTATATCAGCCCTGCGAAGCAGGGACTCCGCCCTCATAAGCAGTCTTAGCTCCGTTAGGAGCGGGACTGGAGCCTCGAAGAGGCGACGAATGCGCATGGGGCGGTGGGATGCGAATGGCAGCCATTTTCCAGGTATCCGATATACAGGAAAATATCAAAAAACCGCATCCGGTATGTCTCCCACACCCCGGACACGGTCTTATTCCCGACTTAAATTGTGAATTAATACAAATTTTTATATACTTTCCGGTCCTTTACCGCCAGCATGATACAGATTAGCACAAAGCCCCCTCCGATCGCCAAAACAGTCGACCAAGCGGCGACAGACGACGCTGTCTCATATACCTTTCCGATCACAAGCTGGTATACGCTGGCAATCCCGATCCGAACAACAGCCGCCAGTCCATTGATCCTTCCTCTGTGACTGGCAGGCATCCTTTTTGTCAGATACGGGTTCTCCGCAAGCACACTGAAAATTTCTCCCCATGTAAGGATCGTCATTGCCGCATAATAGAACGGTATCTGTCCCTGAAAAAGAAGGAAAACGGCAAAGCCCGCCAAGAGGAGCGTTTGTCCAAGTATCGTCTTCACCGGATCCGAAAGCCCCTGGAACATTTTTGTAAGTAAAGGCGTAAACAAGACGACAACAACACAATTCACACTCGTGATGGAACCGAAAATGACGGCTCCGCTGTCGCCGTGTATTTTCGCCAGATCAAGCGGCATCAGATAACTATACATCTGATATGTAGCATGATACCCGCTGATTGCCAGGACATACAGGATGATAATTCTATTTTCCCGCAGTACGGCCGCCAGACCTACCCCTTTTCGTTCCGCCTGATACTGGGCGTTATGCCCTACATCCTGCACCGGGGTAATGTCCTTTACCTGGAAAAAGATCAGCACCGCGGAACTTGCGATCGCAGACGCGCTAATTAGAAATGCAAGCCACAGGTAATCTTTGAACAAATACCCTGCCAGCATCGGTGAAATAACAAATCCCAGGTTCGCCCCTAGGTACTGCAGGGAATATCCCCTCTCCCTGTCCTCTGTCGTCGTAAGATCTGCCGCAAGCGCATTGTAAGAAGGATGTTCCATATTCTGGCTCGTAGACGCGATAAACATCAGCACAATCGAAATCCCGGACAATGGAATCACCGCGCAGATCAGATAGCAGGTAACGGATACGATATCCAGGTAAATAATATTCATTTTCTTATTGAAACTGTCCGCCATCCTCCCGCCGATCAGATTGGCCGGAAGCGAGAGAATCCCCGCCGCCGCTATAATCCATGCAATGTGCTCCGCACCCATCCCCATTTTCTGGCTTAAGATCATCGTCAGCATGGGCCAGATCAAGGAGCCCATCGCGGTAACCAGCCGTCCGAAACAAAGCACATAATTTTCCCTTCGCAGTCCTCTGTACTGTGATAATAAATTCATATCTTTTGTCACCTAAACCTCTCTTTTTATTATTGGCATACCTTTTTATGATGTTGTCATACCATATCCGCCAGCAGTTCCCGGTACATGTCGGTCAATGTTTTCCCCGGTCGCCAGCCAAGGCTTCTAAGCTTCTCCCCGGACAGACGAAGCCCTGTATCCGCCGCGTACCCATAACAATGATCCTGCGGAATATCAACACGCACCCCGATACGCCCGTCGGCTGCCTGTGCCGCCGCAAGATGCGCCATCTGCCGGATTGTCATGGTGTTTTCCTCATTTACCACATTGTAGGCCTCGCCGCTTTGCCCCTTCTTTAGAATCGTGCAAAGCCCCTCGACCGCGTCATCCACAGCGCAGTAATTCCCCATAGACCTGCCCTCTGTGTGAAGTACAATGTCCGTACCGTTCTTTATTGACCTGGCAAACTGGGCGAAGACCCGGTTATCAGACGGCGATATCCCCCTCCCAAATGTCTGCGCAAGTCTGGCGATCTTCACCGGCACACCGTACTCTTTAAAATAACTGTAGCATATATTCTCCGCCATCCGTTTCCCCAGCGGATAGCAGCTCCGCACGTTAAGAAGTTCCACCCGTCCGGCGGCCGCCTCCTCTTCCCTCACACGATGTCCGTCCGAGCAGTCGATATCCCCATATATCTCCATGCTGGACAAATACACCATGCTATTTATCTCATAACGCCGTGCAAGCTCCAGTACATTCTGCGTTGTGTTGACGATACTTTGAATGACTTCCGCCGGATGCGCCGCCATCTCCGAAGAACGGGTGACGGAGGCACAGTGGAAAATGTAATCCACTTTTTCCACTTCCGCACAGAATCGATCCACAAACTGCCCGTCGCACAGATCCGCCTGAAAGGCTCTGACACGGCCAGCCAACGGTTCTGCACGGGCTGTTTTCTGCGGATCATGTCCGCGTTTCCCAAAACCGCTCGCGCTCCCCCGCGCCAGCGCGATCACTTCCGAATCCCTTTCCGTTCCCAGCAGATATTCTGCCAGCATAGAGCCGAGATATCCAGAAGCCCCCGTAATAAGATATACAGACATATTACCTCCTGTTCTATCGCCGTCAGGCGATTCAAATCAGGTATCCCGAGCGGATGCGAGGGGATTACCTCCTGTTCTATCGCCGCCAGGCGATTCAAATCAGATACATTCTTAGTGCCCTATTATAGAATACATACCGACTTTCGTCTACTACTTTTAGCCTTAAATTTTCCCGATTATTCCTTGTACTATATTACCGCCAGAGGCAGACCCCCTATGAACAGCTATAGTCCCTGGCTTTGGAATAGCTCTCTCATTTCTTCAGCGGATTCCTGCATTCCTCTCCAAAACCAGACCTCTATCCATCCATACAAAATATATGCGGCAAACGCTTTCGCATAGGCCTCGGTCTTTGGTAAATCTGGTTTTAGCTCCATAATATCTAAAATAACATCTTTAAGCAAATAAATAAGACGGCGTTCATTCAAAAGCTGATAAAATTCTCTATGCTGTTCAAAATGGTCGAATATCATGCCAATACCCGAACTAAGTGGAATCCCCCTATTTTTCTCCCAATTACTTTTCCAGCCATAGGAAAGACAACAAAATGAAAAAAGCTTTAAAGGTTATAGGAATCATACTTTCGGTTTTTCTTGTCATCGCTCTATTTGTTTATTTTTTTGTCCTGCAATACCCAAATCTAAAGAAAAATCCTACTGTAGGAAAATGGTATCGTGTCACAATCAGCGAAATGAAAGCTTCCGAGGGCGGCAAATACCGTGCTTTCTTCAAGAAAGGAAGCGGAAATAAGGTCATGGTATATTTCGCAGGTGGCGGGGTCAGCATAAACGAGGACACGGCAAGGGACGATACCTATAATACCACAGAAATTTTTATTGATATGCTGGCAAACATAACAATGAACATGGGAGGCCTTGCTTCCGACGTAGACGGCAGTCCATTTGAAAACTGGAGTATCATCCTGTTTCCTTATGCGACCGGGGATTTCCATGCAGGCACAGGAGAATTTCACTATATCGACCGTGACGGGAAGGAAAAAATCCTCTATCGCAACGGCTATGTGAACTACACACAGACCCTGCAGAAAATTATGGAGCTTGCCTGTCTGAAAGAACCTGAAGCTGTTGTCGTGACCGGCTACAGTGCGGGAGGCTTTGCCGCCGCGCTTCTCTCTGACGATATTTTCACAAACTACTTTCCAAATGCGGCAAGTAAAAATGTTTTGGTAGACGCTTCGCTGTTGCTGCATGACGATTGGCACGCCATTGCCACAGATATCTGGCAGACTCCGAAAGAAATATCAGATAAATTAACAGATAATAATCTTATATTGGACTGCCTGACAGCATTACGTAAAAAATACGGCAATGATATCCATCTCCTGTTCGACTGCTCCACAAGAGACGGCGACCTTGCTAAAGTACAAAATTATTTCGATACAGGCGTGATGGATGTCACAGAAAAAGAAGCGGACATTTATCAGCAAATACTGAGAGACTCTATCCCCCAGTTTCAGGAAATTGACGTAAGCTTGTTTATCTGGGATGGCATGCCATGGTATGACGACCCAAGGAATATGACAGCGCACACCATCATCGCAACTCCCGCCGTATGGGTTCCATTTGACGAGCAAAAACAATCTGTCTCCGGATGGCTTGTCGACGCGATAAACAGTAACTTGAAAGACTACGGTCTTGATCTAGTGGATAAACAATATTAAAATCTCATGCCTCCAGCGTTCCCTGCCGCCGCGAAAGAACCTCTTTTTCCTCCTATGCGGTTGAAACTTTTCCAATATGGATTGTAAAGATGATTTCTTGATGGTATTCTAAATTTAAGATATCCTAGCGAACGGTTTTTGGAGGCAATACGTATGGAATACAATAGTATAGAAGAACGAATCGTACAGGAAATTAAGGATAAAATATTATCCGGCGAACTGGCTGAAAATACCCGTATCAGCGAACGTGAGATATGCGACGCCTATCATGTCACGCGCCCGGCCGTCAGAATTGCCATCGATCGGCTGAAGAAAGAAAACTGGCTTTTTGTCAAAGCCAAATCTGGAACTTATGTTGCGCCAATCAACAAAAAGACGATCGAGGAGTCCTTCCAGGTACGTCTGATGATTGAGCCCCAAATACTGATCTGGAATATAAACGAAATCGATTCGGCGGATGTCGAACGGATGAGGCACAATACCGAGCGAATGAGGGTGGCAGAGCATGAAGAATATGCTTACCGGGAGCTGGACAACCATACCGTAATAAAGGAGAAGACCAAAAACACGATCATCGTAGAGCTGTTGGACAATATGATCGCAAATATTCTCCGTATTACATCCAAGACCTCTGTCTCGGAAGAAAGACGGCTGTCCAGCATTTATGAATGGGAACGAATAATCGCCTGTATTGAAAGGAAAGAGGCCCACCAGGCCAGCCAATATATGACTCTGCATTTGCTGAACACAGCAGATGAATTTTGGCGGAACTACCGGGGCGATAACCAGGAGGACTGAAATAGCCGCAGGCTGTAACCGGGTTATCCTTTCCTCCCTTTCTGGTACATCCCAATTCCTGTTACCGCCAGTATCAAAGCCATGATCGGATTCCCATAGGTATTTAGACTATATAGGGCGTATCCGTCCATCCCAAACGCCTCCACTCCCAATGTCGCGGCATAAAACGCCCCTGCGGCGCTCCATGGGACCAAGGGAAGCAGCATCGTTCCGGAATCCTCCAGCGTTCTGGAAAGCACGAAGGGCGGCATCCCCTTCTTTTTAAACTCTTCTGTAAACATTTCTCCGGTGATGATGAACGCAGGATATGACGAACCCGCGCAGGCAGCGACAAAGAAATTCACTATCAGCGCGCTTCCTACCAAAGAGACCCTTGTTTTACACCGTCTTAACAATGGCTGGGCTGCTGTCTTTAAGAATCCTGCCTTATCAATGACCGCCGCGTAAGCATAGCCGCAGTAGACGACGATCACGATTCCTGCCATGGACTTCATCCCGCCTCTGTTTAACAAAGAGATCACTGTTTCCGCCACATCCCCCTCATAAATTGCCGATACAAAAAAGCCGTTTACACACCCTTCTATCCCAGTTACAACGTCGAATTTCTGTACAACTCCTCCAAGAATCAGCGCCACTGCGGATGATACGATCATGACCGGGACCGGCGGCATTTTTAAGAACGCGCCTAAAAAGAGGACGATGAAAGGCAGCAATAAGAATAGGTTCCATTCAAAGACTTTATCCAAGGAATCCATCATCGCCGCCGCGGACGCCGGGACTTCGTCAGACGCGATGGAGAGTGTTTTCCCGCACGCCCAAAAGAACAGCATGGATATCATGCTTGCCGGGATTGTTGTCCACAGCATGGACTTCATATGGCTGTATATGTCCGTCCCGCAGCACATCGGAGCGAGATTAGTCGTCTCCGATAACGGCGATAATTTATCTCCCACCAACGCGCCGCAGATCACTGCCGCGGCCGTAATGTGCAGAGGAACCCCAAACCCGGACGCTACGCCCATCATCGCCACCCCTCCAGTTGCCGCAGACCCCCACGAAGTTCCCGTCACGGTGGATAATATGGCGCAGACCAGAAAGCTGCACACATAGATATAATGAGGATGCAGTAATTTCAGCCCATAATAGATAACCATGGGTATTGAGCCGCTAAACATAAACGACGCGATGACGACGCCGATCATCCAGATAATCAAGATGGCAGGCGTGGCCTTCATTAGTTTCTCGCAAACCGCATTTTCCAGTTCTTGATAAAAATATCCCAGCCCTCTCGCAGCCAGACCGGCGATAACGGCGGATACAATCATCAGAATTTCAATCCGTACATGAAAAACAATGTACCCTGCCGCGACGACGACCGCCATTTGCCCGACTGCAAACAACGCTTCCCAAAATCGGGGTTCCCTTTTTACAACATCCTTCATTTTGTATCACCCTCTCTATGATTTTTTCCCCATAAACCATCCCGTAAATCCATATACAATCAGTAAGATGGAAGAAACCCAGAAAGAATAGTAAAACGGCAGAAAATCTTTGAACGTAATCCCCAGTGTAGATACGATCAGGACATGGCTCCCGCACCACGGCACCAAAGCGTTCGTATGCCCGGATCCTTCCAACAAAGACCTTGCCATAGTAAGCTTATCCAGGCCGGCGTCTTTATACGGCTGTTCAAACATTCCCGTATTTAAGACGACTCCCGTATATGCCGTCCCTCCCAAGTATGTACAGAGAACCGCCGAAATATAGGAAGAGAGGACCAGGGTTCCCCTGTTTCCGGTAATCTTTCCCATCTTAGAAATCAGGGCGGACATGACGCCTACCGACTCTAACGTCCCGGCTAAAATAAACGCGCAGAATATAATCAGCATGATGCCCATCATGTCGAGCATTCCGCCGCCTGTAAGAAGTTTGTCGATCTCAGCGACTCCCGTATCGGTGACATACCCATTGTAGAGGGCGTTAAGAAGTTCCCCTGGATCCTTTCCCTGGTAAAATACCGCGATTCCAAACGCCAGTACAATGCCCAATACCAGCACTGGAAGGACGGGCATCTTTTTCGCCGCAAGCACAACCACCACCACGATCGGTATGAGCAGCAACACAAGGTTGATTTTATACTGCCCGCTGATTCCGTCAATCAGAAACCGAATCTTTTCCTTGTCCATCCCGCTTCCCGCATATCTTAGCCCCATGACCGCGAAGATCACCGCCGCGATCACTGCTCCGATTCCGCTTGTGGGAAGCATTTTCTTCCAGACATCGATCACGTCTTCCCCCGTCATGGCAGCACCAAGATTCGTTGTATCCGAAAGCGGGCTCCATTTATCCCCGATCCAGCACCCACTGACAATCGCCCCGCCTGCAATTCCGACCGGCACGCCGATTCCGTTCGCCACTCCCATGAGCGCCACTCCCACTGTCGCACAGGTCGTCCAGGAAGACCCCGTCGCGATGGATACGATTGCCGAAGCAATGAAAGCCGCCACGAGAAAGGTGCTGGGCGTCAGTATCTTAAGCCCCATAATTACCAGAGCCGGAATCGTACCGCTTGCAAGCCACGAGGCGCTGATTAGTCCCACCATCAGAAGAATGATAACCGCGGACATTCCTTTTGCAAACATGGCAAGAATGTTCTGGTAAATATCGTCCCACTTTATTTTCAGGGCAGCGACTCCATATGCCGCCGAAACCATCGCGCATAGAAGAATCGCGATCCCGGTGGGGAATCTTCCACTGGCTAATACAAAGATGATAACAAATATAACGACTAAAACAAACGCTTCCCCAAAACGAATAACCCTCTTTTGTGTTCTTTCCTTCACATTTCCCTCCAATCTATCGTCGCTAGGCGATTTAAAATCAGGTATCCCGAGTGTACACGAGGGGTTCCCTCCAGTCTATCGCCGCCAGGCGATTTAAGTCACGTTGAAAATGGTCTGCTCTTCAATATCTGTCTGCAATGCGTGGACTGCCGTCCGCACCAATTTTCTTCTGACCTCTTTTTCTTCTTCCTGATCTACATTTGGGTTCCCCGTCACATGTGGTATAGATATCCCAGGAACGATCCGGTTCGCTCCCACCGATTTCGAGATCGGCGTGACCGTGCAAATATGAACCGCCGGGATTCCCTCTGCCTCAAGTTGTTTTACGATCGTTGCCCCGCAACGTGTACAGGTTCCTCATGTGGAGGTTAAGATAACCCCGTCTACTTTTTTTTCCTTCAGTTCTTCCGCTATGGACTTCCCAAATTGGGTCGCCCTCGTCGTCGGCATCGCGGTTCCACTCGTGACATAGACCTTGTCATATAAGCGTCCGATTTCCCCCTCGCTTTCCAGCTCCTTAAGCACATCCGATGGTAGTACTCTTCTTCCGTCTTCGTTTACATAGACGGGATCGTATCCGCCGTGCACGGTCTCTGAATCAGGAAGCTCAAACCCGCCGTATTCTTCAAAGCTGTGGCTCACGTATTTCATTGCCGCCGAAGCCTCTAAATGATTGGGGTTTCCCTCTGGAACAAGTCCGCCTGTTGTAATAAGCGCAATCGTGGCGCTTTCCATATCCTGAATCGCCGCACTTGGTGCCACTTTTTCAAATACCGGCATTGGCAGCTCGGTTTTGTATGGTTTTCCAAGGATCTTATCCATAAGCATGTCGACTCCGCGCTCGGCTCCGGTCTTCTCCGCCATAAATACCTTGCGGATTCCCCTCTGGATATATCCGTCCCGCTCCGGTTCATCTATGGTTTCTCCTTCTGCAATCCGCAAAATAAACGCCGCCATATTTTTCACTGTTTTTTTCATATATCTCGCAGAATCTCCGCACGGCGGTATGTATGCATATCTCCTGTACATCAGCACGCCCGGGTTGTCTTCGTTCATGGAACTGACTGCTTCCACCCCCATCTCATACGCGCTTTTGCACGCCTTTCCACAGGCTACTCCATATCGCCCCGCTAAAAACGCCGGTCCGGCAACAAATAAATCCGCCTCGTATTCTTTTAGGATTTCCTTTACCCTCTTCGCGGCCTCCTCATGTTCAACAAAATAATTATCGCCGCAAATGATCGTTGCCACAATCTGGGCCGTATCCCCTAATTCTTTTTGAAGTCCCACTCCAGGACCTACGCTGCCTTTTCTTACTTCAAGTGGATGACCGGCCGCCTCTTCGCCGCCGATCTGTCCAAAAAACTGATTGATATAGTGAACAATACGCACGCTGTACACCTCCCGTTAATACACTTTTGACGTTAATTTTGTCATGCCCATCCCATTATGCATACTCATAATACTGGAAACCGTTACATATAGGCTCCCATCCGGGCAAATACTGTCCTCAGAACCTCCCGCAAGGATTTTTATCTGCTCCTCATGTCCGATTACTTTGTCCATTTTGGGCAGGAGCATTTTCTCAATCCTGCTCCCCACATTGACGACCGCGTCTGCCTCCGGGGTCGTATCTGTGATGGCTTCCTCTTCCCCGATTGCGCCCACGATCATTACCGTACGGATTCCGCTTTTTTCCGCATTTCTACAAAGCATCATTAAATCCGCTTCCGGGTTTCCACCGCCTTCTTCCGGCAAGAGCAGCCCGTCAAGCCCCAGTGTCCTCGCTATATTGATCGCCCCTGTGCAGCACCGTTTTTTATCCGAAAGGCCTGGACAGGACGGTGTAAATATAATTCCGACAAACTCCAACTCTTTTCCGTGCCGTTTATATAGCTTTTTTACCAACGGATTATTTTGGTGATCGTATGTGGTGTACTTGTTGGATGCGACGACGCAGTTTCCGCTCACAAGCGCTCCGTCCATCAGTTCGTTCGGGTGCAGCAAAGTCGTATGGATTTTCTTCGCGTCCACCCCGTAAATATAATTGTCGTGCAAAAGCCCTTGTGCCATCGCTAAAAACAGGATTG
The DNA here is from genome assembly GCA_022793995.1 of Coprococcus sp. Taxonomy (GTDB): domain Bacteria; phylum Bacillota; class Clostridia; order Lachnospirales; family Lachnospiraceae; genus Allocoprococcus. Next base: position 9,928 of record JAAWDY010000031.1, read on the forward strand.
CGACCTTGGGAAGCGGTTTGTCCGTTTTGCCTAACTGGTAGACTTCTGTTTCATCCGCATCCATATTTTTCGCACAGGAAGCCAGATATTTTGCCGCTTTGATTCCTGCAAGCCGGATTGCCGTTTCATGTTCCTGCGGCGCGACGCCGTCTTTTTTTTCCGCCACGATCACAACATTGTTTAAAACCGAGTAATAACAATGCTCGGCCGCGGGGCCCGCCATATCGATGATTCCCTCCTGGAATCCAACGATCTTCCCCGTCGTAACTACGCCGACGCCTTTCAGGACTTTTGTCCGTCCTTCCCCTGTTCCCTCGCACTCCCCTAAGAAGCCTGGAAACGCGTTACCCTCATCGTCAACTTTCACTCTTGGTTCGATTACATCTTTTACTGGTATAATCCGGACCGATTCCCCTGGTCTGGCAAGCTCGATCTGGATTGACTGAAGTCTGTCGTCATGCAGATAGGCGGCCAGCTCTTCTTTATTAATCTCTAAGATATGATCTTTCACCTGTGTCGTTTCACCAAACTGAATGTCCTTAATGTGAATAAGCTCAAGTGTGAGATTCATTTCTCTCATAAAATCCCTCCTCGCATTCTGGTGTTTTAGCATTTCAACATTCTGGTATTCCAATTTCTTTCTTTTTTCTCTATTTTTGCGCATTTTTTAGAGATATATGTCATTCTTTTCAAAATCTAGTATACCACTTTTTATTTATATCGTCAATACTCATTCTTTTTTTATAGATTTTTATTATTTCACACAAACACTGGTATACAAGTCCAACCAAATGTGCCCGTTTTGCCATTTTTTTATTATTCTAATCCTATTTTTCGTCAAATTCTGCACCATTTCCAGCATTTTATTTACTCTGCTTATCTTTTTAGTATCATTCCAGTATCACAGTCTCCCCCGTCCGGGCGGCTCCAGTAATGCTTCCCGCCACTTCACCGGCGACCATCCTTCCAAGTCGTACAGCACTTCCTTTTCCACCGCGCTTTCCCATGTCCGTTGGAATGCCGCCACGCCCACATGGCACACCGTGGAAGCGGCAAGGTACTCTTCATAGTACGCCCGGAACTTCCGACACCTGGCGGGATTCCTCAGTTTTCTTAAGGCGTCCCGCTCGATCTCGCTGATGCGGCTCCTGCTGATGCCAAACTCACGCCCCACGCATTCCAGGCTCTTCCCTTCCTGGTACCGCTTCCGAATGATTCCCGGACGCTCCCCGGGAAGGCGGTCGACCGCAATCCACAGTTCCCGCTCCATCACTTCCCGATCACATGCCCGGATGACATCCCCTTCCAGATCTTCCCCGGACGCAACCGTGTCTTCCAGCGTCAGTTCCCCGTCCTCCGCAGTCGTAGGCTCGTTCAGACTCCGTATTTTCGCCAACCTGGCACTTTCCTTGATGGTATGGAGCTTTTCCCGGCTTACACCAAGAAGGGCGCATAATGCACGTTCTGACGGCTCATCCCCGAAAGTGCTCGCATATTCCCGCGACGCCCGGTTATATTTCCGTATCCAGGAACTTTCATGTGCCAGGATCCGTACCGGCCGACAGCAGTTTTCAATGTACCGCTGTATGGTATGCTCTATCCAGAAGTATGCATAGCTGGAAAAGGGCGCCCCCCGTTCCGGGTCATAGTGCCAGACAGCTTCGCACAATCCGAGGTAGCCTTCCTGCGTCAAGTCATCCATTTCCCCATTGCCCCGGTACTTCATCGCCACTTTTACGATGAGCCCCCTATTCTGCTCCCAGAGCTGAAGCATATTTTCCGCAGTATCTTCCCCGGCCTGTATCCATACTGTCAGTTGTTCATTTGTCATGCTCTGCCACCTCCAAAAATACCCAAGGCGATCTAAAAGAGAGGAAAAGAAAGCCCAGGGTACTTTTATCGAATTTTAGGTTATTACGCTTTTGCTGGCTGTGCCTGGTAGTAGATCGCCTTGGATTTATTCTCTAAGACGAACGCATCATAACAGATGCGCCCCTCCACCAGGCTTCCACTGATTCCGGGCAGGTCTTGGTGTACTTTGTAGTCCTCAAGTTTCGTCGGCGCCACCGTCGCGCACGGATGGGCGACCATGAACCCAAAATCTTTCGGCACCCTGTTAGCCGGTACCTTAATTACGTTCGCCCCGTCCAGGTTGGACACGACGCCCTTGAGCCTTAGGTCATTCCCGATATCCGTTTCCATCACGATATCTTTGCACTGTTTCATTAACAGGTATACGTCCGGTGTAACGACGATCTGGCGTCCCGTCTCCGGTACCTCCGCATTATCAAGCGCGGCATTCGCCTTGATGATCTCGGTATAGATGTTCTCTTTCGTCAGTGCGACCGCATCCGGCTTAATGCCCGCGCCGGACGTCATGACGCCGTAGACATACGTGTCCACTTCCGGGATGATGACCTGCCGCTGTTGTCTCGCCAGTGCGGAAGCCGCCGCCAACTGGCTTGCCGTTTCATCCGTATCGAGCTTATCAATCGCGAATGTGAAGGAGCGGTCTTTTTTCAGGGTAAATTCCTCTGTAGCCGCATCCAGGGACATCACCGCGCCATACCGCGACCAGTTGCCCTCTGCCGCCCTCCCCTTCCGTAGTCGGTCATCCCTGCAGTGCTGACCTTGTATACCTTTACAGTGTGCGCCCCCGTCCAGGTAAAGTCCTGGTTCGTCAGGAGCGACTTTTTACTCTCTGTTGTAAATATCTCATCCACATAGGGCTGATATTTGGTTACTAATTCGATTGCCACTTAAATCACCTCATTATTTTAGCCCCATAGCCCCCCTGATAGGGTCTACCTCATGTTCATGAAGGGCGTTTTTATCTATGGGGCGGAATCCGTCAAATGTTCCTTTTTTCATTACTTTTTCCCCGTCCTTGAACCCTTTGGTATGTTCAATGGTATCAATCGCCGCCGTCAAGGATTCCTCATCCGTGTACCGAAGAACCTTCGCCAGTTCTTGGGGAAGACCCTTTTCCGCAAGCAGTTCCTTCGCCCTGATCTGCATTTCCCGCTGGTTCAATTCCTCTTCCCTTTTACTCAGTGCCGCTTCGTTGCTCGCCTTTGCTTCTGCCAACCTTTTGCCGACAATGGCGTTCACCTGCTCCTGTGTAAAGGTCTTTTCCTGCTGTCCTTCCGCCGCAGTCCCGGTTGTGTTCTGATTCTCCATTTACATTCTCCCTTCTGTTTTACGCCTTCGGTCAGGCTATTCAGCAAATAGAAAAGGGCGTGGAGACAGTCTACATTCCTGTAAACCGTTCCCACGCCCGAAAGCTTACACCGGGAAAGATGAAAAAACCAGTGCGGTACTTGCTCTATTTGCTATAAATCAAATATATCATATGGCTGATGGCTTTTCAACCATAAGTTTTAATAAGTTCTGAGACTAACATTTGCTGGATAAAATGCAAATTAAAGCTGAAGTTTTATGAAGTTTTTTCAGGTTTTTTCAGGTTTTTCAGTTCCACATATGCCTTCTGGTACCCGCCTTCCTGGTTCTTCGATATCTTCCAGGACGTTATCATCGGCGCGAGCCGGAGAAGGATTTCCTCCAGCTCCTCCCGTTCTATGTACGAGATCGTGATTCTCACGCTCATAAGCTTCCCCCTTCCTAATACCCCGGTCAATGCCGGGGCGCTTCGTTTGTTTTGAAATGCCTACTGTATAAAAGCGGCGATTAAATAATTTATATTGCTGACCGTTTCAGCCTCTTCCATTGTCAAAATGGAACAGATCGCCTTCTTTTGCTCCCATTGAAGATCAGACAGTTCCCTAAAATCATCTTTATCCAGGGACTTTCTATACAGTTCTGCCACTTCCAGAACATGCGTAAGGTAAATGCAGCATTCAAGCCGATTCACTGACTCCATGATTCTCTCCCTAAGTTCTTTTTTACTTTTTTTCATAAAATCCCTTCCCTTTCCCCGGATTCCATGCTATCATTTTCCTGTTCTTGGAGCATGGTTCCGGCTATGCCTGCCCTGTAGATATTGGCATATCTATGGGGCTTTTTTCTTAGTTTCCCTCTTTTCCATTCAGTAGATCATTGCACCTTTCTTCCATTTCAAATGTGACTTTCACTTCATGCCCTGGATTCCTTTTGGCTATTTTCTTGATAAACTCCCGTATGTAATTGTCCTCCTCATCTGTCAGAATATCCCAGATAGAACACTGCATTAATGTAATACCATTTTTTGATCGACAGTAAAACCCTATTTGATTCATCTTTCTGCTTCCTTTCTGTTATCATCTATAGACTTACATCCCTAGGGACAATATGGTAATATGGAAAAGGTAAAGAAAATCCCTTATTTTAGCGGTTTGTACAGCTTTTCCATGTTGGTAAAGGTAATGAAAAATATGGAAATGGTAAATCTACCTTTTCCGTCAAGTACATGGGGCTGTCGCACTAAGTAATTAGTGCGCAGCTCCTTTTCTATGCAAAAAACAACTGCCAGACCTCGAAAGAATCCGGCAGTTGGTGTAAAATTAATGTATGACCAAACACATTAACTTACAGAAAAATTATAGTCTA
>JAAWDY010000032.1 GCA_022793995.1 Coprococcus sp.
GGAGGCGCTGTATCAGGCAGTGGAAGAATATGCCTATGTCACATACAACCATGTTCGTCCGCACAGCTATAATGGATACCGAACACCTTATCAGACACGGACTGCTTCATAAATATAGAAACTGATTTTTTTAGCCATAAGTGTTACAAAAATGCTTGACCACTACAGTCTGAAAGATAGAGAGCATTGCTGAGAGAAAATCACATATAAAACTTTGTGTGGAAAAGTGGTCGAATTCGACCACTTTTCCACTGAAAGCTACTTGACAATAATTTATCTCTAATTTTGCCCTGACGTAGCAATAATTTACCACACACCCCACGAAGTTATGCGGGTTTCAGCGATTTTCACTTTAAAAAAGTGAAAAAAGTTTGTGACATTAACTTGACATACGCGGGGTATGGGTCGATTTGTGTCGAGAATAGTCTACCGGGGTAGAATCGAGAAGGTTTTTGGGGTATTATGCACTTTATTATATGATATATGGTGTCGAGTAAAGTGCTTAATTGTTAGTGCATGGTTGTTCTCCATTGAGAAGTTTTTCACTGATCTGAGAAACGGAACTTTGGAGAATAAATCAACCACCGGCTCTGCGAGTGGATGGAATTTATATATTTAGAAAATAATTACAAATTTAGTGTCGTTTTTGGACGAAATATGATATAATTCTTAAGGAAAGTATCAGATTCAGAGCAACAAAAAAGAACAACTTACACAAAAGATAAACTGCGCTGAATGTGATTCTTTCCAATTGTACCAAGCCGCTGGACTTTAGCCGCAGACTGTATGGGGATAGTATCTTTTTCCATAAGTTTAAAATGGTGGGTTATGGCGGTCTGCAATGAAGGATCGGGATAAATACAGGCATTTTTTTTGCTTTTATGCACGCTTCGCGGACCTTTTGGGGGGGAGCCTTAAAAAGTATGAGAAACCGGCGTATCAGGGAGGAGAGACACGGCACCTTAAAATCTGTTTCATTGCGGGATGTCCGTATGCAGGACACAGGCAGATGTCAAAATCCTAGACAGCTTTTAAAGGCTCTGCCATGGTCATGCCTGCGAAGCGCTGTTTAAAGCGCTGACCATTCTGAAGTTTAAATAAGATCTTTAGGTTCTTATATTTCATCCGGTTATTTAGGAAGCCATAATAGCGTATTTTTGAAAACCGGAAGGCAACACGTGCATGAGGTAACGGCATATAAACTCTGCATGGTTCAGGGTAATAAGGTACCTCGGATTCCCCGGATTTTTACCTCTGGCCGAGAGAGTAACGGTATCTTCTGTAAGGGAAAGAATCCCGCTGTTGGAAATGGCTATTTTATGGGTATAGCGCCCAAGGTATTCAATGGCATTGCCAAATCCGTTAAAAGTTTCTTTCGTATTTTTTGTGTACAAGTTTATTATACATTAGAAAGGGCTTTGTGCGTTATTTTTTTGAAAACTTGTAAAATGGTGTTTCATTATTATTTTTGCCGCTAACCGAAGGCGGCGGAATGGAGATTTTTATGGAACAGTTGGGAGCCGGGGATGAAGAGATGATAAGAAACTATATCGAAAAACAGGGAAAAGAAGTTGATAATTTTACAATCGAAGAACAATAGCTACTTAAATAGAGATTTTAAGCGACTTTAGTCGCAACCGACTAAGCGTTGATATGCTCCCCTTATGGCAGACAGATGAAATAATAAAACTGTCACGATAAGGAGGAGTGAGTCGTATCCGAAACATGAATCATCCATGGCTGACAATGGGAGATGAGGAGCTTCTTCGCAGTGCAGGTTTAATCTTAAAAGATGATGAAAAGCACCGGGAAGGAATTACTCTTGCAGCGATACTCTTGTTTGGAGAAGATATTACGATAATGTCTGCACTTCCACAGCACAAAACAGATGCAATTTTTCGTGTGAAAAACGGCTTATGTTGCAAAGTTTATTATTGAAAAGCAATGCATGTATACGGAAAATGCTGATCGGGCGCATGGATATGGCATGCTTGAATTACGTAAGAGAAGATTGACTTTTTCTCCAAAAAAGTGCAAAATAACGGTATACGAAAACGTAGGATATAGCATGCCGTAAGGTACATTATACCACAAGGTATAAATAAAGATTTTTATATGGAAGGGTGATAAAGTTGTATTCAGAGGAATCTTGTATGGGAGACAAGGGGAGTGCACAGAGGACAACAGATGAGATGCTAAGAGAGATCGAACGGCAGAAGGAATTGCTGGAAGAAAAGGACAGGGAGATTGAGGAGCTAAAGAAACATAGCTTTGAGCGGTTCTATGACATTATGTCCAGACTGGAGAAGTATACAACGGAAGAGGTTCTGTTTTATACGGCGCAGATTCTGTCAGAGGTGATGGACAGCAAGGACGTGGCGATCTATACGGTGGTAAATCGAGATTATGCCAGGCTTTTCTCCGCGACTTCTTCTGAGGCGCGTCAGCTCGGCAATTCGTTAAAGTATACCGCTATGGGGAATCTGTACAATGACTTGCAAAGCGGCCGGGTGTATATGAACAAAGACATGGAGGCGGGACGCCCGGTAATGGCCAGTGCCATCTATGCAGAAGAAGAGATACGTGTAATTCTGATGTTTTGGGGGATTCCATGCCAGCGACTTACAGAGACAGAAGGTAACCGGCTGGCGGTGACCGAAGCGCTCATTCAGAACGCTGTTCTGCGCGCGAGCCGATATATGGCGAGTTTCAGGAGCAAAAGATATCTGGAAGGGACAAATGTACTCAATGAGGAAGCATTTACTGTTTTGGTAAAAACGTTTTTCGGCGCCAAGGCAAAGGGACTGACAGAATGTACAATGTTGGAAATCGAGATGGGATATCATGAATATAAATCGATTTCTATACAAGTAGCCAACCATATACGGCAGACAGACTATATGGGTGTGATGGAAGGCGGGACGCTTTACATATTACTTTGTAATACGGATCCGGAGAATGCAAAAGTCGTTCAGGAGCGTTTGCAAAAGCTCGGGTATGAGAGTAAGATGAAAGAAATTGCGGGATAATCCACAAGCGAAGGTGAATTTATGGATATTAAAGAATATGAAAATATTTTACATGCAATACCGACTACCGGGATTTTTGTCATACGGGAGGATGATCATAGGATCTTGTATTATAATGAGCGGGTACGGGAGGCGACGCCGGATATCGCCCTGGGAATGCCTTGCCATGAAATCGGAGGGCATTCTTGCGCGAATTGTCCTCTCCTTACGATCGGTGATAAGGAGGAGGACCGTAGTATCAGCTACAATAGTCCTTTTGGAGATATTGTTGACATTGTGGCCGTAAGAACAAAATGGAAGCAGGAGATTCCAGCATTCATCATCACGGTCGCACCTCATATGCAGGCGATCAACCATACATATCATAAAATTTTAAGGATTAATCTCACGCAGGACTGCTATGAGGTGGTGAAGATGAGGCCGGAAGACAGGCTCATCGGATATGGAAAGGATACCTTTTCAAGCTGGCTTGGGCAATTTATCTATGATGGCGGAATCCATCCGGATGATATGAATAATTTTATATCTTTTACCAAACTGGAACATATGAAAAAAGCTTTGGAGAATGGACAGGAGATACTGACCTGCTGTTACCGCAGGCGTTCCGGGGAGGATTATCGGTGGAATTTAATAGAGGTAGTTCCGGACCAGCCCTGTGTTGGCAGCGATCAGTATGTTTTCTTATATGTTAAAGATGTACATGATATTCTGCAGGAAAGCCTGGAGATGGATGATGCGAGCCTCCGCGTGCAAGAGGTCATCCGTACGTTGGGCGAACAGAATTTCAGCATTTACGGTATAGACCTTGAGACGGGGGAGGCGAATCTTGTCCGGGAAAACGGCCATACGCATACAGGCTGGAAATCCTGGACTGTCCAATGGGATGAGATCATGGAGTCCCGGTTGATGAAACAGATACACCCGACGGATCAGGAGAAGGTCTATGAGAAATTTTCGCTGGAAGGCCTACGTCAGATGAAAGACATTTCTGTTCAGAAGGAAGATATGCTGTGCAGGTGGCGCGGGGAGGAGGATCATGAGTACCGTTATATGGCGCTGATTGCGTATTTTGGTGAGAATCACGGGGCGAAACACTATACGATCCTTGCCCTTCAGAACGTTGATAAACGTATCCGTCAAGAGCATACGTTAAGCCTTCGGGACATGCAGCTTGCGGCGATCCTCAAATCACGGTACAGCGTTATGACGACCGTCTATCTGGAAAACGGGCAGTGTGAGCGGATTTGGATCAATGAGAAAACGAATATGCAAAAGGTACTGACTGGAAGCTATCATCAGTATTTTCAAAAAGCGATGGAGTCAATTGTTTATCCGGAGGATGCGGAAACGTTCCGAAAGGTTATGAGTCCGGAGCATTTGTACCAGAAAGCGGCAGGTACGAGGGACTATTCTGAGGAGATATGCCAATACCGTATTTCCGGCAGCTCTTTACAGTGGATCGAACAGCATGTGATCTATGCTCGTCAGGGGAAGAGGATGTCGGTAAATATCCTGGGACGTGATATTACAATGGAAAAGATAGAAGAAGAGCTGCGCAGGAAAGGTGAGCAGGAACAAGCGGATATCATCAGTACTCTGGGAGGGATGTTTTTCGCTACATATTATGCGGATCTGGAGCAAGATATCTTCCGCAGCGTAACGCAGAAGCGCGAGGGGGTTGAAAGAGAGCTGGAGGGCAAGATGGATTATGCCACGGGGCTTCGGACCTATGCTGAGAAATTCGTCCACCCGGACGACCGCGAAGAGTATCTGGATGTTTTGAGCGCTCAGAACCTGCGTAGGACACTGAGCAAAAATCAGCCGTATGTGACCTTAGCCTACCGTAAGATGCCGGAGAATGCGAACATCAGGCCCGGAGAATATGGATGGATTAGAAGCACGGCAGTGATGTCACAGACCGACAAGGAAGGAAAAGCGCGATCGATTGTTTACGCGGCGCAGGATGTGACGGAGAGTAAGAGGAAAGAGATGCGTGAACAGCAGGCTCTTGCGGCGGCGTGTGAGGCCGCGGATCTTGCCAACGCGTCGAAACAGGAGTTTATTTCCAGTATTAGCCATAATGTACGCACGCCGATGAACGGTATTATGGGAATGATCAAAATTGCGGCGGATCATTTGGAGGATACGGTAAGAGTGAAAGAATGTCTGGATAAGGCTTCTCTGTCCAGCCGTCAGCTTCTTTCCGCGTTGAATGAGATATTAGATATAAGTCAGATCGCGGCAGGGAATTTTGATTTGAAGGCAGAAGAATTTAGCCTGTCTGATTTAATGGAAGAAGTTATTTCGCTTGTGCTCCCGGATATTCAGGATAAAGAACTCCATTTAAAGGTTCATCCTATGCAGGTGAAGCACGAGCATATCCTGGGGGACCGCCCCAGGCTTATGCAGATGTTCCTCAATATTTTGGGAAATTCTGTCAAATATACGCCGGTCGGCGGTATGATCGAGATATCAGCCGCGGAGCATGAATCAGGAGAGCACGGGTGCAGCTCCTATGAGTTTGTTTTCCGTGACAATGGTATTGGAATGGAAGAGGAATTTATTCCCCACATTTTTGAACCGTTCAGCCGTGTGGAGGATAAAAACGCCGTGGAGGAGGAAGGCGTAGGACTTGGAATGACGATTGCACAGAATATCGCCCGAATGATGGGCGGCGTCATCAGTGTAAAAAGCGTGCCTGGACAAGGTTCTCAATTTACAGCAACGGTTATTTTGAGGCGGAAACCATCCGAACATTCTGCAAGGCAGAGCGATACGGCCTCAAAGGAGATATCGGACGGTTCGTTCCGTGGATGCAAAATTCTTCTGGTGGAGGATAATGAGTTGAACCAGGAAATCGCTATGGAACTCATCGGAGAGATCGGCGCCAGGGTGGAGTGTGCGGCGGACGGGCGCAAAGGCCTGCAGCGTTTTGCGGAGATGCCGGAGGGATATTATGATATGGTCCTTATGGACATCCAGATGCCGGTCATGAATGGGTTTGAGGCCACGCGTGCGATCCGTAAGCTTCCGCGTACCGACGCGGCATCCATTCCGATTCTTGCCCTATCGGCAAACGCCTCTGCGGAAGATATTGCTTCAGGGCGGGAAGCAGGGATGAACGGGCACCTTACCAAACCGCTTGACATTCCGAAACTGATGGAACATATGGACTACTGGCTTAGCCGGAGAACAAGATGTTAACAGAATGTTATGTGGAACAAAATGGAGAACGTATTTGTATTCAGGTAGTTCGCTCCAGCAGAAGAAGCGTTGCTTTGGAGGTTCGACCTGATGGGACTGTGTTTGCAAGGATTCCACATAACTTTCCGGATCAGGAATTGAAGGAATTTTGCAGAAAACATGAGAGATGGATCTTAAAAAAATACGGGCAGACAAAAAGACGGACGGACGCCCCGGCGTCTGAGAGGATACCTAAAACAGATCAGCTTTCCCTGGAAGAAATCGAGAAAATAAAAAGTAAATTTTCAGAACGTGTGAGTCATTATTGCAGTGTGATGGAAGTTTCAGCAGGGAGGATTACCATACGGAATCAGAAAACTAGGTGGGGAAGTTGTAGTGCAAAAGGTAATTTGAATTTTAATTATAAGCTGTGCTATCTTCCTGAGGAACTTCTTGACTATGTTGTGGTACATGAATTGGCTCATCGGCGTCATATGAATCATTCGCAGTTATTCTGGGAAGAGGTGGAAAAATATTGCCCTGGCTATAGAGAATGTCGTCGGCGGCTCAAAGAGTATCAGAGTGTGTAAAAATATGAAATGATTAAGACCGCGGGAACATAAATCGGTCTCAATATCAATCCCCCGCCGGGAATGTATCCTGGCGGGGGATTAGCAGTAGTTATGAAATCATTTGTAATTTGGCACTGTGCTCTGTGACAACATTTTTGAGCAGGTCAATATCAATGAAAGCAGAGTCCATCCGGTCGGCATATGTCTGATAACGCTTGTAAGTGTCCGTGTAACAGGACTCAATGGTGTTCAGCCTGGGAAGAATGACATTTTCCTGGAATAATTTAATATTGTGGAGATCACTCTTCATACTGTTCATCTCACCCCTTAAATCATGTGTCTGCCCCTGCAAATCATATATTTGCCCTTGTAAATCATCTCGCAAGTCGTGTATTTGGTCTTGCATATCTTGCATTTGGCTCTGTAAGGCAAGGATATTGTTTTCAATAGGTTCTAACCGCGAGTCCAACTTTTTATCCATAATGTCAGCAATCGCAAGCAATAATTCATGGTCAGTCATAATATCACACTCCTTTATAGTATCGGGTATTAATAGCAACAACTATTAATAGTAACAACGATTAAACGGGTGAATAGCTCCAACATCCCCAATAGGGTATATAATACCAGTGTTCCTTTATAATGTGTGCGTGAAGAAACATATAAGGGATTAAATAGAGTATGAAAAAAGAAGTAGTGTAAATATTGATTGTGATGATATTATAATCTGTCGATGGGATAAAAGCAAGAGGAGAAAAATAACCACTTTGTAGAATAGCATATTCTACGAAAAACATCTACAAATGATTCCGGCAGGCAGTCTTGGCCCTTTCCCTGCATTTTATGTGCGGGAAAGGCTCTTTTCAGGTTGATTTTCCCTGGATAAATGGTATACTTTAAAAAGACAGATTTTTAACGCTTAAAAATTTATTGGAAAAGAGAGGAAAGAGTGAAAGAATTTGCATTCTTTTACTAACTACCTGTATGTGCTAAGAAGAGCACAGAATGGAGGAAAATATATGTACCACTGTCATGTTCAATTTTATCTTGTGGGGCGCCAGTGCAATATATTTGAAGTGATTAAAAAAATGCCGCCGCTCGAAGCTTTTACCCATACTTTTTTTGAGAGTGAGAAACCTGAACCTTCCTTGGCGGCAAAGGCAGATGTGATTCTTGCTGATTTTGGAGATATGAATATCAGTGAAGGGTTACGTACGCTGGGCGCTGGGGAAGACATAAAGGGAAAAGACCGGGATACCGAGATTATCCTTCTTGCGGACCGGGAGAAGGTTTCGCTTTCGCCGGAGGATTTCCAGAAAGTCAGTGATATATGGAGCCTTCCTATGTCGGAGGAGGAAGCGGCTTTCCGCTTCTATAAATGGCAGAAGGACTGCAAGGTGAGGAAGGACTTTTGGCAGACCAGCCATTATCTGGAAACAACGATCAATAGTATTCCCAATCTGGTTTGGTATAAGGATAAAGACGGTGTTCATGAGAAAGTAAACGACAGTTTTTGCGCGACGGTCAATAAAACAAAACAGCAGGTAGAGGGACAGAGACACGCGTATATCTGGGACGTGGAACATGACGACCCTGCATGTATTGAATCGGAAGCGGAAGTGATGCGTACGGGAAAGACCTGCATATCGGAAGAGACCGTTATGACAGGGGAAGGCACGAAGCTTTTGACGACATATAAATCGCCCTTGTATAATGTGGACGGGGATGTTATGGGCACGGTAGGCGTTGCCATTGATGTGACAAAGGAACGCGCTTATGAGAAAGAACTAATCAGCAAAAACCATGCTTTGGAGACAATTTTTACTACTATGGACTGCGGGGTGATATCCCAAACCTTGGACGGACAGCGTATTCTTAGTGTAAACCGGGCAGCGCTTCAGATTTTAGGCTATGAGTCTCAGGAGGAGTTGCAGAAACAAGGGTTTGACATGGTGTCGGTACTAGTCATAGAAGAAGACAGGGAAGAGACCCAGAGACGTATTGAAAGTTTGGAAAAGGAAGGAGACAGTGTAAGCCTAGAGTACCGTATCCGTGGGAGGGGCGGGGAGGTTCAGCATATTATGGGTAACGCCAAGCTCATCATAGAAAACGGAGAGCTGGCCTGCCAGCGCCTCTTTGTGGACTGTACGGAGCAAAAACGTCAGGAAGAGAAAGAACGTGAAGAAAGCAAACGGCGTCAAATGGAATTGGTGCAGGCCCTGAGCGTGGATTATAACCTGGTCTGCTTTTTTGATCTGGACGGCGGGGAAGGGATGCTGCTCAGACTTGAGGATGAAGAGGACGGGATGTTCCGCACCGCTTTTGCAGAAGGAAGATCTCTTAGAGAGGGCTTGGAGCATTATATAGAAGAGTTCGTGCATGAGGATGACAAGGATACGCTCCGAGAGTGGTCCGCACGCAAATGGTTGGGAAAGGAATTGGCTGAGAAGCAACTGTTCTACGCGAATTACCGTGTCAGAAGAGGAAATGATATCGAGTATTTCCAGATGAAAGTGGTGCGTGCGGGTACTTGGGACGGAAGCCGCGGCGTTGTTCTGGGGCTTCGCAGTGTGGATGAAGAGGTCCGCAATGAGATGGAGAAAAACAGCCTGCTTGAGGACGCTCTTTCCCAGGCTAATCGGGCGAACAAGGCGAAGAGTGTGTTTCTCTCCAATATGTCGCATGACATTCGGACTCCGATGAACGCGATTGTCGGCTTTACCTCGCTGGCGATCAACCATATAGACCGTAGGGAACAGGTTGAAGAATATCTGAAAAAGATTATGACCTCCGGGAATCATTTGTTGAGCCTTATTAACGATATTTTGGATATGAGCCGTATTGAGAGCGGTAAGATGCAGTTGGAGGAGAAGGCGTGCAGCCTGCCGGACATCCTGCATGAATTACGCAATATCCTGCAGGCAGACGTGCGTTCTAAACAGCTTGAGCTGCAGATGGATACGGTCGATGTGGTAAACGAAGACGTATACTGTGATAAACTGCGTCTGAACCAGATCCTTTTGAATCTTTTGGGAAATTCTGTGAAATTTACGCCTGCAGGAGGCACTGTAAGTCTCAGAGTGACAGAAAAAGCAGGCGCCCCGGCGGGATATGCAAGCTATGAGTTCCAAGTCACGGATACCGGCATTGGTATGAGCCGTGAGTTTGCCGCGCATATCTTTGAACCGTTTTCGAGGGAGAGAAGTTCTACTGTCAGCGGGATCCAAGGTACAGGGCTTGGGATGGCGATCACGAAGAATATCGTGGATATGCTGGGTGGTTCGATCGAAGTGGAAAGTACGGAAGGGGAGGGAACAAAATTTACAGTGTTCCTGACGTTGCGTCTGCTCTCAGAGGAGAAGGAGCCGCTTACGATTCCTGAGCTTTCAGGATGCAGAGCTCTGGTTGTCGACGATGATTTCAACAGTTGCGACAGCGTGTCTTATATGCTCCAGCAAGTCGGAATGCGTGCGGAATGGACGCTTTCCGGCAAGGAGGCGGTGCTCCGTATGCGCCAGGCAGCCATGCGCGGGGACACGTACAGCATCTATATTGTAGACTGGCTTCTGCCGGATATGAACGGTATTGAAGTCACCCGCAGGATCCGCCAGGAGGTTGGAGAAGAAGCTCCGATCATCATTCTGACCTCATATGACTGGGCGGATATAGAAGAAGAGGCAAGGGAGGCCGGTGTTACAACATTTTGTAGTAAACCGTTATTCTTGTCTGAGCTTAGGAAATGTCTTTGTTCCGTCGTCAATGTGGGCGCAGAGTATGAGACATGTGAAAGCAGGGAAACGCATGAGATCCGGACAGGACGTATTCTTCTGGCGGAAGACAATGAGTTAAATCAGGAAATTGCGGAAACCATTTTGACCGAAGCGGGATTTACCGTAGAGATTGCGGAAAACGGACAGATTGCGGTGGATATGGTGAAGGCGTCGAATCCGGGCTACTATCAGGTCGTACTCATGGATGTCAGAATGCCTGTGATGGACGGCTATGGGGCGACCAGGGCGATCCGTAGACTGGAGAATAAGGAACTTGCGTCCATACCTGTCATTGCGATGACGGCAAACGCGTTTGAAGAAGACCGGCAGGAAGCGATCAGGCAGGGAATGAACGCCCATATCGCCAAACCGATTAATATAAAGATTCTATTCGATACGCTCGACAGAGTCCTTCCCGGAATCAGCAAAAAACCGGACGACAAAATTTAGGCGGGTCATGTGTTTATGAGTAGAGGAACAGATTTTCTGACACTTGTGATAAAGAAGCTGAAACAAAGGCTGTGCGAGATCGATGAGGTGATCCGGGAAGTACAAAAAGATATTGAAGGTATGAACGAATATTACTGGGAAAATTATACAGAGATGGACCAGTATGGATATGAGAATTATGATAATCAGCAGGCCCTCCTTACCCAGGTTAACGAAAAGCAGGAGAAATTAAAAGACCGGCATCGCCTGAAAAGGATGGTTGACGCTCCCTTTTTTGGAAGCATAGATTTCCGATTTTCCGGGGAAGAAGAGGCAGAGACCTTTTACATCGGCATCGCTAGTTTCAGTGAAAAGAAGGGAGAAACACCGCTGATCTATGATTGGCGAGCGCCGGTGAGCAGTCTGTTCTATGACTACGACAAGGGGGATGCTTCTTACGAGGCGCCGGGAGGCAAAGAGGAGGGGGAAATCCTTACAAAATGGCAGTATAAGATACGCAGTGGGAGAATGGTCTATGAATTGGAGAGCGATATCAAGATCGACGATGAGATCTTAAGGCAGGAGTTGAGCGCGAACAGCGACGCCAAGCTACGGAGTATTGTGCGCACAATTCAGAGGGAACAAAACGCGATCATACGGAACAAGAAAGATAAGATTCTGGTGATACAAGGAGCGGCGGGAAGCGGGAAGACGTCGATCGCTCTACACCGGATCGCCTATCTTTTGTACCATGACAGAAAACATTTGAAATCCTCCAATATCCTAATCCTTTCACCAGGCAGTGTATTTTCAGATTATATTTCACATATCCTCCCCGAACTGGGAGAGGAAAGGATACAGGAAATGAGCTTTGACCTATTTGCCTGGAAGGAGCTAAGGAGCGTGGTCGCGGACTGTGAAGACCGCTGGCATCAGACCGAGAGGCGGATAAAGAGGGCGCAAGGAACAGGCAGGCCGAAAGAGAACGGAAAAGAAGAGAAGCGGATACAGGAAGACAGATGGAAACAATCGGAGGGATTTGTTCGGGCGGTATCCGGTTTTCAGGTTGAACTGGAAGATCGCCTGGTGGATTTCCAGGATATCACCTATCGCGGGACACGTTTTCCAGCAGAGAAGGTCATGAATCTATTCTATTTTAAGTTTCATGAAACTCCGCTTTTGGAGCGTATGGAATCGGTGATGGAATATTTTATAGACGAATATGAGACTCTGCATTCTTGCGTGCTTCCAGAGGAAGACAAAGAAGAACTCCGGGAAAAGTTTGGAAAAATGTATGCGACCAGGGATCTGTATGAGATCTATAACTGGCTTTTGGAGGAATACGGGTGTGAGAAATTGCCGGATCTTCCGGTGGAGAAGCGTTTTCTTGGATACGCAGACGTGTATCCGCTGTTGTACTTGAAATACAGGCTCATGCGGATTACGTCCCACAGGAATATACGGCATCTGGTGATTGATGAGATGCAGGATTATTCGTATCTGCAGTATGTGATACTGGAATGTATGTTTTCGTGTAATATGACGATCCTGGGCGACCGTGCGCAGACGGTAGCGGAAGAAAACCGGGATGTCCTTACGTTCCTTCCGCGCATTTTCGGAAAACGGATCCGGTGTATTGAGATGAACAAGAGTTATCGGAATACGATCGAGATTGCAAAGTATGCGGAAAAGATCGGGCAGGTTTCCGGTATTCAATATATAAAACGGCATGGCAAAGCAGTGGAAGAGCAGAATTTTTCCGCACAGGAGGAGGCGCTTAGTGCTGTTCTTGATGTGATGAGGGCAGGGGAGGACGTCTGTGAGGAAATTGCCTGCGAGACGTCTGCAGTGCTTGTCATGACAGAGAAAGAGGCAAAGCAGGCTTACGAATATTTGAAGAGGTATCGGGAAGACGTGCTTTACATTGACAGGGATAGCACGGTTTTGGGGAAAGGACTTACTGTCACTACCTTTTATATGGCAAAGGGGCTGGAGTTCGACCGGGTCTTTATTGTAGGAGGAGAAAAGGAGAATGCGTTTTTCCGGCAGTTCCAGTATATCTCCGCCACACGGGCGCTGCATGAGTTGTATGTATATGATACAGACAGTACACTGGGGCAAAGAGTATGAAATGCGGAATAATCCGTGTATTATAGAGTTCGACTAAGAGAGGAGTACGATAAGATGGTTGAAACGGGGGTCGTATACGGTAGGTTTCAGGTTTTGCACCTGAAACATATGGAATATATACTGGCTGCAAAAACAAGGTGCAGGAAACTGTATGTGGGTATTGCTTTTCCGGATGATCTGTATGTGGCGGACGAGACGGGAGCCAATTATAGGACAAAGAAAAGCGCAAATCCGTTGACCTATTTTGAGCGGTTTGAGATAATCGAAGATTGCCTGCTTGATTTTGGGGTAAAAAAGATGGAATTTGACATCATTCCTTTTCCAATTGACAGACCGGATTATCTGCGGCAGTACACACCTGTCGATGCAACGTATTTTATGAGCATCTGTGATGATTGGACTGAGAAAAATGAGAGACTGTTTGGTCGTCTCGGGCTGAAGACGGAGATACTGTGGAGAAGGGATTATGCGGAGAAGGGGACGACGGGAACGCAGGTACGCCAGCGGATTCTGGCGGGAGAGAAATGGAACGATCTTGTCCCGAGAACGGTCTACGATTATATCATGGAGCATAAGATCGACGACCGGATACGATATACGAAATGATATGATACCAGGGTTAAAAAGACCATGCCCATCATGCTTGCATGTATAGGCATGGCCTTTTTGAACTGCAAAAACACCGAGAAACAACGAGTCAATCGCCATACTAAGCACCCTTTGGGCATGCATGGATATTTGACTTCTGAAGATATCTATTCTATGATCGTCCCTGTCTTGCCGCGGAGCGCTTCTTCTGCGGTGTCGATGGATGTAATGATCGCGCGTCTGCCTTCCCTGGCTTCGATAAAGGAAAGAGATGCCTGGAGTTTGGGTAGCATATTGTAAATGCCGAAATGACCTTCCTCCATGTATTTTCTAGCATCGGCGGCCGTGATCTGATCTAATTCTACCGCCTGGTCGGTTCCATGGTTTAAGGATACCTTTTCCACACTGGTAAGGATGAGAAGTTCATCGGCATCGAGCTCTTCGGCAAGCTTCCCGGCTGTCAGATCTTTCTCAATGACTGCGCTGGCGCCTTTCAGGTGATGTTCCTGCTGGAGTACCGGAATACCGCCTCCTCCGCAGGCGATGACGACTTGATAAGCATCGTACAGAGTACGGATGGCCTCGATCTCGACAATATTCACCGGGTTCGGGGAAGCGACAACACGGCGGAACCCCTGCCCAGGCACGTCCACGACGAAATTCCCCTTTTTCCGTTCGGATTCAGCTTCATTCACATTCATAATACGCCCGAGGACCTTGGTGGGAGTATAAAACAGCTCGTCATATGGATCCACAGTCACTTGTGTAATCAAAGTACAAACAGTACGGAAAATACCCGCGTTTAATAATTCTTCGCGTATGGCATTCTGCAGGTCATAACCAATGTAGCCCTGGGACATGGCAGAACATACAGACATAGGAGCAGCCGTATATTTCTCATGCTGTTTGGCAAACTCATTCATGGCAGTATGGATCATACCAAGCTGCGGCGCATTGCTGTGTGTAATCGCGACCTGATACCCCTCTTTTACAAGCTGGGCAATGTGGACAGCGGTCTTGCGGACGGCTACCATCTGTTCCGGTAGTGTAGTGCCGAGAGCGCGGTGTCCAAGTGCGACAACAATTCTTTTCTTCATACAAACACCTCCGAATTATGGGAAGGATTAGTTTTCCCTTTGAACCAATTTTATCATGCGAATGCCTGAAATGCAATGTTTCACCTCAAAATTTAGCAGAGGGTCGCGTAAATGACTGCCTTTATCGTATGCATTCGGTTTTCGGCCTCGTCGAATACGACGGACTGTTTGGACTCGAATACTTCGTCAGTGACTTCCATCTCAGGAATGCCAAACTTTTCGGCAATGTCTGCGCCGATCGTTGTGTTGGTGTCGTGGAATGAGGGCAAGCAGTGCATGAATATAGCGTCCGAAGATGCATTTTCCATAACTTTTGTATCGACCTGATATGGTTTTAAGAGCTGGATCCGGCTATTCCATACTTCGTCTGGTTCGCCCATGGACACCCAGATATCTGTGTAAATGACGTCGGCATCCCGGGTTCCTTCCTCGACGTCTTCCGTCATACGAACGGAACCTTGGCTTTCGGCAGCGATGCATTTGGCTGTCTCGATTAAATTCTCAGCGGGGAACAGTTCTTTCGGCGCGCAGGCGGTGAAGTGAATTCCCATCTTGGCGCAGGCGATCATCAGGGAATTACCCATGTTATTGCGGGCGTCACCCATATACGTGAAATGAAGTCCTTTTAGATGGCCGAATTTTTCTTCCATCGTCATAAGATCTGCAAGCATCTGGGTGGGATGAAATTGATCTGTCAGTCCGTTCCAGACCGGAACGCCAGCGTATTTGGCGAGCGTTTCCACTAGATTCTGGTCAAATCCACGGTATTCGATCCCGTCATACATCCTGCCAAGCACCCGCGCGGTATCAGCGATACTTTCCTTTTTTCCCATCTGAGAGCTGCCAGGATCAAGATAAGTTACGTTCATACCCAGGTCATAACCTGCCACTTCAAAAGAGCAGCGTGTACGTGTCGATGTTTTCTCAAATAACAGTACAATATTCTTGCCCTCCAGGTAGCGGTGCGGTGTTCCGTTTCGCTTCATTCTCTTAAATTCTTTGGCGAGATCCAAAAGATAACGGATTTCGGCTGGGGTGTAGTCCAAAAGTTTCAAAAAATTTCTTCCCCTTACATTAACAGGCATAACAAATCCTCCTTTATATAAATTTAAATCAAATAGATTTCGTTTAGATGGGCTCGCGGATCAGCGGCATGCTCATGCAGCGCGGACCGCCGCGGCCCCGGGACAGCTCCGAACTTGGCATCTCCAGGACATGAATGCCATTATCGCGCAAAATTCCATTCGTGATGTAGTTCCGGTCATAGACGACGACCGTTCCAGGAGAGACGCATAAGGTATTGGAACCGTCGTTCCATTGTTCTCTCTCGGACGCGACCCGGTCCATGCCACCGCAGCGTATCATTGTCACCTGATCCAGATGCAGTTTTTCTGCAAGGACTTCCGCAAGAGGAGCGGTCAACTCTCTGGCGCATAGGCCGCCGGGCATTTTTCCTGGCGTAAGCTCATAGATCTGAAGGCTGCCAAGGATTTCCGGATGGATGGTAAATTTATCGTGATCGATCTGAGTCAGGACAGTATCCAAATGCATGTAGGCGCGGATGCTCGGTATATCCAGCGCAAGGATGGTGCGGATCTCACACTTTGGATCGGCGAAAATGTCCTGGGCAAGCTTTTCGATTCCTTCTGGCGTGGTGCGCTGGGAAATCCCGACGGCAAGTACCTGGCTGTTTAGATTCAGAATATCCCCGCCTTCCACGCTGAAAGGGTATTCCCTTCGGTAATAAAACGGAATCTTTCCCTTAAAATCCGGATGATTCTCCAGAATGTATTTTCCAAACAGGGTTTCGCGCCTTCGGGTCTGGGAATACATACGGTTCAGGCTGACGCCATTACCGATGCAGGAAAACGAATCCCGGGTAAAATATAAATTAGGGATTGGATCCAGAAGGAAACGGGACTTGCTGCGCACCAGGCTGACTAGGGGAGATGCAGTGTGCCGCCCGATCTCGCCGACTGCCACGCCGGACATGGTCTTCAGTACCAATTCCTGCTCGCTTTCAATGCTAAGAAGAAGCTCTTCTAACGGTTCCCGGAAACGCTGGGCCGCCACGCCGCCCTCATTAATAAATTCGCGGACGAACGGGCGTTTAAGATGCGGGCACGCCTTAAGCGTCTCGGTCATCAGATCCTCCAGATAAACCACCTCTGCGCCACAGCTTTGCAAAATGGCGGCAAAGCAGTCATGCTCTTGCCTGGCGGTTTTCAGATAGGGGATATCATCGAACAACAGCCGTTCCATCTCACGGGGAACCAGGTGTTCCAACTCTTTTCCGGGGCGATGGAGCATCACTTTTTTCAACTTTCCGATTTCACTTTTTACTTCGATCGACATCTATGCCTCCCTAATTTTCCAATGGTGCGGCAAAACACCATGAATTGCGGTTTTAACTGCACAGGTGGAATTTTTCAGCTATAATACCCAATTCTTCCTGAAAAGTCTTTACATATTGTATCATGGAAGCTTGATTTAATCAATAAAAGGATGCCAGGGCATGGAATATCCGGGGGACATTCGTGTTGCATCGAACGAAGCGGAGCTAAGACTGCTTATGTGGGCAGCGTTCTTGTTTCACAGGTATGATATAGATTTGCAGATAGTCTCTTACATGCAAGTATGATTCGTCTGTCTAACAGCTGATGGCTGACGTAAAATTTTAATATTTAAAAAGAAATATGGTGTAATAGAAAAAGAAATGGTATAATGTCCACGAAAGCAGTGAGCCGTGCGAAAACTGTCAAGACCAAATCGGCTGCTGGCAGACGAATTTGGGCGCGGCAGTTTTCATAGGGCGAAAGCCCGTGAACGACTAAGCCGAAGGCAAAGGAGTGAGCACGGCGGGTGAGACGAAGGCAGAATAAGGGAACCAGGAGGATGTAATGAGCAGTCAGGATTGGGAACGTTTTGGTGAAGAGATACGCAGAACCGTGCAGGATGCGGTGGAATCACAGGACTATGCAAAGCTGAACCAGACGATCGTAAATACATTAAACGATGCGGTAAGCGGCGCCGCAAACAGTATAAAGAATTGGGGAGCGGGCATGGGACGCCCTGCGGGGGGAGGTCCTTTCCGGCAGCCGCCCCCGCGCTGGCAGCAGCAAAAGGAACAGCGGCAGGTATCCATGCCGCCCGCGAATACGTTGTTTTTGACAGGTGGTTCGACAAAAGCAGGCGGTGTTGTTCTTGCGGCGCTTGGGTATACGTTCGGCGGAATGTTGCTTCTGGCTTTCTTGATCGTGCTGTCAGTAGGAGTTGCCGCCGATATGCCTCTCGGCATACAGATTGCGCTTTTGACTTTAGGGATTCTGACGGCGGGATGTGGAGCTGCAGCAGGGGTCGGGACGAAGATTCTTAAGAGGCTTGGGCGTTTCCGAGCCTATGTCCGCGCGCTGAGTGGAAGAGAATACTGCAACATACAGGAGTTATCCGGCGTAGTGAGGAAGCCGTTTAACTTTACGGTTAAGGATCTGGAGAAGATGATTCGGAGCGGATGGTTCCGGCAGGGACATTTGGATCAGAGGAAAAGCTGTCTGATTGTGACGGATCAGATGTACAATCAATATCTGCGGCTGGAGGAGCAAAGACGCCAGCAGGAGATACAGAGGATGGAAGAAGGGAGGCATCTGGAAGAAGAGAGACGCCTGAATATGCAGAAAGCGTCAAAAAACGCAGAACAAATGAAGACACCGGCATCCGCAAAGGCACAGCTTCCCCCAGAAGTGCAGAAGATCATTGAACAGGGAGATGCGTATATTCGTAAGATACGCGAGTGTAACGACGCGATACCGGGAGAAGAGATTTCAGTGAAGATTTCCCGGATGGAAATGCTGGTGGAACGGATTTTCGACAGAGTTGAACAGAATCCGGAGACGGTGTCTGATATCCGTAAGCTCATGGAATATTATCTTCCGACCACAGTAAAGCTTTTGGAAGCTTATGCAGAACTGGACGGTCAGCCGATCGACGGGGAGAACATCCAGACTGCAAGAAGAGAGATTGAGAAAACACTGGATACCTTGAATATGGCGTTCGAGAAACTATTGGACAGCCTCTTCCAGGATACGGCGTGGGACGTATCGTCAGATATTTCCGTACTGCACGCTATGCTGGCGCAGGAAGGGCTTACCGAGGACGGGATACCGAGATAGTAACCGAGATATAAACTACGAAGTGGAGGAAATAGAGTTATGAACAATGAATTTGAGACATTTGCGCCCATGCCGGAGTTGACGTTGGAGCCGTTTAAAACGGAGGAACCGAAGAGTATGCCGGTCAAGGAAAAAGAGCCGGATCCGGGATTGGATGACAGTATGCTCACGCCCCAGGAGAAAGCGGCGGTAGACGCGTTTGCCGGACAGATCGACCTGGCAAATTCCACCGCGATCTTGCAGTACGGCGCGGGGACGCAGAAGAAGATGGCGGACTTTTCTGAAAATGCCCTGGAGAACGTCAGGACAAAAGATCTTGGGGAGATCGGGGATTTGCTTTCCGGCGTGGTGAAGGAGCTGAAAAGTTTCGACGAGGAAGAAGAGAAAGGATTTCTTGGGATTTTCAAGAAACCCGCCAATAAGATCCAGGCGATGAAGATCCGGTACGCCAAGGCGGAGACAAACGTCAACCAGATCTGTAAAGTGCTGGAATCCCATCAGGTTCAGCTTTTGAAGGATATCGCGATATTGGATAAGATGTATGAACTGAACCTGGCGTATTTTAAAGAGTTATCTATGTATATTCTTGCGGGAAAGAAAAAGTTGAATGAGATCCGCAGCGGGCAGCTTGCAGAGCTTCTGGGGAAGGCACAGCAGACGAACCTGGCGGAGGACGCCCAGGCGGCGCGGGATCTGGATTCCATGTGTACGCGTTTTGAGAAAAAGCTCCACGACCTGGAGCTGACCCGCACGATTTCCATGCAGACGGCGCCGCAGATCCGGCTGGTGCAGGGGAACGACACGCTTATGGTAGAGAAGATTCAGTCCACGATTGTGAACACGATTCCTCTGTGGAAGAGCCAGATGGTGCTGGCCCTGGGAGTGGAGCACTCGTCGCAGGCAGCCACCGCACAGCGGGAAGTGACGGACATGACGAATGAACTGCTGAAGAGGAACGCCCAGAAGCTGAAAGTTGCTACAATCGAGACGGCGAAGGAGTCGGAGCGCGGCATCGTAGATATGGAGACATTAAAAGCTACGAATGAGTCGCTTATCAGCACATTGGACGAGGTGATGCGCATCCAGACGGAAGGCCGGCAGAAGCGGCAGGACGCGGAAAAAGAGATGCAGCGGCTTGAGAGCGAGCTTAAAAGTAAGCTCCTCCAGGTGCAGGGGGCGTCATAGGAAGACATAAGACAGAAAGCGCCGGCGTAGAGGATGACCGTGTGCTTTCTGCTTTTTTAAGCCTGCCATACTCCTTTTGACAATGATATCATATAATAGGTATTATAGGAAGCCGGTAGAAAGGCCTGAAAGGCGGGAAGGGCGTATGAAGGAGTGCAGGAAGGAATGTAAGTGTGAATGTAAAAACATCCGGTTCTGTGAATTAAGACAGAGGGAAGTCATTAATCTGTGCGATGGGAAACGGTTGGGATGTGTGGCGGACATCCTGCTGGATATGTGTAGTGGATGTGTGGAGGCGATCATCGTTCCGGGACCGGTGAAGCTCTGTGGGCTTTTCGGATATGACGCGGAATATATCATCCCCTTTGAGTGCATCTGTAAGGTGGGACCGGATATCATACTTGTGGAAGTGGTTGCTGAGAAATGTTTAAAGACGTGTAAGTAGACGCAGGATGGAAAGGGAATGTAACAGAATGGAAGAAAAATATCAGCGCTTTGCTGAGATGAATGAAGAAAAAAGAGATGATATTATCCGGGCGACGCTCCGGGAATTTGCGATTTATCCTTACAATGCGGCGTCAATCAACCGTATTCTGGCGAACGCTGGTTTCTCAAAAGGGGGATTGTATCATTATTTTGAGGGAAAAAAGGATTTATTTATAGGAGTGGCAGAATATATACTGGAATATTATTACCGGGAAAGGGACCGGATGATGGAGGGGTGTTCAAAGGATATATTTGAACGGTTAAAAGAATGCGGATATTATCAGAGTATAATAGGGGAACGATATCCATATTATGCGGAGTTTTTGTGCCGGATAGGAGAAATGAAAGAGGAAGAATTAACGCAGGAGCTTGTAAGAAGACGAAAAGAATATGAAAAATGGGATCAGCAGTTTTTGTTTGGGGTTCTTGACGAGAGCCTTTTAAAAGATGGGATTACGAAAGGGGAAGCTCTGTTGGTGATAAGAAGTGCGGTGGCGGGTTACCAGGCAGATTCTTATTTAAAAGGAGTCGGGGAAGCTGATTTAAACGAGAGACATGATCATTATGCGGATGGATTGTTTGAACTGTTTGAGATATTGAGAAAGATACTCTTTAAATAGAATCATAGACAAAGACAATAAATCAGGAAAAATATAAAAAAAATCAATTAGACTTATACGGTCTGTTAAGGCATACTAATACAGACCGAATAGGTCTATTTTTTAAAACGATACAGACCTTCATGGTCTAAAAAGGAGGAAACCACGAGGGCGGGGTACCTGAATGGAATCGCCTAGTCGGCGATGAGAGGTAGTGTCAAGTAGTCTATGAAAAAGCTGAGCCGAAAAAAATAGGCTCAGATGAACCTTGAAAATTGCAGATATTTTAGTCTGAGGTAAGCTGCCATCAAGGGCACAGCCGAAAGCAGAGCTTTCGGTGGCTGGGTTTATTACCTCGGGCTTGGAATCTAAGAATAGTTAGAGCCTCCGGCTTGCAGATTCAAAATTGTCTGCTGGCCGAGAAAGATTAGTAACTGCCATTTGCCGGGCATATTGTCTGCAGCATTTAGCGAATCGACTTTGTTTAGAACCTGATATTTCTTGTGCTTGTGTGGGCGCAGAAAGTTATAATAAGCCACCCATAAGGCTAAATCGTAGTCGGCACCCTCGTAATTATCAAAGCCGTTTGTTGTACGGTAAGAAGCTTTGTAAGTGCGGTTCAGGCGCTCAATCATCTGTTTGTATGGGCGGAATTCTTTGGATACTTCGTCATCATTAGTCAGACCGATTACCTGTGTAATGCTGAATTTAAAGCTATCTTTA
>JAAWDY010000033.1 GCA_022793995.1 Coprococcus sp.
CATATCTGGGGATTATAAAAGCAAAGGACTTGCAAGGAGAAAGCAAAGGAAGTATAGTATAAAAAGACGTTGAACTGATATATCTGATACACATCTGGCAGTTTCTGCCACTATAATTCCTACAGTAAATTTACGCCGCCACATGCAGAAAAATTTCTTGGTTTTTTTGAGATATGTGTATATAATATATGTAGACAATGAGCCATGCAAGAACGCTGATACGAAGCCAGCCTTATGCTTGCATAATAGGCTGGGGTCGTATTAGCGTTCTTATAGGGCGAACGCCCGATACCGAGACGGCGCTTGCGACGGCGAGGTATGGCATGGCTCTACCCTCCGCCAACGGCAGAGACAGCCTTATGCTTGCATAATAGGCTGGGGTCGCCCTCCGGCTATGTCTCTGCAAAAACTACATCTAAATTTAAAGTAAGGAAGTGTACTCTCATGTATAAAATCAATTTTACCACCCCCTGCCATGTCCATTTCATCGGCATCGGCGGCATAAGTATGAGTGGTCTTGCAGAAATCCTTCTGGAAGAGCATTTTACCGTATCCGGCTCTGATTCCAAAGAGTCCGCCCTAACCGATCACCTGACCGCAGGCGGCGCGACTATTTTTTATGGACAGAAAGCCGCCAACATCATCGACGGAATAGACGTTGTCGTCTATACGGCGGCGATTCATGAAGACAACGAGGAATACATGGAAGCCAAACGGCAGAACCTTCCGATGCTCTCAAGAGCCGAACTTCTCGGGCAGCTAATGACGAACTATAACACCCCGGTGGCAGTAGCCGGTACGCACGGGAAAACGACCACGACGTCCATGCTTTCTCATGTTTTTCTTGCCGGAGGTCTTGACCCGACCATATCTGTCGGCGGTATCCTGAAGGCGATCCATGGAAATATCCGTGTGGGAAATTCTGATCTTTTCCTTACTGAGGCCTGCGAGTACACAAACAGCTTTCTGCATTTTCTTCCAAAAATCAGTATTATTTTAAATATTGATGCAGACCATTTAGATTTCTTTAAAGATTTGGATGATATCCGTCGTTCGTTCCGTCTCTTTGCCCGGCTTTTGCCAAAAGACGGAACCCTTGTCATAAACGGCGATATCGAAAATCTTTCTTACATTACCGATGGACTCCCCTGCCGGGTTATCACATTCGGCCAGGAGCCCGCGCTTGATTACAGCGCTATGAATATCACTTACAACGAGCAGGGAAATGCATCCTTCGACGTTGTAAAATCCGGAAGCGCGATCGGACATATCGACCTTTCTGTAGGCGGTGAGCATAATGTATACAATGCGCTGTCTGCGATCGCCGTTTCCGATATTCTGAGCATTCCACTAAATACCGTACAGGAGGGCCTTCACTCTTTCCATGGTACAGATCGGCGTTTCGAGTATAAGGGAGAAATAAACGGCATCACCATTATTGATGACTATGCGCATCATCCCACGGAGATCGAAGCAACCTTAAAGGCGGCTTCCCACTATCCGCACCGGAAACTATGGTGTGTTTTCCAGCCTCATACTTACACACGGACGAAAGCGCTCTTTGAAGAATTTGCACAAGCTCTTTCCCACGCCGACCACATCATACTTGCCGACATTTACGCGGCAAGGGAAAGCGATACCCTTGGCGTTTCTTCACGTCAGCTCGCCGACGAAGTCCGGCGCTTTGGCTGCGATGCTGTTTACCTGCCCGACTTCCCATCCATTGAAAAATATGTGGCACAGCACTGCGAAAAAGGGGACGTGTTGATAACTATGGGTGCCGGGGATGTTGTAACGATCGGAGAAGAACTTTTAAAAGCTTAGTTATCCCCATTTTCCACATAAAATTATCCACAAAAAAAGTCAAAATCACAGGAAATATTTCTTTTTCCCGGCCGCAATTAATGTTATACTGTTCATACACGCCAACGTAAAGGGGAAAGGAAAATGAGTGCACTGATTTTACGCAATCGGTTCCAGGGGAACACAACCCTGATAGAGAATGATTTCATCGACAAATATATGGCGGCTGCGAATGGCGAGTATGTGAAGGTATATCTCCTTCTGCTCCGTCACTTGAATAATCCATACGTTTCTCTGAGCATTTCTCAGATGGCAGACTACCTTGAGAATACCGAAGGTGATATTCTGCGCGCTCTGAAATACTGGGAGAAGGAAGGGCTTCTGACGTTGGACCGCGATGCCTCAGGCAGTGTGGTCGGAGTGGATGTCGGACATGCCGCAAAGGCAGAGGCGCCGGCTCCTGTACAGGTCCCGGCCGAGCCGGGAATTTTGGTTCCTGTCCGCTCTGTCCGTGCTGAACAAACAGCGGAAACAGTTTCTCCTTCCCATAAGAAAGCATCTGCCTCCCGTAAGGAATTAAAGCAGATCCTATTCGTGGCAGAACAGTATCTTGGAAAGACTTTAAGCCGTACGGATGTGGATACCATCACTTATTTTTACGACACTCTGGATTTTTCTGCAGACTTGATCGAGTACCTGATTGAATATTGTGTTGAAAACGGCCATAAGAGCATGCATTATATCCAGAAGGTCGCTCTTTCCTGGTCTGATGAACACATCACCAGCGTGGAGCAGGCGCGGAATACCTCCGCCCTTTATAATAAGACATGTTATTCCATTCTGCGTGCTTTCGGCATTAATGGACGCGGACCTGCGGCGCCTGAACTGGAATACATCCGCAAGTGGACGGAGAAGGATTCTTTTGATCTGGAAATCGTACTGGAGGCATGCAGTCGGACTATGATGGCGATCCATCAGCCGAGTTTTGAATACACAGATAAGATTTTGGAGAATTGGCGCTCACGGAACGTCCAGACTTTGGCTGACATCCGAATCCTGGATTCCGCTTTTGAACAGGAGAAAGGTTCGCGTGTGAAGGCGACGCGCCGTATGCCTGCCACGGTCGCTTCAGCTCAGACATCTTCTAAGTTCCGCAATTTTGAAGAGCGCTCTTATGATAATATGGACGACTTAACCAGGGAACTTTTACGCAGCAATTAGAAGGGGGATTACTGTGCCGCTCACCAATTCACAATATAACGCCCTGATGCGTATATATGAAGAAAAGCAAGCCAAAAGCAGATACCGTTTAAACCAGCATTATCAGAATGCCTGCCGGAAAATTCCTGAACTTTCCTCCATTGACGACGCGATTTCCGTATCCAGTGTGGAGCAGGCTAGAAAACTTTTGGACGGCGATCAGGATGCACTTTTAGCCCTGAAGGAGCAAATCCGCCGCCTCTCCCAAAAACGTGCCTTTCTGCTCGAATCACATGGTTTTCCTGCGGATTATTTAGAGCCGTCTTACGAATGTCCTGACTGCCAGGACACAGGATATATCAATAACAAGAAATGCCGCTGTTTTCAGAAGTCAATCATCGACTTATTCTATACTCAGTCCCATCTCCGCGGAACTTTGGAGCTGGAAAATTTTGAACATTTTTCTTTTGACTATTATTCAAGAAATTATATTGATAAACTTTCGGGCCAGTCAGCCCGCGCCCTTGCTGAAAGAGCGTACCAGGAAGCGTCCGCTTTTATTCATGACTTTGATACTTCCCATGGCAATCTCCTGTTGTTTGGCACCACAGGGATCGGGAAGACCTTTCTTTCCAACTGCATTGCCCGTGAAGTCATGCTCTCCGTACATTCTGTCCTCTACTTAACTGCGACAGAGTTTTTCGATGCACTTTTATCGAAAACATTAGAACACTCTGAGGAAAGCCTCTTTTTATATGAGCAGATCCAGGGCTGCGATCTGCTGATTATCGACGATTTGGGAACGGAACGTAATACAGATTTTATTGTTTCACAGCTTTTTGTATGCCTGAACGACCGCATTATGAACAAAAAGTCCACGATCATTTCCACGAATCTCACTCTGGAAAAGATCAAGTCCAATTATACGGAACGCACATTTTCCCGAATCAGTAACCATTACAAGATACTTCGTCTTGCAGGCGATGATATACGTATTCAAAAGAAACTTATGAACAGGGAGGAAAACTAAAAATGTTACACCGCAAAGAACGTATACTGGATAATATTCCAGCGGGTTCTCTGGGCATTATTCCCTTAGACGGCTGTAAGGAAATGGGAAAACGCGTCGATGAATATCTAGTATCCTGGCGTACGGAAGAAGATCATGAATTCAAGAACAGCATTGTTTTTAATGGTTATGAGAAGGACACATACCTGATCGATGCCAAGATTCCCCGCTTCGGTTCTGGCGAAGCCAAGGGCATTATTGAGGAGTCTGTAAGGGGAAAAGACCTATATCTGATGGTAGACGTCTGTAACTATAGCCTGACATATTCTTTGACAGGCAACATCAATCACATGTCGCCTGACGACCATTTCCAGAATCTGAAGCGGATTATCGCCGCTGTAGGTGGAAAAGCGCGCCGTGTAAACGTTATTATGCCCTTCCTGTATGAAAGTCGCCAGCATAAACGCAGCGGTCGGGAGTCTTTAGACTGTGCCATTGCACTGCAGGAGCTGGTCCGCATGGGCGTGGATAATATCATTACTTTTGACGCACATGACCCGCGCGTACAGAATGCAATACCCTTGAATGGATTTGAAACAATCCGTCCGACCTATCAGTTCATCAAGAGCCTTCTGAGCTGCGTAAAGGATCTTCAGATCGACAGCAGTCACATGATGGCAATCAGCCCGGACGAGGGCGCGACAGAACGCGCCATCTACCTTGCCAGCGTTCTCGGCCTAGACATGGGTATGTTCTATAAACGGCGCGATTATACTCAGATTGTCGGGGGACGCAACCCGATCATTGCCCACGAATTCCTCGGCTCTTCCGTTGAGGGCAAGGACGTCATTATCCTGGATGATATGATTTCCTCCGGAGACAGCATCCTGGATGTCGCAAGGCAGCTCAAAACAAGAAAAGCAAAACGGATTTTTGCTGCCGCAACATTCGGTCTGTTTACAAACGGTATGGATAAATTCGACGAAGCCTATAAAGAAGGGATCATAGACGGCATCCTCACCACAAATTTAATCTATCAACCGCCGGAACTGTTAAGCCGTCCTTATTATATCAACTGTGACATGAGCAAATATATCGCTCTTGTGATCGACACGCTGAATCATGACAGCTCAATTAACGATATTCTCAACCCCAGCGAAAGAATTCAGCATGTGGTTGAAGAGTATAAAAACGATATGTCAAAGGAGAGAAAAGAATGAAAAAAGTAGTAATGTTTTCAAGTTCACATTGACCCGGGTGTCCACCAGTGAAAGAGGCTCTTTCACAAGCAGGCATTAAATTTGCCTATTTTGACATCTCTTCAGGAATGCTTCCACTTAAGAGATTCCTGAAGTACCGTGATACGTGTCCGGAGTTTGCTCCCATCAAAGAACAAGGGAGGGTTGGTCTTCCATGTGTTGTCATTAACGATGGAGAAGAGATCCTTTTCCAGCTTCCGGAGAATCTTGATGAATGGAAGGAAGATGCGCCACAAGAATCCGGCGTGGAAACAAACGACTAGTTTTTCTATAAAGAGACAGGCAAGAAGGGAGGTCCCCCTTGCTTGTCTTTTTTAATGCCTTACATGGTACACAATGGTATACGGCGCAGACGGCTCTGGGAAACTGCTTGATAATCGAACAGATTCAGTACGTCACCCTTGATTATCCAAGGCTGAGAAGTCTTGCCCGGGAAGATCCCGAATTATTTTTGCAGCAGTACCCGGCTCCCCTCATCATAGATGAGATACAGTATGCGCCGGAACTACTTCCTTATATCAAAATACGGATTGACAGCCATACACAGCAGAACGGACTATATTACCTCACCGGCTCGCAGATGTTCTATTTGATGAAAAATGTAAGCGAGTCCCTGGCCGGCAGGGTCGGTATCCTGTCAATGTATTCTCTGTCAAGGGCTGAGATCGAAGGAAGAGATTCCATCCCCTTCCGACCCGATACTGTAAAAACAACTGCTTCAAAGCCAGATAACATCTCGGATATTTTTGAGAAAATTTACCGTGGAGGAATGCCCCGCATGATCGTGGATAAGCGCAGCCGTCTCTGCTATTACCGGGACAATAACGGAAAAGAAATCGATCTGATCATTCTCGAAAACGGCAGATTATATCCGATCGAGATCAAAAAAAGCTCGGATCCCGGGAAACATGCCCTGAAGAATTTCAGCATTCTGGAGAGTCTGTCGGAGGAGGTCGGCGAAGGCGCAGTCATCTGCATGACTCCTATGATAATTCCCTTGGATAAAAAGAATCGGTTGATTCCCGTCTCCTATATTTAGGAGACTGTCTAGAAATGTCAAATGTTTTGGACTTGTAAGTCTGAAACTTCTTATAATATTGCATTTTTCGACACGTGAGACCGAAACTTTAAATTTCCTATAAAGCAAAAACGTCGTCCACGACCTGTTCGGGTCATGGACAACGTCTTTTATTTTACTTTTTCTTACTTCTTGCTGTCCTGGTAAGCTTTCAGATGCTCTGCGCTCTTCTCAAGGCTGAACTCAAGCTTATTGTCTGTCTTGATCAGGGTAGACGCCGTAGAGTACAGCGGTCCTACAAGATCGTTGTTGTAAGCGATGAACTCATCCTGGTTGATTGCGTAGAATACCGCTTTTCTCAGGTCAATGTTCTCGAACTTGTTGCCGTTTGCCATATTGATATCGCAGTATGTTGTCGCATGTCTGATGTAAACAAATACTGTGTAGTTCTTGTCTTCCTGCAGAGTAGCGACATCATTGGTATTAACAGCGTCCAGAATATCGACGCCACCTGCACGGAACTCAGATGTAGCAGACGCAGATTCCTTGATGAACTTGATCGCGATATTGCTGATCTTCGCTTCATGCTCTGTTCCAGCCATGTATCCCGGATTCTTCTCGAATACGACCTGATAATCGTCATAATCTACGAGGGCGTACGGACCTGACATCCACAGATGGTTGTCGCCAGACTTGATTGTAGCCGGATCGCCGTAGCATACATCCTTCGTCGGATCGTAAGAAGCCACTTCAAACTTAGAGTTCATCTCCGTAACCGCTTCCTTGTTCAGGATACCTGCTGACTGGTGAGCCAGGAAGTAAAGTACCTGCGGGAACGGATTCTCTGTAGAGATCTTAACAACCTGGTATACACCGTTCGCGTTATCTACCTGAGTCTTGTCTTCTGTCAAAGTCTGGATCTCGCTCGGAAGCCCTTCAGATAATGTATCGAATACTGACTTTCCTGTATCGGAATCATTAACGCCCTTCAATTCTTCGACATCTGTTACGATAGAAATGTCTGACATATGCTTGTGCAGGTTGTAGGTCTTGTGGTTTACAACCATATCCTGATTTGCCGCCCTCTCAAGAGAGAACTGTACGTCTTCCGCGCCGACACGTACGTCTGTCGGTACGACATGCTTATCCTCAACCCTTGAGAAATAGCAGTCGTCGCGAAGGATAAAGTAGAACGCCTGGTTTCCTTCCGCGGTAGAGATGTTGCGTGAAAGAGAGCCGTCCGCTACAATCTGGTCGTCCTCTGTCATGTTGACGATACGGACGTTAATGTTCGCGGAAAGCTGGTTGATAGATCCGTCGTTTGCCTGGGGTGGATCCAAGGATGTAAGGTCAGGCATTACCTGTGTAAGCATCAGCGTCCTTGTCGCATTCTGGGACTCGTCAACATACGAATAATCCTCCCAGTATGCGGAACGAGACTGCGGATTCTTCACGGTCTTCTCGTCTACAACTGTGTTGTTGATCGCACGGATACCTCTTGTAGCGTACAGCGGAATAGAATATGCCATCTCTGTGATCGCATAATCCTCTAATTCCTTATACGTTGCTCCATACTCAGCCGATGTCTCCTGGGACGCCTTGTCGATCAGCTCGTCAATCTTCGGATCGTTGATTCCGCCTGGATTATACTCTCCGTAAGAAGCATATACGTCTCTTACAGCATAATCCGGGTTACCGGTAACAGTCGTCCATCCTGACATCGCAATATCCCAGTTTCCTGTGTCACGGGCGGTCACCATACTTGCATAGTCCGGCTGCATGTCAACCTCTACCGCAAATCCGGCCTTTGTAAGCTGGTCGCGCAAGATATTCATAGTTGACTCATAGTATGAGTACCCTAATAATCTTATCGTCTCTTGTTCTCCGCCTGAAGAGCTGCTTCCGCCGTCTCCGCCGCCACTGTTGCTGGATTTCTTACCGCAGGCTGCTAATGAAAGTACCATTGCGCCGACAAGTAATACAGCAGTCAATTTTCTCAATTTCATCTTTTCCTCTCCTTTTCTTTTTTATGTGAAGCCGCGAGGCTGTTCACCAATTATTTTATCCTATTCTAATATAGTTTGAATATTTTGTAAAGTATTTATGTCTTATTTATGAACGTCATCTACACATCAAACTTCAACGTACCGTCAGCTACTTCTTTCCATCTATGGCACGCCACGAAGTGATCCGGCATTGCCTCCACGAACTGCGGATTCTCACTTGTACATTTCTCTGAAGCGAACGGGCACCTTGTAGCGAATCGACATCCCACCTTCGGATTGATCGGGGAATTGATCTCGCCCTTCAAAATGATCTTCCGGCTTTTCTGCAGAACATTCGTAGAAGGAATCGCCGAAAGAAGCGCGATCGTATACGGATGCAGCGGCTGGTTGAAAATATCGTTTTTCGGTGCTTTTTCAATCAACTGTCCCAAATACATAACGCCAATGTTTGTTGAAATATGTTTTACAACAGACAGATCGTGCGAAATGAACATATAGGTAAGACCCATTTTCTTCTGAAGTTCCATCAGAAGATTCAAAATCTGGGCCTGCACGGACACATCCAACGCCGATACCGGCTCGTCACAGACAATAAACTGCGGGTTGATCGAAAGCGCGCGCGCGATAACCACCCTCTGACGGCGTCCGCCGTCGAACTCGTGCGGATACTGGTTGTATGAACGCATCGGAAGCCCGACAAGTTCCATCAGTTCCTCAACCCTCGCTCTTCTATCCTCCGCATTCTTATATATCTTGTGGAGTTTCAGCGGCTCCTCAATGATCTGCCCGATCGTCATACGCGGA
Organism: Coprococcus sp.; assembly: GCA_022793995.1. Classification (GTDB taxonomy): domain Bacteria; phylum Bacillota; class Clostridia; order Lachnospirales; family Lachnospiraceae; genus Allocoprococcus. The sequence goes on from JAAWDY010000033.1 coordinate 9,100, forward strand.
TTCAAAGATGCATACGGATCCTGGAAAATGATCTGCATATTCTGGCGCATAAAACGCATCTCATCCGCGGAGAAATTGTTGATATCCATACCGTCGTACAGCACGTCTCCACTGGTCGCCTCATGCAGACGAAGGATGACACGCCCCAGCGTACTCTTTCCACAGCCGGACTCTCCTACGATCCCCAACGTCTCACCTTTATTAATCTTCAGGTTCACGTCGTCAACAGCATGGAGAAATCCTGCCGGAACCGGGAAATATTTTTTCAGTCTTCTGGTCTCTATTAAAACCTGGTTTTCCATTACCTTACCTCCTTCCCGTCCTCGCTGAACAGATCAAAATGGCACATGAACGTATGCCCTTCCCCTTTCTGAGGCGGTTGTTGCTGCTTACAGATCTCCTTACAGTAGCGGCAGCGCGGATGGAAATAGCATCCTGTCGGAAGGTCCGCCGCGTTGGAGATCGCGCCCTCGATCGGAATCAATTCAGAAGAATCGTCGTCCAGCTTCGGGATGGAGTCAAACAATCCCCTCGTATATGGGTGCTTCGGGTGCAGGTAAACTTCCTCCACCGTCCCCGCCTCCACGATCTGTCCGGCGTACATGATCGCCACCTTGTCGCAGGTCTCCGCGACAACGCCCAGATCATGTGTAATCAGTATCATCGCCATCTTATATTTCTCGCGCAGATTATTGATGATTTCTAGAACCTGCGCCTGAATCGTAACGTCCAGCGCCGTGGTAGGCTCGTCCGCAATCAGAAGCCGCGGGTTACACAAAAGGCTCATCGCAATCACGACACGCTGTTTCTGACCGCCTGAAAACTGATGTGGATAATCATCATAACGATCGCTTTTTACACCAACAACCTCCAAAAGTTCGATCACTCGCTTTTTCGCCTCTGCCTTGGAAAGTTTCTCGTGGGTGAGAACTACCTCGGAAAGCTGGTCTCCGACCGTCATGATCGGATTGAGCGCTGTCATCGGATCTTGGAAAATCATGGAGATACCGTTTCCACGCATTGCCTGGTTCTCTTTATCTGTATTTAATATTACATTATTTCCTTCAAAAAAGATCTCGCCGTCAACAATAATTCCAGGGGGATCCGGAATAAGCTGCATGATCGCAAGAGCCGTCGTCGTCTTTCCTGCGCCGGTCTCGCCGACAAGCCCGAGGGCTTCTCCTTCTTTTATCTCAAAATCGATCCCATTGACCGCTTTTGCGGCGGCTTCGCTTGTGACATAGTGGACATGAAGGTTTTTCACTTCTAAAACTGTATTGTTTTCCATTGGTTACCTCCTGCTTTCCTGTTATTTAAGTTTCGGGTCAAGAGCATCGCGGAGTCCGTCGCCGAAGAAGTTGAAGGCCAGCACGATGATGATGATCGCAAGTCCAGGGTAAATAGCAATGTACGGGTTCGTCTCAAGGAATGTAGAACCTGCTTTTAAGACGTTCCCCCATTCCGGGATATGCGCCTCTACACCGATGCCCAGATAAGACAGGGAGGATGTGGAAAGCACTGCGGAACCAATACCCATAGTAGCCTGCACGATAACCGGAGCCAATGAGTTGGGAATAATATGTTTGAAAATGATCGTACCATTCTTAGCGCCGCACGCCTTCGCAGCCTCAACGAACTCCTGGTTCGATATACCAAGAACCTGCGCACGCACCGTCCTCGCGTAGCTTGGAATAACAGATACGGACAGAGCCAGAATCAAGTTCATCGTACTGACACCGAACGCCGCGATGATCGCGATCGCAAGCAAAATACTCGGCACCGCGTTCAAAACGTCCATCACACGCATGATCGCGTTGTCACGCGTTCCGCCGTAGAAACCGGCGATCGCGCCCAGGATACCGCCAATGATGATCGGAACGACCGTGGAGACAAGGCCGACAATCAGCGAAATACTTGCACCAAAGATAATCCTTGTAAATACGCAGCGGCCATAGTCGTCGCAGCCGAACGGATACATCAGGCTCGGCTCCGCAAGCCTTGCGGAAAAATTATTGGCGATCGCGATATCATAATCGAACGTAAGGTTCGACCCAATGGATATCCCGATGAAAAGTACAACAAAAAACATACCGATGACAGCGGTGTAATTCCGGAACAAACGCTTAATCACATCGATCCACTCCACACTGACCTCTTCATTCTTATTACGGTATTTACCGATCGTGATAAGTCCAAGGACAAAAGAGAATACATTCCCAAGCGCAATCCCCAGCAGGCTGATCACCGCAAACGGCATGAACTTCTTATCTGGTTTTTTGCCAAAAGTATACTTATTTACCGCCCCGATAACCACTACGTTGAGCACAGAATAGAGGGCATAAAAGCCGATCCCCAGCCAAAAAGTGTCCACCAACGTATCCTTAAACAGGTTGAACAAGGATATCAGAATGATAAAAATATTTACCAAAAGAGCATATACCGAGAGCTGGTACTCCAGGTTTTTTTCCTTTTTAATCAGCATCGCGCCGGCGATAAACAGGAGGAAGTTCCCGGTAACCACAAAAGGCACCAATAAAATTCCCAGCTTTCTTGTGGTGTTCGAGATTTCTCCGACCGCACCGGTGATCTCTTTTTCAATCCGTTTCACAACGATAAACTGTAACAGAAACTCTACTCCATAAACTGCCGTAAGAACCGCCGATATTGTACCGATCTCTTTGCCGGTCGCAAGCGGAAGTATGATCTGCCAGATCACCAAAGCGAACACCAGAACTGCTGTTACCTGGTACGCCAGCTTTGACGTCGTATACTCAAGGGAGCCACTTAATTTTCTTCTATTTACTTTTTTTAAGTAAAGGCTCTCATTTTTTGTCATTTCTTTCTTAGCCATTTTAAGCGTCTCCTCTCTTTAGTAATTTTTCATCTTTGATTTAATACGCGGGTCGATAAACGCATACAGGATATCGACAATCAGGTTCAAAAGCGATACCACGAACGATATGTAGACAACGCCGGCCAGCACGACCGGGATATCCGGGATCGACTGCTTTGCTACGATATAAGATCCAATACCGTTGATGTTGAAAACCTTCTCCGTTACGGCAGCGCCTCCCATCAGGTTACCGAAAGACATACCAACCATGGTGACGATCGGAATCATAGCATTCCCCAAAATATGCTTTAACACGACCTTCTTCTCCGGTAGCCCTTTTGCACGCGCCGTTAGGACATAGTCTGAAGTCTTTACTTCCAGCATAGACGACCGAGTCATACGGGCGATCGAGGCCGACATACCCGTACCGACGACAATAGCCGGCATAATTAAAGTCATCCAGTTCCCCGGCTGGAAGCTTGCGGGCAAAAGTCCCAAGTTGACGGAAACTGCAAGAATCATCATAAGGCCCAGCCAAAAATTCGGGATGGAAAGCCCCAAAAGCGCGATAAACATAGCGATGTAGTCGAAAGATGAGTACGGCTTAATCGCGGAAATAATACCTGCCGGGATTGAGATAATCAGCGCAACAACCATGGAAGAAAACGTCACCTGCATAGTGATCGGGAATTTCGCCATAATCGCGGTCATAACAGGTTCATTCCCCTGGTAAGCGTTTCCAAGGTCAAATGTAAGCAGGTTCCTGAACGTATTGACAAGCTGTGTCAGATACGGCTGGTCAAGACCGTAAATATGCCTGAAGTTGTCAATCTGTTCCTGGGTAGCCGTCTGCCCAAGGATATTCAGCGCCGGATCCATCGGCGCAATATAAAGGATTGTGAATACAAGCCATGTCACGCCAAAAAGAACAAAGATCATTAAGAACAGACGTTCCGTGACATATTTCGCGATCGGACGCATAAATAAAATCATCAAAATATACATCGGGAACGACAATATGATCGAAGCGACCATGAACGCAGGATTCCCCATAAGCCCTGCGTAGCAGGAAACCACGGTGATCTCCTGAACTCCCTGCATCTCTGCTTTTTCTTTTGCTTTGTCCTGCAAAAGCTGCTCAAAATTCTTTTCAGCAATCACTTTTGCCTGTTTTTCAACCTCACTGTCTGAGACAGTTTTTTTGAAATACTCGTTTTTCTTTCTGACCTGGACCAGCGCCTCCTGATAAAACTTTTCTTTCTGGTCCTGCAGCTCTCTTTTGCTTCTCAGTTCTTCCTTCACTCCCGCGAACGTATCTTTCCCTTTTTTTGACTTATAGGTAATATACGTCACCAGCATTGTGAAGAAGCCGAGAAGCCACATCCAGATACGATACTGCGGGCTGCGATACATTCTTGCAAATGTCTCATTCATCTTTTTACCCTTCATCTCTTCACCTCTTTTGTGATAAGTAGACTTTTGGTTACTGTATGAACAGTAACAACTTTTGTGGATTCTGCTACAACACAGCATCTTCCCACTTGATTTCTTTATTCAATAAGTGTACCATAGGATTATATTAATGTAAATTTTATTTTTTTAATCATATACTTAAAATATTTTTATGCAGATTGTACAAACAATATTGGCTCTTTTTGTACAACCAGTGTGATTTTTTTCTGATAGGGGGGACCTGTTAATGGAAATCCGAGAAATAAAAACCTTTCTCTATGTTGCAAAACTGAAAAGTTTCTCCAGGGCCGCAGAACAGCTCGGCTATACCCAGGCGGCCGTCACAATTCAGGTCAAGCATCTGGAAAAAGAACTTGACGTCCACCTTTTTGACCGCATCGGAAAGCAGATTACCCTTACTCACCAAGGCGCCATTTTTTATGAATATGCGTCCCAGATTATGAACGACATTACCCATGCAAAAGAAGCGGTATCCGATTCCCGCGAGCTGACCGGAAGACTTTGTATCGGGACGATTGAATCTGTCTGCGCTTCCATTTTTCCGGCGCTTTTGAGAGAATACCACCATCTTTTTCCCAAAGTGACGATCAACATCATCACCGATTCCCCGGAAGCCCTTCTGAACATGGTAAACAAAAATGTGATCGACATCGTCTATTTCCTGGACAGACCAATGCACAGCAACAAATGGGTGAAGGTATTGGAGGAACCGGAGGACGTTATTTTTGTGGCCTCCCCGGAAAATCCCCTCGCCGGGAAGCGGAATCTTACGCTCGACGAAGTCATCAGCCAGCCCTTTATCGCTACGGAAAAAGATGCCAGCTACCGTTTTCTTCTGGAGCAGCATCTTGCGTCTCTTGGGAAAAAACTCCATCCTTTCCTCGAAACAGGGAGCACGGATTTTATCGTAAAGCAACTCCTGCGCAACCTTGGGGTGTCTTTCCTCCCTGCTTTTATCGTACAGCGGGGGCTAGAGCTTGGACGTCTCGTACAGCTCGACGTAACGGACTACCGTCTCCAAGTGTGGCGGCAGATTCTATATCATAAAGATAAATGGATGACAAGGGAGACAGCCTCTTTCATTGAATTAGCACAGAGGTTCCCGATCTCAGTAGAATAAACGGCGCCGGAATCACCTGAACTAAAAACGTGAAGATAAAGTAAAAGAGCATTGTAAAACACAAAACAAATAGGAGGACCTTCAAGTGAATCATGAGACCATTGTTACACAGGCGGATATCCTGGACATGCTGGATAAGCTCTTTGAACGACGCGACGACAAGTGGTGGGATACATTTTATTCTGACCGCAACAAATCCATCCCCTTTTTTCAAGACATTCCCGACGAGGAGTTGATTACATACTGCCAAAGCGGCTCTTTCTCCGTTGGGAAGTCCTTGGATATCGGCTGCGGGAACGGAAGGAATTCACGCTATCTGGCAGCGCAGGGTTTTAAAGCCGTGGGAATCGACATCTCGGACGAATCCATCCGGTGGGCAGAAGAATTATCCGGGAAATGCGAAAACCCGCCGGCTTTTGAACGCGTATCTCTCTTGGAATATGTCGATGATCTGAAAAGTTTTGATCTCATTCTCGACAGTGGATGCTTCCACCATATTAAGCCGCACCGTCGGGAACAGTATTTGACCCGCGTGCTGGATTATCTAAAAGACGACGGATATTTCCTCATGACCTGCTTTAATCCGGACGGAGGCGCAAACATCTCCGATTACGACGTATACCGCGATTATTCCATGCATGGCGGCCTGGGATTTCCAGAAGATAAGATCAAAAAAATATTGGAAAACTATTTCCGTATCGTCGACTTTCGTAAGATGAAAGAATCCACAGATCCGGATGTTTTCGGCAAAGATTTCATGTGGGTCATCCTGATGAAGAAGAAATAATGGTCAACACGGAAGAACGATGGCTGGCGGGGCGAGGGGCTGGGTGCGGACAGATTTACGGAAAGCTGTTCGCATCCCGCCCTCCCTGCCGGCCATCGTTCTTCCCGACATACCATATTTTCTACACTAGCTCGATCTTACGGAAGGGAATCCCCAGCCCGGACATTGTCTCTTCCTCCCGGTTGTGACAGGTCAGGATTATGATCTGGGCAGGGTAATCCGCCAGAAATGCCAGCGTGTTTTTCAGCCTGGAATCGTCATAATAGGCAAATGTATCGTCCAAAACGAGCGGCATTCTCTCCTCGTAGAGAATCTCCGCCGCCGCGAGGCGCAAAGACAGGTAAATCTGCTCGATCGTTCCTTTACTTAACTGGTAAAGCGGGATTCTGCGCCCGCCGCCAAGCACATGAATATTCAGTTCCTCGTCCGTCCAGACTTTCTCGTACTTACCTCCTGTAATTTGTTTCAATATATCAGAAACCCGTTCATTTAAGTCCCGGCCAAGCCGCGACTGCATTTCACCTGAAAGGATGCATATCGTTTCCGCCGCCAAATCCAGCGCCCTATGCCTCTTCTCATACCTTTGGTACTCCTCCCCGGCGCTCTCCAGCTCCTCCGCCTGCTCTTGAAGGTTTTCATACTGTACTTGTTTTTCTCGGTAATCCTCCTTTCGCTTTTCCAAGGCCCACGTATGCCGCTGCAGCGTTTCTTTCAGCTCACAGAGTTCCTTCTCCTCCTTCTGGAGCGCTTCCGCTTTCTTCCTTTTCCCATCCTTCAGGCAATTCCATATATAAAGTCCCTCTGCAAGAGCTACCACCACAACAACCAGAAAATTAAGCGGGCGGCTAAACAGTAGAAACGACAAAATCACCGCCCCGAACATGCTTACGATCTCAAGCGGATGAATCCGCCAGTTGTCAAACCGCCCTTTCTGCTCTTCCTCCTCAATCCGGCAGCGTACCTCCTCCTCTTTCTCGCCAAGCTTTCTCTTACAGACATCCCCCTCTTCTTTGACCTCAGACAGCTCCTTCTCCAGTCTTCTCATATCCCGCCAAATATAAGACGCCTCCTGCTCAATCCGCTCCCGCTGGGTCTGTTTTTTTGCCTCCTCCTTCTTCATGTCCCGCTCCAGCTCTTTTTTCCGCTCCTTGAGCGCCTCTTTCGCCTTCTCAATCCGTATCTCACTGGTCCCCGCAGCATAATAATTTGCGGCATAATCTTTTAACTCTGCGGCAAGGGACGTTCCTACGGCTGCTTTTAACTGTCCGATCGAAACCGTATTTTCATAGTCGCTTTCCCTGATTCCCCCCAAAAGCATTTCTAAATCGCCATGTTCCAGGGAAAGTTCCTCTCCATCGTCCTCGCAGAACAGGGATGCCCCCTTTGCATATTTATCAAAATGCCGCTCCAGACAAAAATTCTTCCCTCCGCACTGAAAATGCAGCTTCCCGGCATAGCAGGTAGGATTTTCCCACGGCTCATATCGGCTGAATCGATCCGAAGCCGCCGCTCTGCCTCTTCCCCGCGCCATGCCGAACAACATCCCTTTCAGGAATGTATGCACCGTGGATTTGCCAGACTCGTTTTTGCCATAAATCAGATTGATTCCGTCCGTAAGATGGATCTCTTTCTCCCTAAATCTACCGAAATTCTCTAGTTCCAGCGAATTGATCTTCATTCTTAACCCCTTTTCGTATCCAGAAGTGCGCGCACTCCTTCAAATAGCGCTTCGTACTCAATGCTCCCCTCAACGCTGTCCGCAAAACGCTCTATATATTTTCCCAACAGATTGTCCCTGTTCTGCCTCTGAATCTGATCGAAATCATAAGCCGGCTCTGTCGCATCCACAATTTCCAGTATATTTCCGTATTGATCCATATTTTCTGTGTCGATCAAGACTTCCGGCTGCCGAAAGCCCGTCAATAGGATCTTATAAATATTCTGTATCCCTTTTGCTTTCACCATTTCTGCCACACGCCCGCGCACTGCGCGGTTCGCCATCTCTTTCTCTACCGCCACATTCATATGGATGTATTCCCGCACTGCAAAAGTTACAAACTCGGTCTTCACCTTCCCTTTCTCGATTGTCCCCATAATATAGCCGTGGCGCCCTGTATCGTTCTTATCCGTAGGCTCCAGAGATCCGGAATAGCAAATCCGATTATCCTCAATCGTGGTTGGGCGGTGAATATGCCCCAGAGCAATATAATCATATCCCAACGCCAAAAGCTTCTCCCGGTTCATAGGGATATGTTTTTCATCGCCCCCATGGGCCAGAAGGATCTCGATGGCCTGGTTCCCCTTCGGATAAGCGGCATCGTATAGCCGTTCTGTGATCTCCCTCCTCCCGTAACTAAACCCATACACACACACTCCTAAAGCCGGAAATTCGACGAACGCAAGCTCTGTACTCAAAAGCGGATACACATTCTTGCTCCAGGGAAATTCTCGGTAATAGGAAGACGGTTTCAGATAATCATGATTTCCCACAATGAACACGACCCTTGTATGGCTCATTCCTTGGAACAGATAATCCACATCTTTCAGTTCTCGAAGGAGCGGCTGGCGATGAAACAAATCTCCTGCAATCAAAAGCAGGTCCACTTGCTCTTCTTCACACACCTTTAGCGCCCGCTCAAAGCTATCCCACAGTTCCGCGCCTCGGTTTGCGCTGTATGCCTTTCCTGCGTCCGGGTTTGCCCCCAGATGCACGTCTGCCATGTGCATGAACTTCATCCTTTTTCTCCCCTTTCCCAGCGTCACGACAAACCGTGTCTTTCCCTCCTCGCTTTCCGCCATAATGTCTCCCCCGTGCAGCTCCACGATCTCCTTGGCAATCGCCAGCCCCAGCCCCGCGCCTCCGGTGCTGCTGGAACGGGCCGCGTCCGCCCTGTAAAATTTATCAAATATTTTGTCCAAGTTTTCCGGTGAAATCGTGTGTCCCTCATTTTCAAATATAATTTCCACGCTTGCATTCAGCCTATGCGCCGTAATAAGGAGTTCCGACCCTTCGCTGCAGTATACGATTGCGTTCCGAAGGATGTTGTCAAATACCCTCGCCAGCTTATCCGCGTCCCCTTCGATCACCAGATCGTCCTCTGCCTTGACTTGGCAGGTCAGATGCTTTTCCTGCAATACACCGTACAGTTCGTCCGCAATCTGCTCCAACATCATCGTTAGGTTCAGCTCCGCCATCTCCAACACAATGTCATGGAGGTTAAACCGGGTAATTTCAAAAAATTCGCTGATTAGCTCTCCTAAACGGGTCGCTTTCTCCAATGAAATATGTGTATAACGCGCCCTCTCCTTTGTCGGCATCTCCGGATAAGCGTCCAGCATACTTAAATATGCCACCACGGAAGTCAAGGGCGTTTTTAGGTCATGGGCGAGAAAAAGCACCAGATCGTTCTTTTTCTGCTCGTTCTCCTGTGCCTCCTTCTCCTGCCGTTTTAAAGTAGCCTTAATCTCGTTCAGCCGGATTTCCAGAGGCTTTAGCTCCGTGATGAGCTTGATCGGCTCTGTAGAATCTGAAAGAATATTTTCGATGCCGTCCCCCACCTGATCTAAATATTTCGTCATCTTGGAGAGCGCGACATAAAAAAACAGCGAGAATAATGCCAGGAATCCAAGAATCATGAAAAATACCTTGTTATCCCCGATCAGTCTCCAATATAGGTTTATTGCGGTCTCCTCGCTGACATTTAAGTCCAGCATAGCCTTCACAAATATATTGGCAAAACTGTCATTATACACGCCGTCAATCACATATTCTAAAATGACGCCGCCCACCAGCACGGTAAGGGCGGTGACAAATACCGTCTGAAGCAGAATACTTAATTTCAATTTTCGGTAATTATTCTTCAATTTTATACCCAACTCCCCATACGGTCTTAATCAGATCCGATTTCCCGGTCGGCCCGCTCATCTTTTCCCGCAGGTGCCGGATATGTACCATCACAGTATTGTTGCTGTTCTTATAGTAGTTTTCATTCCAGACAGACTCGAATAAACGCTCCGAACTGACGACTTTGCCCCGGTTCTCGCAGAGCATCCACAGAATGTCGAACTCAATCGGCGTAAGCGTCAGGGACTTCTCGTTATAGACGCATTCGTGGGACTCTTTATTCAAAAACAGTCCCCCAAAGTCAATGATATCCCCCTGCTCCTTAGTATGATCATTATACTGGGTATAACGGCGGAGCTGCGCCTTTACCCTGGCTACAAGCTCCAACGGATTAAAGGGCTTTGGAATGTAATCGTCCGCCCCCATGGTAAGCCCTGTGATCTTGTCCAGATACTCGGTCTTCGCCGTTAACATAATAACGGGGAAGGTATATTTCTCCCGGATCTTCCGCAGAATCGCAAACCCGTCGACATCGGGGAGCATTACGTCCAGAATCGCAAGGTCGATCTTTGTATTTTCTATACAGGCAAGCGCTTCCTCGCCTGTATAGAATTTGAAAATCCGATATTCATTCTGGAGATACAATTCCACGATATCTGCAATTTCCCGCTCGTCGTCTACAATCAATATATTCATATCCCGTCTCCTTTGTATCTCCCGTTCTCAGCGGCGATGCGCTGATTTCTACAATTCGCAGTTGCTCACTGTCCGTGGGAACGGAATCACGTCTCGGATGTTCGACATTCCGGTTAAATACATAATGCATCGCTCAAAGCCCAGCCCAAAACCTGCATGTCTGGTTGAACCGTATTTACGCAGATCAAGGTAGAAGCCGTAGTCCTCTTCCTTCAATCCCAATTCCTTCATCCGTCCCAGGAGTTTCTCATAGTCGTCTTCCCTCTGGCTTCCTCCGATGATCTCCCCGATTCCCGGCACCAGGCAATCTACCGCCGCTACTGTTCGTCCGTCATCGTTTTGTTTCATATAAAACGCCTTGATCTCCTTCGGATAATCTGTCACAAAGACCGGGCGCTTGTACACCTGCTCCGTCAGGTATCTTTCATGCTCTGTCTGAAGATCCGTACCCCAGGAAACCTTGTACTCAAAATGATCATTGTTCTTTTCCAGAATCTCAACAGCCTCCGTGTAAGTCACCCGCGCAAAATCTGAACTCGCCACATGATTCAGACGGTCAAGAAGTCCTTTATCAACAAAAGAATTGAAGAAATTCATCTCCTCCGGCGCATGCTCCATCACATAGCGGATAATATATTTCAGCATACTCTCCGCAACATCCATATTATCCTCTAAATCTGCAAACGCCATCTCCGGCTCGATCATCCAGAACTCTGCCGAATGACGGGTCGTGTTGGAGTTCTCCGCCCGGAACGTAGGTCCGAACGTGTAGATATCCCGAAACGCCTGTGCATAAGCCTCACCATTCAGCTGCCCACTTACCGTAAGGCTGGTCTCCTTGTCAAAGAAGTCCTGTGTGTAGTCCACCGTCCCGTCAGGATTCTTCGGCACATTCTCCATATCCAGAGTCGTCACCCGGAACATCTCGCCCGCGCCCTCACAGTCGCTTCCTGTAATGAGCGGCGTATGCACATACACGAACCCTCTGTCCTGGAAAAACTTGTGAATCGCATATGCGGTAAGAGAGCGCACCCGGAACACAGCCTGGAATGTGTTGGTCCTGGGGCGCAGATGCGCGATCGTCCGCAAATATTCAAAACTATGCCGTTTTTTCTGGAGCGGATACTCTGGAGCAGACGCTCCCTCAACCGCGATCTCCTCGGCCTGAATCTCAAACGGCTGCTTTGCCTGCGGCGTCGCCACCAACGTGCCGCGCACAATGATCGCCGCCCCTACGTTAAGTTTGGAAATCTCCGCAAAATTCGGCATCGTATCATGGTAAACCACCTGGAGCGGCTCAAAAAAGGAACCGTCGTTTACAACGATAAACCCAAAGGCCTTGGAGTCCCGGATACTGCGGACCCATCCCCCGATAGTAATCTCCTTATTCAAATACGCTTCCCTGTTCTTGTATAATTGTCTGACTGTAATCAAATCCATCTTCCACACACTCCTTACATATTAAATTTCATCGCCGATTAGGCGATTGAGTTACGGTACCCCGCATGCCCTGCATGTGGGGTTTTCCCACCTTAAATTTCATCGCCGATTAGGCAATCTTAAGTTACGGTACCCCGCATGCCCTGCATGTGGGGTTTTCCCACCTTAAATTTCATCGCCGATTAGGCGATTTGAGTTATTCTTTTATCTTATCATGCCCCAAAACACTTGTAAATCATTTTGTGTCTTGAATTTCCGCGGTAAAGAATATATTCATAAAAAAGGTGAATGTACTAACTGTATTAAGTTTAGACAGTACATTCGTCTGCTTTCTCAAAAAAACAAATTCTACTTGTAAAAATCAGGAAAATGATTATAATAATTGTTAGATTAGAATATAATTTGAATTAGTTGGAGGATACTCTATGTTCGTAGAAAACAAAACGACTGAATTCAAGAGAGAATATGTTGAAGACATCAAAAACACGATTGTTGCCTTTGCAAACTGTGACGGCGGTACGCTTTATATCGGAGTAGACGATGATGGAAAAGTTTATGGCATTGACAATGTTGACGGCACTATGTTGCGCGTAATCAATGCAATTAGAGATACTGTACGTCCAGATATTACAATGTTTGTGGAATGTCGTAATGATGTCATGGACGAAAAGTCCATTGTGTGTATAACTGTCCAGCGTGGAACAGCAAGGCCGTATTATCTGCGTGGAAAAGGAATCCGGCCGGAGGGTGTTTATGTTCGCCAGGGAGCGTCGACAGTTCCAGCAACAGATGCCGCTATCCTGAATATGATTAAGGAAACCAGTGGCGATAGTTATGAGACAGCCCGTTCTCTCGACCAGAATCTTACTTTTAATAAGACGGCGGACTTCTTTAAAAAGCGGAAAGTAGAGTTTGGAAAAGCCCAGATGCATACGCTTCACCTAATTGGAGAGGATGATACGTATACGAATCTGGCGTTTCTGTTATCTGAGCAGTGTACACACATGATAAAACTGGCTGTTTTTGAGGGGAGTAAGAAATTCGTATTCAAGGATCGCCAAGAATTGTCCGGTTCCCTCCTGGAGCAGTTGGAGGAAGCTTTCAGCTATATTGATCGTTATAATCGTACCCGTGCAGAATTCTCTGGATTGGACCGGTTAGATATGCGGGATTATCCGCCGGAGGCAATCCGTGAGGCACTACTGAATGCGATCGTCCATCGGGACTATTCTTTCAGTGCCGCTACACTTATCAGTATTTTTGAAAACCGAATAGAATTTGTAACAGTCGGCGGCCTGGTGAAAGGCATTGCATTGGATGACGTGATGCTGGGTGTGTCTGCATTGCGCAATCAGTATTTAGCGAATATATTCTACCGTCTACGGCTGATTGAAGCGTATGGTACAGGAATTCTTAAAATTAAAGAATGTTACAGTGATTATGCTATTCAACCCATGATCGAAACAACAGGTAACGCTTTTAAAATTACGCTTCCTAATACCAACTTCCATGCAGAAAAACAAAAGGCTCCGAATAACTCTATAACAGGCGGCTCTACTAGTTTGACAAAAAAAGAAGAACGAATGAATACTGTCCTTAAACTGTGCCACAGTAAAGGTTCTATCGTCCGCAACGATGTAGAAACGGCGCTTGGTGTGTCCCAATCTACAGCAATCTTACTTTTGAGGGAGTTGACCGATGAAGGGGTACTGATTAAAAAAGGAAAAACAAAAAATCTGCGGTACTATGAGAATATATAAAAGAGCATCGTTGACCTCCCTGAATTTTTCTAAAAACCGGTATATTTTCCCAGTGGTTGGACATAGTAATAAATAGACGACCCTCACGTTCCTTAATACAGGTACATGCGGGATACTATAACTTAGGTCGCCTATTCGGCGATGAATATCAATAGGAGGTCTTTTTTGTGAAATCTATTATTTTGAACGGACTTTGTATGGATGAACCGGAACACGCGCACGCGTACCTCAAAGAAAAGTTGAATCTTTCAGACCGATACCAGAACAATCTGAACACGCTGCAAGACTGCCTGAACGATATGCAGGATACCCACATCGAGGTATTCCACAGTAAGAATGACAATGAATATTTCCAGGAAATCATGCAGGTATTTGAAGCCGCCGGAAAAGCGAATAATGATATTCTGATTACGTTAGCGTGAAAGACTCATCTGGCTTCCTCCGCTCCGGGAGATTCAAAAGGACAATCGCTATGATATTACAGCAAAGCCCCAGCACGGAAAGGACCGTCGGAGTCTCTCTATAGAAGAAAATTCCGATCACCATGGCCGAGGCTGGTTCGGTAGACACCAAAATAGCCACCTTTCCGGCTTCCAGGTATTCCATGGATAACGAATACATGGCGTACGGAATGACGGAAGTCAGAAGCGCGTGCAGAATCAAGACTATGAGCGCGCTGGAGCTGCCGTCCGCCATGATTTTGACCGCGGATCCGAATTTGGCAAAAGGCAGCATAGACAAAGCGGAAAATAAAGATGTATACAGTGTGACAGTCAGGAAATGGTATTGTTTTACAGCGATTCTCTTGCTTACAATCCCATAACACGCATAGGATACCGCCGAAAGCAGGCCGCACACAATTCCCTTCACAGAGCTTACCGCTCCTCCTCCTTCTAAAATACCGCTTACCAGGACGCATCCCGCAAGCGCCAACACCACACAGCCGATCTTGCGGGCAGTCGGTTTCTCATGGAGGACAAGCGCCGCGGACAGAAGGACAAATACCGGAGACAGCGCCAGAAGTACGGCCGCCAAAGCCAGCGACCCTTCTGAAATCGCGACGTTATACAAGGCATTCATCAGCGTCAGACCAAACAGAGCGTTTACCGCAAAAAGTCCCATATCCTGCACGCGAATCTTTAAGAGCAACGGATCCTTCCTTAAAATCACGACTACCAGGATTGTACTTGCAAAAAGCATACGAAAAAAAATGATCGTAAGATTGTCCAAGCCTTCCGCGGTCAGCGTCCGCACGAAAATTCCGGCGCCGCCCCAGCAAATGCCGGAAATCAACGGAAGAATCCATATATAATTTTTTACCTTTCCCTTTTTCAGATTTTCCATCTATTCCTCCTCTATATTCGCAACGCTGGAACGTACCGTAAGCGTCGGCTGGAATGTAATGCATTTTTTCGTATGCACCCCGCTGTCTACCTCCTCTAAGAGCAGCTTTACCCCTTCCACCCCCATATCATACACCGGCTGTCTGACCGTAGTGAGCGGCACATCCAAAATTTCCGAGAAAAAAATATCATCGTATCCAATGAGCGAGATGTGTCCCGGCACAGAAATCTTCTTCTGCTTTAGTCCATTGTAGGTTCCGTACGCCGACATGTCGTTAAATGCAAACACAGCGCTGATCCCTGTTTTTTTTGAGAAAAAATATTCTACAGCTTTTACACCGCTCTCCCAGTCGTAATCTCCCTCGTAAATCAAGCTCTCCTCATAGGGAATCTTGTATTCCTCAAGCGCCTTTCGATAGCCGATCAGCCGTTCCTTAGAATCTTCAAGCGCTAACGGCCCGGTCACGCAGCCAATCCGCCGGTGTCCTCTCTCCAACAGATACTTCGTCGCCGTATAGCCTCCCTGCTTGTGGTTTACAATCACAGAACTGCATTCCGCCTCTTCCAAATAACGATCAATCATGACAAACGGGACTTTCAACCTCTCAAGAAGATGGATGCTCTCGTTTGCCTTCTTCTTATCACTGTCCCGCGCCATACAGAACAGGATCCCATCCACCCCTTTATCTACCAGGATCTGAATATAGGCCAGATCCCGTTCATGCTTATCATTCGTATTACAAAGGATTAGATTCCACCCTTTCCTGCGGCATGCATCCTCCACTCCTTTCGCAAGAGCGGAAAAAAACACATTGCTTACATCTGATATGATGAGGCCGATCGTCTGCGTTCTTTTTTTTACTAAGCCTACCGCAAGCTGATTTGGATGATAATCCAGCTTCTCCACTGCCTCCATGATCGCATCCTGCGTGCTTTTCGGAATCTTTTTTGCCTTATGATTTAATACCAGGGAAATGGTGGTAACAGAGAAGCCTGTATAATTGGCAATATCCTTAATTGTCGTTCTCAACTTTGAAACCTCGCTTTGTTGTTTTTTGACACATTCCAAACAAGCTCATAGACCTTTCACCAAGTATACCACGGGCAGCCGTTTTTCGCCAGCTTGTTCTATGATTAAAACAGCTTCTTCAAAACATCAATATACTCCAGATACTTTTGTACTTCCACGTACTCGTTCGGTTTATGCGCCATCTGCGGCTCCCCGGGACCAAATAATAAGACCGGGATTTCCGGCGTCTCCTTCACGAAAATCGAAGCGTCCGTAAAGTAATTGATTCCTACATGATTATATGGAAGTTCCTTTACACTAAGTTCCCAGTCCAGTTTCCTGGCCCACGCATTCTCCTTTGGTATCTCGATCGCCATCCTGTCGTTTTGTACATGGAACTCTACGGCTAAATCTCCGTTTGTCTTTTCCGTGTATTCCGTGATAAGCTCCTGAAGCCAGACAAGGAACTGCCCTGTGGTGATTCCTGGGATCAAGCGGACATCCAGCATGATTTCTGCTTCATCCGGCGTCATATTCGGCACGATCCCCCCCTTTGCCATTGACATCTGAACCGTGGGCCTTTCCAGAATTTCATGCGTTTCCTTTTCCAGTTTTTCCTTCAGCCTCAAAAAGATTCGCATCCCGTATTCAATCGCGTTCACGCCCTCCGCAGGATACGCGCCGTGGCTTGTCTTCCCATGGATTTTTAGTTTCAGCCACACGCATCCTTTTTGTGCCACTCCCGGCCGCAGGCTCGTCGGTTCTCCGATCAGAAACAGAGAAGGCTTCCCCAGCACTCCGCTCTCCAGAAGATATTTTGCCCCAAGACCATCCTTTTCCTCGTCGCAGGTTCCGCAGAAATAGATGGTCTGCTTCGGTATCCTCTCCTTCTCTTTCATATATGCCAGAGTCCATACCATGGCCGCCGTCCCGCTTTTCATATCGCTGGCGCCCCTGACATAATAGCATCCGTTCTTTTTTACCGGTACTGCCGGATCCGTATCCCACTGCGCCGGATTTCCATAAGGAACCGTATCTAAATGACCGTTCCAAACCACAGTCTCCTTGGTCTCCCCCTCCAAAACTGCGATGATGTTTGCATGCTTTTTGTCAATCTCCTGTAAAATAACCTGCAATCCACATTCCTGCAGAAAATTACGCAGAAACACCGCCAAATTCCTTTCCCCGTCCACTCCATTCACACTCGGAATACTAAGAACTTCTTTTAAAAAACGTTCCGCATCATACTTCATACTTTTCTCCCTATCGATTTCTAACTATCCCAAAACGTCTGCGGCCACCACCTGAGACCGCAGACGCAATTTTCTTTTGCTACATTTCATTTATTTCTCTGAGGTAAGCCATCCCACGATTCCTTTCCATATCTTATCGTAGGATTCCCACTCGCAAAACGCAGGCGGCGCCCAGTGCGGTGCGCAGTCTGTTGTAAACACAGCGCTTTTTCCTTTTCCATATTTTCCAAAAGCAATAAACGGATCGCCTTCTACCGTCGCCGCCACATCTGCCTCCGGCTTTGCGACGGTTTTATTGTAGCCCAGCACCTCCGGCCATTCGCCGGATATGTCTTTCAGCGCCTCATGTTCTTTCACCGTCACTGGCCTGACTCCTTCACAGTGCTCCATCCTGTCGTCCACCGAGAGCACCTCCACCGGAAGAACCTCCTGCACTGCCGTATCGTGCCACTTTCCTTTCGCATCCACGCCCGAAAACGTTAAGTATCCGCCGATCATCAGAAGGCCTCCGCCGTTTAAGACATAATCCCGGATTAATTTCGCCCGGTTCGGCATCTTTATACTGCGTGTAAACGTCGGCGGCGGAAGCAGAAGCGTATTTGCCCCAATATCCGACAAAATCACTACGTCATATGCCTCTAATTCTTCCATGGTAAACGGAAACTTCTCCGGCGCCAGATGGTTTGGAAGAAATGTCACCTCATATCCATGTTTTTCCAGCGCCGCGACCAGCCACTTTTCCCCTGTCTCGTACACAGAAGTATAAAAACTGTCAAATCCTTTTACATGCGTGGTATAGCTCATCCACGATTCTCCTGCCAATAAAACTTTCTTACTCATTTTTCGTCTCCTTTTTATTTCCTGCTTTTCTTTACTTCCTGCTTTTCTCAACATTCGCCACAAACCGTTCCATCATATGGTTCAGAATAATTGCGATAATCAATATAAAACCAAGCGTCGCAAGCTGCCAGATCGAGTTCACATTTGCGATCTGAAGCCCGGAGTTCATCATCGTAATAATAATCACCCCGATCAGAACGCCTCCTAGGTGTCCTACGCCGCCCGCTACTCCGATTCCCCCAAGAACCGCCACCGTGATCGCCTGCATTTCCATCCCGCTGCCAGCGTCCGCCCGCGCGGTCATAAGCCAGGAATTATTGATGATGGCGCTGATCGCAGCCAGAAGCCCGGCAAGCATGTAGACACACATCCGGATCCGCCTCTCCCGGATTCCGGTATATTTCGCAGCCTCCGGATTCGTTCCCAGCAGGTACACCCGGCGCCCGAATTTCATCTTATACACTAAAATGAATACCAAGATCGTGACCGGAACTACGACGAACAATATCTGGTTGGGAATCCCAAACGTGCTTTCCAAAGACAGCGCCTTAAACCCATCCGGAAATCCGCTGATCGGGATGCCGCCGGTCAAATATAACGCCAGCGATCCATAGATATACTGCGTTCCCAGTGTAGCGATCAGGGCAGGTACTCTCGCCGCAGCTACCAAAAGCCCGTTTACCATTCCCAGGAGAATCCCTCCAAGCAGAGTAAGAACTGTCGCCGTTAAAATGCTGCATCCATTCATCACCGCCAGACCAAAAAGCACGCCCGATAAACTCATTGCAGAACCGATCGAGATATCAATCCCGTCTCTGCCCGCGATCATGACAAGAGACTCGCCCAGGGACAATAACGTGAGGGCCGCCCCAAATTGTGTCACCTGCACCAGATTATTAATACTGAAAAAATAGGGACTGATTAACGATAGAATGACTAACTCAACAATAAACAGCAAAAGCAGGAATTTCGTTCTGCTCTTCGCAATAGAAAAAGCAATCTTTTTCATTTACGCCACCCCCTTCGTCTTACTCTTTTTTGACGTCTTCCCCGCCGTCAAAGCATCAAACAATACCGATAGAACGATCAAAAGACCAATAAAACAGTTTTCAAGCAACGAAGGGATACCTAAAATCACAATCCCGTTTTTCAGAAACGCGATGAAAAGTACGCCGGCCAGCGTTCCGATCACACTTCCCCGCTTTCCGTTTCCCTTAGCGCCGGTCCCTCCGATCGTAACCGCGGCAATGCAGGCGATCGCCAAGTCGCTTCCGATCGTCATCTCCACGCTTCCCATTCGCGCGATATACAACATGGCCGCAATCGCCGCGATTCCGCCGGAAATACAGTAAGAGACCAGTTTGACCCGTTTCACATTAATTCCGCTTAAGTTCGCCGCCTGCGGATTACAGCCCGTGGCATAGATATGGCGTCCGAACCGCCGATACATCAAAAAATAGTAGAATATCGCATAAATGATAATAATCAGAATCAAAAGTAATGGAATTCCAAGCACTTTCGCTCGGGTAATCACCGCATATCCCGGATTCAGGCCGGTCAGCCATTTTCCTCCTAAGAGGGCAAAGATCACTGCCTTCCAGATGTTCATCGTTGCGATTGTAACGATCATATCTGGAATATCAAACTTCGCAATCAGGAAACCATTCAGGAAGCCTACCCCCACGCCGATCACTATCGCCGCTATGATAATCAGGAAAATATTTATATCCGCCTGCAGCATATAGCCGATTACGATCGCAATCACGCCCATAACGGATCCTACCGATAAGTCGATTCCTCCAAGCAGCATGACGATCGTCATACCGATACTCACCATCGCAATCTCCGCGTTATTCTGGATTACCCGGATCAGGTTATCTACCGTCAGAAAATTGGGTGCAAGAATTCCAAACAAAATGATTTCGATAACCAGGAGCAAAAAAGTCACATACTCTCTGCGCCCTGGTTTCGGCACATATTTCTTCAACATCCAGAGTTCCCTCCATTTCCTACGCTTCCTCTGCCTCACACCAATCCATTAGGATCGAAGCGATCATCTTCGTACAGGTCACAAGTTCTTCAATTTCCACAAATTCGTCTGCCTGGTGGGCAAGACGCGGATCGCCAGGTCCGATATTGAGGGTCGGCATCCCTACGTTGCAGAACCATCCCATGTCCGTATGACAGCAGATTCCTTCTACCTCAGACTCAGGATTCACCTCCCTGGCGCTATCCCTTACCGTCTGGAAAAACGGCTGGTTATCGAGCGTTTCTCCGCAGTCCGCATCGATCAGCCACTCAATCTTTGGCACGTGATCCTGAAGCCACGGATCCGTCATCGCTACGGTCCTCACAAAATCTTCGATCTCTTTCTTCACCTTGGACCCTAGGCCGTTCTCGTCCTTCTCCGCCGGAAGATACTGTGCGTCAAAGGTCAGCTCCGCATGGTTCGCAAACGTCGTCGGATATTCGCCCGCATGAAACTCAGCGACATGAATCTGGCAAGGAATCGGCAAATATTTATGCTCTTTTGTCACAGACCACTCTTTATTCAAACGCCGAAAATGCTCCAAATACAGCGAAGCTTTATCTATCGCGTCTACCGCCCCGCCGGTGCGGAAATCGCCCTGCTTTAGCTCAATATGTCCGGCCCGTCCTTCAATGATGAGTTTTCCCCAAAGAATTCCTCTGCAAAGCGGCGCGATCTTCAAATGCGTCGGTTCCGTAATCAGGCACCCATCCGCACGGTATCCTTCCGCCACCAACGCCAAGGTTCCCATTCCTCCTGCTTCCTCATCCACGACCGTCCCGATCATGGCATCGCCCTTTAACCGGAATCCGCTCTCCTTTATCGCCTTAAGCGCCGCGGTCATGGCCGCGATACCACCCTTCATATCCACTGTGCCGCGCCCATAGACCCGATCTCCAACCTTTTCTCCCCCGAACGGATCCTTCGTCCATTTGCTTCCTCTTTGCACCACATCCATGTGGCCGGACAGCATGATCGATTTCCCGCCGCCAGTCCCTTTTAGCTTTCCGAACAAATCCGGCCTGCCTTCAAACGTATGGTCCGCATAATATCCTGCTTTTCCTTCATACTCCGCCAATTTCTCTGCGTCCGGATAGCAATACTCGGTTTCCATACCCATATCTTCCAAATACTCTTTTAGGACAGCCTGCGCCCTTCCTTCGCCGACATACTGCTCTTCTTCGTCAAAATAGGGCGTTACACTCGGCTCGCGAATCAACTTCTGAAGCAGGCCGACTACCTCGTCTTGATTCTCCTCAATCCAGGAATATACCTTTTCCTTTCTGCTCATACCCTCTCCTCCTGTTCTTCCTTCAAATTCAACGCATTTTTCAGAATATCTTCTTCTGTTACATGTTCCCGGTCAAACCTCGCGGTGATTCTTCCTTTATATAAAGTAATAATCTCGTCGCTCAGTTCCATAACTTCCGGCAAATCGGATGAAATTACGATTACCGCCACGCCTTCTTTCGCAAGCTCCATCACATACTTGTGGATCTCCGCCTTTGTCATAACGTCGATTCCTCTGGTTGGTTCATCCAGGATCAGTACCTTCGGCTTTTCCAGAAGCCACCTGCAAATCAGTACTTTCTGCTGTCCGCCGCCGCTTAAGCTATTTACACTGATGTCCTGGTTCGGCGTTTTAATGCTGTACTTCTCAATATTCTCCTGAACGAGCTGATTCTCCTTTTTCTTGTTGATGATTCCAAATCGATTCGCCAGACCGTCCAAGAAGGAAACACTCATGTTATCGCGGACCGGGTGGATATCAAAGAGCCCCTGTGCTCCCCGGTCCTCAGGGACATAGAAAATCCGTTTCTCTATGGCCTGATTGATTCCCATATGCGTGATATCCTCGCCTTCAAAGATGACCTGGCCGCTCTGCGCGTTCGTTTCCCCGAAAATAGCCCGCGCAATCTCCGAACGCCCGGCTCCCACCAGTCCGTACATCCCTAAGATCTGTCCTGGTTTTACTCCAAAGGTAATATCCTGAAAAGTTGTGCCATACGTCAGATTTTTTGCTTCAAGGATGTCCTTATCTCCCTGCTTCCTCTCTTCATAGACACTCATATTGATACTTCTGCCGGACATAGCGGTAATGATGGATTCCTCCGTCGCCTCTTTGGGCATCGCCGACCCGGTAAGACACCCGTCCCGGAGAATGATGATGTGATCCGAAATCCTCAGGATCTCCGGTATCCTGTGGCTGATATACATGATACTGACTCCGCGGCTCTTTAGGTCCGCAATAATTTCAAATAACTTTTCCGACTCATTGTGGCTAAGGATGGACGTGGGTTCGTCCAGGATTAGCACCTTGCACTTCTTATAGATTCCGCGAGCGATCAATACGAGCTGTTGATTCCCGATCGACAATTCACTCATTGTGAAATGCAGGATGTCGCCGGACAGTCCTACCAACGCAAGGGCCGTCACAGCCTCCTCATACATCTTCGTCCACTGAATCGTTTTATTTCTGCTTACGACCTCGTTTCCCATGAAAATATTCTCAAGAACCGACATATCCGCGAAAATATTTGGTTCCTGATAAACGATGGAGATTCCCTTCTTTACCGCGTCCAAGGGGGATTTCAAGGACAATTTTTCTCCCTCGAAATAAATCTCTCCTTTATCGTCTTTCAAAGCGCCGGCGATAATTTTCATCAAAGTAGATTTTCCGGCACCATTCTCGCCGATCACAGACAGTACTTCTCCTCTTTTTAGTTCAAAACTAACGTTCTGCAGCGCTTTTACTCCGCCAAAGGATTTACTGATCGACTCCGCTTTCAAAATAATCTCTTCTGACAAAATCCGCTCTCCTTTCTATAATAGAATCCTGCCTCCAAATCCCGCCCTGCAGGATTCACCGCCTGCGGCGGGCTGCGTCAGCAATATGCTATAGAAAAGGACCGTATGCCCAATGTCTTTCCTAAGCCATTGAACATATGGCCCTTTTTCACTTTTTTAAAGCCTGGCTTTTAGAAATTAAAATCATCTACATTATCTTTGTTGATAATTAGAGGCTCTCCTAAAAGTAGAATCTTTTTCTCTGCATCCCATTTTACCGGATTCGAGATCCCTTCTATTTCATTTACCTCTTCAAATTCTTTTCCTTCTGCCGCCATCTTTCCTGCCCATACCGTCAGATATCCTAACTCGTAGGCATCCCAGAGGATGGACTCTTCCATAACGCCCTCGTCCATGAACGGTTTCACTGTCGCCGGAGAACCGTAGCCAATCACTTTCACCTGTCCGGCTTTTCCTTCCTGCTGGACTGCCTGGGCAACTCCTGGAATTGTAGAGGAAGCGACCGCAACCAGACCTTTTAGATCCGGGTACCGAGTCATCAATTCCTGTGCCTGCTTCAACGCCTGCTCGCTGCTTCCTCCCTGTGTATACCGAATATCTACAATTTCAATATCCGGATACTTTTCTTTCTGCTGTTCTTCCATAAAGGAAATCCAGGTATTTAAGTTCGTCGCTGTTGACTCGCCGGAAACAATGCCGATCTGTCCCTTCCCATCGATCTGAGCTGCCAGGCGATCCATAAGCGTTCTTCCCAGATCCTCATCAAGAGCCTGCGCTACATAAAATTCCCGCGTGCTGTCTGGAGCGTCTGAATCGCTTGTGTACACCGGAATCCCTGCTTCCTGCGCTTTTTCAATATACGGATTGGTGGAAGAGCTGTCCAGCACAGAGAGGGAAATCGCATCTACCCCCTGCTTAATCAAACTGTCCATGATCTTTACCTGCTCCGCCGCGCTCGCCTGCGTTGCACCGGTATAAAGAAATTCTACTCCCAGATCCTCCGCCGCCTTTTTTCCGCCCTCTTCCATTGCTGTAAAATACGGAATACCAATGAGCTGCGGAACAAACGCGATCTTTAACTTATCAGAAGAATCCCCGCTTCCACCTTCGTTCGCTTCTGTCTTTTCCTCTTTCTTGTCTTCTCCCGCCGAATCAGACGTGTCTTTGCACCCTGCCAGCAGAGAAATTGCCATCGCTGCAGCCAATCCCGCCGCCATAATTCTTCTGAATCTGTTTTTCATAAATGTTCCTCCTTTTTTCTTCTTTTCCTTGGAAATTCGTTTGGTAAATCGTTTTTCCACTTTTTATACATCCATGATACTTTAGTTTTTATATGCTGTCAATAGTAAATTATTGCCTATAAATCTATTCTATTTTTTGTTAATTCTAACAAAATAGAGAAATTTTATTGTAATTTTCGCCAAACTTTCTATTCTATTTTTGTCTATTTTCACGTTTAGTAAATCGTTTTATCAAAATAGCAAAAAAGAAAATGACAAAAAAATACCAGAACCCTTGATAACAAAGATTCTGGTATTCCTAAGCGGGTGATGGGAATCGAACCCACGTATCCAGCTTGGAAGGCTGGTGTTCTACCATTGAACTACACCCGCGTGACTCGACTCTTTATATTATAGTGAGTTCAAAACAATTTGTCAAGTCTGAATTTTACTTTTATCTCTACACCCATTGTTTCATGTCATCGCCAAACCAAATAACCCGGTTTCTCCCATACCGCTTCGCATCGTACAGCATGGTGTCCGCAAGCTTCAAATATGTATGATATTGGTCGGTGTTTTTGGGAATGACAGTAACCCCACCGCAGCTCATTGTGACCCACTTCCTGACAGAAGGATTATGGGGGATATGCAGCCCTTCCAGCTCGTGCCCGATCTGTTTCACATAGTCAAACGCCTTTTTCGCTTCATCGCCTACGATAATGGCAACAAATTCCTCTCCGCCATAGCGAGCGACAAAATCTGTCGCTCTCCGAAGGCTCTTTGAAAGCACTTCCGCCACGGTGGTTATGACCTTATCTCCGGCAGGATGCCCGAACGTATCATTATATACTTTAAAATTATCAATATCAAACATGCATACCGAAAACGGAATCTTCAGGCGGACGACTTCTTCCCATTTGGCAAGGCTGTACAGTTCGTACTGCCTCCTGTTCGCTATTCCTGTCAACTGGTCGGTCATCGACTGCTGCTCAACCTGCTTACGGTATCTGTACAGCTTGATATGCGTATTAACCCTTGCCTGCACGATCGCCGGGTGAAAGGGCTTTGTGATATAGTCGACCGCGCCCAGCATGAACCCTTTCTTCTCATGCTCTATATCAGAAAGGCTTGTGATTAGAATCACAGGAACGTTCCGGGTAATGATCTCCTCCTGCAGCCTCTTCAGCAGCATAAATCCATCCATCCCCGGCATGACTACATCCAATAAAATCAATGAAAACTCTTCAACATTTATATAGTTGAGACTCTCTTCCGCCGTCTGCGCGACCACAATCTCATAATCCTCATCTAAAATCGATTTTAACGTGGCGGCC
This sequence comes from Coprococcus sp., assembly GCA_022793995.1. GTDB lineage: Bacteria > Bacillota > Clostridia > Lachnospirales > Lachnospiraceae > Allocoprococcus. The sequence goes on from JAAWDY010000033.1 coordinate 34,889, forward strand.
TGCATCGCGCTGTCGTCAACAATTAATATTTTTTCCATACCGCTTCCTCTCTACAGTACCAATGTACACATATTTAATATTACATTATACACCGCCAGAATGTCAAGGACGTCGGGGATTTCGCGAAAAACATGATTTTCCCACCCCAAAGTCCGCTGGGCTTTTAGCTTTTCAGCCTTTTCAGCACACTCAAACTGATGGGAACCGACAACGTCATCGTACAGATATCCGAGACAGTCTGGCACATCTGGACTCCCAGAAGTCCAAAAAACTGCGGCAAAAGGAAGATAAGCGGCAGGAAGAAGAGCCCCTGCCTTGCAGCCGCCAGAATGGAAGCTTTCAATGATTCCCCAATGGTCTGCAGCATCATATTGGACATAACGATCCATGCATTCAAAGGAAACACGATACACTGCAGCCTGAGCGCCAGCTTTCCGATCCGCACCACGTCCACATCTTCGCGGAATATATGTACTACCGTCTCCGCCCCGAGAAATCCAGCCGCCGAGATCACAACGAGCACGCAGAACGCCACCTTCACGCAGAAACTAAACGCTTCTTTCACCCGTCCGTATTTTCCTGCGCCGTAGTTCGTCCCGCACACGGGCTGGAATCCCTGCCCAAAACCAATCAGCGCCGAATTTGCAAACATGGATACCCTGGAAACGATGCCCATCGCCGCGATTGCCGCGTCCGCGTAAGCCCCGCCGAAATTCCCTGCCGCTGTATTCAGACAGATCGTTGCGATACTTCCCAGCCCTTGTCTGCAAAGCGACGGCACACCGCCCTGGAATATCCCATATAGATAATACCATGTCGGCGTAAAATTTTTAAAAGAAATCCGAAAATTCCCGCCATGCATACTAATCCACAACAAAATGCTGAAACTGACAATCTGGCTTATCACGGTAGCCAAGGCCGCCCCAGCCACACCCATATCACAGACAAATATTAGCAAAGGATCCAAAATAATATTCAGCACAGCTCCTATTATGATCCCATACATCGCTGACGATGCACAGCCCTGGAACCGGAGCTGATTATTGATAACAAGCGAAGACATCATGAACGGCGTTCCCGCCAGAATAATCCGCAGGTAGCTCATCGTATACGGCAGAATGGTCTTCGTAGATCCTAGCATCAAAGACAACGGGCGCAGGAAAATGATTCCCACGACGCCAAATACCACGCCGACAAAGAACGCAGAAAAAAAGCCGGTCGCCGCCATCTTTTTCGCATCCTCGAATTCCTGTGACCCCAGCTTTCTGGATATGTAATTCCCCGATCCATGGCCGAAAAAGAATCCCATGGCCTGTATCATCGCCATGACCGAGAAGACCACACCGACTGCTGCCGTTGACTGTGTGTTGAGTCTTCCGACAAACATGGTATCCACCATATTGTAAAAGGATGTCACAAGCATACTGATGATGGTCGGCACCGCCATCTGGCTCACCAGACGCGGAATCGGCTCCGTTGTCATGTACTCTACTTTTTCTTCCGCAGACATCTCTGCAACTCTTTTATGCTCCACTTTTCTTTGCCCCTTCTTCTAGAAATAATGCCAACTGTATGGTTGAAACTGTGATTCTTAGCAGCCCACTACACTGTTGGATATAATGTCCATCTCTTCCATTTATATTTCTTCTACCATTCTATTCTAACACCAAAAAAATGGGTATTCAAGAAATGGGCATCTTATTTCTGCAAAAAAATAGGAGTGCCGAAACACTCCCATTTCCTAAACCTTCTTGCAAACTTCGGCTATCCTCCATGGCAGTAGAAGGTAGCCTTTTCCGTTACTTACGGTTGTTTCTGTTGTCTACGTATGTTCACGCCGTTACAATCCGTCACTCGGCGACTGTATACGCCCACATCCCTTTCATCTGATCTAAAAGGGTCTGTGCATCCCACTTCTTCCGGCTATTCACACGGCTGTTCGGATCATTCACAATAATACTGTCATCCTCCGTCAGACCGACAAGCACGATAAAATGTCCCTGGCTCGTGAAATCCCCCGGCCCCATACTGCAGATCAGGGGATGGCCTGCGCGCAGCTGCTCCAATATCGCGCTCCGGCTCCAGCTATCCATTTGTATCACCTTGAGTCCCAGCTTAGAAGCACCGGCCTGCATGAGGTTCCAGTCCGTCGCATTATCCTGCGTATAATATCCCTCCTGCACACTGAAATCCGCTATCTTCTTTGGAGTGAGCGTGGTATCCCCCATAAGCCCGGTCGCCACCATCGAAAGGCAGGTCGGGCCGCATCCGTCGACCGCGATCAAGCCGTTGCCATACGCGGCATACCCCCATCCCTGATCCCACTGAAGATAGAACGGAATCTGGTTCCGCACCTGAAAATATTTCAGATCCACACCCATCAATACGTCTCCATCTCTCTCTTCCTTTGTCTTCTTCATCGCTTCCGGATAACCCAGAACCCACTCCATAGCCTCGGAGTGCTTGATTAGGTACTCTACCAGCCAGTCAGGGTAATCCTGCCGGTTCAGGATTAGCTGCTCCACCTCCGGGCGACTCTGGTACAGCGCCGCAAGCTCAGCTCCGTATTGATCTGTCTTAAGCGCCTCCTGCACTGGGTCTTTCTCCACAGTCTCCTCCATGGGGGCTACAATTTCTTCCGTCTTGTTCTCCTCTTTTTCTTCTTTATAATTCAAACGCAGGACCACAAGCAATATCATCACGGCCCCTGCTATCATTGCCGTATAGATACGTCTTTTCAGCTGTCTCCTTCTAAACTCTCTTTTTGAGAGCCGCTTTCTTCCTTTTGCCATGTATTTTTCATTTCCTTCCGTAATTCCCCAAATCGGTTGGAATCATTCTATCATATCTGCTTTCTGAAAAACACCTTTTTTGACAAATTATTCTTTGTAAATTATACCTACGGATTATACCTGTTCCGGAATTTCCGGTTCTTCCTGCTGCGGTTCCCCCTCTTTGCCGTCTCCCTCTTTCTTGTCGTCCTCCTTTTTCTCCTCCTCTTTTTTCTCTTCACCTTTCTCTTCTTCTTTCTTCTCCTCCTTTTTCTCCTCTTCCGCTTCTTTCTGCTCCTCTGTTATGACCTCTGTCACCATTTTCCTGAGCGTCACTTCCGTCTCTTCTTCCCCGACGCGGACCGTATACGTCTTCCCTTTCACTAGCTCTGGCGCCGATATTGCATACCATTGCATCTTTTTCTCTGTCCGGAAATACACGATAATCTCCCCGTCGCCATCCTTGACCGTAATGACCGTACCAGCCTCGACCGCCTCAGGCAGGCTTTGCACAATCACCGGTTGCTGCGAATCCTCCGTCGGATTCTGCGCCATGCCTGAACTTCCTGCTCCGATAAACGTCCCTCCTGTTATCTGGAACTTAGAAGCAAAGTCCAGCGCGCCGTTTGCATTGTTCTCCGGCCCGTGTACCGTCACCTCGCCGCCGCTCATAAATACATCCCCGTTGGCGTCAATCCCGTCTCCCTGGGCATTCACATCCAATATGCCGCCTTTAATCCTGAGCACAGCCCCTTGGTCTTCTTCCGCCATCGGGTTCTGCCACTCATTCCTTCCAAGGTTTTCATCTTGATAAGGCTCTTCAACATCCTCCTCCGTTTCCGGGCTTTCATCTTCTCCCGCCGCATTTACACCGTCGTCGCTGGAAACGACCCGGATATCCCCGTCGTTGATGGTAATGTCAAATCCTTCAATCCCCTCGTAGCTCTTCTGGATATCGATCGTCCCCCCGTCTATAATCAAGGTCTGATCCGAATGGATTCCGTCGTCTCCTGTCCGGATGGTAAGCGTCCCGTCCTCCACCATTACATTCTGCCTGCCGTTAATCGCATCGTCACGCGTATCGATCTGGAACTCTCCGCCTGCCACCACAAGATCTACATAAGATTTCAGCCCCTTTGCGCTAGGCTCATCGCTACTCTCTACCTTTCCCCATTCGGCCGGCCTGCTTCTTTGCGGCATCTCGTCCCGCATCTCATCTCTTCTTTCCATGAATCTATCTCTGCCGTCTTCCGGTGTCTCCCCATTCTGCGGCGGCTCCATACCTTCCGGCGCTTCCCCATTCTGCGGCGGCTCCATACCTTCCGGCATCTCCCCATTCTGTGGCGGCTCCATACCTTCCGGTGCTCCTGCGTCCTGCGGCGGCTCTACGCCTTCCGGCGCTGCCTCCTGCATATCGCTTCCGCTTCCACTCCCGGCAGTAATCTCAAAGTCCCCGTCATTAATTCTTAGAAGCGTTTCCGCCTGGATCCCATCGTTGACAGAGTGAATCACGAACACCCCTTTATCAATCATAACATAGCCTTTGTCCGTTTCCTCCGTATTTGTCGCTTTGATTCCGTCTCCTCCCGCTTCTATAGTAAAATACCCATTTTTCACGGACACACTGTCTTTTCCCACAATGCCGTCCCCGGCGGATAATATGTCGTACGTCCCGGTCACAAATTTAAGGTCATTCTTGCTCTGGATCGCATGATTGTGATTTCCCGTCACCTGAAGCTTCCCTGTACCGTTGAATGTCAGGTCATCCTTGGCGAAGATCGCTGCGTCCGGCTCATCGCCGTCCTCATTTTCCAATACATATTCAACCCCATCGCTCACAATATTTTCCGTATCCTCGGCAAGCGTAATGACCGTCTTTCCACTTTTAATATAAATAGGCGCGATACTGCTGCTTGTAATCTCTGCATTGTTAAGGACCAGCTTGACTTCTGCCTTTTCCCCGCCGGAATCCGGCACATCCACAATAATCTGCCCGTTTTCCAGCTTTCCTTCAAGGACATACGTCCCCTCGCGCTTGATCTTCGCCGTCGTCCCATCCACCGAAACGCCCCTTCCCTCCGCGGAAATACTGTCGCCGTCCAGTTTAATCCAGACCGACTCCTCTTTATCCCACGAATCATCCAGCTTCTCCGCGCTGTATTTCCCCGCTGTCAGCGTCACGGTGTTTACTACCGCGTGCTCCTGAGATGAAGCCGAAACCGTCTCTGTCTCTGCTTCCTGCCATTGGCTTTCGCACCCTGCTGTTATCACTGTCAAACACATTGCAAGCAATGGTAATTTTATAAAATTGGTTGTCTTCTTCATATCCTGCCCCCTATAATTCTTCCTGGCTCGTCGCCCGTCTGCCGCAGATGATCGTCAGATTTCCATTCCGGCAGCGGATGGCGTCGATCATTTCCTTTTCAAGCTTTACATCCCGGAGTGTGATATGATACTCCAGCTCATACATACTCCCCAGATTTGTCGTCTTCACACGCTGCAGCATGCAGCGCGACGTATACTTTTCAAAAATGTCCTCAAAAATCTCCGTATAATCCAGATTCTCAGCGATCGTAACCCGCAGATCCTTTTCACTGTATTTTGACTCACCAAACGAAGTCTTGCCCAAAACAAGAAACAAAAGCCCGATAATCACTGTCATGATCGCTGCAAACGTAAGATAACCAGTTCCAGTCGCAAGCCCGATCGCCATCGCAAAGAATATCCCTGCAATCTCCCTCGCACTCCCCGGCGCCGAGCGGAAACGCACCAGGCCAAATGTGCCAAGCACCGCCACGCTGGTTCCCAGATTTCCATTTACCAGCATAATGACAAGCTGCACAAGGACCGGCATCAATACCAGCGTCACCGCAAAATTCTTCGTATAAGTTCCCTGATACATATAAATAATAGAAATCACAAATCCCAAAATAATAGATACGATTGTGCATAACAGCATATCCTGGATTGTCAAAGTTCCTGTCACACTACTGAATATACTTGTAAACATGGCCTTAGCCCCTCGCTTTCCTTGATTTATCCATCGCCGACAGGCGATTCCATTCAGGTACCCCGCCCTCGGGGTTTCCTTGATTTCCCCATCGCCGACAGGCGATTCATTTCAGGTACCCCGCCCTCGGGGTTTCCTTGATTTCCTCATCGCCGACAGACGATTCCACCCCTATGCCTAATTCCAGCTCTCCTGCCAGCACGGAAGTCTGATAGACCTTGCCGTATTTTGAGTAGGAAACTGGATAAATCTGCAGATCGCACAAAATCTTCGCCAGCCAGATGGGGTATGACGCCAAAACTTTAATCTCCATCAGAAAACCTCCCGGCTCTATAAAAGAACACTCCCCATCATATCCCAGTTCCAGACGATGATAACGCCTGCGGATGTTTCTGTCAATCGTAATCCGAAGCTGAGGCTCGTTTCTTCCCACATAGGCCCTCCGGTCATATGCCAGATAAAGCTTTGGTTCCGGGCGGTAGAATTTCATAAAATAATCAATCTCCCGCATGATCTGATCCCCCCTTTCCGGAAAGATCCCTTCCTCCAGATACGCCCTCGCCTGCGTGGTCGAAAGCGCCGTCCTCCGCTTATATACCACTCCGGCATATTTTTTCTTAATCTCCAGGAAAATCGCGCTGTCCTCTTTGATCTGTCCGTATCCTCTGACCCGGAACTTCTCTTTGTAGCGGGGCCGTTCAAGCGAATTACGTATCAGGCCGAAATCCTGTGTATCATAGTAAATGTTATGTATCGTGTGCAGTCCATACTCATCCGCGACAATCCATTTTTCCGTCTCTTTGAGGAAGGCATTGCATTGCTCCTCGCTCATAAAATACTTCTTCTCGACTCTCCGAAACGTATCCACAGCTTTCATATGTTTTCCTCCTCGGATTTATTCTAAGTATAAAATGTGGGAAAACTATGGGTGAACTGTGAAAAAAAAGTGAAAACAAAGGAGCGGGAATACAACTTAGATGCTGAGTTGTTCAAGATATGGACTAAAAGCGGGACAGGTCGAACAAACCGCGATCTTTGCGGACTTAGCCGGATACTCATAAAAATAATAACGTCCCTTTATATCTTCCGGCTGCCGGACTAAAGAAGGAGCTCCACCCTCGGGGAAGTCAAATGCAAACGTATCCAGTCCCAGACTCATCCCCCGGCGCGTGGCTTTCATAAAACTCTCCTTCAATACCCAGAGACGGATAAACTCCTCTGCTCTTTCCTCTTCCGGAAGCTTCATAAGCCGCGCTGCCTCCTGCGGACAGAAAAAACGTCTGGCGATCTGTTCCCGGACCACTCTTAAGCCCTCGACATCGCAGCCTACGGACTCTCCATCCGGCGCGACGCTGCAGAGCACATACTTCCCCGAATGGGACAGATTGAATGGAGTTTCCGAAGAAATCGGATACCGTTCGGACGCAAGCATATAAAGACGCCACGCTCCGACGCTCCTTGCCTTATCCTGCATACGGCGCAGACGGTCCGCTTTCTCCTTACGGAAATCTGGCATCTGCTCATAGACACTCCGGTATTCCCCCTCGTTTTTCAGACGGCTGATGTCCGCCAGAAACGTATAGACTTTGTCTATCTTCCCACTCATCTCTTCTTGCCTCCTGTGATTATCATATCCCCGTGAGTATAACATACCCCCTAAATTGCTTCAATAAAATCCCGCTCATTCTTATGGTCTTAATTGAAACCGCTGCTTAACTGGACGGGTGCCTTGCGGCAAGGGGCAAGCACTGTGAATAGCAACTAGCAATTTCTATTTTTGTGTGATATAATAGGAACACTTGGACTTGAAGGAGGATACGATTCTATGTGTGGATTTACAGGCTTTTACGGCACAGGTGATTATGATAGAGAGGAGATTGTCGACCAGATGGGCAATCTCATCGCACACCGCGGCCCTGACAGCAGTGGCAGCTACGTTGACGACTATGCGGCTCTCGGTTTCCGCCGTCTCAGCATCATCGACCTGGCGGGCGGCGATCAGCCGATCCACAGTGCAGACGGCAGATTTGTCATTACATTTAACGGAGAAATCTATAATTACAGGGAAATACGTCAAGAATTGATTCAAAAGTACGGCTGCACCTTCCAGACCGATTCCGACACGGAAGCTATTTTGCAGGCATATCAGCACTATGGAGAAAAAACCGCATCCATGCTGCGGGGCATGTTCGCATTTGTTATCTACGACAAGAAAGAACACACCTTATACGGCGCAAGGGACTATTTCGGAATCAAGCCTTTCTATTATGCACAGATGGAAGGAACCCTTCTGTTCGGCTCCGAGATCAAGTCCTTCCTGGCCCACCCGCATTTTCATAAGGAAGTGAACAAGGAAGCTTTGAAAATGTATCTGATCTTCCAGTATACCCCACTTCTTGAAACGATGTTCAAGGGCGTATTCAAGCTAGAGCCAGGCACTTATTTCACTTATGACGGAAAGGATTTCCGGACCACCAAATATTTTGACCCAACTTACGAAAAAGAGAATCGAAGCTTTGACGAAACTGTACGTCTGATCGGCGAGACTGTCCAGGAATCCGTGGATTATCATCAGATCAGCGACGTGGAGGTCGGCTCCTTCCTCTCCGGCGGTGTAGATTCCAGTTATATCGCTTCCACAGTAAAGCCGATGAAAACGTATTCTGTTGGATTTGAGGTGGGCGGCTTTGACGAGACCACATATTCCAAGGATCTGTGCGATATTCTCCATATGTCAAACGCAAAAAAGGAGATTTCCTCCGATGAATTTTTCGATATTCTGCCTGAGGTACAGTATCATTCCGACGAACCGCACGCGAATCTTTCTGCCGTGCCGCTGTACTACCTGTCGCAGCTGGCGGCAAAAGATGTAAAGGTTGTATTGAGCGGAGAAGGCGCGGACGAGCTGTTCGGCGGATACGACACCTACAAGCCGAGCAAGGCCGGCGATCTATACCGCAAAGCGGTTCCCGCCGCACTACGCCGAAAGCTGGGCGACTGGGCGGCAAAGCGTCCGAACCACCGCGGGCTTAATTTCCTCAAACGGAATGCTTCGTCGGTTGAAGAATCCTATATCGGCCAGGCATTTATCATGGATAACGAGGAGGCGAACGCGATCCTTTCACCCGAATACCAAAGCAGCCTTCGCTATCAGGATGTGACAAAGCCGTATTTCGACCAGGTGAAAGATCAGGACGACTTGCATAAAAAGCTCTTCCTTGACATGCATCTATGGCTGCCCCACGACATCCTGCTCAAAGCGGACAAGATGACGATGGCACACTCCCTGGAGCTGCGCGTCCCCTATCTGGACAAGGAAGTCTGGAAGCTTGCGCGCTCCCTTGACAGCAGCTATTGCGTGGACGGCGAGGAGACGAAAAAGGCGTTTCGTACTTCTGCGCTCTCCCACATCCCCATGGACTGGGCAAAACGGAAAAAACTGGGCTTCCTTGTTCCTTTCCGGGTATGGCTACGCGAAGATAAGTATTATAAACGCGTAAAAGAAATGTTTGAAAAAGACTTTGTATCCCAATTTTTCAACCGGGATATCCTGCTTGGCTGGCTGGAAGACCACCGGAATAAGATCGGTAATTTCCACAGGAAGATCTACACAGTTTACTCATTCCTTCTATGGTATGAACAGTATTTTGTATTAAGATAATACCAGCTCTAAATGCACCGTCCCACCCTCGTGCCTGCATGAGGGTGGGCGTTTTTTATATGAGCGCCATGCTTTTGAGGAGGTAGAGCCATACGGTAAGCGTAAACGCGCTCAGCATTGTGGTAAGCATTACGACGCTGGCGGAAAGCGTGCCTTCGTGCCCCATATTTCTTGCCATGACAAAACCGCTTACCGTGCTGGCGGATCCAAGCATCACCAATATCGCCACAAGTTCCTCCCGCCGGAATCCCATTGCAACCGCAATCGGAAGGAACAAGATGCAGAATCCCACTAATTTGATGAACGCGGCCACAAGTGCAGATTTTCCTTTGGCAAATGCTTTGCTAAAATCAATGGAGGCTCCCATCGCCATAAGTCCCAGCGGCGTCGCCGCCCCTCCAATACTGGAAATCGTTTTCCCCAGGATGGCGGGCATCGGAATTTGAAACGCAGACCACAAAAGCCCGCAGAGGATCGCGATGATGATTGGATTCGTCACAATCCCTTTTACCGTTTTCTTTATCATCTGCGAATCCATTTCATTTTGTCCCGGACGGAAAACGGAAAGCACGACCACGGCCATAACGTTGTAAAGCGGTACACTTCCTATAATCATGAGCGGGGCCATCCCCGCGTTCCCATAAATGTTCTGGATAAAAGCGATCCCTAAGATCGCCGCGCTACTTCGGTAAGACGCCTGGATAAATTCACCCCGGATAGACTTATCCTTCCAAACACAGGAGATGGCCGTCGCGATCGCGATACTTGCAACCGTCACACCAAAACAGAATAATACGAATTTGACATTCCATACCTTGTCAAAATCCACCGCTGCCAGATCGCTGAACACCAGTACCGGAAGCGGCGCCTGAAACACGAATTTATTCAGCCTGTCTGCAAAATCTTTGTCAAGCCACCCAAGCCTTCTGAACAAAAGTCCCAAAAGCATCATAAAGAATACCGGGAGCGTCGCATTCAAACTAAACAGTAAATTTTCCATCGGTCTTACCCTCCTTCTCTCTTCCCGTCTTATTTTAACACTTTTACGCGGGCAGGCAAGTGTTTTAATAATCCGCAAGTCACAACCGTATAGTTAGAAGCGCGATTCACAGCAGCCTGCCACACAAAATTCACAACTAATTCGCAAAACCTGCCGGCTAGTAAATTTTCAGTCTTGAATTTTCTGCATAAATATATTATAATGACTTAGGTATCGGGGTGTGGCTCAGTTTGGTCAGAGCGTACGGCTGGGGGCCGTGAGGCCGCAGGTTCGAATCCTGTCACCCCGATTTGTCCCATATATTTGATGGGACTTTTTTATTTACATGATGCCAAGGTCAAAAGCCATAAACCACTGAGTGCTTGCACACAAGTGGTTTTATGGCTTAATGACCCGCCCCGATATGAGGATAAAAGTGGAGCGAAAGCTCCACGATATCCGAATATTGGGCTGGATTGTGGGATTGCGTAGCACGGAACAATCCGTGTAGCATCATAGTTGGGGGCTTTTGACCCCAACATCATTTACATGATGTCAGGGGAAAAGGAGGCCGGACAGCCATGGAAAAGAATGATCTGACTACCCCATGGTCTTTGTCGGGATTGCCTGCATCCTTAACATTGTACTTGATTTCATTTTAGTCAAATATTTTTATCTGGGAGTTGCCGGCACTGCCCTCGCCACCGTCATTTCACAGACCGTCAGTATGGTGATCGCCGTCATTTACCTCAAAAAGAAAGACTTTCTTTTTGATTTCCAGCTTTCGAGTTTCCGCCCGGTGGGAAGTATCGCCAAAAAACTGGCTCTCATCGGAATCCCGATTTCTTTTCAGGAACTAATGATCCGCATCTCCTTCCTGTATCTCATGCTGGTGATGAATAACTGCGGTGTATTCGCGGCGGCCGTAGTCGGCGTAAGTAGCAAATACGACGTATTCGCCATGCTCACCGGTACTTCCATGGCGAATGCCCTCGCCGCCATCACCGCCCAGAATATCGGTGCCGGAAGACCGGAACGCGCACGGAAATCTTTGTGGTACGGACTAGGATTCGCCGTCTTTGCCGCCTCGTTGTTCTGGTTTTGGGCACAGCTTAGCCCTGAGTCCATGATTAGTCTCTTTATCAATGACCCGAATGTCATTGCCGCTGGAGTCCCCTTTTTCCGCTCCTGTAGCTACGATTATATCCTAGTCACCTTCGTCTTCTGCCTGAACGGATACTTAAACGGACGCCAGAAAACAGTGTGGACCATGCTCAGTTCCAGCGTCGGCGCGCTGTTCCTTCGGATTCCCATGGTCGGTCTGTTCGGGAAATATTTCGGAAATGATCTTGGCATGCTCGGGAAGATCGCTCCTGCCGTATCCGGAATCATGGCGTGCTATACGTTGGCGTATGTACTGTTTGAAAGCCGTTTCTGTTCACTTCGTTCACAGGAGGAGAAAAAACAAAAATAAATGCTTGCTTTTTTCTGAACTCGTGGTATACTGGATTCATGCAGATATAGTTCATTGGTAGAATGCTAGCTTCCCAAGCTGGAGAGGCGGGTTCGATTCCCGTTATCTGCTCTTAATGAAAATAGCCGCAAATCTAGGATTTCCAGTAAAATCAATGGTTTGCGGCTGTTTTTTATTCCTGTTTTTCCGCGTGACCTGTGACAGTAAACCCCGCACTGCCGGACACATACTTCAATCATAGGCATCCCTCCTTAAAAATGGGTATAAGAAAACCACTCACTCCGCAGAATGGGTGGTATCTATTCTTCTTCATATTTTATTCCGTTGTTACATTCATTTTCTTCCGGCTCCCATTGAATTTTCATTGGAATCCCATTTGGAAACGCCTCACAGGTTTCTTTTTTGGTCTCTGCATCGTATCGATATTTTTTACAAAACTCACACTTTGGCAATGTTAACATTACTTTTTCCACCTTTCTATGTAAGCTCTTACAAGCACTTCTGCCTCTAAGGGAATCTTTTCTTTATTTCTAAATCTGACAAATACTTCTACTAAAGATTCACCATAATATCATACTCATTATATAACATCCCTGCACAATCCGACTCTCGTAGCTTGTCAAGCTCTTCTCCATTTTCCATCTGTGCTCTCTCGACAAATTCATAAAGCTTTTTAAGCTCCTCCACAGTTGTCCATCCTTCATTTATTACATCAATTATTTCCTGCGCTGTATATCTCTTTTCTCCGCTATTTTTCATCTCTTAATTAATTCTCCCGTATATAGTTCCTAAATCTTCCAATAGAGATACTTGTGTTGATACATCTACTAAATCATAATCCATAATATCATAAACTATCTTTTCGATGTAATTATATCATTTAGAAAAGAAATAGCAAATAAATTTTTGCAAATTCTTTTAAACTGTAGTCAGTTAACGAGGCTATTCGTTTTAAAGCATCCACTTGCCTAATATAAGTTGGATTAAAAGGAATTCTGCTATCCTCACAGATCAACTCTGCCAACAACTTAGTTGTCCCATCGTTAATACTCATATTCACAAATTTTTCTAGTTCTGTTACCTTACCCTACCATACTTTGTCCTGCAATGTAACAGCTCATGAATTTTGGTTTTTAGCGGGGCTTTACTCGTAAGTCTGATATCGCCAGTCTTTCTGTTCGTTTTTCCATTTGATTTCATTTCATCATCAATCGTCACTTTTCCCGACCACCGTGATTTATTCTTTGTATATTTGTCAATCAAAGAATTAATTTTATTCATTTGTATCAATAAATCTAGCTCATTTTCAATTTATTTTGCTTCTTTTGATAGCTGATATAAACTATTTCTACCATTTGTTTTTCTCACATCAAAATCTTCTTCATCGAAATCGTTTTTAGTCTTTTTCTCCTTCTCCCGCTCTTCCGTCGTGCCGCCTTTATCCAGGAAATCCAGCCACTTCTCAGACTCCTCGCTACCATCATACGCCGCCACAGAACATCTGCGGTTTGGATGTATGGACGGCGAGCTTCCGCGGGTTCTTCCCCTGGACCAGCCCCTCCTGCCAAAGCTTGGACAGCTCCGGCTTCATCATATCCTGGTACATCCAGATCCGGCCGGAATACTGGGCATTATGGAAGGAAGCATTTACGATCGCATGGACCGTTCCGCATAATATGCATAAGAAAACCACTCACTCTGCGTAGAATGGGTGACTTTATTCTTCAAATTCTTTTTCCCAATTATCTTCATCATCTTCATCCAAAATAAACACTGTGTCTTCCGAATAATCATCAAAACTTTTATCGCCCGGAAGCTCTGATATCTTTATCTTCCTTTTTTATTCATCAAACATTTCTCTCCCAAATTCAAGCCCCATTTGTTTTACAAAAACTCGGTTATAGCTTTCTGAACTTCTCAAAAATCGTTCTGCCTTATTTATTGTACCACTTTTATATAATTCCTGATACTGTTTTTTTATTCTTTGTCGAACTTTTATAAACTCATTTTTCAATTCCTCAGAAGTTATGCTTGATTTTTCAAATGTTTCTGTCCTGCGTATATAATACACCCCGTTTGCTGTTATCGCTCGCATTTCTTGGAGTTCCAACTTATTAAAAAGAACCCGATCTTCTATTGAAAATGCTCCTCCCGATGGGTGATTATGAGATACGATCTTACCCTTCATCCGTTTCAACAATCTTTTTGTAAAGTACACGTTTTCCTCATTCACACGTTTGGTAAAAACATAGTTCCCTTTTTCATCATACAAGAATTCATTCCGCTCAAACAACTATTTCTGGGCCTCTGTCTGCACCCTGGCAAGCACCTACACATCTGGCGTTCCGCATTCCATTTTGATACGCCGAAGTAAATCCCTTTACATGCCATAGCGGATAACGCAGAGAAAAACTGTAGTCCCTAAGACTGATATCCCTGGATTCCTTCAGCGCCGACTCCCCGTCGGCAGGTCCGGCAAACATTGTTTCCCGGTGATTGTCTCTCTTGCTGTCTTTCTATTCTATTCCAGTCCATCCTCCTTGCTATTTTCTACCCGAAAACCATCACTGGCTGTTAAGCGTTTTTTCTGCGCTTGACGTTCTTGACAATGGTACGAAATCATACTATAATACATAACGTTTATGTGATAGTATGATTTCATACCAAAGGAGATTTCAAATGAAAACTTATATTTCAAAAGAGATGAAACGCTATAACCATTTGCTCAGTGAAATGGATTCCGTATACCATGAAATGTCCCTTAAGCTGGGAGTGTCCGACAGTGCGATGATTATCCTTTATACCATCTGCAACAACGGGGACTGCTGCCTTCTCCAGGAAATCTGCCGGCTCTCAGGAATCAGCAAACAGACGGTCAATTCCGCGCTCCGCAAGCTAGAAGCGGATGGTATCGTATATCTGAAGCCGTCCGGCGCTAAGAATAAGATGGTTTATCTGACCGACGCCGGAAAACATCTGGCCCAGCGCACAGCGGTACGGATTATCGAGGCCGAAAACGACATATTTGCATCCTGGTCCCGGGAAGATGTCGCTCGATATCTGGAACTAACCGAACAATTTCTCACAGCGCTCAGTGAAAAGTCAAAGCAAATGCAGAAAGAATGAATTAACAGACATAGGATTTAGCAGAAAACATAATGGAGATAAAAATGAGGATTCAATTATCAGACCATTTTAATTACAAAAGACTTTTACGCTACACACTGCCCTCCATCATCATGCTGGTATTTACATCGATTTACGGTGTGGTGGACGGCTTTTTTGTGTCAAATTTTGCCGGTAAAACGCCGTTCACTGCTGTAAACTTCATCATGCCCTTTTTAATGATCCTGGGTTCTTTTGGATTCATGTTCGGCACCGGCGGCGGTGCCCTCATTGCTAAAACTCTGGGGGAGGGAAAGCCCAGGATGGCGAATGATTTGTTTTCCCTCATCGTCTATACATCCGCTGTCTGTGGCATCGTCCTTGCGGCCCTTGGAATCCTTTTTATCCGCCCTCTGACCTCAATGCTGGGAGCCGACGGACAACTTCTTGAGGACAGTGTCGTTTACGGACGAATTATTTTACTTGCCATTCCGGCGTATATCCTTCAATATGAATTTCAATGCCTGTTTGCGACAGCCGGGAAGCCGACTCTCGGACTCTGTGTGACCATGGCAGCGGGTCTTACCAATATCGTACTTGACGCCCTTTTCGTGGCAGTACTACATCTCAGCCTTTGCGGCGCGGCGGCGGCGACAGCCGTCAGCCAGTATATCGGCGGCATTATTCCGCTCATTTACTTTGCACGCCCCAACAAAAGCCTGCTTCGCCTAGGGAAAACCCACTTCAACGGCAGATGGCTAAAGAATACCTGTATCAACGGCTCCTCCGAGCTTACGAGCAATATTTCCATGTCCCTCGTGAGTATGCTCTACAATTTCCAACTGCTGAAATACGCTGGGGAGGATGGCGTCGCGGCATATGGTGTGCTCATGTATGTCAGCCTGGTATTCCAGGCAGTATTTATCGGCTACTCCGTCGGGAGCGCTCCTGTTATCAGCTATCATTACGGTGCACAGAACCATGACGAGCTAAAAAGCCTGTTGAAGAAAAGCCTGATTCTGATCGGTTTATTCTCTGTCGTTATGTTTGCATCCGCAAATCTTCTCGCAGAGCCGCTTTCCTATATCTTTGTAGGCTATGACGACGGTCTGTTCCGTTTGACGCTCCGCGGATTTATGATTTTTTCTTTTTCTTTTTTGTTCTCAGGACACGCCATTTTCAGCTCCTCCTTCTTCACGGCGCTGAATGACGGACTTGTTTCTGCGGCGATCTCCTTTTTGCGGACCTTTGTATTTGAAGTCGCCGCCGTCCTGATTTTTCCGCTGATTTGGGGCATAGACGGCATCTGGCTCTCCACCGTCTCCGTTGAAGTGATGGCCGTGGCAGTGGCAACGGTATTCTTGAAGGTAAAACGGAAGAAGTATCGATATTATTAGAACTCACCGAACGCTCCACAAAAAGCTGCGGGATGGACCTTCCTCCCCATCCCGCAGCCTTTTCCATTCTTTCACGATCTTTCCCCGTCCGTCACCATTCCATTTCCCGCAGTTTCCCCTTAATCAGCGGCCGAAACTCCATCTGCCCGAGTATGTCGCGCCCCAAATCGACCCCCGGTGCAATCTCGGCCAACATCACGCCGTCTTTCGTCAGTTCAAATACAGCCCTCTCGGTAACGATCATCCCTTTTTGCCTTCCCATCTCCCGGAAATAACGCCCGGAAAAGGTGATCTGTTCCACCTCCCGGCAAAATTTCTTAACCTTTCCTTCCCTCAGGATTTTCAGTTTCCCGTCCTGCACCGCCACTTCCAGCCCTCCGGTGGTGAACGTCCCCACAAAACACACTCTCTTCGCGTTCTGCGTGATATTAATGAATCCGCCCGGTCCAGTGATTTTCCCGTTATATTTGGAAACGTTGACGTTTCCATGCTGGTCGAACTGGGCGCCTCCAAGACAGGCGAAATCAATCCCCCGCCGTCGTAATATATGCAGCCTGGTTCATCCTCGCCCCTTCGACTCTGGGAGCCACAAAAGTATGCAGCCCCGTCCCGGTTACCACCCCTGGTTTTCCTCCCGCGATCGCGCGGAACATCTGGCACAGGACGCCCTGGGGCACCAGATAAGCGGGAAACTGATCTGACGCCACCAGAGACGACAGCCTCCCCGCCATACTTAAATTCGAGGCATACAGCCTTCCCACCATTTTCGGATGCCTTTCCCTTGGCGAGTATTATTCCGTTGCCATCATGCCCACAGGTGTCAAAAAGCCGAAGCAGAAAGCAAGCGTTGAAGGTTCTGTGGGTAAGATCGCCACGGCTGTCATCGCAAAACTCAGGAACGATGTATTCACGTCATTAGCCGCATTAAATGCCGGTATCCGAAAAGCAGTAAAAGAATTCAATGATAAGCCTTTCCCAAAACGCCCCGGCAGCCGCCGGAGCATCTTTGAAACGGAAGAAAAGCCATATCTAAGAACCCTGCCGCTGATCCCCTATGAAGTCTGTGACTGGTCTTACGGGCATAAAGTCGGCAGCAACTCCCATATATGGTGGAACAAAGGCCAGTATCCCGTTCCATACAAGTATATCGGGTGCAAGGCGGATGTCAAATTTAACAGCCATCTTGTATTTATCTATTATAATAGGGCAGAGATAGCAAGGCATCCGATACTTCCCAGACATATGGCAAACGGCATACGGACCGAGCAGGCCCATCTGCCATTCCCGCTCCGGAAAAATCGGTCAGTGGATGCCCTGCGCGACAGGGCAAGGGAAACAGGCCCCAAACCCTTTGAAGTAATCCGCAGGATGTTTGACGAGGCAAAAGTAGAAGAACCGCCCATGCAGACGGCAGGAGCCATACTTTCCATAGCTGACATCTATTCACCCCAGCTCCTTGAAAAAGCATGTGATAAAGCGCTCAGACAGTACCATATGCCTTATTATAAGACCATCTATTCCAATGCAAAGAGCATAAACCGTGCAAAAGAACTTACAGAGTTTAAGGAAAACAATAAAAAATCCGGTATTGTCAGAGGCGCGGATTACTACAGAAAAGGAGAGACAACAAATGAACATTGAAATAAAAAAGAGTTTATCGGTATTGGGACTTGGCGACCTTGCAAGGATCATAGAAATGCAGGAAAAAGATATAAAGCTTGTGGATTTAAGCTACGAAAAGCGTCTGGAACTGCTCCTTGAAACACGGATACAGGAACGCGAGAACAAAAGAAGCTGAAAAGGCTTGTCGACGAGATAGAAACATAATCATCTGAACATGCTAGACCTAATATTGCCTCTGTTGTATTTTCAAGCGACAGGGGCAGTATTACGATATCTTGTGTCTGGGGTGGCTCTCAAGGAAGAAATTTCCGGGTGGCTCTCAAGCGGGAAACTGGTGGCTCCCAAGGGGGATAATATTCAGTTATGACATCTCAGGGCAGGATGCGTTAAAGGCAGGCGAGTGGAGGAGCGTCCACGGTGGATATGATCCTGCCTATGCGGCCGAGGAACCCATGCTGGCGATGCCGCTTGACGCGCTCCGTCGTCTGGAAAAGGAAGGCAAGATCGGTTATCTGCATCCCTGGTTCTATACCACCACAGGAAATCAGACCAACCGGGAGACATTGTTTGAATAGAGAAGGCCAGATGCCGCAAGATCGTGAATAAGCCGATTTTGCGGCATTATTTATCTTGCTTCCCAATCCCAAATGCTTAATTGCCTGTTATCGTCTTTTTCTTCAAAGGCATATAAGTAGTTGAATATTTTCTCATTATGATGCACAATCCCATTTGCCTCACATTTCCGGTGAAATAGTTTCATTAAATTCGTGTTGTCAGGGCTTTCGATCATATATTGATTTCCGTATGTGCGGATATATTTTTGCTTTAGCCGTGGGAAGATTCGGTCTAACTGTTCATAAAAATACTCCCGGTTTCCTTCACGCAAAGTCACTCCCATTCCAAAGCAAATGATACCATAAACCCCTGCTTCAATGCACAGATCCAAAATACCGGAGATATTATCTTTTGTATCGTTGATAAACGGTAAAATCGGCGACAGCCATACAACGGTCGGTATTCCTGCATCCCGCAGCTTTTTTAATACTTCAAAGCGTTCCCTTGTCGTACTTACATTTGGCTCGATCTTTTTACATAAATCTTCATCGTAAGTAGTCAAAGTCATTTGCACGACGCATTTTGTCTTTTTATTTATTTTCTGCAAAAGGTCTAAATCCCTTAAAATACGGTTTGATTTGGTGATGACTGTAAATCCAAACCCATGCTCATATATCAAGTGCAAAGCCTTTCTGACATTTCTGATTTCCATTTCCAACGGAATATAAGGGTCTGTCATAGAGCCTGTGCCGATCATGCATTTCTTACGCTTATGAGTAAGCGCATGCTCCAACAGGTCGATGGCGTTTTCTTTGACTTCAATGTCTTCAAAGGCATGTTCCATGTGATAGCATTTGCTTCTGGAGTCACAGTAAATGCACCCGTGAGAACAGCCGCGGTATAAATTCATTCCATTTTTTGCAGACAAGATTCCTTTCGTTTTTACGAAATGCATTGTATGTCCTCCTTACATCCGAGAATCATCATTATGTAAGCTTTGTCAATATTTATTACAAATTTTTAGGCGGGCGTGGATGGTTGGAAAGTGTTTGACATATGGCAGGATTTTGACTATAATATGCTTAAGAGGACAGCCGGAAGGGAAGTGATGTTTCCCCGCCCCGGCGATTTAGTTAACAGTTATAAAAATAAGCCGTTTCCCAACTTGCCAGAGTACAGGACGGCTTATTTTTTATGTGTATAATTTAGAATCTCGACAATGAGCAACGCGACGGTTACAATCAAGCTGAGTTCTTCATATGTACTCATAATATCACCACCTTCCGCAGGCTCGGAACGGGTGAAAGCACGTCCCCCGGCTATCCGGGTAAGCATATTATGTTGTCTACGCCCCGTCCAGACGCTCTATTTTACTGAACTTCGGGCTTTATCCGCTCAAAGGTTAGGTAGATTCTGACCTGAGAGGGCAAAATGCCAGATTTTGGGCAGAATAGGCGGCGTAAGGCTGGCGTGGTTTTATTTGCTGGTAATTTGTTAGTCGGTCTGGTCTTTCTGGTATTCTGGTTGGGAATAGCGTCGGCGCAATTCTTCCGGTTTAAATAGAAGATATGAATCTGTATCTTTCTCCAGTTCTTGCAAATCTTTTGGCGTTATTTCTAGGGGCCATCTGGATAATTAATCCATAAATAGATCGTCAAGCTGAGAAACAGGAATTCCAAGCGCATTAGCTATTTTGATTTGAGACGTTATTTTGGGCATCCTATCACCGGATTCATATTTTATAGAATCTTCTGTATTCAATATTTTCACCCCCCAAAACCATAATAGCAGATTAAGTAAAAAGAGATAGATGCGTTTGTATAAAATGATAATGAAAACAGATACAAAAGTATCATACGCAAATAAGCGGAGGTGAATAGATGGCAATCAACGACAACAAATTTTACATTGCTCTGGCAAATAGCGGCTTAACGATCAAAGAAACGGCAGAGCGGGCAACGGAATAAAGTCAAAATCCCGTTTAGGAGACAGGCGTTTAAAGCTTTGCCCCCAAGCGGGATTTTTTAAATCATAGGTCCGAACAAGTCTGCGGAGTCCTTTACCGTGCCGATGAAGCCGTAGGCAGTACAGGAGAGACGGATCTTCATAAATTCGCGGGGATCCTCAAAATCAATCCCGAACTGTTCCCGCAGGGTATTGACACTGCAGAAACGGATTTTTTCGCCGGACAGGTATTGCCTAAGAGAAGGGATGACGATACTTTGCTCAAAGGCGGTTTTCAGGAAAGAAAAGTCTAAAAAGCCGTTGCTTAGTCCTGCGTACATGTCGTTCTCTTTCAGGAAAGGAATCAGCTTGGGGTAAGTCTGCTCGCTGATACGTGACCGAAGGCGGCAGCCGACAATGGCAAAAAGATAGTGATTGTATTCCAAAATTTCTTCCTTCAAAATAGCTTGAAGCGTATCGCGTAGAAAGATCGTCTTTTTGTCACTATCAATTTTGAACGACAATACGAAATATTTATCATATTCCGGGAAACCTAATTTGGATTTTTTCTGCGAGGTGTTCTCTTCATTCACTTTTTTAAGCGCCATAAGCTCATTGAGGAATTGCTGTCTTTTCGACGTGGGAGTGCGGTAGGTCACAAAATCCTTACAGTGCGACAAAATTTTACGGACAGAGGTCAAGACAACAGCAGCGGCATCGGTGTCAATACTTTCTTCCCATGCGGCGGCGAGGATATAACCAATCAATTTTCCATTCGCAACAATAGGAGCTAAAATAGCGTCGTAAGGACATTTAAGGTTGGAAGGGAGCTGGATTACACGGGTGTCCTTTCCGATCAGGTCATTTGCCGGAATGGATGGGAGAAAACGTTTTGCTTCTGCGTCGCCGCAAGAAGTTTAATACAATATTGCTCTGAATTAATCAGGTAAATATTTTTCACAGAAATCCTTAGCTGTAACAATCTGAATATTCTCATATTTTCAATCACAAGCAAATCTTTATCACCGCTAACAATATATAAAGCATGAGAATCTTTTGCGCATTCGAGAAATTTGTCGTCATCTGGATCGCGGCATATTTCAATATGAGAATATGGCTCGATTATTTCCATAGTTTTAATCAGCGGAATAAGAATCGTCCTATTAATACGACCTTGCTTTCGGTCAATCATCTCTTGTACAATTTCTTCGTATTCATTGATGATTTCAGATGTAGCACAGGCTGTTATTTTTCCGTTGACTATAGAACTAAGAATTTTTCTAGGGAATCCACCAAAAAACACACCCGAGATTAAAACATTTGTATCTACCACAATTCTCATGTTCTTTTTTTCCTTCTTGAAGACTTAATGATATCATTAATGTCGTTTTCAGAATAGCCTACGGAGGCTGCCCACTCCTGTGCCTCATCTAACGACGATTCAAATTCTTCTGAGGAAGGAAGCTTTAACGTCTTGAGCATGATAACATCTCCCGAGGTATAAGCTACCAGTTTATCCCCAGCATCAATTGACAAGCGTTCACAAATACTGACTGGGAGAGAAATCTGCCCTTTAGAAGAAACGGTTAATATCTGTGTATTCATTTCATTATGCTCCTTTCGAGTAAGGAATTCTTACCAATTATTATGCCACGATATAGTTGCTTATACAAGAAAAATTTCCACCTATACGGTTGAAAGTGCGATTCACGGCAACCTACCACATAAAATTCGCAAAACCCGCCAGCAAGCTGTCAGCCGCGGCAAAAGAGCCGCTTCTGTTTTGCTTATTTGGAGGTAGGTTGCCTGATTCAGGCGGTCTCAGGAAGGAAAAGTCTGCTTATATGCAAGCATAACGCATCCATTTCCTTCCTGAACCCTGCCTTGAATCGCAACCGTACAGTTAGAAAAATTTCGTTCACGTTCTGCTTGGACAGCGTTATACATTATCTCAGTTTTCTCCTACCTTGTTTCATCCATATCTGAGAAATCAATGAAAGAAATCGCTGTTGTGCACAGGACACAAAACAAAAGAGAAAGTATGTCTTATAGACACAATCTAAGCCGTAGAGAAAAAAAGGCAAAATGCTATAATTGTGGAGTGGGTAGAGTACTTAGCGAGGAATCGCGAAGCGCTGCACGAAAGGAGCAGGGGATGTATTACAAGAAGTTTAAGGATATTGAAATATCGGCGCTGGGACTTGTCTCCCTGCGACTTCCGGCAATTTCTGAGAATCCTCTGGACTGGTCTATCCTGGAAGCAAAGAGGCAATATGAAATCCTGTCTAAGCATCATCTTCCCGTGTGGGTGATGGAGCCGCTTAAGGGCGGAAGGCTGGCGACGCGAGTATTTCGCGAAGACATGGGAGTTCCTTGTTCTGCGTGTAGATACTGTTGCCCGGTATGTCCGGCAGGGCTGGATATACCGCTTCTCATCAAGGGCTATAATGAAGTCAGTGTAAGCGGAGATACTTGGCGGATAGCAGAGCTTAAGGAAACAAAACTAAGGATTGCCATTCAGGAACAGATATGCGAATGCTTTGACAAATTTTCTAGATTTATATATGGTAAATCGAATGCCCGTTATCGGCTGTATGGTTGATAACGGGTTTTTCTATCTTTAGTCACTTTTTCTTATGTACTGGCTACAAGCCGGTCAAAATCACTTTGATATAAACGATCTTGGATGACACGGTACTGTTCAAATTCACTTTCTGCAAAGGATTTTGCAATCGCCGCCGTAACTGTCCCCTTGTTTTGCAGGACTTCTGCATCATTAACAGAAATCCAGATACCCCCCCCCAATAATTATCCAGGAGCCATCAATATCTATACTTTATGAAACACATCGCCGAATAGGCGATTAGGTTCACGAGTCCCGAGAGCTGTTGCAGGAGGGATACTTTATGAAACACATCGCCGAATAGGCGATTAGGTTCACGAGTCCCGAGAGCTGTTGCAGGAGGGATACGCCGTGGAACGCTGGCAGCCAGGAGAGCCGGAGCAGGGAAAGAGCGGATAAGCTTTTCGGCCCGCTGAGCTGAAACAGGATTTAAGGAGGCACAGAACTCCTTCGACCGAAAGTGAATCAGACACATTTTCACAAAAAGATATGTCGACGGCACACATTGTAAGCCATAGATAAATTCAATAAAATGACAGCATCAGTAGATGGATTTAATATTCATTTTATCTGAGTCTCCATACCCGGGCGGAGCAAAATATAAGGATGCGGAGGAAGCGCCCCGCGGGCAAAATATATTTCCCAAAAGGCGCGGACAGAAGGAGGAAAAGTAATGAAAGAAAAAATGTCGTCACAACATATGTTATTTATCGTTTTTATGGCGATCGGGTGGGTCGGAATCCTGAACACGGGATGGTTGTTCACATCCTACTATTCACTGGCCCAGGAAGCGCTCAGCGTGAGCGACGCGGCGATGGGTATCCTGGTTAGTATCACAGAAGGTATGGGAATCTGGGGATACCTTGTCAGTGGTCCAATCGCGGACTGGCTGAAGCCGAAGAGGAGCATGGATATCGGTACGGTTCTTATGATCGTAGGAGCGGCGCTCCTCGTTACACTTCCAAGCGGAAGGGTGGCGTTTATATCCTGCATCATTATGGTATCCAGTGGAATGGTGTTCTACGCGACGGCTGCGTTGAACCTGGTGGGAATCTTTGGACCTACGGCTGTACATGGGCGTGCGTTGGGTTACTTCTATGCATTGCAGGGATTAATCATGCTGGCGGAAGGCACAGTGGTATCCAGAATGATCGCTTCT
This sequence comes from Coprococcus sp., assembly GCA_022793995.1. Lineage (GTDB taxonomy): Bacteria > Bacillota > Clostridia > Lachnospirales > Lachnospiraceae > Allocoprococcus. The sequence continues at coordinate 59,190 of JAAWDY010000033.1, forward strand.
TACTCGGCAAGTTTTAGTTTAAATGTCCTTTTGATTGTAAGCTGCGTACAGTTAGTGGTTGGACAGATCGGGCTCCGGTTTTTTGAGAAAGATGAGACTTTTCCGAAAAGGCTCAGCAAAGCAGAAATTGCAGAGATCAAAAAGACAACAGGAAAGAAAGCGGGCGGCTTCAGTATCGCTATGGTGGGACAGGTTCTTTCCAGCCCGCGGGCATGGCTTCTATTCTTGGTTTCGGCATGTACGAACTGTACCGCGATTCTGATTACATACACACAGCCGCTTTTGCAGACACAGTTTGGCGTTTCCACAGAGACGGTGACGCTCATCTCAACATGGACGAACCAGGCGACCCTTCTGATTCTGTCGGTATTTACGGGAATTCAGGTAGATAAGATTGGCTCAGCGGCAAAGGTAATCCTGATAAGCCTGGGATGTCTGTTTATCGGATGTGCAATCGTACTTGCCGTACCGTGGCAGGCAAAATTCGTATTCATGATCGTGGCGGCTCTTTGCTTTATCCGTTCGGTTAACTCCATCTGTAAACCGGCGCGCCAGTCTATGATTGATGAGTGCGGGCTTCCGGCAGAGTGCCGTGGAACGATCGTCGGGCTTTTTTCAGTAGCAACGGTTATCCCAGGGACATTCATGGGGACAATTTTCGGAAATATCCTGACACAGCACAATAATGCACGCAGCGGTTATCAGATCATCTATCTTGTCTTCGCTGTGGTAGGTGTGATCGGCGTTGTTGGAATCATATTATTCCAAAGACTGGTAAATAAGGCAAAAGCGGAGTCTAAAGCAAAATAAGAACAGAATAAATCGAAAAAAAAGAAAGAGGTGTAGTGAATTAGTAAGTATGTATTGAAGAACTGTAAATTGATCCCGGAGCTGACGGAAGGAACGGAGCTTACCTGCGCGGACGTATTGATTGAGGATGGAAAAATTGCGGGAATTGCGGAGACGGGGGCTTCATTTAAAGATGTAGAAGAGTCGACAGACCTTCACGGCGCGACCCTGATGCCGGGGCTTATCGACGCCCATGTCCATCTACGCTGGCTGGAAGAAAAGGCGTGGGTGACAAATGTCCGTCCGAGCTGGCGTTCGTTTGACGAGTACCATTTTGCAAAATTCATGCTGGACAATGGGTATACGACAGTACGTGACTGCGGGGATGACAGATGTCTGGCGTCCGAGGCGGTCAGGGATGCGGAGAAGGCAGGGGATGTGGATGCTCCGCGCGTGATCTGCGCAGGCCCGACCTTGAACCCATCCAGTGAAAATACATTTACCTGCCTGCAGTTCCACCATGTGATCTGCGGAAGGGACAACGTAAGGTTGATGGTACGCGACAATCTTTGTTATGGCGCTGATTTTATCAAATTATATGGAAGCGGTTCGTTGATGACGGAGGGAAATGACCCGAATATCAAGATCATCGAAGAGGATGAAATCGATGAGGCGGTAAAGATCGCGACGGCAAGGGGAACCTACTGTGCCATCCATGCTCACGGAAGTGAGGCGATCGACGCGTCGGTAAGATTAGGCGTGCGCACGATCGAGCACGCGAGTTTTATTACAGATGAAACCCTTAAGAGGCTGGATGGAAGAACGGATATGGGAATCGTGCCTACCGTGGGCATCCTGAAAACATTTACCAAGCATGCAAAAGGCTCTTACGTGGACAGCGACGACCGCAGGATGCAGGTGATAAACCAAGTACATAAATGTATCCGAAACGCGTACCATAATCATGACGTGCTGATCGGGTGGGGGACGGATATCGCATTGGATACCTATATGGAGAACCCGTACATCGAGATACAGGCAAGAAAAGAAGACCTGGATTTCTCCAATATCGACATCCTGAAACAGATGACGATTAACAGCGCAAGACTTCTCTGCCTGGATGAGGAGGTCGGAACGGTAAAAGAAGGAAAGTGTGCGGATCTGGTCGTGATTGACGGGGATCCGGCAGAACATATCGAGGCGATGTACAAGAAACCAATGCATGTCATCCGAAAAGGAAAAATAATTTTCTAAACTACTACATGTTGCTTGAAACCTGCAGACGGACAAAGGAGGAAGGACTATGAAATACGTTGGCGACGTACCTGTTGTGGATTTTATCATGATACTGCTATTTCTGGTGTTAATCACTCTGATGGGCGTATGGGCGACCCGGAAGGTCAAAAGCGGGAAAGACTTTGCCACAGCAGGACAGGAATTGTCCTGGTTCACCTGTACGGGAAGTTGTATTGCAAGCGCGATTGGGGCAAATGTAGTGATCGGAAAATATGAGGTTATTCTTGAAAGCGGGGTATCGGGGATCGTTGCAAGCTGGTTCTGGTGGATCGGCTGGCTATTCCTCTTATTTCTGGCAAAGCCCCTGCGCGCTTCCGGAGCGGTTTCGATTCCGAATTTCCTTCAGATGCGCTACGGCGAGAAGACGCGCAGTATCGGCGCAGTGTGCGTGATGATCGCCACGATCTCCATGACAGCGGCGCAGTTTTTGGCGATCGGAAATATCCTGGAAGCGCTGGGGATCTGCAGCAGGGAGACGGGCGTGTGGGCCGGGGCTTCCATTATCGTCCTCTTCACCATATTCAGCGGTTTGTGGGGAGTTGCGATCACGGATACATTCCAGTCTATCTTCCTGCTTGTCGCATTCGGCATCGTATTTCCGATCGCGGTGTTCAAGGTGGCGGGAGGATGGGACGTGGTAGCCGCGAGCCACACCGCGGAAGAACTTTCCCTGTTCCGCGGGATGGCCCCGGTAACAATGGCGGGATGGTTTTTCTACTACATTTTCTCAACCGGCGCTGACCCGGTATTCGCGCAAAGAGTGTTCTCTGCAAAGAATACGAAAACCGCGGTAACGAGCCAGCTTGCCGCATGGGCGACCACGATCGTCGTGACGGGGGTGGTCTGTGCGCTGCCGGCGCTGGCGATTAACGTGATCTTCCCGGATATGACGATCGGGAGCCAGTTTACGCCAAAGTTCCTGCTTGCATATATGCCGCCAATCGTACGCGGGCTTATGCTGAGTTTCCTCCTCAGCATGATGCTGACCTCCGGCGATAGCCAGCTGCTTACGCTGGTCTCCACGATTACGGAAGATATCATACGCCCGAAGATGAAGGAGGAAGACGGCGAGAAGAAGATGCTGCTTATAAACCGTCTGGTCTGTATGCTGGCGGCGGTTATGGTGTGCGCGATGGCATTGTATTTTGGAAAGATATACCAGCTCCTCAAGACGGGCGGGAGCGCGTATGGTGCCGGGATATTTATCCCGCTGGTTTTGGGATGTTTCTGGAAAAAGGCGGATTCCCGCGCAGTCAACATCGGTATGCTTGTCGGACTTATCGTCTCCTTCGGGTTCGATCTGTTCCTTAAGATTCCGCTGGGGCTGAATCTGGACGGAATCATCCCGGGAGGCGTTCTGTGCCTGCTGATCTGCGTCGGCGGTTCTTTGATACGCAGGAAGGAATAAGCCAAAGCTTTGCCGCAGGATATGCGGCAGGTTGGTAATAGACAAGGAGAAAAAACAAAAAGGAAGGAATCAAAATGAAACTGGAAATCGGTAATTTTTATGTCAAAGACATTGTTTTTGGCGAAAAGACAAATTATGAAAACGGCACTTTGACGGTGAACCAGGAAGAGGCCATTGCGGCGCTGAACCCGGAAGGGAACCTGAAGAATGTGGAATTATATATTGCCCATCCTGGAGAACGTACGAGAATCCTGCCGATCAAAGAGATTGTGGAGGCGCGTGTGCGTCCTGACGGGCGTGCGGTTTTCCCGGGGCAGACCGGCGGGATGGCGCTAAGCGGGAAAGGGAAATTATTTGCCCTTAAGAATATGGCGGTCACTGCAGTGGGAGTATATGCGGGAAGCGGGGACGGTATGTTAGACATGGCCGGACCGGCGGCGGAACTTACACATTTTTCTGAGCTGATCCACCTTTGCTTTAAGGCAGAGAATGTAGACGGATCCGAAAATGTATATGGTCCATATAAGAAAAATACATATTTCCGCCTTGGGGCGCAGCTCCTTGGCGAATACATCGGGAAAGCGGTTCTGGGGCAGGAACCGGAAGACTGGGAAATCTATGACAACACGACGGAGGTTTCGGCAGAGCTTCCCAGAGTCGGACTTGTGCTGCAGCTTTCGACTGCTTTTGTGAAGGAGCCGGGATTTGTCTGCCGTCTCTACGGGGAGGATACCGTATACCTGGTGCCCACGATGTTAAATGCAAATGAAGTGCTGGACGGCGCTTTGTGCGGCGACACTTTATTCTTCGCATCCTTCAAGCTCTTTACGTATGATTACCAGGATATGCCGCTGATTAAAGAACTCTATGCGGAACATGGGAAGACACTTAACTTTATCGGGGTATTCCTGGACGTGAATCCGGCGGTAGCTGATCTAAAGATACGAGATTCTGATCGCATTGCTGCGATGGCAGAAATGATGAAACTGGATGGGGCGGTTGTAGTCAATACCGCAAACGGGCATAGCGAGATCGACTTCTTCACAACGATTATTAAGCTGGAAGAGATCGGTGTGAAATGTGTGGGACAATGCATGGAAAGCCCGGGCCACGGGGGAGGGATGCAGTCCAAAGTTATGCTGGACGCGCGTGCGAACGCGATTGTATCGACCGGAGCCGATCACGTTGTTTTAAATCTGCCTGCCATGGACAAGGTCATCGGAAAACTGGACAGCGTGAATCACGACGGTTATCCTGGAGCCTGGTCTTATGATCCGGAATACGGTCCCTCCCTGCACGAAGACGGATCCCTGGTGGTGGATTCCCTGATTATTGCAGGGCATGACGGCAACGCGGGCTGGTCGCATAAGGTCTGCAAGAGCTACTAAGGAATTGCGTATTCGGCAATGAATGTTAATAGGTAAGGAGAAAATGTAATGAAGAAAGTAATCATGTACTTAAATCAATTTTACGGCGGGATCGGCGGTGAGGAAAAAGCCGATTACGAGCCGTCCCTGTTGGAAGGGACTGTGGGACCGTCCAAAGCGCTGGACGATATGTTGACCGCCGGGACGGTCACACATACGATTCTCTGCGGCGATGGATATATGGCAAGTCATACGGCGGAAGCGCTGGAGAAGATTGGAAAATTATTGGAAGGTCTGGAGTTTGACATACTGACCGCCGGACCAGCGTTTATGTCCGGGCGATACGGGGTATCCTGTGTGGAAGTATGCAATTATGTGCATAAGAATTTTGGGGTTCCGGCAGTCACCTGTATGTTTGAGGAGAATCCGGGACGTGAAATGTACCCGCAGGCGATGTACGTTATGGCGGGAAGCAAGAGCGGAGCAGGCATGAGAAAAGATATGCCTAAAATAGCGGCATTTGCAGATAAGCTTTTAAAAGGGGAGGAAATCCTGTGGTCCGACGCGGAAGGGTATTTCCCGAGAGGATTCCGCTGGCAGATCCAGCTTCCCAAGGAGGAGACAGCTGCGAAACGTTCGGTTGCAATGCTGAAAAAAAAGCTGGCGGGCGAGCCGTTTGAGACAGAGCTTCCGATCGACGCGGAGGAGATGGTTCCGATCGCACCGCCGCGGGATGCAAGCAAGTCCCGTGTGGCATTCGTTTCCACGGGAGGGCTGGTTCCGATGGGTAACCCGGATCATATTCCGTCTGCCGCATCCACGCGATATGGACGTTACGACCTTTCTGGAAAAAACGTCCTGAAAAAAGGAGAGTGGAAATCTGTTCACGGCGGTTACGACCAGACCTATGCGGACGAGGAGCCTATGCTGGCGATGCCGCTGGACGCTTTGCGCAGGCTGGAAGCAGAAGGAAAGATTGGGTATTTCCATCCCTGGTTCTATACGACCACCGGAAATCAGACAAACCGGGTCAATTCTGTGCGTATGGCGAAGGAGATCGTGGAGCATCTTAAGGCAGACGACATTGATACCGTGATTTTTGGATCCGCTTGAGGAACCTGTACTCGTTGCGGTGCAATGATGGTGAAAGAAATCGAACGTTCAGGAATGACGGTCGTCCATGTGGCAAATATGACGGCGGTGGCGCAAAGCATCGGCTCAAACCGGATCCTTAAGGCGTACTCGATCCCGGCAGCAATGGCGGATATGAACGAGACGCCGGAGATCCAGGCAAAACAGAGGTATCAGCTGATGAGCCGTGCGCTGGAGGTTTTGAATACAGATATCAAAGAACAGACAGTTTTCCAATAAAGCAATAAAGATAGAGATCAGAAAAAGCAGGCCGTGGCCTGCTTTTTCTAGTTCAGCGGTCCGAACAGATCTTCGACATGCTCCATTTTCCCCATAAACCCATAAGCAGTGCAGGAGATCCGGAGTTTCATAAGTTCCCGGGGATTCTCAAAGTCAATGCCAAATTCTTCCTTTAATGTATTGACTCTGTGATATAAGGTATTCCGGTGGATAAAGAGCTTGTTCGCGGTGATTGCATGCTGCGTGGTATTGAACACATAAGTCATTAATGTCTTTAAATATTCTGTGCCATGTTTTTCATCATACAGCTTGATATAGACTACATTCGGATGACAGAACAGCTCGTAATGCATTCCCCGCTGGTGCGCCATGTCGATCAGGTGGCTTAGAATTTGGTCCTCATATCGGCAAAATCGGATTCTGGTTTCAGATACACGGGTGCGCAGGGAGATGGCGGTCGTACTTTGCTCAAACGCCTGTTTTAAAGAGGCAAAATCCAGAAAACCATTACTTAACCCCGCATATAGATTGTGCTGCTGTAAAAAAGGAAGCAGCTTTGGGTAAGTCTGGTCGGTGATCTTTTGCTTGATCGGGCAGCCGATCACAGCAATGTAGTAGTGATCGTATTCATAGACCTCAGTCTTTAGGAGCGACTGCAGGGGACTGGACAGGAAAAAGGAATCCCGATCGTTATCCATTCGGATCGAGAGGACAAAATATTTGTCAGACGCGGGGATATTCAATTCGCGCATCCGTTCCCTGGCCGCCTGTACGTCGAAGGCGCCATGTTTCAGCAGATCGAAGATGAACTGCTGTTTCTCCGACGGCTGCACGGCAGAATCGTCCAGGCTGGTGCGGCCGGACAAAATGCTGCGCGCCAAATTGAAATAGCCGCCTGCGATCTCTTTGTCAAGTTCTTCCCATGCGATGACAAGGAGATAACCAATCAGTTCTTTGCCGTGGCGGATTGGACCTGCGACTGCGTTGACAGGGCAGTTTTCATTCGACGGGAGGAAGACCGTGTGGGTGTTCATATCCGTGTCTTTTCGGGAGAGAACGGCGGGGAGGAAGTTTTTCATTTCTTCTCCGTGGCAGGAAGCGGTTAAGGATAAATGTTCATTAAAGAAAAAAACGGAATTGTCCATAATTTTATAACAAATTTCTGCAATCCGATCCATGGGAGTTTTCACGTTCACGGCCTGAGTAAGCTGTACAAGGGCGCTGCCGGCTTGATAGTCTCGTACGATTGTTTTCTGAATCTGAAGTTTGACAGACTCTATTTCAGATTCGCCAGTTAGAATCACACTGCCCTGCACGTGTTCCGACTGACCGGGCGCTGCAACGTATAAAATGCCTGGGGGGGAATCCGGTTCATTTTTATCCCAGCGCTTTACCATGTAGATCTCAGCGTCGGGCGGGCCTAAAAGCCGGACCGTTTTATCTTCAAGAGAGCGGGTCAGTTGTTTTGCAGTCAGCGCCATGGCACGTTTTCCTCCTTTATCACAGTCATTGTCTATCCCCTGTCCGTTAGTTATTAGTATTTTTAAATTTATTTTAGAATATTTGCCCAAAAAAGTAAAGTTTTTTGATGTATCAAAAGAATAAGGAAAATCCTCTTATCATAAAATACGTATAGGGGGTATGGAATAAATTTTTCGATGTTTGAAATATCTCTTGCAAAATACCCTAACAGGGTATATAATGACTTCAAGTTGAGAGAGATGTCAGAGAAAGGTGGAGAGGTAATGGTACAATATAATGTAACAGGTATGAGCTGCGCAGCCTGCAGCGCCAGAGTGGAAAAAGCCGTATCCAAAGTACAGGGCGTCACCTCCGTATCGGTAAGTCTTCTTACCAATTCGATGGGCGTCGAAGGAACGGCGGATCCATCGTCGGTCATCAAGGCGGTGACGGACGCCGGGTATGGGGCGTCCGAGAAGAGCAGCGCGAAGGACGGCGGGGCAGCGAAGTCTGTCGCGAACGACGATTTCCTGAAGGATACGGAAACTCCGAAGATGAAGAGGAGGCTGATTTGGTCGGTGATCTTCCTGATTCCGCTTCTGTATATCCATATGGGATACATGGTACTTGGAGCGCCGCTTCCGGAATTCTTTGCGAAAGACCATCTTGCCATGGGGATATTCCAGATGCTTGATACGATCATCATCATGGTAATTAATAAGAAGTTCTTTGTCAGCGGCATCAAGGGCGTGATGCACAAAGCGCCGAACATGGATACCCTGGTATCTATGGGAGCTGCCGCGGCTTTCGGATACAGTACAGTCATGCTGTTCCTTATGACGGACGCGATCGTAGTGTTGAACGATCGTCATCTGGCAATGCAGTATATGGATGAATTCTATTTTGAGTCCGCAGGTACGATTTTGACGCTGATTACGGTCGGTAAGACTTTGGAGTCCTACTCTAAGGGCCGTACAACAGACGCGATCAAGGGCCTGATGAAGCTGGCGCCTAAGACGGCAACACTGATTCGGAATGGCGCCGAGGTAGAAGTGGGCATCGAGCAAGTGCGCCAAGGAGATATCTTTGTCGTGCGTCCGGGTGAGAATGTCCCGGTAGACGGTGTGATTCTGGAAGGGAACAGCGCTGTAAATGAGTCGGCGCTTACCGGAGAGAGTATTCCGGTGGATAAGAATCCAGGCGATATGGTGTCCGCGGCGACGATCAACCAGTCGGGTTTCATCCGCTGTGAGGCGACCCGTGTTGGGGAAGATACAACATTGTCCCAGATTATCCAGATGGTAAGCGACGCGTCTGCGACCAAGGCTCCGATCGCGAAGGTGGCGGATACGGTATCCGGGGTATTTGTTCCTACGGTCATCTGTCTTGCCCTGATTACGATGGTGGTATGGCTGTTAGTGGGAAGGCCGATTGGTTTCGCATTGGCAAGGGGTATTTCTGTTCTGGTTATCAGCTGTCCGTGCGCGCTGGGTCTTGCGACTCCGGTGGCGATCATGGTCGGTAATGGAATGGGTGCAAGGAACGGTATTATGTTCAAGACGGCGGTTTCTCTGGAGATCACCGGAAGAACAGAGATCGTTGCGCTTGATAAGACAGGTACGATCACCAGCGGCGAGCCGAAGGTGACAGATATGATCCCGTCAGGAGTCAGCGAGACAGAGCTTTTGACCCTGGCCTATGCTTTGGAGAAGAAAAGCGAACACCCGCTGGCGCGTGCGATCCTTGTAAAAGGACAGGAAGAGAATGTGAAAGAAGATATCGAAGTAGATCAGTTCCAGGCTCTTCCAGGCAACGGGCTTTCCGGTACTTTAAACGGCAGCAAGCTGATCGGCGGGAATCTGAAATATATTGGACAGAACGCAGAAGTTTCCGATGAGATCCGTAAGAAGGCGGACGCTCTTGCAGAGGACGGCAAGACGCCTTTATTCTTCGCAAAAGACGGCAAGCTGATTGGTATCATCGCAGTGGCGGACGTGATAAAAGAAGACAGCCCACAGGCAGTGCGCGAGCTCCAGAAACAGGGTATCCATGTTGTTATGCTGACAGGCGATAATGAAAGGACCGCGAAGGCGATCGGCAGGCAGGCAGGCGTGGACGAGGTCATCGCAGGTGTGCTTCCGGAAGGCAAGGAAAGCGTGATTCGCGAGCTGAAGAAAAAGGGAAGAGTCGCGATGGTCGGCGACGGTATCAACGACGCTCCTGCGCTTACCCGTGCGGACATCGGCGTGGCGATCGGGGCAGGTACGGACATTGCGATCGACGCGGCGGACGTTGTACTCATGAAGAGCCGTTTGAGCGATGTGCCGGCAGCAATCCGTTTGAGCCGGGCAACACTCCGCAATATCCACGAGAACCTGTTCTGGGCGTTCTTCTACAATGTAATTGGGATTCCGATCGCGGCGGGCGCATGGATCCATATCACCGGGTGGGAGATGAATCCGATGTTTGGAGCAGCGGCGATGAGTCTTTCCAGCGTATGCGTTGTATCCAATGCGTTGCGTTTGAATCTGTTTAAAGTGCATGACTCGCACAGAGATAAAGCAATTAAGCATAAACCGCGGAAGGCGTCCGAATTGGAAATGGAAGACAACATGACAACGAATGTGACTACAGCACCGACATCTCCGTCCGCCCAGGTTACGGAAAAACCGGCAATCGACGAAGGAAAGATTATTGCAGTCAAGACATTAAATATTGAAGGCATGATGTGCGGGCACTGTGAGAAAATGGTAAAAGGCGCGCTGGAAGCCTTGGATGGAGTGGAAATGGCGGTAGCGAGCCATGAAAAGGGGACGGCAGTCGTGTCCTTAAGTGCGGAAGTGCCGGACGATGTGCTCACAAAGGCTGTGGAGTCGGACGAAGAATATAAAGTGACGGGGATCGCTTAAGAACGGACGGCTGCAAAAGATCAGGTAATAACTGCAGTACGATGCAGGGATTCATAAAAATTAATCATTCAATCATCAAGGAGGTAACTATCATGACAAAAACAATCGATATCGAAGGAATGGGATGCCAGGGCTGCGTAAAAAAGGTAAAGACAGTATTGGAAGAATTGGCGGGAGTAGAAAGCGTGGATGTGAGCCTTGAAAACAACAATGCGGTCGTAACCTTAAAGGAAGATGTAGCTGACGATGTTCTTAAGAGTGCTGTAGAATCCAAGGGATTTATCGTACACAAAGTTGCATAAAGAGAGAATATACGCAGATAGTAAGAAGAATTACGAGCACAAGGGCGGCCATGAAGATGGCCGCCCTTGTGCTCGTATATCTCATGTAACAGCACTCGGGATAGGGGCAGAGAGTTTTTTTGAAAAATGGCTGAGTTTGATGAAAAAAATGTCGACAAATACCACTACTGGGTATATAATAACTGTAAATACAATGGTAAAATTCGTTGGTTTTTATTCCCTACCCCCCTATCAATAGGGAGAGGCTTATCAAAAGGAGGAGAATGTATGAAGGAGAGGACAAAGAAATTAATCAGCATGATGCTTGTCCTTGTGTTAGCCACGGCCCTTACGGCCTGCGGCGGCAAGCAGGAGACCAAGGAGACGCAGAGCGGGGAGGTGAATGACAAAGAGAGTACCCCAAAAGGCGTTGCCTACGAAGACGAAGAAATCTATATGAACGCTCTGGGTGATTTTTACGATATTTATGAAGAAGCCCTTGAAGCGGAGACTGTTTCTGAGAGATATGCACTCATGGCCGCGGCGGAAGCGAAATTCCTTGAAAGCGGAGCCGCGTTCCCGCTTTATACTTCTGGAGCGTCGTATCTTATGACGCGCCTGGCTTACCGCACCGGCGGATTTTCTCTTTGGAGCGGCGAGTGTGTAGATTACACACGGTTGTATATTACGAATGAGATCATTAAAAAAGAAGACTATGAGCATATGAAAGAACTCTGGCAGGAACTTGTCGGGACGGGTACTTATACAGAGACTGTGAAGAAGTATTTGCAGGATCAGGGATATACGTTTAAGGATTCCTACAATAACGTATTCGACGAGCTTGGCAAGACCTGGGATATTCATGCGGCCACAGGTTCCCTGGATTCTAAGTTCATCGCGCCTACGTGTGAAGGATTGTACTCATATGACGACGAAGGAACGCTCCTTCCGATGCTCGCGGAGAGCTACGAGGTTTCGGACGATGAACTTACCTATACGTTCAAGATTCGCGAAGGCGTGATCTGGTCGGATTCCCAAGGCAGGAAGGTGGCAGACCTTACGGCGGACGACTGGGTGGCGGCTGCGCAGCATATGGCGGACACGCTTTCCAGCGATACGGAGGATTTTAGCGGCCGCGTCGCAGGCTATACGGAATATATGAATGGGGAGACCACGGATTTCTCCACGGTTGGGATTAAGGCGCCGGACGAGCATACGTTAGTATTTACCTTGCTGGAGCCATGTCCATATTTTATGAGCGTAGTCAGGGGATTTGTCCCGATGAGCAGATCATACTATACTTCCCAGGGCGGCGTGTTCGGTACTGCGGAGTATGAAGAGGCGTCTGTTTCCGGCTCTTATAACTATGGCATCGACCAGGATCACATTGCGTACTGTGGGCCGTATCTGTGTACCAATGTAACGGACAAGAATTCGGTCACATATTCGGCGAACCCGGATTACTGGAATTATGACAATATGACGATCAAGACCATCAACTGGACGTACGACGATGCAAGCGATGTGACAAGGACATATACGAACTTTATAAACGGAATTACAACGTCATTTCCGCTGAAGACTGCGCACATTGAGACCGCGAAGTCGGATGGCAATTTTGACAAATACGTGACAATCAGCGATACCGGGACGAATACGTTCTTATTGTGGTGTAATCTGCACCGCGAGACCTTTGCGAACGTAGCGGACGGAGCAGCGGCTTCCACAAAGACGGACGAGCAGAAAGAAGTTACGTTCGCGGCTCTTCAGAACCAGCATTTTCGTCTTGCGCTTTCTCATTCCATTGACCGGGCTACTTATAACTCCCAGGCGTTGGGCGAGGACCTGAAATATGTCTGCCTGAGGAACAGCTTTGTTCCGGCAACATTCGTTATGCTCGAAGAGGATACGACGATTGAAGTGGACGGGAAGAGCGCGGATTATAAAGCGGGTACTTATTACGGCGAGATCGTACAGGCACAGCTTGACGCGGACGGCTATGATGTGAAGGTATGGGACGACGAGGCGAAGTCCGGCGACGGTTTTGACGGATGGTATAATCCGGACAAAGCGGCGGAGGAATTAAAGCTTGCGGTCGAAGAGCTGGCACAGGCCGGGATCGAGGTCACCAAGGAGAACCCGATTATCATTGATTATCCGCACGTTGCCTATAATGAGAACGGGAATAATCAGGCATATGTATTAAAGACAAGTATTGAATCTGCGCTGGGCGATCTGGTCGTATTCAATCTGATCGGCTGTAATAACGCGGAAGAAGTAAGGAACGTTGACTTCAACACCCAGAATGGTTCGGAGCATAACTGTGATGTCGGCGGTATGGGAAGCGTTGGAGCAGACTACGGCGATCCGGAATCCTATCTGAACGCGATTAAGCCTTACGGCGACGGATATGCAACACCTAAGATGGGACTCTGGTAAAATGGAAGTACGCTTATGGTAAAATATTTTTTTAAACGACTATTCCGTGGAATTATATCGGTGGTGATCGCGGTAGGAATCATCATGATCCTGATTTATTCCCTGCTGGATAATACGCTCATCTTCGCAGAAGACGCGCAGTATATGAAATTGGGGAATAATCAGAAGATCTTGTATATGTACCAGATGTGGAAGAACTATGGATATGTGGATTATGTATCATACAGCGATTATCTGAATAAGCTGGTGGCGGATGGAGAGATCGACGAAGAGTTCAGGGAAAGTATCGCCTCGATTGGAAGGACGCCTGATAAAGATAGCAAGGATGTCAAAGAATACGTGAAAAAGTTTACCGACTATTATGAGGACAAGGGATATACCATCCTCCGGCTTGACGCGGTGATGGCGTCAAAAAGGAAAGTGGCTACCGGAGGGACGCAGGCGCTCTTGGCTTACCAGAACAAACCGGTTCTGGAGCGGGTGATTTCATACTTTGGCAGTGTCTTGACCTTCGATAATATTCATTATGTCAAAGAGGATATTGGCAAAAGGGGGCTTACCTTTACCTTACACGACCCGGCGTATGGCGGAGATAAGTTTGCGCCTGCTATCATAGGGAACGGGACGAAGCATAAGTATCTGCTGTACGTGGATTCGCGTTTCCCGTTCGTGCATCAGAATTTTGTGAAGATCACCCTTGGTACGTCCTACAGTATCAACAAAGGGATTGATGTGTTTGAGACCATGACCCAGACGCAGGGGAGCTACGTGGTTTCCCCGACCTATTATCCGTCCGGCATTGTGGCAGAGAGTGCTGACGACCTGCACACTGCCACGTATGCCGTCGGCTCCCGGGAAGCGAACCTGGTCTATAAGGAGCATTATACCGACGACTATACCAATGTATCGCTTACGAGGAACAGTGGTTCCCGGATCGCGTATTCTTTTGTTATCGGCATCATTGGTTCAATCATTACCTATTTTATCGGGCTTCCCCTGGGTATACTGATGGCGAAAAAGAAGGATACCTGGGTGGACAGGCTGGGAAATGCATATGTGATATTCATGATAGCGGTTCCGGGCCTTGCGTACATCTTCATGTTCAAGGCGATCGGAAACAAACTGGGGCTTCCGACCACGTTTTCACTGGATAATCCAACCACCGCCATGTATATTATGCCGATCCTTTCGTCGGTCGTGGCGTCCGTTGCAGGGACGATGCGGTGGATGCGCCGGTATATGGTCGACCAGATGAATTCGGATTATGTGAAATTTGCGAGGTCGGAGGGTCTTACGGAAGGAGAGATATTTACAAAGCATATATTCAAGAATGCAGCGATCCCGGTGACCCATGGAATCCCAAGCGCCTTTGTCGGCGCGCTTGCCGGCTCGATCGTGACGGAACGTGTTTATCTGATTCCTGGAGTAGGAGGACTTCTGGTCCAGGCGATCGGTGCGTATGACAACTCCGTGATTGTCGGTGTGGCGATTTTCTACGGCATGCTGTATATTATAGCCGCGATCATGGGAGATATTGTGATGGCGATCATGGATCCACGGATTTCATTCACGTCAAAGGCCAGGTGATGAATATGGATGCGAAAAAAATGAAACAGGGAAATTTTATAAATCTGGAAGATACCGGGCTGACCGATGAGGAGCTTTTTCAGAGGATTCCGCAGGATACGGCGTCGATCGAGAAGATAACCGCGCCGAAATATTCATACTGGCAGTCCGTGATGCGCGTGTTCTTCCGAAAAAAATCGAACATTGTCATTGTCGTGCTTTTTGTAATGATTCTCGTGTTTACTTTTATTTACCCGATGGTAAATGGGTACGACAAATATGGGAATCTTATGGATTCCAGTACAAAGCATCTGACGCCGTCCGCCGCCATGAAGAAGTTTGGATTTAGCATCCACTATCTGTTTGGCACCGGGGATTCTGGGCAGTCTACGTTTGACTCGATCTGGTACGGCGCTAGAATCTCGCTGGCACTTGCCGCAATCTGTTCTGTCATCAATATGACAATCGGAATCCTGGTTGGCGCCCTGTGGGGATTTTCTAAGAGGGTGGATATTGTGATGAATGAGCTGAGGAATATCATCGGCAATGTGCCGGGAACGCTCGTCATCTCTGTCATGGTTATGGTATTTTCGCCCAGTTTTTGGACCTTGATTTTTGCAATGTGTATCACGGGCTGGATCGGAATCGCCTATTCGATGCGTACGCAGGTCATGATTATCCGTGACAGAGAGTATAACCTTGCGTCCAGGTGCCTTGGCACTTCGACCTTACGGATTGCGACTAAGAATATATTACCGTATATGATTTCGTTCATTGTCACAATGGCGGCAAATGAGATCCCGATGTACATCTCCCAGGAGGTATTTTTAAGTTATATCGGACTGGGTATTTCGGATACGACGCTTGGTAAAATCATATTTAATGCGCAGAGCGCGATGGTTACGCCGGGCTGGGGCTGGGAATTTTGGCCTCCGGTCATGCTTGCCGCATTTATATCCATTATTTTATTCCTGGTCGGGCAGAGCCTTGGCGACGCCGCGGATCCGAGGACACATATGTAGGGAGGCGGCGTTATGGAAGAAAATAAGGTGTTGTTATCTGTTCAGGATTTGAATGTAAAGTTCCGGGTTCGTGGGAGGATTCTGACGGCGATCCGTGGGATATCCCTTGATATCTACAGGGATGAGTCGATCGCGATCGTGGGCGAATCCGGCTGCGGCAAGACGGTATTTACCAAGACGTTCGCCGGGATGCTGGACAATAATGGTTTTATTGACAGCGGGGATATTCATTTTTACGACGAAGGCGGCGAGGTGAACCTTGCGCAGGTGACGGACAACAAGGAATGGACGAAGATTCGGGGCAGGAAGATCGCCACGATTTTCCAGGATCCGATGACGTCCTTGAATCCGATCATCACGATTGGAAAGCAGATTACCTCTGTTATCATGAAGCACCAGAATGTGTCGGAAGCAGAAGCGAGGAAAAAGGCAGTCGACTTGATGGGAAAGGTAGGGATACCGAACCCGGATATGCGTTTTGATGATTATCCGTTCCAGTATTCCGGCGGTATGAGGCAGCGTATCGTGATCGCGATCGCCCTGTCCTGCCAGCCAAGGATTTTGATATGTGACGAGCCTACGACAGCCCTGGATGTTACGATTCAGGCTCAGATTTTGAAACTGATTAAGCAGCTCCAGAAGGAATTTGGCTATACGATTGTATTCATTACACATGACCTGGGCGTTGTGGCAAATATTGCGGACCGCGTGGCAGTACTTTACGCCGGTCAGATCGTGGAACTGGGTAAGGTTGAGGAAATATTCTACGACCCGCGTCATCCGTATACTTGGGCTTTGCTGTCGTCGCTTCCGCAGCTTGCGGATAGGGACACACGGTTGTACTCCATCGCGGGGACACCGCCGTCTTTGTACAACAAGATTGTCGGAGACGCGTTTGCCCCAAGGAACCCGTATTGCCTGAAAGTGGATACCTTGAAAGAGCCGCCAATGTTCCGGGTGACGGACACACATTTTGCAAGGACCTGGCTGCTGGACGAGAGAGCGCCAAAGATCGAAAAACCAGAGGCAATACGTGATATCCACGGGACGCTGATGAAAGTATTTAATATATAGAGGGGTGGACAGCAATGAAGAAAAAGAAAAACAACACGGTTTTATCCGCCAGCGCTGCCCATTTCCCGGAGCACGGCCCCGTTGCGGAGAATGGAAAGGAGATCTTGCTTTCTGTCCGGAACCTGGACATTGATTTCGGAAAAGGGGATACTCTTGTCCAGGCCGTGAAGGACGCTTCTTTTGATATCTATAAGGGCGAGACATTTTCTCTTGTGGGCGAGTCCGGTTCCGGTAAGACGACGATCGGACGCGCTGTCATCCGGGCGAATACGTGCACGAACGGCGAGATTCTTTATAAAGGAGTGAGGATCTCGGGCAAAATTCCGCGGACTTTGGACCGTGAGGTGATTCGGAATATCCAGATGGTGTTCCAGGATCCGGCGGCGTCGCTCAATGAACGGGCGAATGTGGACTATATTATTTCCGAAGGATTGTATAATTTTCACCTTTACGAAGACGAAGCCGACCGGATCCGTAAGGTGGAGAAGATGATCGAGGAGGTGGGGCTGCTCCCTGAGCACCTGACCCGCTATCCGCATGAATTTTCCGGAGGGCAGCGCCAGAGGGTCGGCTTTGCCAGGGCGATGGTGATGGAACCGGAGCTTGTCGTCGCGGACGAACCGATTTCCGCCTTAGATGTGTCGATCCGTGCGCAAATACTGAATCTTATGAATAAGTTCCAGAAGGAACGTGGAACCACGTATTTCTTCATCGCGCATGACCTTTCGATCGTGCGTTACATTTCCGACCGGATCGGCGTGATCTATAAGGGAAGGATCGTGGAGGTCGCGTCGTCGGAGGAATTGTTCCAGTATCCGCTGCATCCCTATACGCGTTCGCTCATCTCGGCGATCCCGCTCCCGGATCCACTATTGGAGAAGAATAAAGTTCTGTTTACTTACAATCCGGCAGTGCATCAGTATGGCGAGGGCGTCTGTCCGGAGCTTGTACCGATCGGACACGACCACTATGTTTACGGGAGTCCCGAAGAAATAGAGGAATACAAGGAGATCCGGGAAAAGAATGTGCCTCTCAAGACGTTGTCCATCACAGGTGTCAATACGGATAAGCAAGAGGACGACGAAGCTGTCATGGCATTCCTTAGTGAAGAGATCAAAGAGAGGCCGGACCGCGATACAGGGCATATATTCTATGGGATACTGTCCTTCCTTCTGCCGCTTTTAGGTATCGCGGCAGCGTATTTCTTTAAAAAGCGGAACTATATACGGAACTTTAAGGCATGCCGTAAGGGTGCGATCATTGGGTTTATCTGCCTTGGCATATTCTGTGCGCTGTGCTGCGGCGTCATTCTATGCACCTGTACGTAGAGAACGGCGGTAATTTCCATGAAAATGTCTATTGAATTGTCAGAGGGGAACACGAAACGAAGAGTGGTTCTCCTCATTGTAGTATTTGTAATCACATTTGCGGCGTTTGGATATGGGATCAACAGTCTTGTCAGTATGGAGCCAGGATTTACGGAGATCACGGTATTGTCGTCGAATCAGCCAAGTTGCGGAAAAGATTTTACATTTTATTATAATGTAGGGGCGGGCGAAACCTCCGCTACCGAAGAGTACAAAGCGCTCAGGACGCTTTACACGCGGACGGCCCAGGAATCATACCAGATATTTAACGCCGATGTGGAAGTGGAAGGCTGCTATAATCTATGGTATGCGAACGCCCATGTGAATGAAACGGTCACAATTGAACCGGCGCTCTATGGGGCGTTTGCACTTCTTGAGGAAAGCGGCGCGAGATATCACTATCTTGCGCCCATGTACGAGATGTATTTTTCACTTTTCCAGTGTATGTCCGACCAGGAGACCGTGGATTACGACCCGTATAGTAATGAGGAGCTGCGGGAATTTTATGAAGAGACGGCTGTTTTTATCAATGACCCGAGCGCGGTAAAGATCGAGCTTTTTGAGGATAATAAGATAAGGATTTCCGTCTCCGGAGCGTACCTGGATTTTGCAAAAGAGAACGGGATCACACGGTTTGTGGATCTGGGATGGATGAAAAACGCCTTGATCGCCGACCATATGGCGGCTGTGCTTGCCGAAAATGGATATACCGCGGGCGTGCTGATGAGTTATGACGGTTTCATGCGAGGGCTGGGCAACTCCAAAGGCGCCGAGTATTCTCTTACTGTTTCCCATCGGGAAGGAACAGTTGTGTCGGATGTGGGCGCCCTTCATTTTACCGGGGAGATGAGCGGGGTATACCTGCATGACTATCCTGTGGGAAATGGGGATGGCGGCAATTATTATGTCCGGGACGACGGGCAGATCCGGCATCCGTTCGTGGAGCCTTCCACCGGGTTGTGTAAAAGCGCTCTCCCGGAGATCGCGGCATTTTCCCCCAGCCTCTCCTGCGCCGAGATTGCTCTTAAGATCGCCCCGGTGTATATCGCTGGGAGTTTTGATAAGGAGGCGGGCGCGGCGCTTGAACTGGAAGGAATTACGGTGTATTACTGCGAGGAGGGGAAACTGCGGCGTGGCGGGGAGGAAGGGATAAAGTAATTGTATTTGGACGGCAGCCATAGTATAATGGGTCTGGTAGAAAAAGAAAGTATTACAGTGGGAAGGAGCGGATTTGAGATGACCCAGATAAGGCAGGATGCAATAAAACTACGGGAACAAATTCCTGAAGATAAAATAATCTTTATTATACAGATCATGCAGGGAATGCAGGGACTATATGCGGATGATGATATGAAACAGAGGGCGGAAGCATTCCAACACCTGGAAAAATGAGAAAAAAAGCACCTGAGCTGGATTTTGAAGATTGTTTGCAGGAAGAATGTGCAAAAAGTTATCGTGCAGATTATATTGTAAGCAGAAATACGGTGGATTTCAGGAACAGTGATATTCCCTGCATCGAACCGGAAGAAGTATGCAGAATAATAGAAGATGATGGAATATGAAAAATGGGGGAGGCTGAAAAAAGCTTCCCCTTTTCTACGGCACGCATATGAGAAGTAATTATCGGATCTGGAGTTTCTGCATAAGGGCTTCCTGCAATACCTGGGAGAAATTTACGCCGATGGCAGTAGCCTCTTCGTTGAGCCATTCCGGAATACTGAGCGTCTTTTTGACGGCCTGTGGATTCGTTCGCTTTTTATATGCCAGCATGTCAAATTCGATCACGACAAGAAATGAATCCTTATCGACTGAAATAGCAGTAGGATCAGAGGGCGCAGGCAGGGGTTCATTCTCGGTTTCGCGTGATGTGAGCGCAAGTCCGAGGGCATCAACGGCCATTTCATACGCCTGTGTCATATCGTCACCTTCCGTAAGACATTCCGGAAGATCTGGAAAGGAAATCCAGAATCCGCCTTCCTCTGCTTTGTGGAATATAGCGGGATAAAACAATAATTTATTCATGCAAGTACCTCCGTTTATTGCGGCAGAACTATTTAAGCCCAGCCTGTTTTAATATTGTCTGCTCTAAGCCTTTTTTCATAACCCGTGAGTGATAAGGAACGATTACTTGTTTTCCGGTTTCGAGATTCCTTAATTTTACATGGGAACCATTCTGTCTGATAATTGTAAAACCATTCTGCTGTAATTTTTTAAGCATTTCTTTTGGCGTTAATGGCATCTTTTGTATCTCCCCTATTTATCATAGAACAAGAATAACACGTAATATTATGTGTGTCAATGCGATATTACGTATAAACACGTGCGCCTCAAATGTGTATAAATCCCCGAGGAATCTCAAAACAGACTCCCCGGGGCAGTATTCCCTCAAACACTATTTCCGCACATATTCCGTCTCATTCACTGTAATGGATTCGATCTTGGCGGGATCTACGAGCCGATTGAAGACGATATCGAGGTGATTCTCTTCATCCTCGCATACGGCGCGGGTATTCTCCACCGGCGTCTCGCAGGTATGTTTTCCGTCCAATGATGAATTTTCGCTTACAAGATAGTCACTTCCGTCTTTATAATGGATGGCGACATAGTAAGCACTGGCAGGCTCGGTGGCTTCATAGTCAGACAGTCCCAGGCCGGTATTTAGATTAATCTCCATAGATAATGGTGATACGATGATACTTCCTCCGTCCGCTGTGGCAAATTCTGTCTTTTTCAGCGCCGGTTTCATGGGAATCGGGATGCTGTCCCTCTTAATCTGGCTTTGATACTTCTCATATTCTTCTTTGGTGGATGCGTTAAGCTCTGCCCTGGTACAGGGGTATTCCTCTGTCTGTAGCGTAAGAGTTTCTATACCGTGCGGCATGATGATATAGTCGTAACAATATAATTTATCTTCTGTAGACTTATCCAGGTCTACGAAAATATAATCATGCCCCATCTGGAAATAGAAGTCTGCGTCCCAAGAGATGGACGCGCCTTTTGCTTCGTTTTGAAGCTGGCTGTAATCCAGGGCCGTCACCCCGCCTTCCCGTTCCAGTGTAAATTCCACAACCGCCGCGCTGCCGTCCGTAACCGCGGAGAGGACCGTAAGCTTCGTATCTCCCAATTCTTTTACGACAGGTTCCAAGGAGATATGGCTTCCGATCAGTTCTTCCGCCTTCTGCGGATCAACGTCCACATACGTGCGCTGCGGATACGTGACTGTATAAGAGCCTTTCACCTCGTCTTCGACGACCACTTCGTGGGAATCGACAGAGTCTTTCCCCGCATTTCCCCAGATCCGCTGAAACGCCATGCTGTTTGCCGCCGCGCTGACGGCGATGGGCGTACAGATCAGCAGAAACGCCGCTGCCGATGCGACTTTGGCATAGTAGAATCTGGGGGAAATCAGAGAACCTCTGCGGAATTTTTTCATCATACTCTTTTTGTTTTTTTTATACGCATCGGAAAACCTGTGTGCCTGCATTCCGTCTAAAGCGTCGAATTCTTCAACTGAAATATCAAGATATTCTGGATTCATATACAGGACGTCCTTTTTCATACATTTTCCCTCCTTCTAAAATGGATTTTAGCATTGTCTTTGATCGCTCGAACCGTTTCCGTACATTAGTCTCTGTAATGCCAAGTTCCCGGGCCGTCTCTTTCACGGACAGATTGTCGAGAGCCAGGCATTTCACAACCATGGAATACTTGGGAGGCAGGTCAAAGATCAGCTCCCTGATCTGTTCTATATCGGGATCTTCCTGTACCGCTGCCGGCTCTTCGGCCAGATCGTCTTTGTCGCATAGATACATGATCTCCCGTTCTTTTTGCCTTTTGTTATAGACCGTTATTGAAGCATGCTTGATCACGGTGATCAGATAGCGTTTGCAGTCGTCCGACGCAGCGTTGGCAAAATAGATATCGCTCTTCATTAATTTCAGGAAAGCCTCCTGCACCGCGTCCTCGGCCATCCCGGAATCGCGCAGGATACGGACGGCTACCTGGTACATTCGTTGCTCATACAGCTTATAGCATGTTTCGATAAATTTTATTCGCGCCCTTTTATCGTGCATCCTTTCACCACCTTTTGTTTTATCATAAAAAACAACCGTACGAATTGCCCTTTCATCCTATATAACTAATAATAAAATGGATTTGTGACAAAGTATAGAAAGAAAAGAATGTAAATTGGAAATAATTTGGTATAATGAGTACTTAGCAAGGTATCGCGAAGCGCGAGCGCTAGTACGAATTACCCCCTTGTGGGGTTTGTAATACAGACGAAAACTAAAGAAATAATTAAGAAATCCCCTATACCGCTCTTAAAAAATATTGTTTATCCTTATACGAGAAGGGAATCCCGCATGCACGGTATGCGGGACACCGTAACTCAAATTGCCTAATCGGCAATGAATTTCACAAGGGAGGTGAGTGAAATGTCAAAGATACTTGTATGTGACGACGATAAAGATATTGTGGAAGCGATCGATATTTACCTGACTCAGGAAGGATACCAGATCTTAAAGGCGTATAACGGCGAGGAGGCGATCAAGGTACTGAAAAATAACGAAGTGGACCTTCTGATTATCGACGTGATGATGCCGCGGCTGGACGGGATTCGGGCGACCTTAAAGATTCGTGAGAACATGAGCATGCCGATCATCATCCTATCTGCCAAGTCGGAGGACGCGGATAAAATCCTGGGACTGAATATCGGCGCGGACGATTATGTGACAAAGCCTTTTAACCCGCTGGAACTCGTGGCGAGGGTGAAATCCCAGCTTCGTAGATACACACAGCTCGGCAGCACCGCGAATGCGCAGAACAAAAATGAATTTAAAACAGGAGGCCTTGTGATACGGGACGATTTGAAGGAAGTTACCGTGGACGGGGAGCTGGTGAAGCTGACCCCGATTGAATATAATATCCTTTTGCTTCTGGTGAAGAACCAGGGCAAGGTATTTTCAATCGACCAGATTTATGAAAGCATCTGGAACGAGGAGGCAATCGGCGCGGATAACACTGTTGCGGTGCATATTCGGCATATCCGCGAAAAGATCGAGATCAACCCCAAAGAGCCGCGCTACCTGAAGGTGGTCTGGGGAGTGGGTTATAAGGTAGAGAAGATTTAAGTAGGAGGCAGAAAATGAATAAATGGTATCAGAGCCCGCCGTGTAAGGGGATTCTGCTGGCTTTGGAACTTGTCTTTGGAGTGACCGCGTTCGTGTGCCTGGCATGGATATTATCTTTTCCGGCAGAGAGCGTCAAGGATATCCTATCCCGGAACAAGGAAGAGAGATATGAAGATACTGCGGCATTTGAAGAACAGCTCAGAAGCATCGCCGGCGAGATCGTCTGGATGGTGCCCCAGTGGGAAGCGTATAAGACGGAAGGCGCTTACGATGAGGAGAAGCTGGTGGATATCCTCGAGTATCAGGAGAAAAGGACGATTTCTGGCGAGAATCAGAGCGGGCTGGCATATAAACTGGGCGATCTTGTGAAATGGTATAATGAAGGATTTGACTCCTATGAGAACGAGAGCGACAGGGTCATTGTGTGTAAAAGGCCGGACAATATGTATCAGTACTTTTACACCCATGAATTCCGCGAGCTGGTCGCGCAGGGTGAGCTTTGCTTTGGAAATAAGGAGGCAAAAGAAGACTATGATATATCCAGCGACGAAGAAGTGCTGGACGCGCTCACAGGCGGCTGGGGCGACGTCTCTTTGTTCAGCGATATTAGGGACAGGGAGGGGAATCAGCTCTACACCAGCTGCTGGACTTTTGACGGGTTTCAGCTGAAGGAGAAGTATGCGCCGGACGGGGCGGAGAATATCCTGGAGATTGTAAATACGGATGCTGAGTGGAACGGAAGGCTCAGCGAAGTGATGGACGCGGTTCAAGAAGCAGGGCAGGATCTTGGCTGGAATGTACAGCAATGCCAGGGCCATCTGGAGCAGTGGTCGGAAGGAAATACCAATATATCCTATCTGCTGTACGATGCGGCGTCGAACCAGGTTTTCACGAACCGTGCCAAATATCAGAAGGCGGACGAATGGAAACGGAATATAGAAGACCTGAAAAAATCCGGGAAATACGTGGTCGTCACACCGAAGCTGGGCGAATTTGAGAGCAATATGTCCAATACCGCTTCTGTGTGGAAGAGTGTGATCGGTAGTACCTGGACAGAAGATTATGTCTTTGCGTTTGCGGTAGATACAGGCTATCCGATCCAGGATAACTTTTATGTGGCGGATGCGAATTACGGTCAGTACGCACCTTTGGCAAGGACCATTTTCTTGTTGGGAGCTTTGACTGGGCTGGGAGCTATCATATGCTTGGTATGGCTGACGATCGTATCCGGGCGTTCCAACAAAAAGGAAGGGGTAAGTCTGCAGGCAATCGATAAAATGCCGACGGAATGTTTCCTTATGCTGGCGGGGATGCTGCTATATCTGGTGATCGCGGCCGCCATCGCAGTGGTGAAGATCGAGGTATATCAGAGCATCGGTTACGCTTCCCTTGTCAGCTATGAAGGGCATATGGCAGCGCATGCAGGCGCCGCCGACGAGGTAGTCTATCGTGTCACAATGGATGGCTGGACGGTGGAACATGTTATTGTACTGGCATCGACGGTGTTCCTCTGCGTTTCGGCAGTCCTAATTTCATGGCTGGGATTTATACGCAGGATGAAGGCGGGAACGCTCTGGAGCAACAGTATTCTCAAAAGATTACTGCAGTTTGGAAAGAAGGTCTTTTCCCACATTGACGTGATATGGAAAGGCATGGCAGTATTTGTGGCGTTTGTGTTTGTCCATCACGTCGGGGCGCTTATGTGGGATCCGGAAGCGTGGTGGCTGGTTATGCTGGCTAGTGAGGCCGCAGCGTTTATCTATCTTGTAAAGTATTTTATTGGACGGGATAAGATCAAAAAGGGGATCGTGGCGATAGCGGAGGGGCAGGTGGATTATCAGATCAACCTTGACAAAATGCAGGGCGAGCTTCTGCAGGTAGCAGAGGCTATCAATAAGATCGGGGACGGCCTGGAACGGGCTGTGGAGGAAAGTATCAAAAATGAGCGGATGAAGACAGACCTGATTACGAATGTCTCCCATGACATCAAGACGCCGCTGACGTCCATCATTAATTATATCGAGCTTTTGAAAAGGGAGAATTTTGAGGAGCCCAGGATCCAGAATTATCTTAAGGTACTGGAAGAGAAAGCGCAGCGGCTGAAGACATTGACGGAGGACGTGGTGGAGGCGTCCAAGGTGAGCAGCGGAAATGTGAAGCTTGAGAAAATGAACCTGAACTTAGCGGAGCTGATTAACCAGGCGAGCGCGGAGTTCGAGGAGCGGTTTGACGAACGGAATTTGTACTTGGTGCTGAACCTTCCGAAGGAAACGGCGCTTATCTACGCGGACGGACGGAGGATGTGGAGGGTTCTGTCCAACATTTTCAACAACGCCGCCAAGTACGCGATGGAAGGGACCCGGGTGTATGTAGATCTGCTGCTTGCAGAGAATAAGGTGTGCCTTATTATGAAAAATATCTCGGAACAGCCTCTCAATATTTCAGCGGATGAACTGACCGAACGATTCATCCGGGGCGATATTTCACGGAGCACGGAAGGCAGTGGGCTGGGACTTTCCATTGCGAAGAATCTGACTGAGCTGCAGGGCGGCTCGTTTGAACTATATCTGGACGGTGATCTTTTCAAAGTAAAAGTAGAGTTCGCAAGGGTATATGAAATCCATGGATTGCAGAAAATACTTGTGGAATCTGACGTACCAGAAGAGGAACATTAAAAGATATTTGTGGTTTTTACTTGCAAAATTCCCCCTGGGGGTACTATAATGATGACATTAGGCCAAAAGGGATTTGATATTGTCATTGATAGGAGAGGGAAATGGAAGAAATCAAAAAATGCAACTGTCATAAAACAAAGGAGCGGCCGGAGAAAGAATACAGGGATATGCTGAATCGCCTGAAGCGAATTGAGGGCCAGATCCGCGGAATCCATGGGATGGTGGAAAAGGATGCCTACTGTATCGACATACTGATCCAGGTGGCGGCGGCGAACTCAGCGCTGAAAAGCTTTGGGAAAGTGCTTCTTGAGAACCATATCAGGACTTGTGTTGCGACGGATATGCGGGAAGGCAGAGACGACACGATCGATGAACTTATATCTACGATTCAGAGAATGATGTAGGACGAAAAGACAAAAGCAGCGACAAAAAAGGAAGAGGCAGAGGGAGCAAAAGAAACTCTGTCTCTTTTGCGTTATTCTGTTCTTTTTCTTATTCCAGGCTTTTCCAGGTTCCCCCTTGCGCTTTGTCTTTTTTCCATTTAAAATGAAAACGGACCATAAATCTGGTTAAGAGGAGAACGAAATGGACAGTTTACAGGATATTCTTAAGGATAGTTTCAGTATAGATTTTATTTCCGCAGTAATCAGCGGCGCGCGCAGGGAAGATGGGATTAAAAAAATCAGAATACGTCCGGTAGAGAAGAAGGGGAGGCTGTTGTTCCAGTGCGAGGAATTTCACAATAATCAGGCGTTTCACCGGAACCTGGAAAAAGAGGACGCCGTCATATATGTACAGAAGGCGCTTCCGGCATTTAGGCAGATGCAGATTGAGACAAGGGGTATGCAGTATCAGGTTCTTGTCAGTAAGAAAGGGAAGACGACGGTACAGAAAAAGAAAAGAAGCGCGCCTGCAAAAGAAGCCGACCGGTCCCATGACAGGAACAAACAGTATATTCTAAAAGAAGGGACACAGATTCCGTTTCTACAGGATCTTGGAGTTATGACGCAGGACGGGCGGATCGTAAAAAGCCGGTACGACAAATTCCGGCAGATCAACCGTTTTCTTGAATTTATTGAAGATATCCTGCCCCGGCTCCCGAAGGACCGGGAGGTCACCATACTGGATTTTGGGTGCGGGAAATCATACCTAACCTTTGCGATGTACTACTATCTTCATGAACAGAAGGAATACGATATCCGTATCGTGGGACTGGATTTAAAAAGGGAAGTCATAGCAAACTGCAGCGCTCTTGCAAGGAAGTACGGGTATGCAAAGCTTACTTTTCTGCAGGGAGACATCGCGGATTATGAGGGCGCACGTAAGGTTGATATGGTCGTGACCCTGCATGCCTGCGATACGGCGACGGACTATGCGCTTGCAAAAGCAATAGGCTGGCAGGCAAAAGTCATTCTGTCCGTACCCTGCTGTCAGCATGAGCTGAACGCGCAGATGGAAAACGAGGCACTTTCCCCGCTCTTTTCTTATGGGCTGATTAAGGAGCGCGTGGCGGCCCTGGTGACAGATGCAATGAGAGCGGAGTATTTGCGAAGAGAGGGGTACGACACGCAGATCTTGGAGTTTATCGATATGGAGCACACGCCGAAGAATATTTTAATCCGTGCGGTCTACACCGGAAAACAGGCGGAAAACGAAGCGGCTATCCAAACATGCGAAGAGACGCTGCACATCCGGCCGATGCTGGGAAGGCTGCTTAAGAATTGTAAAGGGGAGAAGTTATGATCAAAAAGTTTGCGGTTCGGGCTGGGGTGCTGACGGCAGTCTTTATCGCTGCGGTGATTGTGTTCAGCTACCTGACGAACCGGGGAAATACAGATATGAGCGCGGATATGGGAGGGGCGACCCTGCCCCGGCTCTCATTTACCACAGAGGGACATACCGTCAACCAGATTCCAGGCTATAAGAGGGATATGAGGATTACATCCATGCGGGATACGGTCACTCCTGTCAATAATTTCCAGGTGGAGATGAACTTGGAGAAATATAACGCAGAGATTGAAAAAGTGACATGGCAGGTATATACCCTGGACGGAGGAGAATGCCTGCAGCAGGAAACGATCCGAAATCCAGGTGAGAAGGAAACACTAAGTTTCAAAGCCGAGGGGATGCTGGACGAAGAGAAGGTTCTTAAGGTGATCCTGCATCTGGCGGACGGGGAAGTTTTCTATTACACTCGGATCAAAGATTCTGATGATTGTAATTATAAGGCTTGTCTTGATTTTGCCAAAGAATTTCACGCGGCGGCCATGGGAGAGGGCGATGCCGAGAAGCTGGCAAACTATCTGGAGACGACGTCGGAAGGGAGCAGGGGCTCCTTCCAAAATGTGACGATCCACTCCAGCCCGGGGCAGGTGACCTGGGGAAACTTAGAGCCGAGGATGGAAGGCCACGCAAGATGGGAGATTAAGGAGTGTAACGCGGCGTATACCTCGATCATGGTTTTCTATCAGGTACGGTGCCCGGGGTCCCCTGTGGATCCGGATGCGTTGTACAGTGTAAAAGAATTTTTCCGTGTCCGGGTATCGAAAGAGAAGATGTATCTGATGGACTACGACCGGACGATGAACCAGGTTTTTGACGGGGAGAACCATGCATTAAGTGCAAAAGGGGTTCAGCTTGGAATTGCCTCGGAAGATCTGGAATATCAGGCGAACTCGGATGGGACGATCGTTTCATTTGTACAGGATCACGAACTGTGGAATTATGACAAGACAGAGGACGAGATATCCCTAGTGTTTAGTTTCGCCGACGCGGAGAATGCCGATGAACGGAACCGGTACAACCGTCATGACATCCATATCGTATCTGTGGACAAAGATGGGAACACAGTATTCACTGTCTGCGGTTATATGAACCGGGGCAGCCACGAAGGGGAGACGGGCGTGGCTGTATACGAGTTTAATGCAGAGAAAAACTCGGTGGTGGAGCGGGCGTTCGTGCCGAGCTACAAAGGATATTATGTGATGAAGGAGGAGCTGGGTAAGTTTGTCTATTTCAGCGGCAAGAGCAAGAACCTATATGTCATGATGGATGGGACATTGTACGCGGTCGATATGGAGGCAGATACCCGGCAGGTGTTGGTAAGAGGGCTTGACGAGCCGCAGTATACCGCGTCGGCGGACGGGCATTTGATCGCGTATCAGCATATCGGAGGGAGACTTGACGAGTCGCAGGAGATTACGGTGCTGAATCTTACGAACGGGAAGAGCTTCCAGGTGACCTCGCAGGGGGAAGAATACGTAAAGCCGATCGGATTTGTTAAGAGTGATTTTGTGTACGGGACTTTGCGCAGGTCGGACGCGGGAAGCACAGCGGCGGGGCAGGCTGTTTGTCCGATGTACCGGCTTGAGATCGTGGACCAGGAGCAAAAGGTCGTGAAAACATACGAGGCTCCAGCGACATATATCCTGGACGGCTATATCGAGGAGAATATGGTGACTTTAAACCGGGTGTCAAAGAGCGGCGAGGTTTACACCGCGGTCACAGAGGATTATATTACGAACAATGAAAAGGAAGAGGAGGACGGCATTTATCTGGAGTCCTACCAGGAAGAAGGGCTTGGAACGATGATGCGGCTGACTTTCTCGGAGGGGATACAGGATCAGGAGGCAAAGCTCTTAAAGCCCAAGCAAACTCTGTCCGGAAAATCGGTGGATATCAGTTTCGATGAGGCGGAAATGTCCGGGAAATATTATGTCTATGCGAAAGGCGAGCTGCAAGGAGTATACGACAGGGCGGGCCAGGCAGTGCGCAGAGCGGATGAGCTGGAAGGGGTCGCGGTTTCTTCGCGTCAGGCTTATGTGTGGGAGCGCGGGAACAGACCGGCGATCTATGAGGTCGAAGGGATGGAGAGGTTTAGGGCAGAAGAAGGCGAGAGTACATTGGAGGCGTGTCTACGGCAGATGCTAGATAAGGAAGGAGCAGAGGGCGCGGATATAAAAGCTGAACTTCAAGACGGCAATGCGCCGGAGACGGTACTTAGCGCGCATATCCGCGGCGAAGGGCTGAATCTGACGGGCTGTAGCACAGAGGAGATACTCTATCACATCGGCAGGGGGACTCCGGTACTCGCTATGATACATCCCGACCATGCAGTCCTTCTAATCGGCTATAATAAGACGAATGTGGCGTATCTTGACCCGTCAGACGGGGGGCGTTATTCTGTGACGATCGAGACAATGGAGAGTATGGTAAAAGAAAATGGAAATACCTTCGTGGGGTATGCAAAATAGGCAAAGACCGTTTATTTTGACAATACTTCGGCTCCATCCTCGGTAATCAGGACCATATATTCTACCTGGGCGGAAAGGCCGTCGTCTTCGGTGTAGACCGTCCAGCCGTTGTCCTCGTCTATAAAGAAATCAGGACCGCCTTCATTAACCATCGGTTCAATCGTAAAGATCATGCCCGGAACCAGGAGCATCTCGCTGCCCTTCGGGGCAACATAACTGACCCACGGCTCCTCGTGGAACGCAAGGCCGACTCCGTGCCCGCCGATCTCTTCCACGACAGAATATCCATTTGCCTGAGCGTGGGTGTTGATCGCGTCGGCGATATCTCCCAGATGGTTCCAGGGCTTCGCCTGCGCCAGGCCCAATTCTACACACTCGGCAGTGACATCCACCAGGCGGCGCGCCCGCTTGCTCACGTTCCCGATCAGGAACATACGGGAGGCGTCGGCATAATACCCATTTAAAATAGTAGAAACATCGACATTGACGATGTCGCCGTCCTCCAGGATGATGTTCTCATCCGGTATACCGTGACAGACTTCGTTATTGACGGAGGTACAGACACTTTTCGGAAAACCTTGATAGTTGAGGGGCGCCGGGATCCCGCCGTGGGATACGGTAAAGTCATATACCAGACGGTCGATCTCTTCTGTATTCATTCCCGGACGGATGTGCGCGGCTACATGGTCGAGGACAGCGGTATTGAGATCCGCGCTTTTTCGGATCTGCTCGATCTGCGGAATCGACTTCAAAATATCTCTCGTGGGAACGATCTCTCCCTGGTCCGCGTGCCGGGCGATCTCATTATCAATAGCAAGGTGGCACTTTTTGTATTTCTTGCCGCTGCCACACCAACAAAGCTTATTGCGTTCCATATCATTACCTGACTTTCTTTTTCATTTTATACTCTCATCATAGTATAACACTTCTTTAAAAAGAGTCAATGACTACTGTTTACGGTCAATGTTTTATTGCTTTCTGGCAGAAAAAGGGGCATAATAGTACAAAACAATAGAGGGAAGGATTTAGAAGATGCTTGGCTGGTTGATCGTAAACGCATATGTAAAAAGTGAAAAGTTTGAGGAGATCTTCTGCATGCTGATTCAGGCAGGGGAGCGGCAGGGCTGTAAGATCGAGCGGTATACAAATGAGGAAGTTTGGCTCATGGCGGCGCGGCGCGGGTATGACCTTAGCGAAGAGGCGCAAGATGTGGGTTTTGTTATTTTCTGGGATAAAGATGTAAAGCTGGCAAGGATGCTGGAGCGGCAGGGAATGCGTTTGTTTAATTCTGCCGAAGGTATCGCCGTCTGCGATGATAAGGCCGAGACTCATATTGCCCTTTTGAACCAGGGGATCCGGATGCCGAAGGTATATTTTGGACCAAAGACATTTCGGACGGACGAGTGCCCTTGTATGGACTACTATCTGGCGGCGGCCAAGGATATGGGATACCCTTGTATTCTGAAAGAGTGTTTCGGCTCGTTCGGGCAGCAGGTTTATCTTGTGCATAATAAGGAAGAGCTGGTATCTGTCGTTCGATCTGTATTTCCGAGGAATTTTTTCCTTCAGGAATATATTGCGTCCTCCCGCGGAAGGGATATCAGGATACATGTTGCCGGAGATCGGGCGGTCGCGGCGATGTACCGTTATAATCCGTCAGATTTCAGGGCGAATCTAACCAACGGCGGGAAGATGAAACCTTATGAACCAAATGCACGGCAGGAGGAGATGGCGCTTAAGGTCTGCCGGATCCTGGGGCTGGATTTCGCGGGGATCGACATCCTCTTTGGGGAAGGGGACGAGCCTGTGTTCTGTGAGGCAAATTCCAACGCGCATTTCAAAAATCTATACGACTGTACGGGAATTAATGTGGCGGATGATATCATTGCACATATACTTGGCATGGAATAATGAGAATGTTTTTGCGGGGGTCGGAGTATGGCTGTGTGGTGGCTGTTGTATGACAAGAGGGACATTGAGCGGAACAAAGAATATATCGGCATGTATTTCACAGCATGTCGGCAGCGGGGGATTTCCCTTACGTTGATGACAGAAGAGGATTTGTCGGTCAGTGTGTCGAATACAAGAACTATTTTTATGAACCGGGGAGAGGAGCTGGATTTCCCGGATGCGGTCATGAACCGGACCCGGAGCTTTCATCTAGCAAAGCGGCTGGAACTTCTGGGCTGCAGGGTATTCAACAATTCTGACGTGACCCTCTTGGGAAACGATAAGGAGCTGGCGCTTTCTTATGTGAAAGGCCTGGGGATTGATATCATGCCCTATCGCGCCGGGGCAGACTTTGGTTTTGATAGGTTTCCCTGTGTGATGAAGAGTGTGGACGGGCATGGCGGGACGGAAGTATTTTGGGTAGACGGAAGAGAGACATTTGCCAGCCTTCGCGGGAAATTTCCGGGAAGGCGGTGCATTTGGCAAGAGCCGGCAGCGGATATCGGGAAGGATCTCCGGGTGTATGTGATCGGAAATCAGGTCGTCGCGTCGATGCTCCGCACGTCAAAGACGGATTTTAGAAGTAATTTCTGCCTTGGCGGGGAAGCCCATCCGTACCGTCTTTTACCGGAGGAAGAGAAGATCGTCGGCCGGATATTGGAATCTTTGCGTATCGATTTCGGGGGGATTGATTTTATTTTTCATCAGGGGAAGCTGATTTTTAATGAAATCGAGGACGTGGTGGGGGCAAGAATGCTGTATGCTTACACGGATATGGATGTGGTAGAGCTTTTTGTTTCCCATATTTTAGAAAATATGTAAAATAAATTTGTTTTCATGTTATCAACAGACGGAGCGGGGTGTTGACTTCAAGGTTCAGTCTGTTTATAATGATAATAGGGTTACTGTGAATAGCAGCCAATAGAAAGAAAAATGTGTCTTACGAGTGTAACAAATGTATTTCAAAGAAAGGATTTTTATGAGCGAACAGGAAAATTTGTCTGCAAGAAAAAAGATTCTAATTGTCGATGATTCGGAGATGAACCGTTCTCTGCTGTCGGATATACTCTGCAGTGAGTACGATATCCTTGAAGCGGAAAATGGAATGGAAGCGTCAGCGATTTTACATAGTCATGAACAGGATATCGCAGTTATGCTTCTCGATATCGTCATGCCTGTCATGGACGGGTTCGAGATGCTGGATGTTATGAACAAAAACGGGTGGATCAAGAGTATACCGGTCATTATGATTTCAGCGGAGGCGGCGTCCGCGTATGTGGACAGAGCCTACGACTTGGGTGTGCACGATTACATCAGCCGTCCTTTTGACGAAAGGACGGTACGCAGGCGTGTGATCAATACGATCATGCTTTCGGCAAAACAAAAAGAGCTTGTGAATATGGTGACGGAACAGATTGTTGAGAAAGAGCGTGATAATCGGATTATGGTGGAAATTCTTTCTAACATTGTAGAGTTCCGTAACGGAGAGAGCGGGCTTCATGTGCTTCATATCCGTACTCTTACCGACTTGATACTCAGGAGACTTTTGGAGAAAACGGACAAATACAATATTTCCAGGAAGGATATTCCGTTGATCTGTAATGCGTCAGCGCTCCATGATATCGGGAAGATCTCGATACCGAGCAAGATACTCAATAAGCCGGGGCGACTGACGTCCGAAGAGTATGAGATTATGAAAACGCATTCAGCGGAAGGGGCGCGGATACTCAGGGATATTCCCATGAGGGAGCAGGAGCCTTTGATCGAGATGGGATATCGGATCTGCAGATGGCATCATGAGCGGTATGACGGAAAGGGATATCCGGACGGCCTCAAAGGGGAAGAGATTCCGATTGAGGCACAGGTCGTGGCGCTTGCTGATGTCTATGACGCGCTTACGAGTAAGCGTGTATATAAGGACGCTTACTCCCATGAGAAGGCGGTAGATATGATCCTGAACGGCGAGTGCGGGACGTTTAATCCCATCCTCATGGAATGCCTGAAGGATATTTCTTCTACTTTGAAGACAGAATTTGCTTCTCTTGTGGTTGAAAAGAATAAAGAGATGGAAATGATGGACACCGTAGAGCAGATCATGGAGAGAGGCGAACTGGATGTGTCTGAGAGGACGCTAAAACTCTTGGAACATGAGCGGATGAAGTCCAGGTTCTACGCGGATATGTCCCGTGAGATTCAATTTGAATATACGGTCACCCCGGAGATGATGATCCTTTCCGAATGGGGGGCGGGGTATCTGGGGATGCCCGAGACCATCATCAATCCAAGAGGGGAAGATTTCGGTAAAAAGATATTCGGCGGGGATGATTTTGAGATTCTGCTGACGAGAACGAAAAATGCGCCCAAAGAAAGCCCGGTCATTGAAGGCACGTATCTTCTGAATATCAAGGGGCAGGAAAGATGGAGCAAGGTGATTACGCGTTCCATCTGGGAAGGCGAGACGCCGGAATATACCGGTGCGATCGGAAAGATTGTTGATATTAACGACGATCTGGAAAAGATAAACCGTTTGGAGAAGATGGCGTCCAGGGACTCTCTGACCGGAATTTTGAACCATAGGGCGGCGAAGGCGCGGATCAATACGATTCTTGCCAGAGGAAAACAGGACAAAGACTATATCTTTTGCATGTTCGACCTGGATAAATTCAAAATGGCAAACGACAATTACGGGCACCTTTTTGGAGATGAAGTGCTGAAATATGTGGCGGAGACGCTTGTGGAGTGCACGCGAAGCTCAGATATCGTTGCCAGGATGGGCGGAGATGAATTTTTGATCTTTATGGAATATACAAGAGATATGGAACCGCAGGTAAAGCGTATTTTCCAGAATTTGTGCGGCCAGTACAAGGACTTCCCGATCCGTATCAGTATGGGGGTCGGCTGTGCGAAGGACTGCGGCGGAGACTACGACAGGCTTTTCCATATGGCGGATGCTGCGATGTATGTAGTAAAGCAAAACGGGCGGAACGGCTATCGAATCTACAGCGAAGAGATGGAAGCGGCGTTGAACGAGACGTCCGAGGGAAAGTAAATAAAAAGGAAGGTAAAAGGTAAGGAATATGACGGTAAAAGAATGTTATGACGCAATGGGCGCGGATTACGATGACGTAATGGCACGTCTGCGTAAAGACGACAGAGTACAGAAATTTTTACTTAAAGTCCTGGACGATAAAAGCTATACGCTTTTGATCGATTCCGTGGAGGAGAGGAATATTCCCGAAGCATTCAGGGCGGCGCATACGCTAAAAGGTGTGTGCCAGAATCTGTCGCTTACAAAGCTTTATAAATCGGCGAGCGTTCTGTCCGATGTACTGAGGGACAGGGAAGATTACAGAGAGGATATTGAACCGGCGCTTGCGCAGGTGAAACAGGACTATGACGAGATGATCGGATACATCAGGGAGCTTGCCGGGTAGACAGAGTATTTGTGAATCTATACCCACGATGAACCTGCCAGAAGATCACGAAAAGAAAAAGGAGGGGATATAATATGAGCGAAGAAAAGAAAATCCCATACAAAATCTACCTGGAGGAAAGCGAAATGCCCAAACAGTGGTATAATGTGCGCGCGGATATGAAGAATAAACCGGCGCCGCTTTTGAATCCAGGTACGTTAGAGCCAATGACGTTCGAGGAGCTTAGGGGAGTGTTCTGCGATGAATTGGCAAAACAGGAGCTTGATGATACGACTCCGTATATTGATATTCCGCAAGAGATACGGGATTTTTATAAGATGTACCGGCCTTCGCCTTTAGTGCGTGCATACTGCCTTGAGAAGGCGCTTGATACGCCAGCTAAGATTTATTATAAATTCGAGGGGAACAATACGTCGGGAAGCCATAAGCTGAATTCAGCGATCGCACAGGCATATTATGCAAAAAAGCAAGGACTTAAGGGCGTGACTACGGAAACTGGAGCAGGGCAATGGGGTACGGCGCTTTCTATGGCCTGCGCGTATTTGGACCTGGATTGCGAGGTTTACATGGTGAAGTGCTCTTATGAGCAGAAACCGTTCCGCCGCGAGGTGATGAGGACTTACGGTGCGAAGGTGACGCCGTCGCCGTCGGATCAGACGCAGGTAGGACAAAAGATTCTGGAAGAATTTCCTGGAACCTCGGGAAGCCTGGGATGCGCTATATCTGAGGCTGTGGAGGCGGCAACCTCAAAGGAGGGATATCGTTATGTGCTTGGGTCTGTACTTTCTCAGGTGCTCCTTCATCAGTCGGTCATTGGACTGGAAGCCAAAGCGGCGCTTGATAAGTATCAGATCAAACCGGATATGATCATTGGATGTGCGGGAGGCGGTTCCAACCTGGGCGGCCTGATTTCTCCGTTTGCCGGCGAGATGCTGAGGGGCGAGGCAAATTACCGCATCATTGCAGTAGAACCGGCAAGCTGCCCGAGCCTAACGCGTGGAAAATATGCGTACGATTTCTGTGATACGGGAATGGTGTGCCCTCTGGCTAAGATGTATACTCTGGGAAGCGGATTTATCCCGTCTGCGAATCATGCAGGAGGACTTCGCTATCATGGCATGAGTTCCGTTGTTTCTCAGCTTTACGAAGATAAGATGATTGAGGCTGTTTCCGTTGAGCAGACAGCGGTATTCGCAGCGGCAGAGCAGTTTGCAAGGGTGGAAGGGATCCTTCCGGCGCCGGAGAGCAGTCATGCGATCCGTGTGGCGATCGACGAGGCGATGAAATGTAAAGAGACCGGGGAAGAGAAGACAATCGTCTTCGGGCTGACTGGTACCGGATATTTTGATATGGTGGCCTACGAGAAATATAATAATGGGGAAATGAGCGATTATATCCCGACCGACGAGGAACTGGAGAAAGGGTTCGCAGGGCTGCCGAAGGTCGATCTGTAAAAGATCAGTTGATTTAGGAAAATACTGGATTTTACCTAACGATTTTCAATTTTTTACTTATGTTAAAGGCAGACCTTTCCGAATATATAATTATAGAATATTTGTGGCGTCAGGGTCAAAAGGTCATGAGATTCAATTTGATTTTCAGGAGTAGATGATGATGAAGAAAAAAAGATTTGGACGAAAGGTAGCAGTGGCAGTAGCTATTGCCGTCGTTGGGAGCATGGCGGGACTTCTAGCGTTTGCGGAAGAGGATGTTCTGCAAGCGATTGTGCCCAGTGGAGCTGAGAGCGTCGTCACACCCGGACAGACGGAGCTGAACGCCGGAGAGACGTCAAGGGCAATGAACTGGGAATATTTCAGCGCTTATGAGGACGGTACGC
Organism: Coprococcus sp.; assembly: GCA_022793995.1. Taxonomy (GTDB): domain Bacteria; phylum Bacillota; class Clostridia; order Lachnospirales; family Lachnospiraceae; genus Allocoprococcus. The sequence continues at coordinate 96,821 of JAAWDY010000033.1, forward strand.
CGGCAGGAGGAGCGAACTGGGCGCAGAGGATGAATGTCGACGGCGCGGGATTTAATGGCGTGAATTATGCGGCGATATTATATAACACCCTGGTGGAAGGGACGAATGCGGACGGCAATCAGGATTATATGATTGACGACGCTTTCTTTGCGCCGGAGAATAAGATATTGGTCCAGTATGGGAACGGGCAGGGCGACAGCCTGAATGCGGTGCCGATTCTGCAGACGACGTTGGATACCCCCATCACGCAGGAAGAATGGAGCGAGGTCCGGCAGAACCTTGTGAATGCATACTGTGCGTTTAAGAAGGATTTCCCGGGGGTGTTCTGGCTGAACCAGAATCCAAGATTCAGCCTAGTGCCGTCAGTCATTACAGACGAGAACGGCGCGGAGGTTGGTTATAACTATGATCTGTACTTAGTCCTTGCGGACAATAACGGATATGACATCCGCAGTGCGAGCTACCGGAGCGCAGACGCGATCTGGTCGGCGATCAACAGGCGCGATGTGAGTATGCAGGAAGTGCTGGATTTTTCAGCTGGAATGGATCTGGTGGAATGCATTAAGTTCTTCCGTGAAAAATCGGGTGCTGTGGCGGAGAGCATGGGACCGGACGTCCCGCTGGAGGAGCGTTCTGCGCGTGCGTTCAAGCTTCTCTGTGACAATGCAGGGATTGCCTGCGTGCTGGCAACAGAAGGCGGCGGCACGTGGACAGAGTATGTGGATCTTGGGAACGGCTGGGAGCCGGCGCAGGGCGTTGGTGTAGAACTTCCACCTCTGGATACGGAGCCGGCGGATACACAGCAGCCGGATAAGAACCAGACGAACACGGCCCAGGACAGCAAGAAAGAAGAAGAGAAGAAACAAGAAGAAATAAAACAGGAAGCAAAGAAGAAAGAAGAAGAGCAGAAGAAAGCGGAAGAACAGGAAAAAGAAGAGCAGAAAAAGAAGATAGAAGAGGAAAAGAAGAAGGCGGAGGAGCAGAGGAAGAAGACCGCGGCGGCAGCGGCGGCTCTGTCAAAGCAAAAGGAAGAATCCTCCGTTAAGAATCAGACGACGGCGGCTGGGACGCTAAGCCGCGCTACGGCGAATATGGGCGTGAAGGAAAGCACCCGTCCGGAAGGAATTCTAAAGAATGCGGACGGAACTGACGCGAAACAGTACACCGACGAAGACGGTCCGGGATACCTGATCTGGTTAAAGCGGGATCCGGTCTACGGGGATACTTGGAATGATATTATCAATGTCGGCGCAGGGCTGAACGTGGATCATATTGAGATGAAGAATGAATTCCGCACGGATGAAGACGGAAATGAGATTGTAGGTGATGACGGGAAGCCAATTCCGGTTACCTATGCCTATGACCGGCAGTACTTGAAGATTGAACCAAAGGCGGCAATCACCAAAGCCGGGCAGGCTTTATATGATCTATACTACTATCTTCCCGTCGTAGAGGAGGACGGAGAGATAACATCCCGTAAGATATTGATTAAGGAAAATCAGATTGTCTGGGTAGGCAGAAGAGAGGTTAAGGTTCTTCCGGGAGATTTCGTTTACGAGTGGACATATACAGGAAAGAATGCGTCTGATTTTAAACAGGTGGCGGGAACCTCCCTTAAGTTTGAAGGCTCGCTGGAATCAAACCCGATTACCATGAATCAGATCGTCGTCACTGTCCAGCCGAGTACGCGCAAAGGAAACACGGAAATCGTAGATGGTGAGGAAAAAGAGAATGTGGACGAAGGAACCGTGGCGATTACAATCACTCCCCAGAGCGGCTTTGACGCTGAGAATTATGATTTGACGGGAATCGGGTCGTCGAACGAACCGTTCCGGGTTCCTTATTATGTCGTTCCGAAGGAAATCGTTTTAGAGAAAGACTTGTATATTCAGATTTTGGAGACAGAGTTCACATATGATGGGAAGCCGCATCAGCCGAAATATGAGGTAAGAGTTACTTCCAATAGCAATGAACTTCTGGATCCGAACAGGGATTACCTTGTAAATTACAGGAACAATATCAATGCCGGAACAGCTTACGCTTCTGTGACATGCCGGGGCGGGAATCATTATAAGTGGACTGGCGAACACACAGATTCCTTTACAGTCAAAAAAGCGTCATGGCCGGATTCAATGAAAGCGGTCAAGGCGGCAGACACGAAGTACGGAAGGACCGGGACCTATGATTTGACGGATTTCCTTCCAGCTGGAGCAGCGCCGGAGTGGTCAGGGAGTCTTAATGTAATGGACGACGCGGACGGTATCCTGGAAAGAGGGTATCCGCAGATCACGAACAAGACGCTGACCTGGAGGTTCAAAGATAATCCGGAACTGGAGGGCAAGCAGGCGTTAGTTACTCTTTATGTACCGGAGACGCCGAATTACTTTGAGTATAAGATCGACATTACTCTTGAAGTGGCGGGAAAAGAAGCCCAGAGAGACTTTAAGTTCTCCTATGAGGAACGAAGAGGAGAGGTCGGAACCACGATTCCGGTGCCGGCAAGCGGGGAAGCGCGCGACAGCACGGTAACCTACCGGAGTCTGGATCCTGAGATCGCTACAGTGGATAATAAGGGGAATGTAACCTTAGTCAAAGAAGGGCAGACGAAGATTGTCGCTACGGCTTCTGAGACGCCGGCCTATCTGGCGACAGAGAAGTCTTATGATATCGTTGCGGTTCGGGGAGACGTCGTACTTCTATCGCAGTTTGAGGCAGATGGGAATCAGTACCAGTTGGAGATGGAGAAAGGGATATCCATCGTACCGTCCTTGGTTACAGGAATTTATCCACATCCGACCGATGTGGAACATAAGCTTCGGACAGAGTTGATGAGCTGGGATGCACAGATCACGGAAGAGAATATCGCATTTTATGACGTTACCCTTAAGAAGTTGGATGACGATCTTGTCTGGAAGAATGTAAAAGGAGAAGATTTCCCGAGAGGCGGTCTGGAGATTGTTATTCCATATCCAGATAATGCTAGCGATCGAACAAGTTTTGACTATAAGATGGTTCATATGTTCTCGACTAACACGAACAATACAGAGAATGCGATTGCAGGCGATGTGGAGTATGTAGTTGTGAAAGAAACGCAGGAAGGGCTTGTCGGTACTGTCAACGGTTTGTCCCCGATCGCGGTAGGGTATATCAGGACAAGAGAGACTCCGGATGATCCGAACAACCCGAATAATCCGGACGACCCGAATAACCCGGATAATCCGGACGACCCAAATAATCCGGATAATCCGAACAACCCGGATAACCCCAATGGCGGGAACAACAATAACAATAATAACAATGGGAATAACAATAACGGAAATAATACCAACGGGACCAATAATAACGGAAATAATACCAATGGTACTACGACCACAACCGGGAATCGGACTACAACTACCACTGGAACCAGGACGACGACCGGTACGGGAACGACCACGACCGGAACCAAGACGGCAAGTTCGGGAACGACGACCGGAACGAACAGCAGGACGGGAAGCGTTCTGACGGGAGATTACGCTATTGTTATCAAGTGGGTGACCTTCCTTGTCGAGGCATTATTTACGATTGGAATCGTCTATTTGCTTAAGAGAGAGCTTTCCAAGAGGCGTCACTCCAAGAAGAAATAAGAGATGAGAGAGTTTTATCAAAAGAGATGCAGGTTTTGTCTGCATCTCTTTTTGAGATAGAGGAAACAGCGTTTGACTTGCAGGAGAGAAAGCGTTACAATCGAAATTGGAAAAACAGTAAAGGAGAAATATGCCATGAAGTACGATTTTACAACGATTATGGACAGACGCGGGAAGGACGCCCTTGCTGTCGACAGCCTGGGGAAAGCGCCGGGGTTTGCGCCGGATATGCCGAAAGAAGGTTTTGACGCGATTCCGATGTGGATCGCGGATATGAATTTTGCGACGGTTCCTACCGTGCAGGAGGCGATTATTGAGAGGACAAAGCATCCGGCATTTGGTTATTTCCATCCCTCTAAGGAATATTTTGATTCAATTATCCGCTGGCAGGAGACTAGACATAAGGTGACGGGCCTGACACAAGAATGCATCGGATATGAGAACGGTGTCCTGGGAGGCGTGATTTCCGCGCTGACTGCATTTGCGGCGCCGGGGGATTCTGTGCTGGTTCACAGCCCCACGTATATTGGGTTTACGAACAGTATCAATAATAATGGATACCATATTGTCCACAGTCCGCTGAAGAAGGATGAAAAGGGAATCTGGAGGATGGATTTTGAGGACATGGACGCCAAGATTAAGGCAAAGAAGATCCATGTGGCTGTTTTCTGTAGTCCGCATAATCCTTGCGGGCGTGTGTGGGAACGCTGGGAGATCGAGAAAGCGATGGAAGTGTATCGGGAAAATGACTGTATTGTGATTTCGGATGAGATCTGGTCGGATATTATTCTGGAAGGCTATCATCATATTCCGACACAATCTGTGAGCGAGGACGCAAAGAACCGTACAGCGGCATTTTACGCCCCCAGCAAGACCTTTAATCTGGCGGGGCTTGTGGGAAGCTATCATATCATTTATAACGATTATCTGCGGGATCGCATCAGGGCGAAAAGCAGTAAGCCACATTATAACTCTATGAATGTGCTGTCTATGCACGCGCTGATCGGCGCATATAAGCCGGAAGGATACGAGTGGGTGGATGAACTCTGCCAGGTGCTCACAGAGAATGTAAACTATGCTTGCGACTACATAAAGCAGCATTTTGACGGAGTAGAGGTTGTTAAGCCGCAGGGAACGTATATGTTGTTCTTAGACTGTCAGAAGTGGTGCGAGTCGCATGGGAAGACGATAGAAGAACTGGAAAAAACAGGCTGGGATGTAGGCGTCGCATGGCAGGATGGCCGTATGTTCCATGGCCCATACGCGATCCGTGTGAATCTGGCGCTGCCGCTTAGTAAAGTGAAGGAAGCATTGGAACGGATGGAGAAATATGTGTTCTAAGGGGAAACTAACAATAGGGGCGCATATGTCCATTGCGGGAGGGCTTATAAAGACGGTAGAAAATACAGCGGCAATGGGGGCGGATACCATGCAGATATTCAGCCGCAATCCCCGCGGCTCAAACTTCCGTACTCCCAGCCAGGATGAAGTAGACCGCTTCCAACAGCTTCGCAGGAAGTACCACTTGGGACCGATCCTCGCCCATGCGCCTTATACCATGAATCTGGCAAGTCCGAAACCGGAGGTGTACGAGTTTGCCTGCACGGTCATCCGGGAGGACGTGATCCGTATGGACGCGCTTGGAATTGAAAATCTGGTGTTTCACCCGGGGAGTCATACAGGGATTGGTGTAGAAGAAGGAATCCGAAATATTATTGCTGGACTGAACCAGGCGATTACTGGAGAGGAGAACATAACCGTTCTTCTGGAAACGATGAGCGGAAAGGGGACGGAAATTGGGGAACGCTTTGAGCATCTGAGGGCGATTCGGGAAGGGGTGGCTTTTCCAGAGAAGATCGGGGTATGCCTTGATACCTGCCACGTGTTTTCCGCAGGATATGATATTGTGGGGAATCTGGACCAGGTACTCGAAGAATTTGATAAAGTTTTGGGGCTAGAACTTCTGCGGGCCGTCCATCTCAACGACAGTATGATGCCATTTGCCTCCCGCAAGGATCGGCACGCTGCTGTCGGAGAAGGAGAAATCGGGTTAGAGGCGCTTCTTAAAGTCACCACGCACCCTGCTCTAAAGAATCTTCCTTTTTACCTGGAGACACCGTTCGACGATGCAGGGCATAAGGAGGAGATCTATATGATACGAGAGAGGCGGCCGGAGGAATAGATCATAGTAAAAATTCATCATGAAACACAGAAACCGAGGTGTATTTTCTACGGGACATCTCATCGGATTTATGGTATACTGTTCATAAAATCATTCTTGATAATTTCACGGATAAGGAGGCGGTATAAGAGTGTGTGATGTGGTAGCGTTAGGAGAGTTGCTGATTGATTTTACGGAAAATGGCGAGAGCGCCCAGGGGAATCCCTTGTTAGAGGCGAATCCCGGCGGAGCGCCATGTAATGTTCTCGCTATGCTCAACAAGCTGGGGAAGAAGACAGCTTTTATCGGCAAGGTGGGGGATGATTCTTTCGGACAGATGCTGACAGAGGCAGTAAAAGGGAGCGGCACCGATGTCACGAATCTTATCGTTGATGAGACGGTCCATACAACCCTGGCGTTTGTACATACACTGCCCGACGGAGATCGGCAGTTCAGTTTTTACCGGAATCCGGGCGCAGACATGATGCTCAGGAAGGATGAGGTCATGGATGATGTCATCAAAGGCGGAAGAATATTCCATTTTGGTACGTTGTCTTCTACCCATGAGGAGGTGCGTGAAGCGACACGCTACGCGATCGATGTAGCGGAAGAAAACGGGCTTTTGATCTCTTTTGACCCCAACCTGCGGGAGATGCTTTGGGAATCTTTGGAGGATGCAAGACGCGAGATCGAGTATGGCCTGTCTAAATGCGATATTCTTAAGATCTCGGATAATGAGATGGAATTTATGACAGGCACCACGGACTACACAAAAGGAGTGGCAATGCTCAGGGAAAAATATAAGATTCCTTTGATCTTTGTGACTCTAGGTAAGGAAGGAAGCCGGGCGTATTATAAAGACATGATCGTAGAGGTGAAGCCATTCCTTCAAGAGAATACGATCGAGACGACAGGAGCGGGCGACACCTTTGAAGGATGTGCGTTGAATTATGTGCTAGATCACGGAATCGAAGAACTGACGGAAGAGAATCTAAGGGAACTCCTTACTTTTGCAAACGCGGGTGCGTCGATTATTACGACAAGAAAGGGCGCTTTGAAAGTCATGCCAGACAAAGAAGAAATCCAGGCGTTGATCGAGGCGCATTGATCGGAAGACTGCGGGAGCTGCTTTTTGCAGCTCCCGATACTTTTTTACCTGTACGGCTGTGATTTACAGTACGTTTCAGCACTCTTCTGCCGCGGCGCCGGGGGAGGCTTGTACACTTGTTTCGAGCATATGAACAGGGATGGATTTGTCGATATCTTCCGCCAGTTTTTGCGCCTTGAGAAGGATATCGGAGATTTCCGTATCTTCCGCCTCTTCCTCGACAGGTACATAGCAGCGGGCACTCTCGTCAGGGAACAGATGGTTTTTCAGCTTGAAGGCCATGAGAAAAGCCTCTAATTCCTGATTAAAAGCATCTTTGTAAAATTCATAGTAAAAACGGATCTCCGTTTTCTCAAAATCAGTACAGACACATCCACATTGTTTCCCACGGGTGCGGCTTTTTCGACGGAAATACTCGGAATCCCCTGTCACCATATAAAAAATCTGGACGAGAAGATTTTCCTCAATATCGTTCTTATATGTAAACCAATGCTTATTCAGCTTCTCCTTCAAAAGCGATTGTTCATCAATGTCGTACTTTTTTAATAATTTCTGATAAAGTTGGATGGCAGATTCTCGTTCTCCGCCTTCTCCGCGTTCTGCAAGAGCCTTAATCTTCAGCAGTTTGGCCTCTAGTTTGTTGTCATCCACAGCAATTTCTCCCCTTTAAAATCTCACTTGAAGCTATACGACGGCGGTGTCCTACCGTATACGCCGTGCCACTCAGAAGCCTTCGGCTTCCTCGTTCACGGGCATTCGCCCTAAGTAGCGGCGGTGTCCTACCGTATACGCCGTGCAAACTCGGAAGCCTCTGGCTTCCTCGTTCACGGGCATTCGCCCTATGAAAACGGCACAGGCCAAATTTGCCTGTAAACAGGCAATTTGTCCCGTCCCGTTTTCGCACGGCTCCTTGCTATCGTGGACATTATACCACATTTATCTGGAAATGTAAGTCGAAATATAGAAATATAGAAATATATAGAATATGTAAATATAAACGCGCAAACATAAAAAATACCAATGTGTAAAATGTAGAGGGAGCGTTGACAGGGTTTAGATTTTGCTATATGCTTACCACGATGTCAATAATCATTCAATTCAGAGGAGGAAGTTTATGAAAAAGAAGATTTTATCGATTTTGCTGGCCGGCGCAATGATTATGTCGTTGGCAGCTTGCGGAGGTAAGGAAACTAAGGAAGACGCCAAGGACAATGGTGGCAGTGAGACTCAGGAAGAGAAGAAGGAGGAGAAGGCTGAGTTAGAGGACACAGTAGTGATCTATTCGACCCATGCTGAGGAACTATTGGAAGAGGTTGGCGATGCGTTTACGGAGGAAACAGGCGTTGAGGTTGAGTTTATTAACTTGAAGGGTGAGCTGGCGGACCGTGTGAGAAGTGAGAAAGAGAACCCGCAGGCTGACATCATGTTCGGCGGCGATGCGGCGACTTATATGCAGCTGCAGTCTGAGGGATGTTTTGCGGCGACCACTCCGTCTTGGGCAGGAGAAGTGGAAGATGCGTTCAAAGACGCGGACGGATATTGGTATGGAACGATTAAAACGCCGGTGCTGATGTTCTACAATTCAGATATTTTATCAGCAGAAGACGCTCCTTCAGACTGGAGTGATCTTGCTGATGAAAAGTATAAAGATCAGATTGTTACCCGTGATTCGCTTTCATCTTCCATGCGTTCAACGATCACAGCTTTGATCTACAGCATTTCAGGAAAAGAAAGCGAAGACGCGGCATGGGATTTCCTTACGAAATTAGATGCGAATACAAAGAATTATTATAATAGCGGGAGCATGATGTATGAGGCGATCGGCAAAGGAGAGGCGTCGATCTCGATCGCGGTAATGAGTGATATTATCACGAACCGTGATAAAAATGGAATGCCGTTCGAGATCGTTGACGCGGCGAGCGGGGCGATCACGCTTACCGACTGTATTGCGGCGCTGAATAACGCACCGCATCCGAATGCGGCGGCAGCATTCCTTGAGTTTGCAGGGAGTGCGAAAACGCAGGCTATGGTCGCAAATGATTTTAACCGTACTCCGGTTCTCGACTCTGCTCTGCCGGACTGCCCGGAGTGGATGCAGACAAGCTATCCGGCAATGGCTCTGGATTGGAACGCGATCAGCCAGAACCAGCTGACATGGCTTGAAAAATGGGAGACAGACTTTATTGACGGTGCGAAAGCAGTTGCTTCGGATAAATAATGAGCGATATAACTATTAAGAATGTAAGCCATGCCTATGGGACGGACAAAGTTCTTGCCAATATTGACCTAACGATTCGCAGCGGCGAGTTTTTCACCTTGTTGGGTCCCTCTGGCTGCGGGAAAACGACGTTGCTGCGCATTCTGGCGGGCCTGATCAGCCCGTCGGAGGGCAGGATATTCGCCGGAAATACGGATATTACGGAGCTTGCGCCGGAAAAGCGCAACATGGGCCTGGTGTTTCAAAATTACGCGTTGTTTCCGAATATGACGGTCAAGGAAAATATTGCCTATGGCCTTAAAATCCGGAAATACCCAAAATCTAAAATAGAAGAAAAGTGCGGATTGTATATGGAGCTTTCAGGGTTGTCGGATTTAAGCGGCAGAAAGATAACAGAGCTCTCCGGCGGGCAGCAGCAGCGGGTCGCGATCGCAAGGGCGCTTGTCATTGAACCGCAGATGCTCCTTCTGGACGAGCCTATGTCGAATCTGGACGTTGCGCTCCGCGTAAAAATGCGGGAGGAAATCCGCACGATTCAGAGGAAGGTAGGAATCACCACTTTGTTTATCACCCATGACCAACAGGAGGCGCTTTCGATATCCGACCGTATCGCGGTGATGAAAAACGGGACCGTCTTACAAGTGGGGTCCCCGAAAGGAATTTACGATTGTCCAAATCAAGAGTTTGTGGCAAATTTTGTGGGGGCGTCCAACCGCATAGAAAGGGCGTTGCTTCGTAAATTAGGGATTGTGGAAACAGAAAATATTTCTTATGCTTTTATACGCCCAGAACAGATGAGAATCTGCCGAGAGGGTCCGGACGGAATCCAGGTAAAGATCAAAAATATAAAGTTTTTAGGCGTATACTTTGAGTATGAAGTATCAGACGGCGAACACGGATACCGGGTCATTGAGATAAACCGAGGAAGCGGGCATACGAGCTGGGCTATAGGGGATACGGCGTATTTGACAGGCAGAGGCGTTTTATAGTCATGAGAGAAGGAAAGATGATAAAAAAACAGCAAAAATATACTGTCCGATATCTATGGTACGCGGTCATTTTATTCCTGGTTATAGGATACATTATCGCCCCGTTTTTCCATACGCTGGCGCAGGCGTTCCAAACAGAAGACGGATACAGTTTAGAGGCGTTTGGCGGTTATTTATCGAATCCGAACCAGCTCCGCGTGATATCCAACACAGTATGGATGGGTGTTTGCTCCGCGCTCACCTGCGGGGTTATCGGTATCGCGCTGGCGATGTATATGACATTTCTTGCAGGAAGGGGAAAGAAAATAATTCACATACTGCTTCTTAGCCCGATGATGATTCCTGGGGTAATTACGGTCATCTCTTTTATCCAGCTGTATGGGGAGAGCGGGATTTTTACAAAAGGGCTCGAGTATCTGCTGCACCTAAAGAGCGCCCCGTATGAATTTCAGGGATTTGGAGCTATTATTTTTGTTATCACCTATACACAGTATGTATATTTTTATCTCAATGTATATGTGGCGCTAAAGTATGTGGATCAATCTACGATTGAAGCGGCAAGGAGCCTGGGGGCTTCCCGGTTTCAGGTTTTTAAGGATGTGGTCTGGCCGGTAATCACGCCGGCTGTACTAACCTCTCTGATTGTGACCTTTGCCTCGGGTATCAGCGCGTATTCCGCGCCGAATCTGATTGGCGGCGGGTTTAAAGTCTTAAGCACGCAGATCGTGCGCTCGAAAGCAAACAATCACATGGATGTCGCTTCGGTACAGGTTATCCTCCTGTTTGTGATCAGTCTGGCCGTTATGCTGTTGATCCAGTATTACAGCCGGCGTTATCAGGTAAATCCTACGGACCGGACAACAGAGATAAAGCCGGTCGGAGGAAAACATAGTCTGTTCGTTTTTCTCTGCAGGATTGTGATATTGCTTCAGATTTTGCTGATTATACTGCCGATCCTGGCGATCATTTATCTTTCTTTTATGGAGACGAGATCGATCATGACGAATATTTTTCCGCATGATTTCACACTGGAAAATTATCTGACGATTTTTCAGAAGCCCCGGGCGTTTAAGCCTCTTGTAAATAGTCTGCAAATGTCGGTGATGGCGGTGGGGGCAGGGCTTGTGATTACGGTACCCAGTTCTTATCTGATCGTCAGGTATAAAGGGCGGTTCCACGCGGCGCTCCGTCTTTTTCTGATGCTGCCTTGGACAATGCCGGCGAGTGTGGTAGCCATTAACTTGATTAATTCGTTCAATAAAACGAGTATATTTGCATTCGGCCAGTCGCTTATAGGCGGATTCTATATTGTCCCCGTTGCCTATACGATCACAGCGCTCCCCCTTCTGCTGAGTTCCAACGAGGTTGCGCTGGGCGGCCTGAATAAGAATCTGGAGGATGCATCCCGAAGCCTGGGAGCGGATATGAAGCATACGTTCCTGCGAGTGATTGTACCCAATATCGCGCCAGGCATCATGGCCGGAGGGGTGCTTGTATTGATCCGTACTATAGGGGAATATACGATGTCGGCGCTGCTGTACGGAGTATATAACAGGCCTATTTCGATTTCGATGATTACCAATATGCAGGAATTTAAAATCGGAATATCTTTGGCGTATGGGGTAATCACGATTTTTATATGTTATCTGGCTCTGGCTCTCATTTTTTTGTTAGATAAAAAGAGATTTATGTAACACTTTTCCAACAAATTTGTAAAATCGGTTGAATTATATTTTATATGAGGTACAATAGAAATATAAAAGTATCCATGATGAAAAGGGGGAAGAGAGATGACGTCAGAATTAATAAAACAGATCAAAGGAATCAAACAAGCCCTCGTGAACGTAGAGTTGTCCGGTGAAGACTGGGAGGAACGGGAGGACATTCTTGAAAAGCTGGAGGATGTTACCACATATCTGAAAGACGCGTTAGGGAAAGGGATTGAGTTTTAGCGTAAAAATGAACGGGTCAGTACACTCGTTCAGTGAGCAAACAAAGAAGAAAACAGCAGGGATGGAAATGATAAAAAGATTTCCCCCTGCTGTTTGACTTAAGCAATACTTTTTAAAGCGGGCATTTGGAAAGCGCGGCTTCGTCGGCGACCAGTGTAACATCTGGATGGAACTGGAGGATGGAGGCTGGAACTTGTGGGGTAACGGGACCGAAGAAAGCGTTCCTCACTGTGTCCGCCTTGCCTTCTCCATTTACCACGAGAAGAATTTTCTTTGCGCGCATGATGGTTCCGATTCCCATGGTATATGCCTGACGGGGAACGTCGTCGATGGAGTCAAAAAAGCGTTTGTTCGCCTGGATCGTGCTTTCCTGGAGGTCGACACAGTGGGTTATATCCGGGAATATGTCGGCAGGCTCATTGAAGCCAATGTGTCCGTTATGTCCAAGTCCGAGGAGCTGAAGGTCTACGCCGCCCAGAGAGCGGATCTGCTCTTCATAACGTGTGCACTCGGAATCGCTGTCCTCCTTGGTGCCGTCCGGCAGGTAGGAAGCTTTGATGTTGACGTGGTCGAACAGGTGGTCATGCATAAAATAATAATAGCTCTGATCATTCTCTTTGGGCAGGCCTTTGTATTCATCAAGATTGACGGAAGTCACCTGAGAAAAGTCAAGGATGCCTTTTTTATACCATTCGACAAGCTGCCGATAGGTGCCCACCGGGGATGAGCCGGTGGCAAGGCCCAGGACGCACTCTGGTTTCAGGATGACCTGAGAGGCGATGATGCTTGCCGCTTTCTGGCTGAGAGCTTCATAATCTTTTTCTTTGTAAATCTTCACTGTTGTTTCCTCCTTGATAATATTGATTTATCTTACAAACTGCGGCCAGTGGCACGTAGTCTGAAAAACCATGGTCTTGCCCGTTACAGGGTGGTTAAAACTTAGCTTGTATGCACAGAGCGCAATGGGAAAATATCCTCGTTTCGATAGAAATTCAGGGTGATAGCGGTTATCTCCCCACAGGGGTGCCCCAGCGTGCGCCATCTGGACACGAATCTGGTGGTGGCGTCCAGTCTGAAGACGGATATCCACCAGAGAAAGGAGCGGTTGTTCCTGGATTTTTATGACCTCGTAGGACAAGATAGCGGATTTCGCCCCCGGCGTATCTTTTGTGCAGATGCGGGAAGTATTTGTCCTGCCATCCTTAACTAGATAATCGGTAAGAGTACCCGACTTTGCGGGGAGTTTTCCACAGACGACAGCCTGATAGTATTTACCAAACGACGCTGACTGTAACTGCCGGTTGAGGTCCGCGGCCGCCTTCCGGGTCTTGGCAAAGACCATAACGCCCTCTACCGGCTGGTCCAGACGATGTACGACGGCAAGGTAAAGCTCTTTTTGGGATGGAGAAGTCTCACGCAGATGATTTTTCAGTATGCTCTCCATGTCGGGGATTCCAGGATTTCTTGTCTGTACAGGAATGCCTGCTGGTTTTTTACAGACTAGAATATGAGGATCCTCGAATAAAATTTCCGGTTTTTTCATAATTTGCTCCTTTACCGTCTTGACTTTTTGAAAAAAGGAAGTTACACTAATCTCGATAAAAGGGAGTAGCTTCCATTGAATGGCATGTATAACAATTCAATGTAATACGAAATCGTCATCACGATTATTTAAACATAATCCGGTTCGTATTGTCAATTAGCAAGACTTTTATTGCAAATTTTTTACGCCAGAAGTGATTGTCCATGACTGTTAGTGAGTCCGAAGGAATGTGGACGTGGGGCGTCTGGTCTGAAGTATTTTGCAATAGGAGTTTTTTTTGTACACAAAGTAGTCCCTCGTGCAGGGCACTCGGGACACCGTAACTCAATTGCCTATTCGGCAATGAAGATCACAAGGTAGGAGGAAATGCAATGGTATATGTATTTTTGATTCTGGGATTTTTCATGTTAATCAAAGGGGCGGATGTTTTCGTGGACGGAAGCTCCAGCGTGGCAAAGCTTTTCAAAATTCCGACAATTATCATCGGGCTTACGGTGGTGGCGTTTGGGACGAGCATGCCGGAAGCATCCGTGAGTATCACGGCGTCGCTTAAGGGACAGAATAGCCTGGCTGTCAGTAATGTGTTGGGATCAAATATATTCAATCTTTTGATTGTGCTGGGGTGCAGCGCGCTCCTTAGGCCGCTTAAGGCAAACGCGCAGGTACTTAAGAAGGAATTTCCATTTTCCATCGTGATTACAGCACTGCTTCTCATCTTGTGCAGCGGTCTTAAAATCGGAGCGGTTCTGTCGGGAGAAGGAGAATTTACCCTGGGAAGGGCGGGAGGAATCATCCTTCTTATCTTGTTCGTCTATTTTGTCACCGCCCAGGTGAGGGGAGCTTTAAAGGCGCGGCATGAAGACCAGGAGGAGGAAGCCGCGGGCATGTCTTTGTTCCGGAGTTTATTCTATATCGTGGTCGGAATCGCCGCGATCATTGTGGGAGGCGATTTGGTGGTCGAATCAGCGACGGATATTGCAGTGCGTTTTGGGCTGAGCGAGACATTTATCGGACTTACGATCGTCGCAATGGGGACGTCACTCCCGGAACTGGTAACTTCCATGGTGGCGTCCCGAAAAGGGGAAAACGACCTTGCCGTGGGAAACGTGGTTGGCTCCAATATTTTTAACATCCTGCTGATTCTGGGGGCAAGCTCCGCGATCAGCCCGATTACCTTTGATATCAATGTGATCTACGATATGGGGATCCTGATCGTTGTCAGCATCCTGGCATATCTATGTACCAAAAGCCGGGGAATACTCTCCAAGAAGGAGGGAGTTCTGTTCCTTATGGTGTATCTGGTGTATTTTGGGTACATCTATGTGCGTTAAAGCGGAAAATGCCGTTATAATCCGCGGCCGGTCAGATCATGAATTGTAACGAAAATCCGCGGCGGGGTTGACGAACCGGAAAAATTCGATTAAAATTCAGATTAATTCAGTAGTGATAAGGAAAGAGATGGAAAGGAAGAGGCAGTTATGGCGAAGGAAAAAAAGTTTGTGGAGTCTATTACCTCGCGGGATGAGGACTTTGCGCAGTGGTATACGGATGTTGTAAGAGAGGCGAAGCTCTGTGACTATTCGAGTGTAAAAGGATGTTTGAATTATCTGCCCAACGGTTATGCGATCTGGGAGAAGATCCAGCAGGATCTAGATAAAAGATTCAAAGAGACCGGTGTGGAGAATGTGTATCTTCCAGTATTGATCCCGGAGAACTTGTTGAAGAAGGAGAGCGATCATATAGAGGGATTTGCGCCGGAGGTGGCGTGGGTCACAATGGGCGGCGGAGAGGAGTTGCAGGAAAAGATGTGTATCCGCCCTACGTCGGAGACATTGTTCTGCGATCTGTGGGCGAGGAGCGTACAGTCTTACCGCGACCTGCCAAAGGTGTGGAATCAGTGGAATTCTGTGCTGCGTTGGGAGAAGACGACAAGGCCGTTTTTACGTTCGCGGGAATTTTTATGGCAGGAGGGCCATACCATCCATGCGACTTTCGAGGAGGCGGAGGAACGTACGCTTCTGATGCTAAAGGTTTATCAGGATTTTGTCCGTGATTCTCTCGCGATTCCATACGTATCCGGGCCTAAGACGGAGAGTGAGAAGTTCGCTGGAGCGCAGGATACGTATACGGTGGAAGCGCTGATGCATGACGGTCAGGCGCTGCAGTCCGCCACAAGCCATTTCTTTGGGAGTGGTTTCCCGGATGCATTTGATATCAAGTATTCAGATAAGAATAACGAACTGCACAGTGTTTATGAGACTTCGTGGGGGATTTCGACGCGAATTATCGGTGCGATTATTATGGTGCACGGGGACGACAGCGGTCTGGTGCTTCCTCCTAGGATCGCGCCTGTACAGACAAGAGTGATCCCGATCGCACAGCATAAGGAGGGAGTCCTGGATAAGGCGGAAGAACTGACAAAACGGCTGAAAAAGGCAGGCTACAGTGCGAAGATTGACGATTCCGAGAAAAGTCCGGGATGGAAGTTCAGCGAACAGGAGATGCTGGGCATTCCAACACGTATCGAGATCGGACCCAAGGATATCGAGCAGGGCCAGGTCGTGGTCGTACGCCGTGACACCCGCGAAAAAATCGTGGTTTCACTGGATGAGATCGAGACGAGGCTGGGCGAAATCCTGGAGACAATCCAGAAGGATATGTATGAGCGGGCGAAGGCATTTTTGGACGCGCATATCGATACCGCTGTGACGATGGAGGAAATGAAGGAAAAGTTCAGCGAAAACCGTGGATTTATCAAAGCGATGTGGTGTGGAAGCGAAGAATGCGAGGATGCGATCAAGTATGAGAGCGGCGGCGCGTCTTCACGCTGCATCTGCCAGGGAGAAGAGGCCATAAGCGACCGCTGTATTTACTGTAATAAGCCTGCAAAGCATATGGTATATTTCGGGAAAGCTTATTAAAAGGCTGATTAGGGAGGCGCATACTATGCAGATCGTACTTCCGGACAAAGTACGGCGGATCATTCAAGTTTTACAGGCGAACGGTTATGAAGCCTATGCGGTTGGCGGGTGCGTGAGGGACCGGATTCTTGGGAGAGAGCCGGAGGATTGGGATATCACGACTTCCGCTTCTCCAAAGGAGACGAAGAGCCTGTTCGCGCGGACGTTTGATACCGGAATTGAACACGGGACGGTATCCGTCCTCCTTGACGGGGAAACGTTTGAGGTAACGACGTATCGTATTGACGGGAAATACGAAGACGGGCGTCGTCCGGGTGAGGTGAGATTTACACGGAGCCTGTCCGAGGATCTTCTGCGGCGGGACTTTACCATCAATGCGATGGCGTATAATGACGAGGACGGACTGGTGGATTTGTTCGGCGGTCTTGAGGATATCGGCAGGAGGACGATCCGGTGTGTGGGAAATCCTGAGGAACGTTTTTCTGAGGATGCCCTGCGGATCCTAAGGGCGGTGCGCTTTGCATCCCAGCTTGGATTTACGATTGCGGAAGATACAAAAGAAGCGATCCGGCGCCTTGCGCCTAATCTCAGGAAGATCAGCGCGGAGCGGATTCAGACGGAGCTGGTGAAACTTCTTGTATCCCCGCACCCGGAGTGTATCCGTCTGGCATATGAGCTTGGAATTACCCAGGTCATCCTGCCTGAGTTTGACGCTATGATGGAGACGAAGCAGGAGACTCCCCATCATTTCTGCAGCGTGGGGGAGCATACGATCCATGCGCTTTCCCACATTGCGCCGGATAAGACGCTTCGTCTTACCATGCTGTTTCATGATATGGGGAAGCCGGCAAAAAAGACAGTGGATGAGGAACAGGTGGCACATTTTAAGGGCCATGCGCCGGTGAGCAGACAGATGGCGGCGGATGTGATGCATCGTCTGAAATTTGATAACGATACCCTACGTAAAGTAGAGAAGTTGGTTTATTTTCACGATTACCGTATTCCAGCGGAGATCAAAAGCGTGCGGCGGACCATGAATAAGATCGGAGTGGAACTGTTTCCCGATTACATGCAGGTGCGGCGCGCCGACACTCTGGCGCAGAGTGATTATCAGCGGGAGGAAAAGCTGGCGAATCTTGATGGGATCGAGAGATTGTATCAGGAGATTTTGGAAAGCCGCCAGTGCGTTTCGTTAAAGGATCTTGCGGTAAATGGAAGCGACCTCATAAAGGCAGGCGTAGAGCCGGGGCCTAAGGTAGGAGAGATACTTAAGGCGCTGCTTGAGGAAGTGATCGAGGAGCCAAAGCGCAATACGGTGGAATATCTGCTGGGAAGAGTGGGAGCTATTTTATGATTTTATCAGATAAAACAATTTTAAATATGTTGAAGAATGGCAGGCTTTCCATCGAACCTCTGGAGAATTATCAGATTCAGCCTGCAAGTGTAGATATTTGTTTGGGAAATACATTTAGTATGATTGAAGATAGTTCTGACGGTATTATAGCATTGAATAAGCATATTAATTATAAGGTTTTTGAGACTGAGAAATATTTATTATTGCCGGGGCAATTTGTATTAGCTACAACTATAATGCCAATCGTTGTGCTATCGAATTACAATCAGGACGGCGTATTGGACAGTTAGTATTTGCACAGTTAGATCAAGAAGCCCTAAATTCATATAGTGGAAAGTATCAAAAACAAAGAGGTGCGACTGGTTCTAGAATTTATCTGGATAGTGACAGATAAGCGGCCCATATATCCCACGCTGTATTGGCGTGGGATATTTTCGTAGTATGAAGAAGTGGATAGGTCGACGCTTTCTACCATCTCCCTCACACAAAATGAAAATTTTCCCCGTTCATGCATGTTTGGCATGTCCTGTGGCATACACATAGAAAGAATAGCAAATCTACTGTCACAGGGGGAAACCATGAAGGATTATGGAATCAGTGTGTTGGATCAATATCAGATAGAAGTATACAGCACCCGTAGAATCAGGGGTGCTGTTTTATGCGATACCGATAAAGGGCTGTTCATATTGAAGGAAACGCACGCACCCGCAGGACGTCTTCCGGTACTTGCGGCGGTATATAAGCTTTTGAGTGAGAATGGATTTCAGATGATTGATGTTCCTCTTGAAAATAAAGAGGGAGAGTACGTGACTCAAGCGGAAGATGGGAGCAGATATATGGTAAAACGGTGGTTCCAAGGGCGGGAATGCGATATCCGAAAGGAGTCTGAGCTTCTGGAAGGCGTGCGGACCCTCGCAAGGCTCCATGAAGTTATGCGGCTGCCGAAGGAGCTTTGCAGCCCTGAAAGAAGCGAAAAACTTTCAGACGAGTATGACAGGCATAACCGTGAACTGCGTAAAGTACGTGCGTTCGTGTGCAAGCGGAGTGTCAAAGGGGATTTCGAGAGGGAATTTTTAAAAGGATACGACCAGATGTACCAGTGGGCGCAGCGTACTTCCGACCGACTGAAAGAATCCGAATACCAGAAGTTATATCGGAAAGCGCAGGAAGAAAACACGGTTGTCCACGGGGATTACAATTACCACAATCTGCTGTCCTGTGCGGAAGGAATGGCGGTCACAGGGTTTGAGCATGTACACCAGGATCTTCAACTTGTCGATCTCTGGTATTTCCTCAGGAAAACGTTAGAGAAACACAGATATGACGAGAGGCTGGGATACCGGATGCTTCGGGCATATGATTCGATCATACCGCTTGGCAGAGAGGAAAGGGAATATCTTGCGATCCGGCTTGCTTACCCGGAAAAATTTTGGAAAACAGCAAATACGTATTATCATTCTAATAAAGCTTTGATTTCTTCTAAAAGTGTAGAGAAATTGGAGACGGCAATTTCACAGGCGGAAGAAAAGAAACGCTTCCTGGCGAATATATTTGCTTTTCAATTATAGAGAATTGGTATATAATAGACATATGTTGTGATCTGATGATGAAATCGGATCAACAGGCTGAAAGAGCGCGGCGGCGCAAAGTTTACGGAGGTGTAAGAAGATGGAGGATTATTTGAAGAGATATCAAGATTGGTGTTCCAACCCGTATTTTGATGCGGACACGAAGGCTGAACTTGCGGGAATTTCCGGCGATGACAATGAGATCAAAGAACGGTTCTACAAAGATCTGGAATTTGGCACGGCAGGTCTGCGCGGAATCATTGGGGCGGGCACGAACCGTATGAATATCTATACTGTCAGAAAGGCAACCCAGGGATTGGCAAATTATATATTGAAAAAGGATGCGAAAGAACGCGGGGTCGCGATCGCCTACGATTCGCGCCGGATGTCTCCGGAATTTGCGAACGAGGCGGCCTTGTGCCTGGCGGCGAACGGAATCAAGGCATATGTGTTCGAGTCTCTGCGTCCAACGCCGGAACTGTCTTTTGCAGTGCGGAGGCTGGACTGTATCGCTGGCATCAATATCACGGCAAGCCACAACCCGCCGGAATATAATGGATATAAGGTATACTGGGAGGATGGCGCACAGATTACACCTCCCCATGATAAGGGCATCATGGACGAGGTTCTGGCAGTCACAGACTATACCACAATGAAGACGACGGAACTTAGTGAGGCGAAGAAAGACGGCCTTTACGAAGTGATCGGACAGGCAATTGACGACGAATACATAGCGAATCTGAAAAAACAGGTGATCCATCAGGATTCCATCGATGCGGCAGGGAAGGATATCAAGATCGTGTACAGTCCGCTGCATGGGACGGGTAATATTCCGGCAAGACGGATTTTAAAGGAGCTTGGATTTGAGAATGTGCATGTGGTGAAGGAACAAGAACTTCCAGACGGAGAATTCCCGACCGTTTCTTATCCAAATCCGGAAGCCGACGAGGCGTTTGAACTGGGTCTAAAGCTGGCGAAGGAGATCGGCGCGGATTTGGTTCTTGCGACAGACCCGGACGCAGACCGTCTTGGTGTCCGTGTGAGAGATAAAGACGGCGTTTACCATACGCTCACAGGCAATATGTCGGGCTGCCTGCTGGCGGACTATGAGCTGGGACAAAGGAAAGAGATTTCCGGACTTCCCGAAGACGGCGCCCTTGTAAAGAGTATCGTCACCTCGAACCTGGCGGACGCCATCGCAAAAGGATACCAGGTGGAGTTGGTCGAAGTGCTGACAGGGTTCAAGTATATTGGGCAGCAGATCCTAAAATTCGAGACTACCGGAAAGGGAGCGTATCTTTTCGGGCTGGAGGAGAGCTACGGCTGTCTGATCGGTACCTATGCGAGGGACAAGGATGCGATTGTGGCGACGATGGCGCTCTGTGAAGCAGCGGCTTACTATAAGACAAAAAATATGACGCTTTGGGATGCGATGGTATCGATTTACGAAAAATACGGATACTATAAAGACGATGTCAAATCCATTACGATGAAGGGCATCGAAGGGCTTCAGAAGATTCAGGATATCATGCAGGGGCTTAGGGATAATCCGCCCACCAAGATCGGCGGCTATAAAGTGCTGAAGGCAAGGGATTATCAGGCGGATACATTGAAGAATCTGGAGACAGGAGAAGTCACGGGAACAGGGCTTCCCAGCTCGAACGTGTTGTACTATGACCTGAATGATAATGCCTGGGTATGTGTCCGCCCGTCCGGCACGGAACCGAAGGTGAAGTTCTACTTTGGAGTCAAAGGAACGTCTCTTGAGGATGCGGATGCGAAATCCGAA
The DNA here is from genome assembly GCA_022793995.1 of Coprococcus sp. Classification (GTDB taxonomy): domain Bacteria; phylum Bacillota; class Clostridia; order Lachnospirales; family Lachnospiraceae; genus Allocoprococcus. The sequence continues at coordinate 118,050 of JAAWDY010000033.1, forward strand.
GAGCTTGGAAGCGCGGTTCTGGCTATGGCAGGGCAGAATTAAATTTCCATTCACAGCCCTCCGCCCGCATGCGCACTCGTCGCCTCTTCGAGGCTCCAGTTTCGCTCCTTATGGAGCTAAGACTGCTTATGTGGGAGGAGTTCCTGCTTCGCAGCCTTGATCTGGATTTGCGGTCAGCCTCTTACATGCAAGCATGAGGAGTCTGCCTGCAAATTCAGATCGGCTGTGAATCGTAACAGAATTAGCATGCATTTGAGTAAATATGCTTGACAAAGACGGAAAAACCCTATATAACTTTATTTAGGGTTGAGGGTTAACATGCATGAAAGCTGGGAGTAACCTTGCCAGAGGCTAGAATACAGAGTATTCTATGAATAAGATATAGGAGGAAATGGCCATGAATAAGACAGAGTTGGTGGCGGCAGTAGCAGAGCAGGCTGAGATTTCAAAGAAGGATGCAGAAAAAGCTTTGAAAGCTTTCGTAGACGTAGTGACAGAACAGTTGAAGAAAGAGGAAAAAGTACAGTTGGTAGGCTTCGGCACATTTGAAGTCAGCTCCAGAGCTGCAAGAGAGGGAAGAAATCCACTGACAAAAGAGCCTATGAAGATTGCTGCCTGCAAGGCGCCGAAGTTCAAAGCAGGAAAGGCTTTAAAGGATGCTGTTAACGCATAGTGCGCCGTTAAGGGTGAACGGACTGCATCGCTGGGAAGGCGGTTTGGTTGGAAGCCTTGAGGGTTAATATATGGGAAATGAGTATTCGGATAGAGAGCGCTTGCGCTCTCTATTTTTAACCCTTGAGACTACTGTGTCAGCAGTGTAATAATATAATATTTCTACCTGTGCGGTTGAAACGGCGATTTATTGGCAGCCCACCGCACAGGTGGCAATATTTGAGGAAAGGAAAGAACGATGAGATTAGACAAATTTTTGAAAGTATCGCGTCTTATTAAGCGCCGTACTGTGGCGAATGAGGCGTGCGACGCCGGCCGTGTGCTGGTAAACGGGAATGTGGCAAAGGCATCTCTTCATGTGAAGAAGGGGGATGTCCTTGAGATCCAGTTCGGAACAAAGACGGTAAAAGCAGAAGTCTTGGATTTGAAGGAGACGACGAAAAAGGACGAGGCGTCGGAACTGTTTCGATATCTGTAGTCTGCGGGGAAAGAAAAAGAGCCGAATTAATCATAATTCCGTACAACCCTTCATACAATGGTTATTATGAAAGTTACATCGCCGGGAAGGCGGTTCGCTTCATGTAGAAAGCAGGGAAGGGCGGGATCGTATTTGGAAGAGAGGCAGATGCCGAAGGCACAGAGCCATAAATTAGTGGTGAATAATCGCAAGACCAGCATGGTGACGGGGGTGTTGGATGTATTGTCCTTTGACTTAAACGAGATCCTTCTGGAAACAGAGCAGGGCATGTTGATGGTGAAAGGAACGGACATGCACGTGAACCGTCTGAGCCTGGAAAAGGGGGAAGTGGATCTGTCGGGAAATATCGACAGTATTGCCTACTCCGACATCCACGGGGCGGCAAAGCAGGGTGAGAATTTCCTGGCAAAGCTATTCCGGTAGGCGCTTATGCTGGGGATTCAGATTGAATTTGCCGTATTTAACCATGCGATTCTGACCGGGATATTTATCGTTTCTGTCTACTTAGGGCTGCGAGTCTTAAGAAGGCTGATCGGCCATGCGCTGTGGGTGATAAATCTAGAAGACGTGCTGTATTGGATTTTTGCAGCGGGGTATCTCTTTGTGCAAATTTACCATACCAGTGATGGCATGATCCGGTGGTATTTTGTACTAGGTCTTGTGATTGGAATGCTCATTATGAAATTTTCTGCGTTTCTGGCAAAAAAAATAGACAAAAAAATAAGCACTTTTCTGCAAAGAAAATCAGGAAAAAAGTCTTGATAATTGTCCTTAAAGAAGATAAGATTAATTTATATCTGCTGATCTAAGAGGAGAGGGAGAGGCGGAGGAACTACCAGGGAGTATCAGATAGGCGGCTGATAAGGGAGAAGGCTGCCGGCAAAAGGGGAATAAATATGGGGAGCCAGAGACAGAAGCGCCGCACGCGGTGTCCGGAAAGAAGGGTCCATCATCATAAGAGAAGCGTACTGGCTATCAGCGCTGTTATCCTTTTGCTGGGTACGGTCGTCATCATGCACGGCGCGTCGCTGGAGAAGAAGAACAGGCTCTACATGGCCCAGGAAGCAGAACTTAAGAGACAGATCGATGATGAGAAGAAACGTTCGGAAGAGATCGATAAGCTGAAAGAGTATATAGAGACAGATGAATATATTGAAGAGATGGCGAGGGAGAAGCTGGGTCTTGTGAAGGAGAACGAGATCTTGCTGCGGCCTGAGCAATGACAGATCTGTTTACAAAAGATGGGCTTTGGAAAGTGATTTCCAGGGCTCTTTTTTCAGGGAAGTGTATGAAAACAATAAGGGGGTTTCTGTGATGGAAGAGTTAAGAGAAGGACTGGCGGTTATGCCCAATCCGTATGTGGCGCAGGCGGACAGGCTTGCGGCGTCGCTGCATCATCTGGCAGATACCTTCCTGATCCGGGAAGGGACGCGCAGGCAGCTTACGGAAGAAGAAATGCAGGGAATATTTGAGAAAGTTTCAGATAAAGTATGCGAGTCGTGCACAAGACGTGAGCAGTGTCTGGAAGGCAGCCGAGAACAGGTCTATCATATGGTTTACGAATTGATGCAGACAGTGGAAGAATACGGGGCGGAGCTGAACGTCGAGATGAAGAGGAAGCTTCAGAAACAGTGCTGCCTTGCGCCGCGCTTTCTAAGGCATACGTTAGAGGGGTTTCAGGAAGCGAAGCAGGCGCTTGCCTGGAATAATAAAATGGCGCTGAGCAGGGAAGGATGCGCTGTTCAGCTCGATACATTTGCACAGCTGATCCGCCATGCGACGAGAGAGCTGGATTCCAGCATATTTAACGACCCGCCGCTTGAAAAAAAGATAAAACAGCACTTAAAGCGGTCAGGGATACGGATGCTCAGCGCTGTTTTTTTTGTAAGTGCCCAGGGAAGATATGAGATCCATGTCACTGTGAAAGCAGAGAAGGGCGTGTGCGTTACTACAAAGGCTTTGGCAAAAATTTTATCACGGTGTACCGGGAAGAGAATGCTCCCGGCGGAGGATGAAAGACCGGTGATCGGCCAGGATTATTGTACTATAGTCTGTGTGGAAGGCCCTGGATATCATACGCTTCAGGGAATGGCGAAGGTAGGAAAAGGCTGCCAGAAAATATCGGGGGACAGTTTTTTGATGACGCCACTCCCCGGAGGGCGGCAGGCGGCGATCCTTTCCGACGGGATGGGTTCCGGAGAGAAGGCGTTCCGTGAGAGCGCGATGGTGGTGGAGATGCTGGAGGAGCTTTTAAAAGCGGGATTTCCCCAGAGGACAGCGCTTTCCATGCTCAATACGGCGCTTGTGATGGGACGGGAGGAGATTCATTTTTCAACGGCGGATATGGCCGTCCTGAATCTGTACGATGGAAGCTGCGATTTTTTCAAAGCTGGCGCTGCACCGACGTTTATTCGGCGTGAAGACAGAGTGGAACATATCTATTCCCAGAGTCTTCCGCTCGGGGTGGTGCAGAACCAAGAGCCGGAGGAGGCGCAGGCTAAACTGTATTCAGGGGATGTGATCGTGATGGTGACGGATGGCGTGCTTGATGCTCTGCCTTCTGGAGAGCAGGAAAAGATTCTTGACGAGGTTATTCTGGGCGCGGTGCTGGAGAATCCGGAAGAGCTCGCTCATTATATCCTGCAGAGCGTTCTGGAACATGCGGGCGATACGCCGCAGGACGATATGACGGTTCTGGTGGCGAGCCTGTGGGCAAACGCGCAGTAGTGTAACAATTTTGGAGGAAAGGAAAGTACCATGCAGAAAAAAGTCCAAAAGTACATAGAACAGCATCATATGATTCAGCCGGGCGATACCGTAATCGCGGGGGTATCCGGGGGAGCCGATTCAATCTGCCTTCTCTGCGTCCTGGTGGAACTATCCAAGGCCCTGGGATTTCACCTTGTGGTCGTGCATGTGAACCATGGGATTCGAGGCGCGGCGGCAGACGCGGACGAAGCGTATGTCCAGGAACGCTGTGCGGCCTGGTCCATTCCCTGCGAGACATTTCATAGGGATGTGCCGGCTTTTGCAAAAGAGCACAGGATTTCGGAAGAGGAGGCGGGACGTACGATCAGGCGTGGGGCGTTCGAGGATGCGGTGCGCCGGCATGGAGGAGATCGGATCGCTCTGGCGCATCAGATGGAGGATAACGCGGAGACATTCCTTCTCAATCTTGCCAGAGGCAGCAGGATCAAAGGACTGGGAGGGATCCGTCCGGTAAACGGGGTTTATATCCGTCCGCTGCTCTGTGTAGGAAGACAGGAGATTGAACAATATTTGGAAAAAAAAGGGATTGCGTATTGTATGGACGCCACAAATCTGGAGGATACTTATACAAGGAACCGAATACGAAGCCATGTTATCCCATATTTAATAGAAGAAGTAAATGAAAGGACAGTCGAACACATAAACGGCGCGATGGAAGAGCTGCGAAAGATCCAGGATTACCTCGCAGAGCGGGCAGAAGAGGCATTTCAGAGATGCGTCCTGGAAAGGGAGGACGGATATCTGATCGGGAAGGAAGCGCTTGAGGGGCAGGAGGAGCTTTTGCGGAGCATGACCGTAAGAATGGCGCTGGCGCGTCTGGCAGGAGGGGTGAAGGATCTGGAAGAAATCCATGCAAAGGCCATTCTGGAACTAATGGGAAAGCAAAGCGGGAGGAAGGCTATCCTTCCATACGGGATCTGCGCGGTACGGACGTACGGCGGCGTCCTGCTCAGGAAATCGGAGAGCCGTAAAGGAGCCTCGGAGGGAAAGAAAGCGCTGGAAGGAAAGGAAGATCCGGAAGGAAAAGAAATGTTCCTGGATCTGTATCTGAACCAGGAAAAGACTTTTCAATATGGGGAATGGACGATTTCCTGTCGCATTTTGCAAAATGTGGGAAATATGGACGATGTTCCTAAAAAAAAATACACGAAATGGTTTGACTATGATATAATAAAACAGAATGTCAGCATACGGGCCCGCAGGCCGGGCGATTGGATCGTGATCGACAGGAATGGGAATTCACAAAAACTCAAGTCTTATTTTATCAACGAGAAGATACCTGCTGACATCCGCTCCGGAATCCCGCTGATCGCAGAAGGCGATCAGATCCTATGGATCGTGGGATACCGGCAGAGTAAGGCCTATCAAGTGACGAAAGAGACAACTTCTATATTAGAGATTTCGGTAGTGGAGGAATGTACATGGCAGAGACAATCAGGGTGTTGATATCAGAAGAAGATGTGAACGCCAGAATTAACGAACTTGCAAAGAAGATCAGCGACGACTATGCCGGAGGGCAAGTACATTTGATCTGTATCCTGAAGGGCAGTGTATTTTTTATGTGTGAACTGGCGAAGCGAATCACGGTTCCGGTTTCCATGGATTTTATGAGTGTGAGCAGTTACGGCAATGAAACTACGTCCAGCGGAGTCGTTAAGATCAAAAAGGATCTGGATGAAACGCTGAAAGGAAAGGATGTCATTGTGGTGGAGGATATTGTGGACTCCGGACGCACTTTGTACTATCTTTTCGATATCCTGAAAGAAAGAGGACCGAAGAGTCTAAGGCTTTGTACGCTTTTGGATAAACCAGAGAGGCGTGTATGCGACGTGAAGGTGGATTATATCGGGTTTGAGATACCGGATGAATTTGTCGTGGGTTATGGTCTGGATTTTGCACAGAAGTACAGGAACCTGCCGTATGTTGGCTGTGTTAAAATGTAGAAAACGGAAGGGGTATTTTGCTTGAATAATAATAGAACAAGAGGGATAAGTGGACTTACGCTGCTATTTGGCATCGTTCTGATCGCTATAATATACTGGTTTGTGGGGAATCCGGGAAGTCAGGAAGCTCCCTATACCTATCGGGACTTCCAGAATGGGGTGAAGGAGGATCAGATCACGCGTGTCGAGATCCGGCAGAACCGTGTTGCGCCGACAGGGACCATACGGGTCCAGGATAAAAAGGACGAGCTGCATGAGCTTCACGTTTCGGATGTAAATGAGATACAGGATTTTCTGGACTCCTATGATGTGGAGTTTGAAGTGGCGGATGTTCCGCAGGACAGTTGGGTGGTGACGACACTGCTCCCGACCCTTTTAATGGTAGGAGCCGTGCTTTTTGTCGTTGCAATGATGAACCGCCAGGGCGGGGCGAACGCCAAGGCTATGAATTTCGGAAAGAGCCGTGCCAGAATGAGCACGGAGCTGGATAATAAAGTCACATTTGCCCAGGTGGCGGGATTAAAGGAGGAGAAAGAGGAGTTGGAGGAGATTGTGGATTTCCTGAAGGCTCCTGGAAAATATACCCAAGTGGGGGCAAGGATACCGAAGGGCGTTTTGCTGGAGGGTCCTCCGGGGACAGGTAAGACTCTTCTGGCAAAAGCAGTCGCAGGAGAAGCGGGGGTGCCCTTTTTTACAATTTCTGGTTCAGATTTTGTTGAGATGTTCGTAGGAGTGGGCGCTTCCCGGGTCAGGGATTTGTTCGAGGATGCCAAGGGAAATGCGCCATGTATTGTATTTATTGACGAGATCGACGCGGTGGCGAGACGGCGCGGGACCGGTATGGGCGGCGGCCATGATGAAAGAGAGCAGACGCTCAATCAGCTCTTGGTAGAAATGGACGGTTTTGGCGTCAATGAAGGAATCATTGTGATGGCGGCCACGAACAGGGTCGATATCCTGGATCCGGCGATCCTGCGTCCGGGCAGGTTTGACCGTAAAGTTATGGTAGGAAGACCGGACGTCCAGGGACGTCTGGAGATTCTGCAGGTTCACGCCAAAGGAAAACCTCTGGGGGACGATGTGGATTTGGAACAGACCGCGCGGACAACGGCTGGATTTACTGGGGCGGATCTGGAGAACCTTCTCAACGAGGCCGCGATCCTGGCGGCAAAAGAGGGAAGAGTCTATCTGCAGCAGTCCGATATCAGGCATGCGTTTATCAAGGTTGGAATTGGCGCGGAAAAGAAGAGTCGGGTGATTTCGGATAAAGAGAAAAAGATTACCGCCTTTCACGAAGCTGGACATGCTATTTTGTTCCATGTCCTTCCAGATGTGGGACCTGTGTACAGCGTGTCGATCATCCCTACAGGAGTCGGCGCAGCGGGGTATACGATGCCGCTTCCAGAAAAAGATGAAATGTTTAATACAAAGGGTAGGATGTTGCAGGATATCACAGTGGCGCTTGGCGGCCGCGCGGCGGAAGAGATGGTGTTCGACGATATTACCACAGGGGCGTCGCAGGACATCCGCCAGGCAACCGCTTATGCGAAATCGATGGTTACCAAGTTTGGTATGTCTGAGCAGCTTGGCCTGGTAAACTATGATAATGACAGCGACGAAGTATTTATTGGAAGGGACTGGGGACACACCTCCCGCGGGTACGGAGAGAAGGTTGCATCCACGATCGATATGGAAGTAAAACGGATTATCGACGAGTGCTATGTGGAGGCGAAACGGATGATTGAGGAGCGTAGGGACGTACTGGATCGTTGTGCAGAGCTGCTGCTCCAAAAAGAGAAGATAACGAGGGAAGAATTTGAGGCACTGTTTTAGGACAAAGGCTTTGACACCAGAAGGGCAAGTGATTCATAGGGGTTGGTTACATGAAGAAAGAAGCATTGTTTTGTGACGGGACGGAGGCGTATGTTTCACCTCCGGAACCGGAAGAAGGAGATAGAGTCCAGTTCTGGTTCAGGACAGCCAGGGACGATGTGGACGAAGTATACCTGGAATATGGCGGCGAGAGCTTTCCTATGACAAAGCGGCTGTCAAAAGGCAGGTTTGATTATTACCGGGTGATCCGTGAGATGGGAGAAGATACACTGCGTTATCATTTCCGGATCAAGTCGAAGGAACAGGTGTGTTATTATAACCGGTGGGGCGTGACGGATGAGCTGATGGAATACTATGATTATAGTATTGCACCAGGATTTGCCACGCCGGATTGGGCGAAAGGGGCGGTCATGTATCAGATCTACACGGACCGCTTTTGTAACGGGGATCCATCCAATGATGTGGAGACAGGAGAGTATTTTTATATTGGCAGGCCGGTCCAGAAGGTAGAAGACTGGTATCGGAATCCAGAGGCCGTGGATGTGTGGGAATTCTATGGGGGAGATCTCAAGGGGATTATGGACAAGCTGGATTACCTACAGAACTTGGGTGTGGAAGTGATCTATTGTAATCCCTTGTTCGTATCGCCGTCCAACCATAAATATGATACGCAGGACTATGATTACATAGACCCGCATGTAGGCAGAATTATACTGGACGGGGGAAGGTGTCTTAAAGCGGGTGAGAACGGTAATATCGACGCGGAAAAGTACCGTATCCGCACGACGAGCCAGGAAAATCTGGAAGCAAGCAATGTACTTTTTATCGATTTAGTTGAGGCGATCCACAAAAGAGGCATGAAGATCATTATCGACGGAGTCTTCAACCATTGCGGGTCGTTTAATAAATGGCTGGACAGGGAGCTTCTCTATGAACATGCCAAGGGATATAAGCATGGCGCGTTCGTATCGCCGGACAGTCCGTTCCGGAATTATTTTCTGTTCCACAGGACAGATGCCGAGGCATGGCCGGGGAATATGAGCTATGATGGATGGTGGGGACACGATACGCTTCCAAAGCTCAATTATGAAGAGTCGCCGGAACTGGTAGATTATGTGCTTGGAATCGCGAAGAAGTGGGTTTCACACCCATATAATGTGGATGGATGGCGTTTGGATGTGGCCGCGGACTTAGGGCAGAGTAATGAATTTAATCATAAATTCTGGAAAGAGTTTAGGAAAGTGGTGAAAGAGGCGAACCCGCATGCCTTGATTCTTGCCGAACATTACGGGGATCCCAGTGAATGGCTTCAAGGGGACGAGTGGGATACAGTGATGAACTATGACGCATTTATGGAGCCCGTGACCTGGTTTTTGACAGGGATGGAGAAACACAGCGACGAGTACAGAGAGGATCTGATCGGAAATGCCGACCATTTTCTGAGTTCTATGAAACACCATATGGCGAATCTGATGACTCCGTCTCTCCAGACAGCAATGAACCAGCTCTCAAACCATGACCACTCTCGTTTCCTAACCCGGACGAATCATATTGCCGGCAGAGTCAGCGAGTGGGGATCCGAGGCGGCTGAGCGAGATGTCAATCATGCGATCATGCGGGCGGCCATCGTTATCCAGATGACTTGGGTGGGCGCGCCGACGCTCTATTATGGCGACGAGGCGGGACTGTGCGGATTCACAGACCCGGACAACCGCCGCACATATCCTTGGGGCAGAGAGAATAAAGAGATGCTGAGTTTTTATCGGGAGATGATTCAGATCCACCGGCGTAATATTAGTCTTAGGAAGGGGTCGATCCGTTTTCTGCTGGCAGAAAAGGATCTGATTGCGTACGGGAGATTCTGGGGGGATGAGCAGGTTATTGTCGTCATCAATATCGCAAAGGAGCTCCGCGAGGTTACGATTCCGGTGTATCTGGCAGAGGTAAAAGAGGGCAGTTCGATGGCGAGGCTGATTTATTCATACGACGGAGGCTATATTGGAGAGTTTGACGAGTATGTGGCGGCGGACGGAATGCTTTCTGTTATTATGGGAAAAGAATCAGCGTTGGTGCTGAAAAATAAAAAATGGTAAAGCGATGGGGAGTCATAAACTGTACGGAAGGAGGAGAAAAAAAGTATGGTAAGTCTCACATTCGGGGAACAGGTTAAGATCATACTGAGCAGAAAGGGCATGACGGTGAAGGAGCTTGCAGAGGAGATCGAGACGAAGACCGGTAAAAAGATGTCCCGGCAGAATTTGACGCAGCGGCTGGGAAGAGATAATTTTCAAGAACAGGATATGCGGATGATCGCGGATATTTTAGGATGTCCTTTTCAGCTTACGATTCTGGAAAATGCAGAGACGGACAGCAATATAGAGATCGAAGAAGGAAGGGCGCACATAGTCGTCTCAGAAGAAGTAGAAAGAGATCTGACGGTAGGCGAGCTTGTGGAAATGATGGGGGCAGAGCCGGGAATATGCGCTACGGACGATGAAGCAGAGCTTTCCGCTACGGACGATGAGACAAAATCGGAGAAAGAGAAAATGGGGACATCCGAAAGCGCGCCTGGGCAGGAAACGTCCGAACGGGAAGCCTCTGAACAGGAGGCGCCAAGTCAGGGGATGCTGGTAAAGAAGGCATTGAAAGAGAAGGAGATGGAGCCTAAGACGCATCTTGCGTCCGGGCGTAAGGAACGAAGGAAAGAGTACCAGGGGGATTTTCAGCCGATCAAAATGCGCGTGGATGAAGACGAGGACCGGGAACATGGGGATATTAATCCTTATACCGGGCATGAATATCGCACGAACAGCGTCAGAATGCATCCGAAGCGCATCGGTTATGTACAGGTATACGATCGCAGGACCCATAAATGGACAGATATGACAGAATGGGCGTTCCTGGGATTCGAGGAGAGAAAAAAGGCGATTCAGGGCAAGGACTATGAACCGCCCATCTATTTAGATTAGACAGGTGAGAAAGATGGAATGGAATCAGTTATTATCTCCGGGACGCATGCGTCAGACAGGCGGAGGCATGAAGTATGCAAGGCCGGCGGATCTGCGGAGTGAATTTGAGAAGGATTACCATCGGATCATCGGAAGTGCATCGTTCAGGCGCCTTCAGGATAAGACGCAAGTATTTCCATTAGATCAAAGTGATTTTATCCGCACAAGATTGACCCACTCCCTTGAAGTGTCCTCTTTTGCAAAGTCCCTGGGGCAGAATATTGGGGAAAATATCCTTGCGTACCGCAAAGATCCCCATTTTACGCCGCAGATGAAAGAAGATATCTGTAATATCCTGCTGTGCGCAGGGCTAATCCATGATATCGGGAACCCGCCGTTCGGCCACTTTGGGGAGGAGACGATCCGTGAATGGTTCCGGAAGCGTCTTGGGAAGATGAGTTTTCGCAGCATGCCGCTTACTGAGATCCTGCCGCCCCAGATGCGGGAGGATCTATATCATTTTGAGGGCAACGCGCAGGCGCTTAGGCTGGTGACGAGGCTCCATTATCTCGTGGATGAGTACGGGATGAATCTGACATACGCCCTTTTGGGAACGATCATCAAGTATCCGGTTTCATCTCTCGAGGTTGACCCGGTTTCCGAGGATATCAAGGACAGAAAGCTTGGGTATTACTATGCGGACCGGGATGTGTTCCGGGAGATACAGGAGGCGACCGGAACCGAGGGAAAACGGCATCCGCTCGCTTTTATCCTGGAGGCGGCGGACGACATTGCATATAAGACAGCGGATATTGAGGACGCCTTTGTCAAAGGATTTTTTACCTACGGGCAGATCTGTGAGGAACTGGAATCGATTCGGGGCGGAGAAAAAGGTGCGGAGGAAAAGGGTTATTTTGATCCGCTAGAGAAGCTTAAAAGCTTGCGCCAGAGGGGGAAAGAGCGGGGCGAGAAGAATCCGGAGGAATATGCGGTGAAGAACTGGATCGTGCGGCTTCAAGGACTTTTACTGAACTGCGCGACTTTTGGATTTACCTCAAATTACAAGGCGATCATGGAAGGCGATTATGGACATGATCTTTTTTATGGGACGTTTGGGGAAAAGCTCACAGACCTTTTGGGGGATATGGCGTACCGCAGGGTGTTTTCATCGTCTGCGATCTATAAGATGGAGATGACGGAATCCGTGATACTCACATTTTTGATGGATAAGTTTGTCGGTGCGGCGATGAAATATGAGAATCCAGATGAACAGCCTGATTCAATAGACAAAAGGCTGATTTCGTTCGTGTCGGATAACTATAAAAGCGCATACCATTTTCATAGTGAGGGGAAGAGCGAGGAGGAAAAGCTTTATTTAAGACTGCTTCTGTGTACGGATTATATCTGCGGGATGACGGACAGCTACGCGAAAAGACTGTATCAGGAGCTTAAAGCCATGTTTTGAGGAAGATTAGAAACATAGAAGGTATTAGCATGTATTTTTTCGGATGACTTTGAATAGTTTAGAGTAGGCAGGAATGCGGAAAGGAGCGTATGACAAACTATGAAGAAGTTCATCCGGTATTTATATGAATATCAAAATGGGAGACGCGTGCAGAACGTTGGTTTCGTCAAAGTGGAAGAGGCGGACGATTTTGCAGTGCTTCAGATTTATGGGAAGGGGTTTCCGGCGGCTGATGGACAGTCATTGGAAATTCTCGTTTTTTATCAGGAACGCGGCGGGCGATGCGTGGGAATTCCTATGGGAAAAGTAACGGGAATAAGACCGATGTTCGGTTATCGCCTGGAATTTACGGTCGCGGACGTGGGAAGCAGGGAGAGATTCCGGGATATTTGTGGGGTTATTTTGTTAAGTGGAGGGAACGGCCCTGCAAAATGGTATGCAGCGATTTGGGACGAACGTTCCGTGAACATTGAGGGGATGGTTCGCCAGAGCGACTTAGAAAAGGCGGCTCAGATACCGATGGAGGAGCCCAAGACTGTACAGCAAGACCGGGAGCAGGAAAAGGTGGAAGAGGAGCCGCCGCAAGAAGGCCGTGGGCCGGAAGAGATGGAAAATGAGGAGCCGCTTAAATCCTATGAAATGGAAGAAGAGGAGCCGCCTGAATCTCAGAAGGCGGAAGAAACGGAAATGCCGCCTGAATCTCAGAAGATGGAAGAAACGGAAGCGTCGCCGGAATCTCAAGAGATAAATGAACATGAAACAAATGAATCAAAGATGCAGACGCATCCTTTTGAGGGAGAAGAAAGAGTAGAGATAGAAGAGCCGGAGGAGATGCCAGGCTCCCAGGATATGGAATCCGCGCAGGAGGAAGATACAAGGGAAGACGCGGCGTTTTTGGCTGACTCGGATCTGCCGCACGGCGATAACAAAGCCATCCACAAGATTACTCGGCAGGACATGGTAAGGCTTCCCAGGCGGGAATGGAAACTGGCGAATAATAATTTTCTCCTTCATGGCTGCCACAATTACCACCATCTTGTATCTTTTGAGAAGGATGGAAAATGCTGGATCGGAGTGCCGGGCATCTATCACCCGAATGAGCAAAGGGCGGCCACGGCGTTTGGCTTCGATCATTTTATGCGGCCGGAGGAAGGGGAAATCGAGCTTTTGGAAGAAGAGAAGAACGACACGGAGGATTTCGGCTATTGGTGCCGGGTAGTCAGTACGGTTATCTGATAAGGAAATTTATTTATGTCTCCGGGATTGGAATGGATGGCAGAGAGGCGGGAGCTTAAACTCCCGTGGTTCTGTCTTTTGATTGTAAAAACTCGCAGAATCAATCTGCGAGTTTTCCTATTTACAATTTCCTGCCTATCCTTTTTCCCGCTTCCTCAACCAGACTTCGTAAAAACAAAAACCGGTCTTCGTCCCGGTACTCGTCAATTCGCCCGGTAATCCCTACCGCGCCGGCGCATTCGCCGTCCTTCCCCGTTACAGGCACGGCAATACAGCCTACTCCAAGACTGAATTCCTCTTTGTCTGTCCCATATCCGCGTTCTCGGGTCAGCGTCAATTCACGTAAAAATTCTTTCCGGTCTGTAATCGTATATTTCGTATTTTTTTCCAATATACAATCCCCCAGTATCATTTCTTGATTTTCCACCGTCATCTGCGACAGTATACATTTTGCTCCCGCGCTGGTATTCGGCGCCATCGGCGTATACAGATGGGCGATCAAGTTTACCGGAGCCTGGGAGAGAACTTGTTCAATATAGATCACATCATTTCCCCGCCGCACCGCAAACTGGGTCGTCTGCCCCGATTCCCGTGACAGCCATTCCATATCCGGCCGGACAAGGCTTCCGATGGAAGCCTTGTCCGCAAGCCGCGCTGCAAGCTGTGAAAATTTATACCCAAGAGAATACTGTACCGGCTGCTTTTCGCTCTGGAGTACATATCCTCTGAACGCCAGATTTTTCATAATACGGAAAAGCGAGGCGGCCGGAATACCTAGATCTTCCGCCATCTCCTTTAAAGTTTTTGCCTCGTCCGCCACAGACAAATATTCTAATACATCCAACGCTCTTTCTACTGCCGGGACTGTAATATTCTCTTTCATCATTTCCTCCATTTTGTGCATGCTTCACCGTATTGTATACTCCGCTTTATCGGACGCAGGTCTGTCCAGAAATTCCTTTATCCCGTCCGCCATTGCGCACAATATAATGCAGCAAGAGACTGCCCCAGCATCCAAGACGCCGCGGGAGCGCTCCCCCAGGCGGCTGGAACGACCATATTTTGCCGCCATGTCCTTAGTCGAGTCTTGTCCGGCCTTGGCAGCCGCTTTCATTTCATCCAATGCCTCGGCAAAGTTCTTGTTCTCTCCAGCCGCGTTATTCAGGGCGTCTATGGCGGGCGCCAGCGTATCGACCAATGTCTTATCCCCTACCCTTGCTTCCACGATATCGCAAAGTCCCTCAAACCCGGCTTCCAGCATCCGAACCAATTCTCCGGCTCCAATTTCGTCCATCCCTTCTCCTGCCTCAGCCATATCCATAAAAATCGTACCGTAAATCGGACCCATGGATCCGCCGATCTGGTTCATCAGAATCATCCCCAGAGCTTCCAATCCTTCTGAAAATTCAAAATCTTTATCGCCGAACTGTTCCGCGAACATGCTGAATCCTTTATTCATATTCATTCCATGGTCCCCGTCTCCAATCAGTCCGTCAACTTCCCCTAAATAGGCTTTATTCTCCTGAACCGCCTTTACCATCCCCATTAGGACCCGCTTTCCATCCGCATTGTGAAATACTGACATTTTTATGTCTCCTTTCTGCTCTATCCTTGTTTCAGTCCCATACTGTTTACCGGCATGTCCAAAAGCTCTTTTAACTCTTCATCCAGTTTCATCACCGTCAGAGTTGCCCCCATCATATCCAAAGAAGTAAAATAGTTCCCTACATAAGATTTATAAACACAAATCCCTTTCTCTGTCAAGAGTTTTTCAATCTCGTCGTAGAGGATATATAGTTCCATTACCGGAGTCGCGCCCAGACCGGAGACAAGAACCGCCACTTCGTCCCCCGTCTCAAAAGGGTAGTCTGGGAGGACAATATCCACCATACGTTTTGCCATTCCCGCCGCGTTTTCCAATTTGCAGACTTCTACTCCCGGTTCTCCATGATGCCCGATTCCGACCTCCATCATCCCGTCTCTAATCTCAAAATTAGGATGTCCCACTGCCGGAAGTGTGCAGGGAGTAAGTCCGATCCCCACGCTCCGGGTATGGTCGATGGCTTTCTGGGCCGATGCAATCACCTCTTCCAGGCTTCCGCCGAGAGCCGCCCGTGCCCCTCCGGCTTTCCACATCAATACTTCCCCGGCCACACCGCGCCGTTTTTCCTTCTCTTCTTTTGGAGCAGACGCCACATCGTCGTTGGCAACTACGGTCTTCACGGCAATCCCTTCCCGTTTCGCCATCTTCACCGCCATCTTTACATTCATATTATCCCCAGAATAATTTCCATAGAGGCAGGCCACCCCCTTTCCCTGGTCCGCCGCCTTGAACGCGTCTAGGAACGCCGCCGCCGTGGGAGAAGAACAGATCTCGCCAACAGCGACTGCGTCCACAAGATTTCTCCCGCAGTAACCGACAAAAGCCGGTTTATGGCCGGAACCGCCGCCCGTCACAATCCCCGTCTTTCCAGATGGGATATTTTTCGCCTTGATTACACGGGGATTTTCAGTTCCTTCCACAATATCCGCATGTACTTTCAAAAATCCTTTTAGCATCTCGTCTACAACGTAGTCCGGATCGTTCAATATTCTCTGCATCTTCTTATGTCTCCTTCCAGTTAAGCCAGCATCTCCACATCAATATCCAGCATCTTGCAAATCATCTTCAATTCCTCCACATGGTCTCCATACACGGCGTGGCAATGGTTCGCGTCGAATTTATCCAGGAAAATCTCATGGTCGAAGGGCAGTTTTGCAAATACATGCGGCCATTCCTTTGTCGTCTCCGCTTCTTTTTCCTTCGGCATTTCTACGAACTCCGTAGGAATGACTGTCATCCGGTATTTCCCCTCGTAACGGTTCAGTCTTGCAATCGTTGCCGCCCCCGGCTTTGTCTGCAGATTCACATGGCATCCGCCGCCCGCATAGATTTCCAGGCAGGGATACAAAGTCGTCTTTGCCAGATTCTCCTTATAGTCCGTTGTTCCTGTCGCATAGTATGTAGACTGGGAACCGCAGTTGCAGAAGATCATGACGTCGTTTTCGGCGTCGTAGTGGCGGATATCCATAAAGATAACCGGGTCGTTTGTAAGGAGCTTCAAGATCTGCATCGTCAAGGCAGCGTCGGAATCCGCCTCGCATGCACAGGCGCAGGGTTCCTTTGGGCCATCCCAGTCATACGGGTCGTTCATGAAAGCAGCGCTTAGACATTCTGTGCAGTAATGACGGCTCATTTCATAGTGGCATTTTACTCCGATGAAATTATATCCGTTCTCCTTTACGATGGCTTTCGTCGCCTCATAGTGCCGAATCTGTTCTTTCAGCTTCTCCTTTGTCAGCCTGTCTCCATCATATGCAATGTTCCCCACATTGTCCGTTAGCCACTGAAACGCCTTCTCTACTTGCTCTGCCGGGACTTCTTCCGCTTTTCGCAAAATCTCCGACTGATCCATATGGTCCACATCCACGCCGAACTTTTTCTCCCAATCCTGCATGCTGACCGTAGCGCTGTACATCCCCAGGCTTCTTCCCCCAAGAAGTCCGTACTTTTGCCCGTTCAGCGCAGAAACGACTTTCGCGCATTTTGCAAAACGAATTAGCTTGCCAAGCACTGACGGATCCCGGAAATCCCCCGCCGCACGGAAATGCTCAATCCCCAGATGGTGCAGCGCCCCTCCTGCCGCAAGCATCGCCACCATTCCCGGCCAATCCGGATTCAGGTTCGCCGCCAGCATAAACGGACCTTTTCCATTCTGGGCCGCGACCGCTGAGAAATTGGGGAACGCAAAGACTCCATATGAAAAGATCGTTCCATCCACACCCTTTGCTTTTAGCTTCTCCGCTTCTTCCTTGGCCGACTGCACGCTATTCACCAAATGTTCCGCTACAACCACATCTACCGTCCCTTCTTTTCTCAGCTCCGCCTCAATAACGTCTACCTGAGCTTGAACGATCTCTTTCAGCTGCTCGTGTACCTCCGGATCCCCGTCTGAAAATCCTATGAGCCCTAAAACCGGTTTTCTTGCCATGATGATTCCTCCTTATCCTGCTATGTTCTTCTTTGCACAATTTTTCATATATGAAATTAGTATACCATATATGAAATTATTTTCTTCATATTAACATACAGGTAAAAAAAATGCAATCAAAAGAGAACTAAAATCCCCATGAATCCCAGGAAAAGTCAAATATCCATGCAAGCATGGCTGCTTGGCTCGTTGCTTCGCGGGAATAAATTTGTGGAAAAGTTTCCCCGTAATTGCTATAATATTGAGAAAGGGAACAATATATGAGGACGGTCTTTTGAACCACGGATTGGAGAGAAAGGAAAATGGGACAAAATCTGACGGAAGATGAACGATATATGAAAGAGGCCATCAAGCAGGCGAAAAAGGCATGGAAGCTGGGAGAAGTGCCGATCGGGTGCGTCATCGTATCAGAAGAGAAGATCGTAGGCAGAGGATATAACCGCAGGACGATCGATAAAAATACGCTTGCTCACGCGGAGCTTCAGGCAATTCGCCGCGCGGGGAAGAAGATGGGGGACTGGAGACTGGACGGCTGTACGATGTACGTAACCTTGGAACCCTGCCAGATGTGCGCGGGGGCGATTGTGCAGGCGAGGGTCAGGCGGGTCGTGATCGGCTGTATGAACCCGAAAGCAGGCTGCGCAGGCTCCATCCTGAATCTTTTACAGGTGAAAGAGTTCAACCACCAGGCAGAGATCACGAAAGGAGTGATGGAAGAGGAATGTTCCGGGATGATGAAAGAGTTTTTCAGGGAACTTAGAAAAAACAGGTAACCCGCCGGGATTCCCTGTTTCGCTATGCCGCCTGTTCTTGGGCGGCGGTTATTTATTTTTCTAATAATTTCAAAAACCGCTTGTCATTCATCTGCTCATTGGTAATATAGCTGCCGTCTAAAAATAATGCATAAGTTGTGATTGGCGTTGGAGCATTTTGCGCGTCCTTTTTGTTCTGTAAATGAATTGACTTAAACTTTATGGATTTCTCTTTTGCAATGTTTTCAATGACAGGGACATATTTTGCATTAAACGGGCACTGGCTGGTGTAATATAAGACATACCCCATCTCATCAATATGGGGATGTTTCGCACATTCTTTGAACGTTGGCGGTAAAGCATTTTCTGTAAAAGGGAAATGCCATAACTGGATGCCATTATCCGCTTCATCGCTTATGGAAAACCCTTTGTGCTTCAGGAACCTTGGGTCCGCCAGAAATGGTTTTTTCTTTGCAGCAGATAAGATGCATAGCCCCTTTTTCCCCTTGTTCTTGCTATCTTCAATACAAGCATCCAACAGCTCTGCTGCATAACCATGCCCTTTGAGGGAGCCGGCCACCCATAGACAGTCAATATACATATAGTCATCCGCGATAATGGGATTCCATGCATGTTCGGCGGGAATATATTCAATAAAACATTTTCCCCGCTGCTCGCTTTTTAAGAAAACTAAACCGTCATCAAAACGTTCTTTTAGCCAAAGCTTTTTTGACGACACTTGAATATCATGATTATTTGAAATCGCACAACAGATATGTTCTTTTTCTATATTCTCGTTCGTTACTCTAATATATTCCATAAGGATATCACCGTAAATTCCAGATATGCCGTTGTTTTATCACAGATTCTTTTACGTGCGCTGTGCGTCGAACCAATCTCCCCAAACGTTACCCTGGCAGTAAACTCAATCCAGGCTGCCTTACGGCACCCAGGAGCTTCTGTTTAGTGCTGCTCCGTTCCCGGCCTGACACGGTTCGCAGATTCCTGCCGCGTAAGACCCGGATATCAACGCCACATACCAGGGGCAGCTTTGACAAAACAGGCCCTCGGCACAGCATCACCCCTACTATAGCGGATTGTAGGTACAGGGTACCGCTAACACCCCGGCTGCACGAGAATTAATTTTACCCTGTTTTAGAAAAAATGTCAACGGATTATGGGAGTTTTGTGGTAAAATATATTACAGCTCAGCCGATGAGACGGCGCCTTTGTGAATGGCGCGGGCTGAACTGCCACTAAGATATCCCCGCCCATACAGGTGGAAATATCCCTTTGTCAAGAACACATGAAAGGAAGAGTACAATGAAAATTCTGCTTACAGCTGTCAATGCAAAATACATTCATTCCAATCTGGCTATCTACAGCCTGAAAGCGTACGCCGAGAAATATGCGGACGGGGCGGATATCTTTGTGATGGAATTTACGATTAACCAGCAGACCGACGAGATTCTGCGCGGCATTTACAGGGAAAAGCCGGATATGCTCTGCTTGTCGTGTTATATCTGGAATTGGGATCATATCGTGCGGATTGTGCGTGAAGTAAAAAAGGTGCTTCCAGACGTGATTTTGTGGCTCGGCGGACCGGAAGTGTCCTACGACGGAGCCGCGGTACTGAAATCCCTGCCGGAGGCGGACGGCGTTATGAAGGGAGAAGGGGAACAGACCTTTGCAGAATTGGCCGCATATTACCAGGGAAAACAAGGGAAACGTCTATCCGATATACCAGGGATCGTATACCGGGCGGAGCGGGCATGCGGCGCGGATAAGGAAATCCGTGAAAATGACTGGAGAGAGGTCATTGACTTAAGCAGCGTGCCTTTTGTATATCAGGATATGGAACCGTTTCGGCACAAAATCATTTACTACGAATCCAGCCGCGGCTGCCCGTTTTCCTGCAGTTATTGTCTGTCGTCCATTGATAAATGTCTTCGGTTCCGCGATCTGGATCTGGTGAAGCGGGAACTTCAGTTTTTCCTGGATCACAATGTAGAACAGGTCAAATTTGTGGACAGGACGTTTAACTGCAGGCATGCCCATGCCATTGCCATCTGGAAATATATACTGGAACACGACAATGGACTTACCAATTTTCATTTTGAAATATCGGCGGATCTCTTAAATGAAGAAGAATTAGAACTGATGGGCAGGATGCGTCCCGGGCTGATTCAGCTTGAGATCGGGGTGCAGTCCACCAATCCGGACACGATACGTGAGATCCACAGGACGATGCAGTTTTCGCGGCTCTCGGAAAATGTAAGGAGGATTCATTCTTATGGAAACATCCATCAGCACGTGGATCTGATCGCAGGGCTTCCCTATGAGGATTATGAGAGCTTTGGGAAATCTTTTGACGCTGTCTACGATCTGGCTCCCGAACAGCTGCAGCTTGGATTTTTAAAGGTCTTAAAAGGCTCCGAGATGGAGAAACAGAAAGAGAAGTATGAACTTCTTCACAAAAGTTTCCCTCCGTATGAGGCGCTGTCAACCAGATGGCTTCCCTACCAGGATATGATCCGGCTTAAGGAAATTGAGGAGATGGTCGAGGTCTATTATAACAGTCGTCAGTTTTGCTATACACTGAAATATTTGACGCCAAAGTTTCCCGGCCCGTTCGCTTTCTTTGAAAGCCTTGCCGGATATTATCGGAAAAACGGCCTGGATGAAATGAATCATTCTCGCATTTTGCGGTATGAGATCCTTCTACGGTTCGTTAAGGAATGGAACGCGGGGGATACGGAACAGTACCGCCAGCTTTTGACACTGGATTACTACCTGCGGGAGAACGCTGCAAGCCGTCCGGATTTTGCCGGGGAGGACAGAATGTCCAAGGAGGCGTTGCGGGATTTTTATGACAGGGAAGCGTCGGAGCGGAAATATTTATACGGGTATGACGCATATGATAAACGGAAGCTTCGTAAGATGACACATATAGAAGAGTTTACCTATGATGTGACAGGAGATATGAAGGAAAAGCGCCTCCGAATCCTGTTTGACTATAAGAACCGCAGTCCCCTGGACCATCAGGCGCGAATTGTATCTTGCAAAAATACGGCGGGGAGTATACAATAACTTGTAACTCAATAACAAGGAACCGCCTATCTGGCGATGGAAAGAAAAGTGAGGACATAGAACATGTTTAACCGAAAAAATTCACAGAGGGTCGCGGCGATTATTATTCTTGTGATTATCATTGCCATGATCGCGACAACAGTGCTTCCATATATTGTATAGGAGAGGAAAATCGAATGCAGAAGAGGGGAAGAAGGCCGAGAATGAGCAAAAAGGCAAGACTGCGGCGCAGGCGCAGGCATCTCATTCTTGGCGGCGGGGCACTTTTATGCGCGCTTGCCGTACTTTTGATTATATATATATCAAGATACCGGTATGTCCACAGTGTGGATGACGATACGGTCTGCGATAATATTTTTATTGGGCAGACAGATGTCTCGGGGATGACTGCGGACCAGGCGAAGAAGGCCGTACAAAAGAAGATCGAGGAATATGGAAGGCTTACGCTTACCATGCAGGCAGGCGGACAGTCCGCGGACGCTACATTTCAGGAACTAGGACTGAATATGAGGGATGTGGACCGTCTTGTGGACCGGGCGGTCGCTTATGGGAAAGAAGGTTCTGTGTGGAAGCGCTATCGCCAGATGAAGGCCCTGGAGGAGGAAAAGCAGGTAATCGATGAGAAATTCATGCTCACCGCAGATATGGCGGCAGAGGTGATCGAGGAGAAGACCGGTCCGCTTAAGACCGGAGCAGTGGATGCTTCGATCAGCCGGTCTGACGACGGATTTACGATCACGGACGGTGCGGCAGGAGAAAGTGTGGACACGACAGCGTCCATCCAGAAGATTGAGACGTATTTAAACGATGAGTGGGATTATAAGGCAGCGTCGATCGAGATGGTGGTGGAGAAGGAGGAGCCGAGGATTACGCGTGCGGATCTGGAAAGCATCCAGGATGAGCTGGGTTCTTATTCCACGGACGCGGGATACGGAAGCCGTGTAACGAACTTAAAGCGCGGCGCGGAGCTTCTGAACGGTACGGTCCTGCTTCCGGGAGAGGAACTATCGGTCCTGGAAAAGACTCTGCCTTATACGGAAGAGAACGGGTATGTGGACGGTGGTGCGTATGCGAACGGCGAGGTGGTCCAAAGCATCGCGGGGGGCATCTGCCAGGTGTCGAGCACGCTGTATAACGCGGTCCTTTATTCGGAGCTGGAGGTGACGCAGAGATCCGCCCATTCCATGTCAGTTAGTTATGTGAAGCCCTCCAAAGACGCGGCTGTGGCGGAGGGCGTGAAGGATTTCAAATTTAAGAATAACTACAGTACCCCCATTTTTATTGAAGGATATATTGACGGGAACGGGACGCTCCAGTTCCACATCTATGGGAAAGATACCCGGGACGCGGGACATTCGGTCGAATATGAGAGCGAGGTTCTGGAACAGATGGAATATACTAAGAAATACGTGGAGGATTCTGACAGCGCGATCGGCTCTATGAATGAGAAGGGGACGGCGATTAATGGGAAAACGGCGCGTCTCTGGAAGGTTGTGTATGAGAATGGAAATGAAGTGAGCCGTGACGTAATCAACAACAGTACATACAGGGCTTCGGAGGTCAAGGTGCTGGTGGGCACCCGCTCCGACAATGCAGAGGCGTCCCAGTTGGTGCGTAATGCCATCGGGTCGCAGGATGAAGAACAGATATGGGGTGCGATCAATCGCGCGCAGGAACTCATCAATCATCCAGAATCCGGCGAAAGTACAGACAACGATGCGGAAAATGGGGCGGAAAATAACGCGCAAGATGACGGGGAAGAAACAGGAGAGGAAGGGTAAGAGAATGGAACCGGGGAGAGCGTCGCAGACCGTTTACCGGCGGTCGATATTGAAACAACTTCATAACGACACACATGCGGCGCTGTTTCCTTTGGGGCAGGAAGAGAGCTGCTACGGTATTTCCTGCAAAGAAAAGGAACAGATACTTTCCTGTTCGGTATCGCTTTTTGGAAATGAAAAGGATCTGTGCGTATTTGCCATCGCACAGGCGGCGAACCATCTGGCGGCAAAAGGAGCCGTGGCGCGAGGAGTAAGCATACAGATTCTCCTGCCGGATTTTGCCTTTGAGTCCAGGGTAAAAGCAATGTACCAGGCAGCATCCGCGGCCGCGTCTGCCCATGAAATCGAGATACTGAAGGCGGACGCACAGTTTATCCCAGGGCTTCATACCACGATCGTGTCCGTGTCCGCGCTGGGATGCGTGGAACAGGGAGTCATTCTGCGGCAGAGCCGCATGGCGCAGCCTGGGGAGGATATTGTTCTTCTCAAAAAGATCGCGCTGGAGGGGGCGCTTCGGGTTAGGCGGGCGAAGGAAGAGGAAGCCGCCGCACGGTTCGCACCCTTCTTTCTGGAACGGCTGGAAGCCCAAAAAGAGCAGATTTTTTCTATGCGAGAGATCAGGGCGGCGGCTTCGGCCGGCAGCGTATCTGCCTTACATCAGATTGTGGACGGAGGAATCCTGGCGGCGCTTTGGGATATTGCCGAAAGCGCGGGGATCGGGCTTACTGTAGATCTGCGAAAGATCGCGGTCGGCCAGGAGACGATCGAGGTGTGTGAACTATTTCATCTCAATCCCTATCAGCTCACCAGTGCGGGAAGCGCCTTGGTGATAACAAAAAAGGGAGAAGAGTTGGCAGATACGATGATACGGGAAGGCGTGCCCGCAGTCGTGATCGGGCATACGCAAAAAGGAAAGGAACGGCTGGTTATGAACGGCGATGATAAGCGCTGTCTGAACAGGCCCGCGCCGGATGCGTTCGTGCATCTTTGGGCGCAGGAAAATATAAGCAATGCAGCGGAGGACTAGAAAATGGAGAATAAAGAAACACGCAGGGCTATTTTAAATTATATTGAACGAAACAGTAAAGCGAATCTTGGCGAGCTTGCCATCATGCTGGGAACGGATGAGATCACCATTGCCAATGAAATTGCGGAAATGGAAAAAGAAAAGATCATCTGCGGCTATCATACGCTCATCGACTGGGACAAGGCTGGCTCCGATATGATTACCGCCTTGATCGAGGTGAGAGTGACGCCGCAGAGGGACAGAGGATTCGACCGTATTGCAGAGCGGATTTATAACTTCCCGGAGGTCACGGCCGTATATCTGATCTCGGGAGGATACGACTTGATGGTGATTTTGGAAGGCTGGACCTTAAAAGGGGTTTCACAGTTTGTGTCTGAGAAGCTGTCGCCGATCGAAGCGATCATGTCGACGGCAACGCATTTTATTCTGAAGAAATACAAGGATCATGGAACCATCATGGTACCGCAGAAAAAAGCAGAAAGGATGTTGGTGACGCCGTAATGAGAAACCCATTATCAAAAAAAGTTGTAAATCTGGAACCCTCCGGGATCCGTAAATTTTTCGATGTAGTAAACGAGATGAAGGACGCCATTTCCCTGGGCGTTGGAGAACCTGACTTTGATACGCCTTGGAGGATCCGGGAGGAAGGGATCTATACCCTGGAACAGGGGCGTACCTTTTATACATCCAACGCAGGGCTGAAAGAACTGAAGATCGAGATCGCTAAATACACAAAAGAACGGATGAAAGTTGAGTACGAACCGAATAAAGAGGTGCTGGTGACCGTGGGCGGAAGCGAAGCCATTGACATTATGTTCCGGGCAATGCTGGATGCGGGCGACGAAGTCCTGATTCCACAGCCAAGTTTTGTGTCCTACCTTCCTTGTGCGGTGATGGCGGACGGTGTTCCGGTGGTAATCCCGCTTAAAAATGAAAATGAATTTAAGCTGACGGCAGAGGAACTGGAGGCGGCAGTTACGCCGAAGTCAAAGATTCTTGTCATGCCGTTTCCGAATAATCCGACCGGGGCGATTATGACAAAAGAGGATCTAGAGCCCATCGTAGACCTAATCATCAAGCACGACCTCTATGTGCTCTCCGACGAGATTTACGCGGAGCTGAGCTATCAAGGAGACCATGTGTCGATCGCGAGTTTTCCCGGGATGCGGGAGAGGACGATTATGGTAAATGGATTTTCAAAGAGCTTTGCCATGACGGGCTGGCGCCTGGGTTATGCCTGCGGTCCTGAAAATATCATTGAGCAGATGACAAAGGTCCATCAGTATGCGATCATGTGCGCGCCCACAAATAGCCAGTACGCGGCGGTGGAAGGGCTTCGCAACTGTCAGGGCGAAGTGGTAAAAATGCGGGAAGAATACGACAGGAGAAGACGTTTTCTGGTGCATGAGTTTGGGAGGATGGGACTGGAGTGTTTTGAGCCGTACGGAGCGTTCTATATTTTCCCAAGCATTCAGGAATTTGGGATGACGTCCGAGGAGTTTGCGAATCGCCTTCTGGAGGAAGAGAAGGTCGCGGTCGTACCAGGAACCGCGTTCGGCGCGTGCGGGGAAGGATTCCTTCGGATATCCTACGCTTATTCCCTGGAAGACTTAAAAGAAGCCGTGGGGAGACTGGAGCGGTTCATTGAACGGCTTAGGAAATGATCCGGGAAAAGGAAGAATTATGTTAAATATCGTACTTTTTGAGCCGGAGATTCCGGCAAATACGGGAAATATTGGAAGAACCTGCGCGGCGGCAGGCGTAAGGCTCCACCTGATCGGACCTTTGGGCTTTCGGCTTGATGAAAAAAGCCTGAAGAGGGCGGGCATGGATTACTGGAAAGAACTGGATGTCGTGGATTATATCGACTTCCCGGATTTCCTAGAGAAGAATCCGGGCGCAAAGCTCTACATGGCGACAACAAAATCGCCGAACCTCTATACGGAAGTAAGGTATGAGCCGGACTGTTTTATCATGTTCGGGAAAGAGAGCGCCGGGATTCCTGAAAATATATTGATCCATCACAAAAAAGATACCATGCGGATTCCCATGATCGGGGACGCACGTTCTCTTAATCTGGCAAATTCTGTGGCGATTGTGCTCTACGAAGCGCTCAGGCAGAACGGTTTTGCGGGCATGAATACCCAGGGGCGCCTGCACCGGCTTTCCTGGGATGAATAGCATTGTATCTGAGAAAATACAATAATTTTTTTATGGCTGGACATATTGTGTGAAATTGGATATAATACACTTTAGAGAAATTTACAGGAACGGGGAATCAGTTTATGAGATATAAGCAAAGTGTGTATCGTACATTTGCACTTATTTCACAGGTAGGAATCAGTATACTGGTCCCTGTTTTGTTATGCACGTTTCTCGGCACCTGGCTGGAAGAGAAAATTTCTTTTCCGGTTTTTATCCCATTAGTGATCATTGGCGTGCTCGCAGGGTGCAGAAATGCCTGGTATCTGGTAAGGCACGCGAATGAGGACCCTGAGGATAAGAAGAAGTAGCGCGGGGAGGATGGACGAAAGATATGGGGAGCACAGATAATACGGTCTTGAAAGATATGATTATATTCATGATCCTGTATGGCGTAGCTGCGCAGATCATTTGTCTGTTTATACCGGGCGACCACCTGAGAATGTCAGCTGGACTTTGGATCGGGGTCGTCGGCGGGATCGGGATGGCAGTCCATATGAAACGTTCTCTGGATGAAGCGCTGATCCTTGGGGAAGAGGGCGCGAAAAAGTACATGCAGAGATCGTATATGGTGAGATACCTGACGGTAGTCGTTGTATTTTTTGCGGCTTCTTATTTTAAAATCGCCAATGTTCTGACCCTTGTGGCAGGTATAATGGGACTAAAGTTGTCGGCTTATCTTCAGCCGGCAATGCATGGACTTCTTGAGAAGTTCCGAAAATCTAAGTAAAGGAGGTTAGAAGTGTGGGGAATAGCTTAGGGATACTGGCGGCGAAAGAGCCGGATTTTCAAATCCACGGTCTTATTAAGTTCCATTTGTTTGGACAAGAGTTATGGCTAACCACCACTCATGTCAGCATCCTGATCGTATGCGTTCTGCTGCTGATATTTGCGCTGGTTGTCCGTGCTAAGCTAAGCGATGCGGAAGGAAAACCTGGAGTTCTTCAGAACATTGCCGAACTTGCCGTTGAGTCTCTGGACAATATGGTACATGGAAGCATGGGGAAGAATGGACTTGGCTTCCGGAATTACATCGGGGTTCTGTTTTTGTTCCTGATTGTATCCAATCTTTCAGGCCTGTTAGGCCTTCGGCCGCCGACCGCCGACTACGGCGTGACGCTGCCGCTCGGACTGATTACATTTACGTTGATTCAGTTCAATAACATCAAATACAATAAAGTGGGAGCATTTACGAGCCTGTTTCAGCCGTTGCCGGTTTTGTTCCCGATTAACTTGATCGGGGAAATCGCGGTGCCATTCTCACTGTCGCTGCGTTTGTTCGGTAACGTCCTCTCCGGCACGGTAATCATGGGACTTTTGTATGGACTTTTATACAAAGTCGCTTGGGCATGGCCGGGAGTTTTACACATATACTTCGACCTGTTTTCAGGTTGTATCCAGGCATATGTGTTCTGTATGTTGACGATGGTATTTATCAACGAGAAGATGCCTCAGTCATAGTGAGAGGAAACGCCCGTGATAAGTATGGAAGAGATTTCATGAGGCGGCAGTTTGAAAAAACATGAAAAATAAAAAACAGGAGGAAATTTATTATGAATATTTCTAATGAAGGTTTGATTTTAGCGTGTTCAGCAGTTGGTGCAGGTCTTGCAATGATCGCAGGTATCGGTCCTGGTGTCGGGCAGGGTATCGCGGCGGGCCACGGCGCTTCCGCAGTAGGAAGAAACCCAGGAGCAAGATCCGACGTTACATCCACCATGCTTTTAGGTCAGGCAGTTGCCGAGACGACAGGTCTTTACAGCTTGGTTATCGCATTGATCCTCTTATTTGCGAACCCGCTTCTTGGAAAGCTGTAAAGAAGGGCTTTGCCTTAATAACAAGAGAAAGGAGGCTAAGCCTTGGAGCGTTTGTTTAACTTAGATGCGCAGCTTCTTTTTGACGCCTGTGTCATGGCGGTCAGCATGTTCGTTATGTTCACGCTGATTTCCTATCTGTTAGTCAATCCGGTTAGAAAAGTCCTGGAAGGGCGTAGAAAACGGATCGCCGACGAGCAGGAGACGGCAAAGAAGGAAAAAGAAGAAGCCATCGTTTATAAGGAAGAATACGAACAAAAATTAAAAGAGATCGATAAAGAGGCGCAGGAGATCTTAAGCGAGGCGCGTAAGAAAGCAATGAAGAACGAAGCAAATATCATTGCGGAAGCAAAAGAAGAAGCAGCGCGTATTATCGAGCGTGCGAACGTGGAGATTGAGCGGGAGAAGAAGCGCGCCCTGGACGATATGAAGCAGGAAATGATCTCAATAGCGCAGGTGATGGCGGGAAAGGTTGTCACGGCCTCTATCGATACCAGTATTCAGGATAGTCTGATTGACGAGACATTACAAGAAATGGGTGAGCAGACATGGCTAAGCTAGTATCAAAGACTTACGGTGACGCCTTGTTTGAAGTTGCCTTAGAATCCAAGCGTGTAGACGAGATGTATGAGGAGGTATTATCCCTCCGCCAGATTCTTGAAGAGAATGAAGAGCTTCAGAAGATGCTGGATAATCCTAAGGTTATACGCGAGGATAAGGAGAGCGTCATTGAGACGATATTCGGCAAAAGGATCTCAAACGAGATCGTGGAACTGATGAAGCTGATGATCGCCAAAGGGCGTTACAGTAAGATAGAATCCGTATTGGATTATTTCATCGGACAGGTGAAAGAAGAAAAGAAAATCGGCACTGCCTGTGTCACGACGGCCGTTGAGCTTGGAAGCAGGCAGAAAGACGCGGTACTCAAAAGGCTTCTTGAGACGACCAGATATGAGTCGTTTGAGATGCATTATGAGGTGGACGCATCACTCATCGGCGGTATGGTGATCCGAATCGGCGACCGAGTGGTGGACTCCAGCATTAAGACGAAGCTGTATGAGTTGACGAAAGACCTGAGGAAGATTCAGGTTTAAAAAATATTGTAGAAAGAAGGTGGATTCGCTCTATGAATTTAAGACCAGAAGAGATAAGTTCTGTGATTAAAGAACAGATTCAAAGATATGCGTCTGAACTGAACGTATCTGATGTCGGAACCGTCATTCAGGTGGCAGACGGTATTGCGCGTGTCCATGGCCTTGAAAACGCAATGCAGGGCGAGCTTTTGGAATTTCCTTCAGAAGTGTACGGTATGGTGCTGAACCTGGAGGAAGACAACGTCGGTGCGGTTCTCCTGGGCGATCATAAGAGTATCAACGAGGGAGATACTGTCAAGACGACCGGACGAGTGGTAGAGGTTCCGGTTGGCGACTGCATGTTAGGCCGTGTAGTAAACGCGCTCGGTCAGCCGATCGATGGCAAGGGACCGATCCAGACAGACAAATATCGTCAGATTGAAAGAGTTGCGCCGGGAGTTATCACACGTAAATCCGTTGACACTCCGCTGCAGACCGGTATCAAGGCGATCGACTCCATGATCCCCATCGGACGTGGACAGCGTGAGCTTATTATCGGCGACAGACAGACTGGAAAGACCGCGATCGCGATCGATACGATCATCAACCAGAAAGGCCAGGGAGTGAAGTGTATTTATGTTGCGATCGGGCAGAAAGCTTCCACGGTGGCAAGTATTGTAAAGACATTAGAGAACTACGGGGCCATGGACTACACGACCGTCGTTTCCGCGGCGGCCAGCGAGCTTGCTCCGCTCCAGTATATTGCGCCTTATTCGGGATGTGCGATGGGAGAGGAATGGATGGAAAACGGAGACGACGTTCTGATCATCTATGATGATCTGTCGAAGCATGCGACGGCTTACCGTACACTTTCCTTGCTGCTTCGTCGTCCACCAGGGCGTGAGGCGTATCCAGGAGACGTATTCTATCTGCACTCAAGGCTTCTTGAGAGAGCGGCGCGTCTTTCGGATGAGCTTGGCGGAGGATCGCTTACTGCGCTCCCGGTGATCGAGACACAGGCTGGCGACGTATCCGCATATATCCCGACCAATGTGATTTCGATCACGGACGGTCAGATATTCCTGGAGACAGAAATGTTTAACTCTGGATTCCGTCCGGCTATCAACGCAGGTATTTCCGTATCGCGTGTCGGCGGTTCCGCTCAGATCAAGGCGATGAAGAAGATTTCAGGTACAATCCGTATGGACCTTGCGCAGTATCGTGAGCTGGCGGCGTTCTCACAGTTCGGTTCCGAACTTGACGACGATACCAAGGAACGTCTGGCACAGGGCGAGCGTGTACGTGAAGTTCTGAAACAGCCGCAGTATCAGCCGATGCCGGTCGAGTACCAGATCATCATCATCTATGCTGCAGTGAAGAAACTGCTCCTTGACATTAACGTGGCAGATATCCAGCGTTTTGAAAAAGGACTGTTCGAATATATTGATACAAAATATCCGGAGATTCCGGAATCAATCAGGACAGAGAAGGTAATGCGCGAGGATATCGAAGAAACACTGAAAAAGGCAATCAGCGAATACAAGAAAGAATTCTAGGAAGAGGTGACAGATCATGGCATCTATGAAAGATATCAAGCGGCGCCGGAATAGTATCCAGAGCACGCAGCAGATCACCAAAGCCATGAAGCTTGTTTCTACCGTTAAATTGCAGAAAGCAAGAAACCGTGCCGAGGATTCAAAAGCGTATTTTAATTGTATGTATGAGACGATGACTTCCCTGCTCGCCAAGGCGGGCGCGGTGAATCATCCTTATGTCAGATCGAACGGAAGCCAGAAAAAGGCAATCGTTGTCGTTACCTCCAACAGAGGTCTGGCAGGGGGATACAATTCAAATATTGTAAAACTGATTACCGGCAATGAGGAGTTAAAGAAAGAGGACCTGCGCATTTATGCCGTGGGAGGCAAAGGCGTGGAGCTTTTAGGGCACCGCGGTTATGAGATCACAGCCGATTATTCCGATATCATCGAGGAACCCTGCTATGGGGATGCAAAGACCATAGCGGCGAGGCTTCTGGAGGATTTTGAAAAGGGAGAGATCGGTGAGATTTACCTTGCTTATACTTTCTTTAAGAATACGGTCAGCCATATACCGACTCTGCTGAAGGTCCTTCCGGTGGAAGAAAAAGAGGCGGAGGAGGGGAAAGAGAAGGATACGGTGGACGCCGTGGATAAGATCACTCCCATGAACTTTGAACCGAAAGAAGAGGAAGCGATCGGACTTCTCGTTCCGAAATATATAAGCAGTATTTTGTATGGCGCATTTATAGAAGCGGTTGCAAGTGAAAATGGCGCCCGTATGCAGGCGATGGATTCTGCGACAAGCAATGCAGAAGAAATGATTGATGATTTGGAATTGAAGTATAACAGAGCACGTCAGGGTGCTATTACGCAGGAGCTTACCGAGATCATAGCCGGAGCGGAAGCGATCGGCTAAGATTTCTCCATAAATTCCTGTAAGCAAGGAGGAAAAAATGGCAGATAAGAATATTGGGAAGATCACCCAGATCATTGGCGCCGTACTTGACCTCAAGTTCTCTGAAGGACACCTGCCGGAGATCAACGAAGCTGTTGAGATTCCCCAGAAAGACGGAAAGAGGCTGGTGGTCGAGGTAGCGCAGCATTTGGGAGACGACACGGTCAGATGTGTTGCCATGGGTCCCACGGATGGTCTGGTGCGCGGTCTGGACGCCGTCGCAACAGGAGGTCCGATCTCGGTCCCGGTTGGTGAGGAGACGTTAGGCCGTATCTTTAATGTGCTGGGAGAGCCGATCGATGAGAAACCGGCGCCGACAGGCGTGGAGTATGCACCGATCCACAGAAAGGCTCCCAGTTTTGAGGAACAGGCGACAGAGACAGAGATGCTGGAGACAGGTATCAAGGTCGTAGACCTTCTCTGCCCATACCAGAAGGGTGGTAAGATCGGTCTGTTCGGAGGCGCCGGAGTAGGTAAGACGGTATTGATCCAGGAGCTGATCACGAATATTGCGACAGAGCACGGCGGATATTCTGTATTTACCGGCGTAGGAGAGCGTACCCGTGAAGGAAACGACCTGTATTACGAGATGACGGATTCCGGCGTTATCAAGAAGACGGCCATGGTATTCGGCCAGATGAACGAACCGCCTGGAGCACGTATGAGAGTCGGTCTTGCAGGACTTACGATGGCAGAGTATTTCCGTGATAAAGGTGGAAAGGACGTACTTCTTTTCATTGATAATATTTTCCGTTTTACGCAGGCAGGTTCTGAGGTGTCCGCCCTTCTGGGACGTATGCCTTCAGCCGTAGGGTATCAGCCGACCCTGCAGACTGAGATGGGCGCTCTCCAGGAGCGTATCACATCCACGAAGAACGGTTCTATCACATCCGTACAGGCAGTATACGTGCCGGCCGACGACCTTACCGACCCGGCACCGGCAACGACGTTCGCCCATCTGGATGCGACGACCGTACTTTCCCGTGCGATCACAGAGCTTGGTATCTACCCGGCTGTAGATCCGCTGGAGTCTACATCGCGTATCCTTGACCCGCATATCGTGGGCGAGGAACATTACAATGTTGCCCGCGGCGTACAGGAGATCCTTCAAAAATACAAAGAGCTGCAGGATATCATCGCCATCCTTGGTATGGATGAGCTTTCCGAGGAGGATAAGCTGGTCGTATCCCGTGCGAGAAAGGTACAGAGATTTTTGTCCCAGCCGTTCCATGTAGCGACACAGTTTACCGGACTGGAAGGACGTTACGTTCCAATCAGTGAGACGATTCAGGGCTTCAAGGAGATTCTCGAAGGAAAGCATGACGACATTCCAGAGGGACATTTCCTGAACGCAGGTAATATTGACGACGTGCTTGCCCGTGTGAAATAGGAGGGACGTCCTATGGCAGATAAATTTCAACTGAGAATCATTTCACCTGACAATGTATTTCTGGAGGGTGAAGGAGAATTCCTGGAATTCGTCAGTGTGGAGGGCGAGATGGGTGTATACGCAAAGCATATCCCGCTCACCACGATTCTTGAACCATGCGTCATGAAGATCCATGACGGAGGCGAAGTAAAGAAGGCGGCGGTTCTGGGAGGGTTTGTAGAGATCCTGAAAGATAAGGTGACCGTACTTGCGGAGGACGCACAGTGGCCTGGGGACATTGACGTTGAGCGTGCCCAGAGGGCAAAAAAACGTGCGGAAGACCGCTTGAATGCAAAGCAGGAGGAGACCGACATGGTTCGTGCGGAGGCTGCATTGAAACGGGCCGTAGCGAGGATTAATACGGTAGAATAAGTATTACAAAAGGGAGCGTCATACGGCGCTCCCTTTATTCTCACAAATATGGGTTTGCTTTTGAAGGAAAATCGGTTTTGATAAATGGAATATGATGAAATTGATAAAAGAGAGGCCCAAGTGGAACCTCTCTTTCTATCTCTTAAACAATAAAGTTTTAACGTACATGCGCCAGGGATCCCATGGGATCCCACGGCTCCAGTTCGATCGGCTCGGATTCATAGGCCTGTATCTGCTCATCGCTGAGATACTTCTTATTCACAACCACCTGGTATATGTACTCGTCAAACCAACGGTCTGTCATCACATAATATCCCTCGGTTCCGGCTTCCTTACCCCAGCTGTTTTCTACCCGCCAGCGGTTTGGGGCGCCGTTTTTATCCAGGTTGACGCCCTGGAAGACCATGGCGTGGGTCATCAGACTTTGTCCATAGTCAAGGCGCTCCGCCTTATTCATAGTAAATGTGGTATTCAAAAGTTCTTCCAAACGGAAGGTGTCTAGGTCCATGACTCCACTTTCCCTGTCGGAACGTTTCCCTACATCGCATCCAAACCATACCGGATTGCCGTCCTGCATCTGGGCAATCGCCGCTTTTTTAAGCTCCCCGATCTCCAGGTTCAGATAACGGACTTTTTTGCCCTCCTTCACATTGCCAAGGAATTTGACTGTATAACTACGGCTATAAGGCTTGTCGGCGGTGGGCGCGTTAATCAGGCTTACATAATCGTCAAGATTCATATGGATATACTTTTCAAAAAATGCATGCGGAGTCAGGCCGCAGTCACGGTGAAATCCGTCTTCCTTATCCTGGTACTCAAAATCAAAGGTTTTAGGCGGCTTTCCAAGGCAGATACACAAGAAACGGTAGATTTCCTCCATCATTTGTGTGCGGAGGGACTGGAGCTCTTCCATTTTTGCTCCCTGCGCATGGTGTTTCCGCAAAATACATGCGTCCTCTCGGAGCTTTTCCGTTAGATAGATGTTCATTTCACGGGTAGCTGAGGAAAGGTTCGTTTCAGGATAGGCGGAAATCGGGACTACCCCGTATTTTTTCACCAGGTTACAGAACATATCCCACTGGCCGCCGTCGTTTACCGGCATCTGCAGCAGATAAGAGATCAGACGGCCGCCTACAGGTTCGTCCAGAGTCTCCAGGACGCTGTTCAGGAAATAATTAGATTTTTCAAGCTTATCATAGAAAAGGGGATAAGCCTGGGACAGCTCGAAGGTCTTTACGTTCAAGTCATGCATGGCTTTAAAACGCATGACGTTCAAGGCAGCAAACATCCAGCAACGCCCGCTTTCCTTCTGATTGGTGATTTTCCCTTGTTTCAGACTGACAGAAAAAACATAGGGGTTATCCTGCAGCGCCCGGCTGTTTCTCGAAGAATTGTGGATGCCGTTGTTGACGACAGCGTTCATTGCGACTTGGTTAGCCCGGTCCGCGTCAAAAGCGGATTCAAAAGCTTTTAGGTTCTCTGACGTAATACCCAGATTCATTTGTATCTCCTCCTTATTTTTCATTAGTGGTCGTGTACGCAAAATACCGCGACAGACCGCGGCCGCATACAGAAATCTCTATCAATACGCGTCTCACTGCCCTCGGGATAAAAATACCGCCTCAAGCCATCGCCATACGTATTCACGCATAAATACCAGTAGTCGGCGTTATTTAAAGCAGGGAGAGTAATAGTGACATCTTCCCAGTAAGTATTTACCACAAGATAGACTATATCATCCCGCCCTTTATTTCTGTCATAACCGGCAAAACAGACACCTAAAATCATGGAATCCTTGGGAACCGGCCTGCCGTCGGCTATGGCGCCGTAAATGTGCAGGGGGGCCATGCCGCACACCGCGTCGGGCAGTTTTCTGCGGATCGCCGGGTGATTTTTGCGGAACTGGATCATGAATTGGAAAAATGCAAATAGTTCCCGGTTCTTTTCAAGCAGGCTCCAATCCAGCCAAGAAAGCTCGTTGTCCTGGCAATAACAGTTGTTGTTTCCTTTCTGCGTATTTCCAAATTCGTCCCCTGCAAAAAACATAGGGGTTCCACGACTGCACATCAATACTGCGCAGGCGTTGCGAATCATGCGGAACCGAAGACTTAAAATGTTAGGATCGTCGGTATCGCCCTCCATGCCGCAATTCCAGCTCCGGTTGTCGTTCGTGCCGTCCGTGTTGCGCCATCCGTTGGCCTCATTATGTTTCTCATTGTAGGAGTATAGGTCATACAGGGTAAATCCATCATGGCATGTCAGGAAATTTACACAGGAATTATAGCCGGCATAATTGTTATTGTGCTCATTATAGAATCTGCCATAGAGATCGCCTGAACCGCAGATATATCGCGAGGCGCTGAAGGATTCCCAGGAGTCTCCTTTCAGGAAGGCACGGACGGAATCTCGGTAACGCCCGTTCCACTCAGCCCAACGCAGGCTGGCGGGAAAACTTCCTACCTGGTACATCCCCCCGGCATCCCATGCCTCGGCAATCAGCTTGATATTACTTAAGACAGGGTCGCAGGCAAGCGTGTATAAAAGCGGCGGGTTATTCATGGGTGTACCGTCCTGATTCCGTCCCAGAATGCTGGCAAGGTCAAAACGGAAACCGTCTACCCGGTAGTCGATCGTCCAGTAACGGAGACATTCCAGAATCATCTGCTGCACCACAGGGTGATTACAGTTCAAAGTATTGCCACATCCGCTGAAATTATAGTAGTTTCCATCAGGGGTTAGCATGTAGTAAATATTATTGTCAAAGCCTTTGAAGCTGAATACAGGCCCCTTTTCATTTCCTTCGGCAGTGTGGTTGAATACTACATCCAGAATCACTTCAATTCCGACCTCATGAAGAGCGCGTATCAGTTCTTTCAGCTCCACTCCTTCGTGATTGTCTTCACATGCAGCGGCATAGAGCGTGTTAGGGGCAAAAAAACTGACTGAATTATAACCCCAGCATTCCATCAGTTTTTTCCCGTCGACTTCCCGTGCATTCATATTTTCATCAAACTCGAAAATAGGCATCAGTTCCACAGCGTTGATTCCCAGTTCCTTCAGATATGGGATTTTCTCCATCAGGCCCGCGAAAGTTCCCCTGTGCCTTACGCCGGATGAAGTATGCTGCGTAAAATTGCGCACATGCAGCTCATAGATTACAAGATCGCTGAGTTCCCGGGAAGACTGCGGGACGCTTCCCCAGTCGAATGTGTTCTTGACAACCCGTGCGTGATAGGGATTATGATTTTCTTCCCCCCAGGATTGCTGCCTGCTGATCGCCCGGGCGTAAGGGTCTACGAGAATATTTTTCTTGTCGAATAAGAAACCTTTTGTCGGGTCATATGGACCGTCCACCCGGTAAGCATACTCAAAATCCTGAATATCCAGGTCAAAGACGATCATAGAATATACGTCGCCGATCTTAAATTCTTCAGGAAAGGGAAGAATGGCAAAAGGATCTTTTTCATTCCTGTGAAAAAGCAGCAACTCGCACGATGTGCCTCCGTGGGTATAGACGGTAAAATTCACTCCGTTCTGGAGCAGCATAGTCCCGTTTAAGTCAAATAAACCCGGGCGCACTGGATAACCGGCGATCTCTTCGGTCGGCTCGCCAAGGAGAGGGGACTCTTGTAAAAATCGATTGTTATATGATGTCATAAATGTGCCTCCAATTTTCTACATCATTATACTCCCCCTGGTGATTCAAAGTCAAGAAAGCAGAAATAGAGGTAGAGAAAACTGTGGAGTTATGATACGATAAAACTATGATTTTTACAGAAGCGGCCGCATTTAGCGCGATTCTGGCTCGGGGATTAGAAAGGGGAAGGAAAATGAAATTGAAAAATGTTTTGATTGTAGTGAAGGATATGGAAGAATCAGTCAAATTCTATAAAGAACTCTTTGGGCTGGACATGATCCTTGACAATGACGGGAACGTCATTATGACAGAAGGGCTTGTCCTCCAGGATCGGAGGGTCTGGGAAGGATTCATTGGAAGGGGCGTGGTCCCGGAGAATAATGCGTCCGAATTATATTTTGAGGAGACGGATATAGAAGCGTTCGCGGAGAAATTGGAGAGGTATAATGTGCCGATCCAATATGTGAACCGACTTATGGAACACTCCTGGGGACAGAAGGTGATCCGGTTCTATGACCCGGACGGGAATCTTATAGAGGTCGGGACGCCGATGCGGGCTTCTTTGGATTGAAGAAAGGGGGAGAGAGGTATGGCAGAATTTTGCCGAATAGAATAGCTGTACAGCACATAGAAAAATAATATGCTTAACCGGGCAGCCGGGAGGGCGTGCGGCCATTCCGTTCCGAGTTCTGCGGAAAGGAGTGGAGCTTATGAGTACATATGAAGAATTAATGCTGATTGTAACAGTAGCATTGCTGATTGTGGAAATTCTAGATTTGAAAAATAAGTAAGCCGCCCTGCTCTCTGGTAAAGAATAGGCGGCTTACATAGCGTTATAATTCGCCGGGACGGATAGGCCCAATCTATCTTCCGGCTGTCCTGTTAAGCATATTATAGCTAAAATTATGAAATATGTCAAACAAAACGAATCTTTAATAAAAGATAACCATGCAGGGGCTTTTTAGCACCTGAGAAGTTCTGTATTTTCCTCTATATACGTTTTATAATAATAGTAACCAAATCGCGTGTTCGGCGATAGTATCTTAAAAGGACCCCTCATGCAAAGCAATCGGGATACCTGAATGGAATCGCCTAACCGGCGATGAAATTTTAGAGGAACCCCTCATGCGATGCATTCGGGATACCTGAACTGAATCGCCTAATCGGCGATGAAATTTAAGAGGAAAGAGGTTAATCTTATGAACGTGGTGTTAGTGTCAAAATATTTACAGCGATTGCGTAAAAGCCTTGGGTTTACGCAGGACGATCTGGCAAAAAGATTAAATGTGTCCAGGCAGGCGGTTTCCAAATGGGAGACTGGAACAACGATTCCTGATCTGGAAGTTTTATTAGCGCTTTCCAAGCTATATGGACTTACGATAAACGCGATATTAGAACCTGACATACGACCACGGCGAGTAGAGGATTTTGAGCAGATATCCGCAATCCCTGAAGATGAGCTGAAAAAAATATTGGAGCAGTTCGATACAAGATCATTGGCAGTTGCTTCCATGGGCGCATCGCCGGAAGTCAATCATTTGCTAGAGAGACTTTTTCCTGAGATGGATTATCAATTAGAACGGGAGAAAATCGGGAGGGTTAGGATAGAGGAAGTGGAGGATGCACAAAAGGAAATTGTTTCTATGATAAATTTGACAGTTATTTGATAAGTGGAGGGAAAAGTAAGTATGAAATCTTTAGTAATCGCCGAGAAGCCGTCAGTCGCGCGCGATATCGCGAGGGTACTGAAATGCCAAAAGAAATTGAACGGCGCGATGGAAGGCGGCAGATACGTTGTAACCTGGGCGCTGGGGCATCTGGTGACCCTGGCAGACCCGGAGGATTATGACAAGAAATATAAGGAGTGGAGGATGGAGCACCTTCCCATGCTCCCCAAGCCTTTTAAGCTGGAGGTCATAAAGCAGACGGGAAAGCAGTTCGCCGCCGTGAAAACGCAGATTCACCGAAACGACGTAAGTGAAATCATTATTGCCACGGACGCCGGGCGCGAAGGAGAATTGGTGGCAAGGCTGATTCTGGAAAAGGCGGGGAACAAAAAGCCGATCAAACGGCTGTGGATTTCCTCGGTCACAGACAAAGCGATTTTAGAGGGATTTGCGCATCTTAAGAATGGGCATGATTACGACGCCCTATACGACGCCGCGATGTGCCGGGCCAAGGCGGATTGGCTGGTAGGGATTAACGCGACGCGTGCGCTGACCTGCAAATATAATGCCCAGCTTTCCTGCGGGCGTGTACAGACGCCGACGCTTGCCATGATCGCGAAAAGGGAGGCGCAGATCCGTGCTTTTGTACCGAAGCCTTATTACGGAATCAACGCCAAGGGCTGCGGCGTCACCCTGACCTGGCAGGACGGTGGGTCGAAGGGTTTCCGGACGTTTGACAAAGAACGGATCGACGAGATTTACCGGAGAGTGGAAGGAAAAGATGGAATCATAAAAGAAATACGGAAAACGCCGAAAAACATCCCTGCCCCGCTTCTTTACGATCTGACGGAGCTTCAGCGGGACGCCAATAAGCGGTTTGGACTGTCGGCAAAGGAGACGCTCAACATCATGCAGCGTTTGTACGAGAACCATAAAGTGCTGTCATATCCCAGGACGGATTCGCGGTATCTGAGCCATGACATTATCCCGACCTTCAAAGACCGGCTGGAAGCCTGTGGGACAGGACCGTACCGGAAAGCGGCAGCGGCAGTTCTTCGGCAGCCCATCCCGCAAAAGCCGTTTTTTGTCAATGATGCGAAAGTATCGGACCACCATGCCATCATCCCCACAGAGCAGTTTGTCAGGCTGGAAGATATGACGAACGAAGAGAGAAAGATTTACGATTTGGTTGTAAGAAGGTTCCTGGCGGTATTTTATCCGCCGTTTATGTATGAGCAGACACAGATCCGGGCAGAATTTGGCGGGGAAACTTTTGCGGCATCGGGCAGGATCGTTAAAAATGCCGGATGGAAAGAAGTATATGAGAACCTGGGGACAGACAGTGAAGAAGAGGAAACAAAGGACCCTGAAGAAGAGGCGCTAAGGAGCCAGCACCTTCCGGAATTTATTAAGGACCAGCGTTTGAACGGATTTTCATTTTCAAGGACGGAAGGAAAAACGAAACCGCCCGCGCCCTTTAACGAGGCGTCGCTTCTATCTGCGATGGAGAACCCGGCGGCGTTTATGGAATCTCATGATAAGAAGATGGCGCAGACCCTTGGGGAGACCGGGGGGCTGGGAACGGTCGCGACAAGGGCTGATATCATAGAGAAACTATTTTCCAGTTTCCTGTTGGAAAAACGTGGAAAAGATATCTTCCTCACGTCCAAAGCAAAACAGCTTTTGGAGCTGGTTCCCGGGGAACTAAAGCAGCCCGAGCTTACGGCGGACTGGGAGATGAAGCTGTCCCGTATCGCAAAGGGAAGTCTATCAGGCAGAGTTTTCATGGCGGATATCGTAGAATATACTAATGAACTATTGGGTGAAATCAAGACAGGGTGCGGTACATTCCGGCACGACAATCTGACGAATACAAAATGTCCGCGCTGTGGGAAACGGATGCTGGCGGTCAAAGGGAAGAACAGCGAAATGCTCGTCTGCCAGGACAGAGAGTGCGGTTATCGTGAGACCGTGGCAAAGACCACGAACGCCCGTTGTCCTGTCTGCCATAAAAAGATGCAGCTCAAAGGAAAAGGAGAAGGGCAGATCTTCGTCTGCACCTGTGGGCATAAGGAAAAGCTGTCCGCATTCCAGGAACGGCGTAAGAAGGAGGGAGCGGGGGTCAGCAAACGGGACGTACAGAATTATCTGAAAAAACAAAAAGAAGAATCTGTGAACAACGCGTTTGCAGACGCGCTCTCCAAATTGAATCTATAGAAAATAAAAAAGCGATACAATCCGCGGCTGCTGGCTCATCCTCAAAAGATAGGGCAGAGGACAGGGCGGCGCGGATTATCTAACCCTTGCCATATAGTATTCATCCAAATGTTTTCCATCTACGCAAACCGATTTTCGCTTAATGCCCTCGATCTCGAAGCCGCTATTTGTGTACAGGTGTTTTGCAGCT
This sequence comes from Coprococcus sp., assembly GCA_022793995.1. GTDB lineage: Bacteria > Bacillota > Clostridia > Lachnospirales > Lachnospiraceae > Allocoprococcus. The sequence goes on from JAAWDY010000033.1 coordinate 159,169, forward strand.
TCATTCTCACAAATTACAGTTAACTCTAAGCGGACGACTTTATTTTCTTCAGCCCAAACAATCAATCTTTTAAAAAACTCTGTTCCAATCCCTTTGCCACGATAATCCGTTAAGATACCAACAACGATATATGCAGAATGAGCGGTACGGTTCAATTTGCCTTTTTGTGCTGATATGTATCCTATAAGCTTATTATCTGTTTCGGCTACGAAAAGGAAGTCTTGTCCTTCCACGGAATCACGTATCAAAGACTCAATTCTAGGAAGATTCTTTGTCCTTTCACCCGGTTCGTAGAGCATATACTTTGTTTCATAATCCAATTGATTCATCAAACTCCAAAATTGTTCCGCTTCATCCACGGATAGTTTTCTATACTCCATTTTCATATCCTTTACACGTTCCTTTCGTCCTCATCCATGATTTTAGCATGTCCAATTTTATGGATAAAGTGTTCAAATAGAAAATCTACAATGCCATAAGCTATTAGTGCGTAGCCAGCAGAGACAATAAAAGCAGCAGGTAATCCCTTTATAAAACGAAAAGGTAAGACTAAAATACCAATGCCAATAAATAAACATGCAAAAATTTTCTTACTCTTTCTCATGTTTTCAAATCTCGCCCCTTGATATGAAATAAACTTCACGTGAAATTTATTTCACATTAGCACTTGGATATACATTTGTCAACAATTCCATAGCCTGTTATGCCATTTATCACACTCATGGACGATGCATCATATAATAAACTATATTTTAGAGAAATGGAAGTGTTCCCCGTGGAAATGAAGCTGCCCTTTTATATGATGTATCCGACGCCGTTTTTATTTGACGATGATAAAAAACAGGAGAAGGATTATGAATACTTAAAGAGTATGTATCCTGAGACAGCAAAACAGATATTGCCTTATGTGGAGGAAGAATGCGACCGGATGGAGTATGACGGCAGCATGATTTATGACGAATATCCCGACAAACTTCAGCTTCGATTGATGTGTTCGAGGATCTATGACAAAGTCATGGACGGGGATGAAGCCATAGAGATTATGTCGGAAGAAGAAAAAGATAATGAAGAACTGCACACACAGGAGGGGAAGTTTGCACCAAGGAGGAAGCCGGACCGGGTACGGGATATGGTGGAACTTTTGCTTTATCAAGAGCTGTTCCGCAGAAGAGAACAGCATAGGCATAGACGGGGGCGGCAGCTCTGGTGATCGCTCCGAAATGAAATAGTTGCTTTTTCACGCCTTTTGTGGTATAGTAGGAGCACTTGGCGAGGTATTTACGAGCCTTAGTGCGAGTTCATGCCCTTGCGGTATAGTAGGAGCCCTTGGCGAGGTATTTACAATCCGGCAAAAGGTGGTAACACATATGAATAACATTATCTTTATCGGAATGCCGGCGGTAGGAAAAAGTACGGTCGGTGTCGTGACGGCAAAGCGTCTCGGCTATGAATTTATAGATACGGATCTACTGATACAGAAACAGGAGAAACGTCTGCTTTGCGAGATCATCGCCCAGGAGGGGATCGATGCTTTTCTGGCGATTGAGAACCAGGTGAACCGTGAAGTGGACGCAGAGAACGCGGTCATTTCGCCCGGCGGCAGTATCGTGTATTCAGAAGAAGCTATGCGCCATTTCAAGGAGATGGGAACGATTGTATACCTGCATGCATCATTTGAGACGATTAACTCCCGTTTGAAAAATGCTGTGAACCGCGGCGTTACCCTGCGGGAAGGTCAGACATTGAGAGATTTATATGACGAAAGAGTCGTTTTATTTGAGAAATATGCCGATATCACGATCTCCGAAGATGGCCTGGATTTGGAAGAAACGATAGAAAAAGTATTAGAGGCATTAAAAATGGGTAATTTTTGCTGATTTATTACAAAATATTTACAAAATCTTTTCGCTCATTAAGAAATAATTTTGCAAAATCTGTCATGATGTGGTATACTATCCACGTAGGCGATGGGCATAATATGAATAAAGAGCGAAAGATGCCGATATACATGCATTTTAATCATAGATCTAAAGGAAAATTTAAAAATGGAATATTCTGGAAAGTAAAGCGCCATACAAATCTTTTCAGCTATGCCAATAAAATAGAAGTATGATGTTTTACGATTTTGAAATAATACTAGATATAACATGTTTTTTGAGAGGGAAGAAAACTGTTAATAGAGGTGTGAAACATGGAACAGTATATTATTAAGGGTGGGAATCCTCTGGTCGGTGAGGTGGAGATCGGAGGAGCAAAAAATGCCGCGCTTGCTATTTTGGCTGCGGCGATTATGACGGATGAGACTGTAACGATTGAGAACATCCCGGATGTGAACGATATTAACGTCCTGCTTGAAGCGATTGAGGGAATCGGCGCGGCGATCCAGCGGATTGACCGGCATTCTGTAAAAATTAATGGAAGCGGCATCAGAGATTTTAATATCGAGTATGACTATATTAAGAAAATCCGGGCATCTTACTATTTGCTGGGCGCTCTGCTGGGGAAATATAAAAAAGCAGAAGTAGCTCTTCCAGGGGGATGTAATATTGGAAGCAGGCCGATCGACCAGCATTTGAAAGGGTTCCGCGCGCTGGGAGCTTATGTGGATATTGAACATGGCAAGATCATTGCAGAAGCGGACCGTCTGAAGGGGAGTCATATCTATTTTGATGTGGTTACTGTGGGGGCGACCATCAATGTTATGATGACGGCCTCTATGTCGGAAGGGCTTACGATCCTGGAAAATGTAGCGAAAGAGCCGCATGTGGTGGATGTGGCGAATTTCCTGAACAGTATGGGGGCTGATATCCGTGGAGCGGGAACCGATGTGATTAAGATCCGCGGTGTTTCTAAGCTACACAGCACCACCTACTCGATTATTCCAGACCAGATTGAAGCGGGAACTTTCATGTTCGCGGCAGCCGCTACCCGCGGGGATGTGACGGTGATGAATGTGATTCCTAAGCATCTGGAGGCAACGATTGCAAAGCTGGTCGAAATGGGATGCGAAGTTGAAGAATTTGACGATGCAGTCCGGGTTGTATCCAAAGGGGATCTCCGCAAAACACATGTGAAGACGCTTCCCTATCCGGGATTTCCGACAGATATGCAGCCGCAGATTGGAGTCACCCTAGCTCTGAGTAGAGGGACAAGTACGATCACGGAGAGTATTTTTGAAAATCGGTTCAAATACCTGAGTGAGCTTGCGAGAATGGGCGCGAAGGTAAAAGTAGAGGGGAATTCCGCGACGATCGAGGGCGTAAAAGCTTTATCCGCCGCGAGAGTGAGCGCGCCGGATTTGCGCGCCGGAGCGGCGCTTGTGATCGCGGGACTTGCGACGGACGGCGTCACGATCGTAGACGATATTATGTATATCCAGCGGGGATATGAGCGTTTTGAAGAGAAGCTTGCCAGCCTGGGGGCGGTGATCGAGCGGGTGTCTACGGAACGTGAGATTCAGAAATTCCGGCTTCGCGTTAGCTAGAGAAGAGGATGAATATTTTAAAACAATAACTTATTGCTTTACCGCACTAGCCGTCACTATCTTAGTGGCGGCTTTTTAAGAAAAGAATAGAAAAATCCCCAGACTGTACGCCGCTACAATTTGGGGATTCATTCTACGTTCACATGGAACTGTCATATCTTTTTGCCTGCTGGCATTATAGCATATGTAAAATTTTTTTCAATATACTTTTGGCAATTTAAAATTTACCCTGAATTAAAATTTATCCTTATCTGGTATCGGTTAAATCAGAGTATGTAAGCAATTACTATAGGCGGAAAGCCTTCTACGGAGGGATAAGAATTGGAAGAAACAAAAAAGAAAAAAGGGTTGCTGTACGTAAGAAGAATCCTGTTATTACTGCTTTTCTATGTTGTCATAAGTTTGGTCGTACCGCCGTTATTCCATAAGTCTGTCACAGAAAAGACGAGCGGCCGCGACGCGGAAGGGACGGCGCAGGAGAGGATACTAAGCATAGATAATAATATGGACGCGCTGCTGTGGAGGCTGCGTTTAATCGAACAGGCACAGGAAAGTATCGTACTGGTTACATTTGATTTCCGGGATGATAACAGCGGGCGCGACATTATGGCCGCCCTTCTTCACGCTGCGGACAGAGGGGTGCAGGTGCGTGTGATCGTAGACGGCATCAATGGAGCGCTGCGGCTGTCAGGAAGCGAGAATTTTCGGGAACTGGCGTCTCATGAACGCGTAGAAGTAAAATTGTACAACCCGGTCAATCCTGTGAAATTGTGGGAAACAAACTATCGCATGCATGATAAATATTTGATCGCGGATGATTTTGCCTATATTTTAGGAGGGCGGAACACAGACGATCTGTTTCTGGGAAATTACGCGAAATCCTATAACGAGGACAGGGATATCCTGGTATATGAGACAGAGCCGGGAAAAGGCGGTTCTTACCAGCAGCTTTGGGAGTATTTTGAACGAATATGGACTCTGCCCTGCTGCGAGCTGTTTGAAAGGGAGGGAGATACCGGGGGATATCTGGACAAGCATTACCAAGAACTCAAAGAAAAGTATCCGGCGGCGTTTGCCACGCCGGACTGGGAAGAAGCAGCGATTGAGCCGGAGAGCATCGAGCTGTGCACGAATCCGATCGAGCCGGAAAATAAGGAGCCGGTCCTTTGGGGGAGGATGGTGGAGGAGATGGAGCGAAAAGACGATGTCTTGATACAGACGCCGTATATTATCTGCAGCAAGGAAATGTACCAGGATTTGACTGGCCTCAATGCAGACCATCCGAAGGTGGAGGTCATGATTAATGCGGTGGAAAAGGGTTCCAATCCTTTCGGATGCACGGATTATCTGAACGAAAAGAAGAACGTCCAAAAGACGGGCAGCAGTATTTACGAATATTTGGGCGATCAAGCATTACATACAAAAACGATCCTGGCAGGAAAGAACATTAGTATAGTGGGTTCCTGTAACCTGGATATGCGGAGTATTTACCTAGACACAGAAATGATGCTGATTATTGACAGTCCTGAGCTGAACGAGATGCTTCGCAGTCAGATCGAAGAATTGGCTAAGAAAAGCCGAAAAGTACTCCCCGGCGGCGCGGTGATAGACGGGGCGGATTATAAAGCCGCAAAGCCGGATGCGAAAAAGAAAATTTTTTATGGGATACTGCGCGTGGTAATCATTCCTTTCCGGCATTTGCTTTAAGATGGGAGTTTGTAGATGGGCGTTAGAGATGGATATGCCTTGCATACAGGTGGAAAGAATGATAAACTTAAGGCAAAATTAAGAGGGGAGTGCGGCGGCTGTGAAACGGAAATTTAATATTACCGGTATGTGTGTGCCGGAACAGCACTATATGGTTGATATCAGCAGGCAGGTGTCGGAGATACAAGAGCAGGTGTGAAACGTGCGAAGAACAGGACAATCACCTTCTGGTCTGTGATACTTGCCGGGGTCTATGATGTAAAGAATCTGAGACGGAAACTGCGGACAAAAGAGGAACATAAAGAAAACAGTCCGTGGAATATTGCCGCTGATTTTGATGTCAAAATGAGTTTTGGACAGGAAGAAATTGCTGGGATGCTGTTGGAATATGAGGCCGACCATCATACCGGGATGGATGTAAGATATATGTCGGGACTTTTATATGATTACACATCCGGCTATCCGTTTCTGGTATCAAAGCTGTGCAAACTGATCGCAGAAAGGACGGGAGGCGGGGAAGAACCGGACTGGAATCGGAGAGGTTTCTTGGCGGCAGAGCGTGTCCTGTCTTCGTCCGATCATTAATGGAATTGGAAATTATTATATTGAAGCGCAGACACGAGATATGGAGCGTACGGATGTAATTGTGGATTATCGCGGCGAACAGTTTGTGATTGAGTTAAAGATATGGAGAGGAGAAGCTTACCATAATAAAGGGGAGGAGCAACTGAGCGAATACCTGGATTCCTATCATTTACAAAAAGGATATATGCTTACTTTTAATTTCAATAGAAAAAAGAAATTGGTGTGAAAGAAGTAATGCGGGATGGGAAAATGCTGATGGAGGCTGTGGTATAAACACGTTGATAAAAAATACTATGTGGGTAAGCCGCGGAACTGGGAGGGACATTTATGCTGAAAATTATTTTCAACAGAGGCGCAAAGGATATAGAGGATGCAAACTATGTATTTAGCCCGGATACCTATTTTAAATACAATTATGAGGACGAGTGGTTTGAAGATGAACTGGTGAAAGAGATGGTACAGGATGTGGACCGTTCAACAGTAGAATCAGCACATTCTATTAGCAGCCCAGTTCTCGGGATCATTGCCCCGGAAAGATTGTCGGGCGGTGTGAAAGCCCTCATCATTATGTATAAAGAACCCAATCTCATCGTGAATGCATCCGCCTGCGGCAATAACTGTGCAAAATGGATACTGGAGATTGGGAAGAGACAAGATATTACAATCAGGCTTGGTTACGAGATGGAGTTTGAAGAACCTTTTGATATATGCATTGTGAATAGTGGAACGGTGATCCATAATTATTTAGATTTTCTAAAAGAGTTCCAGGAGGTGGAAATCTTTGAAGGGTAGTATAAAAGTTGTGGTTTCGACTAAAAAACTTCGGTATGAGCTGAATCTACGCAGAAATATTACAATTATTCAGGGAGACAGCGCCACTGGAAAAACAACGTTGATCCAGATATTAAGCGATTATCAGGCAGGAAGAACTGGTCCTGGTACAGAAGTAATAAGCAATAAAAAATGTGTTGTTTTGTCGGGGGATGCGGAAAGTGCGATAATAAGGTTAAGGTCATTGGCAGATACGATTGTATTTGTTGATGAGCAGGAAAAATTTTTATATTCTAAAGCGTTTGCAGAGGCAGTGTTGGATTCTGCCTGTTATTTTGTTTTCGTTACAAGAGACGGTCTGAACATGCTGCCATATAGTGTGAATGAAATCTATTACCTCAAAAACAGTGGATATTATCAGAATACCAAACAGGTATATAATTCTATGCATCAGGTATATCCGAATCGAGAAGGGTTACAGAAGACAGAGCCGACTATTCTTCTTACAGAAGATTCTAATGCAGGTTATGAGATGTACAAGAATATCTGTCACGGCACAAAGGTAATATGTAATTCGGCGGGCGGCAAATCCAATGTGGCAAAATATATTCTAAATAATAGGGATGAACGGATATTGGCTATTGTTGACGGCGCGGCTTTCGGTGCTGATATGCAAAGCGTGGTACATGCATTAGAAATAAGCAAAGGAAGCTACGTGTGGACTCCGGAATCATTTGAATATTTGATTCTAAAGTCGGATATTATTCAGGCGAAGGGGCTGAATAATATCATGGAGTCTCCTGAAGATTTTATCGAAAGCGGGAAATATTGCTCATGGGAAAGATTTTTCACAGGGTTGCTTGAAGAACTTACAAAAAATACGCCTTATGCTTATAGTAAAAAGAAGCTTAACCCGAATTACCTTACAAGGGGGAATATTGATAAGTTTAAAAAAATGATTCCATACGAAATTTAACTATAGAAAAGGAGGGGATATAAGCATGCTTTTGATTTCATTCATTATTTTCCTGGTTCCATTCTGCATTTTTGCGGCAGTCATGGTGCGTGATCCTCGGACATTATGGAGCGGGGTTACTTTTTTCTGGATGATGGCGGGCCTGGCCCTCTCCATGTTTCTTATTTTAGCTTACTATTCGGAATGGCTCTCGAGGCGTCCAGCCTTCATTGGCGTTCTGGTTTTTTTGGCCGCGCTGGCGGTGTGCGGGGTAATTGCATTCCCAATCGTCCTGATTGTGATGTTTTTTGTCGAAGGGATTAAGGTGATCCGGCATGAGGGGATGAGAGTGTCCAATTTGCTTTCCGTGTTCTTTTCCGTTTTATTGGCGGCTTATCTGACTGTATGGCCGATGATAGGCAATCTAAGCAGAGACACAGGGAGTACAATGTTCTATATAATTATCAGTTTTGCCGCGGTGTACGTGTTGGCTTTGATGGCAATGTATGTACTTTCCGCCATCCTCAATCTCATCCATCTGAAGAAGAACAGAAAAGCGGACTATATTATTGTGCTGGGCTGTGGAATCAACGGGAGCAAGGTTACTCCGCTTTTAGCGGCGCGAATCGAAAGAGGGATTAGGCTCTTAAGCGATAATCCAAACGCAGTATTGATTATGTCCGGCGGGCAGGGAGCCGGCGAGGATATTCCCGAGAGCGAGGCAATGGCGTTCTATGCGATGGAAAAAGGGGTTGATATAGAGAAGATCATCATGGAACGAAAGTCGGTATCAACGGAAGAGAACCTGCAGTTTTCCAGAGAACTGATGACGAAACAGAACCCTAAGATCATCCTTGTCACAACTGCTTATCATCTGTTCCGGGCATTGATACTGGCGAGACAACAGGGAATAAAATGCGTCGGTTTTGGAGCAAAAACAAAATGGTATTTTACATTGAACGCCTTGATACGTGAGTTCATGGGGTATCTGAGCCTTACATGGCGCAGGCATGCCACAGTGATCGCGATCGTAGCGGGCATTGTATTGGTGACCCATATTTTCTGATGGTGAAAAATTACTGTTTTTCTATATCCCTTACAAATTCGATAAATTCTTTTTCACGCTGGTTTAGACAATAGTTTTTCATTGTCACATAAACGGAGCAAAGAAAGATCTCCCTGTCTTCAAAAGGAAGCAGCACAAAGTCACTATTTTCCGGCTGTTTTGGAAACGCCATAGAAGTTAGGTATTCTCCGCTCTTTAGGACATCATTAAAACTCCCCCTGTCGGACACCTCCAGCAAATGGGGGTGCTCTTCGATCCCCAGAATATCTAGATACTTCTTGGAGTATTCATCGCTATAGGTCACATAAGGATAATCATTCAGGTTTTCCACTTTTATTCCCGCTGTCTGTGCAAGAGGGTGATTCTTATACATATACGCATATACCTGCATAGGCGCTAAAAGCTCTGTGGCAAGAAGGTTATATTCCGAGATCATTTTCATATAGAGGCGATGCTTTTCTTTTACAAAAAACACAATCCCTATTGTGCTGTCTCCCAAAGAGACGGACTCAAGCGTCTCCTTGATTCCCATTTCCTTCAACCTATCGGAACACTTATAATCGGACGCATTATGGAACCGCAGGAATTTGTCCATGACATACGCTGTATGATAGCAGGATATATTAAGCTTCTGTTCTTCTTCATTCACATTCATTTCGCAGATTCTCTTTAGCTCACGTAGAATAATCTTTGTGCTCTTTATAAATTCTTTCCCTTCCCGCGTAAGGGTGACCCCGGCCGCAGTTCGGTTGAATATCCGGTATCCCAGCTCATCTTCAAGGCTTTTTATCATACCGCTTAAGTAAGGCTGAGAGATATATAGATTCTGCGACGCTTTTCTGATAGCGCCGGCCTTTGCCACTTCCAAAGCATATTCTAAATGATGAAAATTCATATTTAGCCTCCCACTATAAATTTACGTATATATAACTAATTACCTATATCTTCTCACAATTTTGAGGATAACGCAAACCGTTTATCACATGGTATCATCTTTAAGTAAGGAAAGGAACCATCCTGAACCAACAAAAACAAAGGAGAACAAAGAAAATGAAAGAGTATCTATCGATTGCCAATTCAAAAGTGATGGCCTTTGCATGCGGAATCGTAATTATCTACGTGCTGGGGCAATCCCTGTTTTTTATGCGCCGTGCGTGGAAACGCGGGAAAGAGATCGGAATGGACACAAAGGTAATGAAGAGTACGGTAAGCGGGAGCGCGCTTTTTTCCATTGTCCCAAGCATCCCCATCCTGATTATCCTGGTTATGCTGATGTCCGTATTGGGGAATTATTTTCCATGGCTGCGCCTCTCGGTCATAGGTTCAAGCTCTTATGAAAATGTTGCCGCCAATATTGCCGCGCGGTCGTTCGGGCTTCTGTCTTATACGGACGAAGGATACAACGCGACGATCTTCATCAGTACGCTGTGGGCAATGTCCATCTGTATCCTTTACGAACCATTGCTTGTCATGTTCGGACAGAAGAGCCTTGACAAGGGCATGGGAAAACTTAGGAAAAATAAGCCTGTCATCTATAACCTTCTGATCGACGGTATATTTATCGCCATGATGGGATGGTTCCTGCGCGCCATACATGACCTACTGGACGGAAAAACCGGAGCAGGTCTTATCCCTGGCCGCGCTGGTTACCGGAGGCGCTGCGGCGCTCATATTGAACTGGCTTGCCCAAAAGACCAACAAACATTTCCTGACAGAGATGTCATTCCCTGGCGGCATGCTGATGGGAATGCTCGGAGCATATATTGTCAATTTGTTCTTATAAGAATGTCTGTTAATCAGAATTGGAGGGAAAATGATGAAGAAAGAAGCAGCAAACGCACAGGAAAACTATACAAATAAAACGCACCGTATCGGAAAGATCAGTACATTGATCGCAATATTATTGATATTGATGGTTCCTGCGGTTATCACGGTGATATATGGTAAGGAGGTGGAAATCCAGATTCCGAATACCGTAAGTGCCATTATTACATTGTCGGCAATCTACGGCACGGTAAGCGTGGTGGAAGTCGTATCCTTCTCGCCATTCTTAGGCTCTGCTGGGACCTATCTTTCCTTTATCACAGGAAATATTATGAATATGAAGCTGCCCGCCGCGACCAATGCGCTCCGGGTAAATAATGTAGAACGGGGAACAGACGAAGGGGAAGTGATTACCACCCTTGCAATCGGGGCGTCCTCCATTGTCACAACAATCATTCTGTTCTTAGGCATGTTGTTCCTCGGAAGGCTCCTGGTTCCGGTTATTACCGGGCCCGCCCTGGCGCCTGCGTTTAACAATGTCACGCCCGCTCTCACAGGAGCGCTTGCCGCACCGTATTTTATGAAGAATAAGAAGCTCAGTATTCCTACTGCCATAGCGGGCTGCCTTCTTTACCTCATTCTTGGATATGACTTTATGTCGTCCGGCTATAGCTTCTTTATGCTGGGCTTTATTGTAGTCAGTTTCTTATGCTACCTTCTTCTTTACAAGACAGGGATTGTAAAAGAAAATGTAAAACGCTAATATTCGTTAAGACAACATGATAGAAAGCGAGGATATCATAATGAAGGATCAAATATTACAGGAAGCTAAAGAGATGCAGGAAGAACTTATAAAATGGCGACACTCCCTGCACAAAATTCCTGAACTGGGGCTTAATCTCCCAAACACGGCCGCGTTTGTGAAAGAAACACTCGCCGGGATGGATATCGAGTTTACGGAATATAAAGAATGCTCGTGCATCACCGCTACCCTGGGCAAGGGAGGGAAATGCTTCCTTCTGCGCAGTGACATGGACGGTCTGCCGATGCAGGAGGAATCCGGGGAGAGCTTCGCTTCGGAAAACGGATGTATGCACTCCTGCGGACACGACCTGCACGCCTCGATTCTGTTAGGCGCCGCAAAGCTTCTGAAAAAGCATGAAAGCGAGTTGAAGGGAACGGTTAAACTTTTGTTTCAGTCTGGGGAAGAAACCTTTGAAGGCGCAAAAGCCGCCATCGAAGCAGGCGTTATGGAGAACCCCCATGTCGACGCCGCGTTTGCGATGCACGTCGCCTCCATCCTGCCCGCGAATACGATCATTTACGGAACTTACCCTATGGCGGCCGTCTACGGCTTCCGGGTCAACCTTACTGGAATAGGGACTCACGGTTCCACACCGCAGCTTGGCGTCGACCCGATTAATACTGGCGTACATGCTTATCTCGCGCTTCAGGAGCTGATAGCAAGAGAAATCTCCTCCACCGATGAGGCGGCTCTTACCATAGGGCGTTTCAGCGCGGGCGCCGTATCCAACGTCATCCCGGAACGGGCGGTTCTTGAAGGGACGCTTCGGACCTTTAAGCCGGAGATCCGTTCCAGGCTGATGAAACGGATTGACGAGGTGGTACGCTCGGTTGCGAACACGTATCGTACGGAAGTGGAGATCGAGACGCTGAGCGATATTCCGCCGGTTACGTGCAGCCCGGAAATGAATCAGGAAATCCTTGCGTCCATCCATGAGATGAATCCAGAAATACAGACATTGCCTTACTATCATGTGATGGGTTCCGAAGATTTTGCTTTCATTTCCGATATGGTTCCTTCCAGCTATTTCGGTCTTGGGGCGGGAATTGAAGACCAGACTAAATGGCTAGGGCAGCATAACCCAAGGGTACGTTTTTCCGACAATTGCCTTGCGCTTGGGGCGGCGGTATACACAAAAGCAGCCATAGACTGGCTGAACGCTCATTCTTAGGCTGCTTAGGCTGATTATTCAAAATGTACGGTAATGCTGCAGATTTCCGCCTTGGTGCCCACACGCATATTCGGGCCGAAGACTCCCGCGCCGGCGGTGACGATGCTGTGCATCTGCCCTTTTTGGAGGTAGCCGCAGGGGTTTTCCCAGAACAGGCGGACGACCAGATTGCCGGGAAATACCTGCCCGTCGTGGGTGTGGCCGCACAAGTCCAGGTCAACGCCGGCATCGGCAAGCTCCTGTAGCTGTCGGGGCTGATGATCCAGCACCAGAATAGGTTTGCTTTTATCCAGCGCCGCAGTGATCTCCTGCGGCGTTTTCCTGGTTGTGATGCCGCGCCCCGGACGGCTGGCGTCGGGTCTTCCATAGATATAGAAACTGTCGTGGATGAGAACGGCCTCGTCGCGGAGCAGAGTGATATCCGCTTCCTTAAGCAACGCGTCCATGCGTGGGTCGCTGACCTGCTCCTCCTTTTTGCCGGAGAAGGTAAAGCCCGCCAGAATCTTTTCGTCCACATCATGGTTTCCCAATACAGCATAGACTCCATAGCGGGATTTTATGCCGCGTAAAATGGAGGCCAGTTTTTGGGGATCGTCCAGGGCGTCATATTGATTATCGAAAATATCTCCTGCGATCACCACGATATCCGGCTCCTGTGCATTGATTTTTTCCACCATCTGTTTCATCTGGCGGCAGCCGGTGTTATAGCCCAGATGGAGATCCGCAGTCAGAACCACTTTGAGCGTATCCATCTTATCCACAGATTTATGGATTGTTACATCATACTTAGTGACGTGGATATTCCGAGCATTGATGACGCCCCATGAGCTGATAAGTAGAATAACGCATAAGCATATGCTTCCCGTCCAGGCGAGAGCCTCAGTACTTTGCAGCTTATTCTGGTTGATATGCCTACTTCGTTTTAGCAGAAAACGGAGCAGTTCTGCCACGGCCAGGGTCAGGATGGTATATAGAAGTACGCCAAGCCAATAGTTTCCAATCTGTTTCAAAAACCATTCCGCTCTGCTGTGTGGTAGAAGAAAACCTGCCAGCATGGCGCAGGCGAGGAACAGGTAAACAACGATTATCAGAGCCAGGGGCCAGCGTTTCTTAAAAAACGGGCTGATGGCGCCAAGCCAACGGATGAGCCGGCGGAAAATATAGTAATTCACCAGGAGGTAGAGGGGAGCTAAATATACTGCTGCCATTTCACACCTCTCTTCCAGCTATTTTCCGGGATATCGGAAACCGCGTATTGGGACATAATAGGTTGCAAAAATTCTGTGCCGGCCCTTGCGCCATAGTCCGTGATGCCATCCCCGGTATTGGGGTGTCTGGCAGAATAGAATTGGTCCGCGGTAAAGGCGCAGACCAGCAGTGCACAAACCACGGCGAGACAGCGAATCGGCACACGCCGCAGGAGAGTATCCATAAGCGGCGCGATCAGATAAACGATAGCGAGTCCGCCGACACCAAACACCAAAAGTCCTTCCGCACAGATCCGCCCGTGAAGGTTCAGAAAATAGCCGCTGTAGTCCCACCATTTCATGCCGTCATGGGTGAACTCCAGATACCAGGCGGTAGCGTACTCCAGGCAGCCGCAGAGGACGACGGCGGTGATAAATTCTACCGCAGGCTTACCGCGGAATTTGTTCAGCAGAACCAGGATCATAAGGGCTCCGCTCCCATAGATAGGAAGCCAGGGACCAAACATGACGCCGCGGTTTACGAATTCTCCGTCGGTAATCAGATGCAGGCTGACCTCCCAGACCCAGCCGATGAAAGAAAATAGAAAGAACATCGCGATAAGTGAAAGAAGAGAGTAGTGGCGCATATAATGAAGATGCTCCACCCGTCTACGCTTCTTTGGCTCCGGGATGGGGTTTAGACGGAAAGGATATTCCGTTCCATTCAGGATATGCTCCAGGGAATCCAGGGCTGCTTTTTGTTCCAGGTACTCGTTGTAAGAGTCCTCCGTTCCCTTGTAAGTCCAGGTGACGCCGAACAGCCGGGTAAACCAGCCTTCCAGGCCGGATTTCTGCAGAGTCTCCGGGAGCGGCCTCTTAAGAAGAGAGAGTTCGTCCGTGTAAGCGCGGCGCAGAAGTTCACCGGAAGGTCGTTCATAAAGAAAGACGTCGTTTAACAGATCGCTGTCTGGAACCTGGTTTGCCTTGGCTAAGGCACGGAGATGAGCATAGTATTCCGCTATTGTGGCTTCCCGGTAAGGATTCAGAAAAAAGACGCCGAGCGGCCCGGAGAAAGTAAGCATACTTAAAAAATCCCAGCCAATGAAAGAAAGCTCGAGAATAAAGAGCTCCCACTTGTGCCCGCGCATCATTTTACGAGACAAAGTTATGGCCCGCCGCGCGGGAACCGCAGGGTTTTCCGCGACAATATAAGGAACCAGCGCATAGGAATACAATTTGATAAACGCGCCGATGATGGTGACGGACCATAGGATCAGTAATATACTCTGGAATAACATCACCCAGGCGACGTGCATCCACTTTTTCACACGTAGGAGAAAAAGGAATCGGCCGATCGGGAGCCTGTCATAGAGGCGCCCTTCCAGAAAGAAACGTGCGGATATGACGTTATATACCCTGACGATAAAAAGCCACAAAAGCAGTGCAAGCAACAGGCTCAGCCCCACCAGAAGGGAGGTGGCGATATCCGGAGATTTTACCGCGGAGGTAACCGCGTTCGCCAAAGTAACAAGGATGGAACCCGACATGATACTGTTGACTACCTGGGCGAACACGCCTCTGGTGCGGCCAAGATATGGATTTTGTGCGTTTGCCGTCATATGTGACAGCGCGGACCTGGAATCCTCCTCTCCCCGCTTAAGGTCTCCGCTTGCGATGTCTTCCCATACCCGGTCCAGTCCCATATCGGACGCGAAACGTCCGGAATCCTGGGAGTCCCCGGAACCCGACGACAGCCCGAATACGGAGAGGGTGTATGTGTTTTTGGTTCCGATAAACGAGGCAATCAGGCAGACCATGACGAATACAACGTAGTTGCGTCTTAAGGCATGGCGCCCGGCTCGTTTCAGTTCTTTTCTGCTAGGCATAGTATTTTTCTCCTTGTGTACAGTAATTTCTTTAGCGTCGTGAAGGGATAAACCTGTTTCCAACTTCATTATTATAAAATAAAGTAATCGGTAAAACAACTTAAGAAAATCTGAAGATAAGGGACGACTTGGCTTCCCCGCCTTTGCGGGACTTTGGGACTTTGCAGATTTTGCGGGCGTCCGATATTTTTGTTGACGCATAAGTGCGGGAGTGGTATAATATTAACCGTAACAAAGCGAATTAAATAAAATATGACTTTCTCTTATTCAGAGTGGTGGAGATACAAAGGATCTGTGAAGCCACGGCAACCCCGCGTTATGTGGAAGGTGCCAACCTGAGCGAGTGATCGAACAATAAGAGGATTGATGGCGGAATTATGGGTCAGTCCTTTTGGACTGACCTTTTTATAGTATAGGGAGTTGTTCCTTTGCCGTAATAACCTCCGGAATGAATCAATCAGATAAGAGAGAGGCAAGAGAAGAAAGGAAGGACATGATGGAGAGAGTATTATTTACATCCGAATCCGTGACAGAAGGACATCCAGACAAAATGTGCGACCAGATTTCTGATGCGATCCTGGACGCGCTGATGGAGCAGGACCCCATGAGTCGTGTGGCGTGTGAGACATGTACGACGACAGGGATGGTATTGGTAATGGGAGAGATAACCACCAACGCATATGTTGATATGCAGAAGCTTGTGCGGGATACCGTGCGCGAGATCGGATACACCAAAGCAGAGTATGGGTTTGACGCGACCACCTGCGGCGTATTGACCGCAATCGACGAGCAGTCTCCGGATATCGCGCTTGGCGTGGATAAGGCGCTGGAGGCAAAAGAAAATAAAATGTCGGATGAAGAATTGGAAGCGATCGGCGCTGGGGACCAGGGAATGATGTTTGGCTATGCGTCGGATGAGACGAAGGAGTATATGCCGTACCCGATCGCTTTGGCGCATAAGCTTGCAAAACGTCTTACAGACGTCAGAAAAGACGGGACGCTGCCTTACCTGCGTCCGGACGGAAAGACACAAGTCACAGTAGAATATGATGAAAATGGAACGCCGGTACGACTGGACGCAGTCGTTCTGTCGACCCAGCATGACCCGGATGTGACGCAGGAACAGATACACGCGGACGTGAAAAAGTACATTTTTGACGAAATACTGCCGGTAGAGATGGTGGATGAGGACACGAAATTTTTCATCAATCCCACCGGACGTTTTGTGATCGGCGGGCCTCACGGGGACAGTGGGTTGACGGGACGAAAGATCATCGTTGACACTTACGGTGGAATGGCACGTCATGGCGGCGGCGCATTTTCTGGAAAAGACTGTACGAAGGTAGACCGCAGCGCGGCGTATGCGGCGCGTTATGTGGCGAAAAATATCGTGGCGGCGGGACTGGCAAGGAAGTGTGAAATTCAGCTTTCTTACGCGATCGGCGTGGCACAGCCTACGTCTATCATGGTCGATACATTTGGAACCGGCAAAATTTCCAACGAGAAACTTGTGGATATGATCCGTACGAATTTTGATCTCCGCCCCGCGGGTATCATTAAGATGCTCGACCTTAGACGTCCGATTTACAAACAGACGGCGGCTTATGGGCATTTTGGCCGCAACGATCTGGACGTGCCGTGGGAGAAATTAGATAAGGTCGATGCGCTGAAAGCATATTTATAATTTTGCGGACGAAACAGGTTTTGCTTTTATAGAAATTTAAGAAAAATTTACGGACGCTTCACATCAAAGCGTCCGTTTTTGTGCTATTCTTATAGATAGATGTTGGGGGCAAAAGGATCGGAGAAAGGAAGGATTGTTTAAGGATGAAGTTACGGACCCGTCTGGTGCTTTCATTTATGACGATTATTATGGTTCCTATCGTTCTGGTGGCCGTTTTTATCTGGGCGACAGCCAGACACCAGATCGGCGTGATCGAGGACACTTACGGAAGCACTGGAACACAGTATCAGAATTTTTCACATTCGCTCCAGGTGCTCGGTAATATGGATGAAGTAAAGCAGTTCATTACACATACCGGTATCGCGATCTTCCTGATCTTGGCGCTGACAGGGGCTATATTGATCTTATGGATCTATGGGGATATCATTAGTCCGGTCAGAAAGTTGCAGCAGGCGGCTAAAAGTATCAGGGACGGGAACCTGGACTTTGAGCTGAAGCCGGAAAAAGACGACGAGATGGGAGAGCTTATGTTGGTCTTCGAGGAGATGCGGAGCCGTCTGAAAGATAATGCGGAGGAAAAGCTGCGCAATGATAAGGAGAGCAAGGAGCTGATCAGCAACATTTCCCACGATCTCAAGACCCCGATAACCGCTATCAAGGGATATGTGGAAGGGATTATAGACGGGGTGGCGGATACGCCGGAAAAACAGGAGAAATATATCCGTACGATTTATACCAAGGCGAACGAGATGGATCTGCTGATTAATGAGCTGACGCTGTACTCGAAGATTGATACGAACCGGATACCCTATAATTTTGCCCCGCTTTCCGTTAACGAGTATTTCTCCGATTGTGCGGAGGACTTGCAGATGGAATTGGAGTCTAAGAACGTAGAGTTCGGATATTTTAATTATGTAGACGAAGAGAATAAGATCATTGCCGACCCAGAACAACTTAAGCGTGTTATCAATAATATTGTGAGTAATTCTTTGAAATATATGGAGAGGGAGCATGGTTTGATTAATCTGCGAATCAAAGATGTGGGGGATTTTATCCAGGTAGAGCTTGAGGATAACGGCAAAGGGATCGCTGCCAAAGATCTGCCGAATATTTTTGACCGGTTTTACCGGACGGACGCGTCCCGCAATTCCTCTAAAGGCGGAAGCGGGATTGGGCTTTCTATCGTGAAAAAGATTGTCGAGGACCACGGCGGGAAGATCTGGGCGACCAGCCGCCAAGGGACGGGGACAGTGATGTATTTTGTGATAAGGAAATATCAGGAGGTGCCGATTAATGAGTAGAATACTGATTATCGAAGACGAAGAATCGATTGCGGAGCTGGAGAAGGACTATCTGGAGTTGAGCGGATTTGAAGTGGAAGTAGCGACAGACGGATATGAAGGCCTGCACAAAGCATTGGAGGAAGATTATAATCTGCTTATCCTGGACCTTATGCTTCCGCAGGTGGATGGATTCGAGATTTGCCGCAAAGTGCGCGACGAAAAAAACACTCCGATCATCATGGTATCGGCCAAAAAAGACGATATTGACAAGATCCGTGGTCTGGGCCTGGGCGCCGACGATTATATGACAAAGCCTTTCAGCCCCAGCGAGCTTGTCGCGAGAGTGAAAGCGCATCTCGCCCGTTATGAACGTTTGATCGGCAGTACGATCGAGGAAAATAAGATCATCGAAATCCGGGGGCTCAAAATCGACACGACGGCGCGAAGAGTCTGGGTAAACGGCGAGGAGAAGACATTTACGACCAAGGAATTCGACCTTCTGACATTCCTGGCCGGCCATCCGAACCATGTGTACACCAAAGACGAACTGTTCAGCGAGATCTGGGACATGGAGTCCATCGGGGATATTGCGACGGTGACGGTCCATATTAAGAAAATACGGGAAAAAGTAGAGTATGACACATCGAATCCACAGTATATCGAGACCATCTGGGGAGTCGGGTATAGGTTTAAGATGTAAATCACAGTTCACACGTCAGGAACATGAGGGCAGATCCATGCTTGCATGGGAATCTGCCCTCATGTTCCCTGACGAAGTGAGCGCCTTCTCATGAGCAAAGTTAGCTGCGAAGCAGCGAGAAAACGCCGTAGGCGTCTTTGCGAATGGCGCGGTGGACTGTGCCTTGGCCGATTTTATGATTTTTTTCGATTTTCCTTGAATTTTATACCAGGGTATGCTAAAATAATATCCGTCTATCCGAGAGGATGCAGGAGGTGTAAGGAAGTGGAGATATTAAAGACAGTTCTTTTGATTATTTTTGCATTAGATTGTATCGCATTGACAACGATTGTTTTGCTTCAGGAGGGGAAGTCCGCAGGTCTTGGGACGATCGCCGGCGGTGCGGAGACTTATTGGGGACAGAATAAAGGGCGTTCCATGGAAGGCGCTTTGGTGAAGTCCACAAAGTTTCTGGCTGTTTTATTTATCGTATTGGCGGCAGTACTGAATCTGAAGGTATTTGCGTAACGAATGATGGTTGAAGATGAGGAACACTCTATAGTCAATATAGGGTGTTCTTTTTTCGCTGGAGGGCAAATTAAGAAGCGTTCGAGAAGGTCCGTCGGCGGCGATAAAAAGAGAAGGAGGTGGAGATAATCGATGAATGAGATGTTAGAAAAACGAAAAAAATTGATGTATGAATTTATCAGCGACGCATCCTATGTCCCGATGAAATTTAAGGAAATTGCTATGCTGCTCCAGATCACCAGGGAACAAAGGGGAGAACTCCGGGAAGCCTTGGATGCGCTGGAACGGGAAGGAAAGGTCCATGTGACACAGAAAGGCAAGTATATGAAGGGCGGCGGAAATTATATTCGCGGTATATTCCAGTCGCATCCCAGAGGGTTCGGATTCGTGGCAGTAGAAGGAGAGCAGGAGGATATCTATATCCCGGAAGAAGAGAAGAACGGGGCCATGCAGGGGGATGAGGTGGAAGCCGCCCTCACAGGAGAGACGTCCGGGAAGCGCAAGGAAGGTAAGATCCTGCGTATTGTGAACAGGGGCACCAGGACATTGGTGGGATATTTTGAGGGGCGAAAGAATTTTGGGTTCGTCATTCCGGACAATGCACGTTATCTTGAGGATATTTTTGTTCCGATCGAGAAGACGAAAGGTGCGGTCACGGGACACAAGGTCGTGGTAGAACTGACGTCCTACGGTGGAGAAGGCAAGAAGCCGGAAGGGAAGATCGTAGAGATTCTAGGACATGTGAACGACCCGGGGGTGGACATCCTGTCGATCGTGAAGGCGTACGACCTGCCCACAGAATTTCCTGAAAAAGTGCTGAATCAGGCGGAAAAAGCAGATAAACCGGTCAGCGAAGCAGACATGTCAGGAAGAAGGGACCTCCGTACATGGCAGACGGTTACCATAGACGGAGAAGATGCAAAGGATCTGGACGACGCCGTCACTTTGACGAAGGAGGACGGCAGGTATGTTCTGGGAGTCCATATTGCGGATGTAACCAACTATGTACAGGAGAATAGCGCGATCGACCGGGAAGCGCTAAAGCGGGGAACCAGTGTATACCTGGCCGACAGGGTGATCCCTATGCTGCCCCATGCGCTGTCAAATGGAATATGTTCCTTGAACGCAGGGGAAGACCGGCTTGCGCTCAGTTGTATCATGACGATCGACGAGAAAGGCGACGTGACGGATCATGAGATTGTGGAGACGGTCATCCATGTGGATGAGAGAATGAGCTACACCAGTGTAAAGAAGATTCTGGAGGACGCCGATGAGGAAGAATGCCGCAGGTACAAGGGATTGATACCGATGTTCGAGCGGATGAAAGAGCTTTCACGGATCTTGCGGGAAAAGCGACACAAAAGAGGAGCCGTTGATTTTGATTTCCCGGAATCAAAAATGATTCTGGATCAAGAAGGAACCCCGCTTGAGATTCGGGCGTATGAGAGAAATACGGCGACCCGTATCATAGAGGACTTTATGCTTCTGGCGAACGAAACAGTTGCGGAGGACTATTTCTGGCAGGAACTTCCCTTTGTATATCGGATACACGAGGCGCCGGAGGAAGAGAAAATGAAAAAGCTTGTGACTTTCCTCCAGAATTTCGGGTACACCATCCATGTTCCGCGAGGACAGGAGATTCATCCCAAGGAGGTGCAGAAGCTTCTCGATAAGATCGAAGGAACCCATGAGGAGGCGATGATCTCCCGGCTTACGCTCCGCTCTATGCGGCAGGCAAAGTATTCGCCGGACAATGCCGGGCATTTCGGGCTTTCGACCCGGTATTATACTCATTTCACCTCGCCGATCCGCCGATATCCGGATCTTCAGATACACCGGATCATCAAGGACAATATCCGGGGGAGGATGAGCGAGGAACGCCGCGGCCATTACGAGCGGATCCTGCCGGAGGTGACGGCGCAGGCAAGCAGCCTGGAGCGCCGGGCGGACGAAGCGGAGCGGGAGACGCTGAAACTGAAAAAGGTACAGTATATGACACAGTTCTACGGGCAGGAGTTTGACGGAGTCATTTCCGGTATCACAAAATGGGGAATGTACGTGGAGCTTGACAATACGGTAGAAGGCATGATCCATGTATCCAATATGACGGACGACCATTATGATTACGATGAGACGCGTTATCAGATGGTAGGAGAGCATCTGGGAAAGGTGTATGAGCTGGGGCAGCGGGTCAGGGTCCGCGTTGCCGGATGTGATACCACGTCAAGAACGATCGATTTTGAACTGGCGGGGGAATAGGAAAGACAAAAAAGGAGAGAGAAGGCATGGCAAAAGCGCAGGGAAAATTGATTGCAAATAATAAAAAAGCGTACCATGATTTTTTTATACTCGACACCTATGAAGCAGGTATTGCCCTTGCGGGTACGGAGGTAAAGTCTCTGCGCATGGGCAAATGCAGCGTCAAGGAAGCGTTTATCCGCATAGAAAATGGCGAGATGTTCATCTATGGGATGCATATCAGCCCTTACGAGAAGGGGAACATTTTCAATAAAGATCCGCTTCGGGTCAGAAAGCTCCTTCTTCATAAAGCGGAGATTAATAAACTGCTTGGCAAAATGAAAGAAAAAGGGATGGCGATCGTACCTCTTCGGGTCTATTTTAGCGGCAGCCTGGTGAAGGTGGAAGTCGGTCTGGCAAAGGGTAAAAAGCTCTACGATAAGCGTGCGGATATTGCGAAGAAAGATCAAAAACGCGAGGCGGAGAGAGATTTTAAAATCCGTAATTTTGGATAAAAGCCAGAATAAACGCATGAACAAAAATAAGCAGACATTTGTTATGAAAACTATGCAACAATACCATTACACTTTTCACTCTTATCCTTTCCATAAAAATATTGTGGACTATGAATAAAACTGGTAAAATCTCCCAAAAAGCAC
>JAAWDY010000034.1 GCA_022793995.1 Coprococcus sp.
AAAGCAATTCTGGAACAATATAATAAGCGGTATAAAATAGCACATACTATATCTAGTATTCTTAGATGACCCTCAAACATTAAATTACAAGTGGCTCCGAAGCTTTAAATTGGTGGCTCTCAAGCATTAGAATATTCATTGTCTGCATCTCGGAACCTCCATTTTTTTCCAATCATATCATCGGATATTCCGAACAACAATAAACAAAATTCCATTATGCACAAATCGGTTACTTCTCCTCGCATACCTGGAAAATAAAGAATTTCAGATAGTAAGACTCATCCGCGGACCACAAAATCGGATGATCCGGCGCCTGCGTCCGGTACTCAACCTGCCGGAGCCTTTTATGCGCCTGTCTCGCCGCCTGCGCGATCGTCTGCGCAAATAATTCCGGTGTCATAAAGTGGGAGCAAGAACAAGTAGCCAGATATCCGCCATCCCGTATGAGCTTCATGGCGCGCAGATTGATCTCCCGATAGCCCTTCACCGCATTTTTCACCGAGCTTCTGGACTTGGTAAACGCAGGCGGATCCAGGATAATCACGCCGAACCTCTCTTTTTTCTCTTCCAGAGACGGAAGCAGTTCAAACACATCCTCGCACACAAATTTTACCCTGTCCTCAAGATGATTCAGACTCGCGTTCTCCCTCGCCTGCTCCACCCCAAGCGCGGAAGCATCCACCCCAAGAACATTCTTTGCTCCGGCGATTCCCGCGTTGAGCGCAAAGGAACCGGTATGGGTGAAACAGTCCAGCACCCGCGCGCCCGCGCACAACCGCTGTATCGCTTTCCGATTATATTTCTGGTCGAGGAAAAATCCCGTCTTCTGTCCGTCCTTTACATCCACAATATATCGGACGCCGTTTTCCACGATTTCTACGCGGGTATCAAACTCCTGCCCGATAAATCCTTTCCGAAGCTCCATTCCTTCCTGCAGACGCACCTTGGCGTCGCTTCTTTCATACACGCCGCGAATCCGAATCCCGTCCTTTTCCATCTCTTCCTTTAAAAATCTGATGATCGTCTCCTTCAGTCGGTCTATCCCAAGCGCAAGAGACTGCACCACCAGCACGTCCGCAAACTTGTCCACAACCAGCCCTGGAAGGAAATCCGCCTCTCCAAAAATGACCCGGCAGCTATCCGTATCTACTATCTTTTTCCTGTATTCCCACGCACTTTGCACACGCTCCCGCAGAAAAGCGTCGTCCACTGCCTGCCCCTCTTTGCGCGATAGCATTCTCACCCGGATCTTAGAATGCGAATTAATAAAACCACTCCCAAAAGCGTACCCATCAAAATCCCGCACGCAGACGATATCTCCATCCGCCGCCTTCCCGGTGACCGACGCGATCTCATTATCAAAAATCCACGCGCCTCCGGACTTCAGGAGACGCCCTTCACCCTTTTTTACTGTTACAATAGCCTGTTCCATCGATATTACCTCTTCCCAGTCTTTGCCTGCTTTACTCCCTTTTATCCATATGGTATACTTCAAATTATAATATACCACTCTATCCCGAAATGCGATTTCACGAGGGATACCTTCGCCGGCCACGCAATTTCATTCACAGAAAGGAGGACCCGCCATGGCAGAACCGACGCCCCATACATCTCATAATTACAGGAAAGCCGTCGTCAGCGTCCTTCTTTTGGCCGCTAGTCTCGGGCTGCTTTTTACAGCCCGTTTTTCCAGTTCCTTTGCCGATTGGTACGTTCTCCACATTTACAGAGTCCTCGTAAACGTCGCCGGCCGTTTTTTCGGACTCTTTCCCTTTTCCGTCTCAGAGGTCGGTCTTTATCTGCTGAGCCTTGGATTCTCTTTCTTGTTCCTCCGTTTAATCGTGAGATCGTTTCGCAAAAACGCTGGCTGGAAGGAATGGATTTCCTTCGGCACAAACTGCTTTTTTACGGCATCCGTCCTGTTCCTCATCTACACAATCTGCTGCGGCGTCAACTACAATCACGTCTCTTTCTCAGAATCCGCGGGAATCGAAACCTTCCCATACGATGTCGAGGAGCTGGCCGATGTCTGTACATACCTGACAAGCCAGGTGAACGCCCTGTCTCCCAAGGTCGTCCGCGCTGAAGACGGGACTGCCATCATGGGAAACGACGTGCCGCATCTTGCTGTGTCAGCCATGGAACATCTTGGCACAATCTACAAAGAAATGGACGGCTCTTACCCCCGGCCAAAAGGGCTTGCCGTCCCCTACATATTATCCGTCCAACATTTAAGCGGGATTTATTCTCCGTTCACCATAGAAGCAAACTACAACAGCGCTATGGTAGAATACAATCTTCCCTTTACCGCCTGCCATGAGCTGTCGCATCTTCGCGGCTTCATGCAGGAAGAGGAAGCCAACTTTATCGCCTTCCTCGCCTGCATCCATTCCGACAGTATCGAATTCCAGTACAGCGGCTATCTTTTGGGCTGGCTCTATGCAACAAATCAGCTCTACCGCGCCGACTATGAAGCTTATCAGGAAATCTACGGTACGCTCTCGGATGACGTCAAATGCGACCTTGCAGCAAACAGCGCCTTCTGGCGCAGATACGACGGACGGATCGCCGAAGTTGCAAACCAGATCAACGACAACTATCTTAAAGCAAACGGGCAGTCCGACGGCGTACGAAGTTATGGGCGGATGACCGACCTGATGGTCGCTTACTGCCGCAGCCTTGCGGAGGACCACAATCCTGCTCACGGCCATTGAAATCACCGCCCGACACTACTTCCTAGCGATCGTCACCGCCACGCCTACGGCTCCTGGTCCGGTATGCGTCGCTACACTGAATGAAAGCGGACTGTACGACACATCCATCTGAAATTCTTCCGATAGGGCTGTGCACCAGCTTTTTGCATCTTCTGGCGGCAGGGCCGCCCCTGCCACTGCCAGACGCATACGGCTCTTTTCCACATCCGGGAAACGGGTTTCTATATCATGTCTTAACGCCTCAATGGCCGTGGTTTTTGCCTTTTTCATACCGCGGACCTTCGCAAAGGTATCAAGACGGCCGCCCTGTATCGTCAGAACTGGCTTGATATTCAGAACTGAGCCAAGGGCCGCCACAGCCGGCGTGATTCTGCCGCCTTTCTTCAAATACTCCAGCGTATCCACAACAATATAGATACTCGCGTCATACGATGCCGCTTCCAGTTCTTCCTTGATCTTTTCCGCCGTCATTCCACTGTCCGCAAGCCTCTTTGCTTCCAGCACAGACTCCCTGAGCGTGACTGAAATCCTATGGTTATCCACTACCATTACTTTTCCATCATAATCTCTTGAAAGACCGGCTGCCGTCTCCCAAGAATTGCTGAGCCCGCTGGACATCGGGATATGTACGAGTTCGTCATATCCGTCCTCCAAAACATGGTCCCACAGATCCATCACATCGGCTGGAGCAGGCTGCGAGGTCGTCACATCTTTTCCTCCTGTCAGACATTCGTAGAACCTTTCTTGCGAAAGATTCGCGCCCTCGAAACATACTTCCTCGTCGATGATTACCGGCATGGGAAGCAGGTAAATTCCTTCTTCCTTGGCCTCCTCCTTCGTAATTCCGCTGTTCGTGTCTGTAACGATCGCTGTTCTCATACTTCTTCTCTCCCTTGTCCGTGGTTTATCGGAGCCTCCTGCGCCATAATCCGCGGATTCCTCTTCGGACGCCGCATTCACTTATATTTACTTAGCAGGTCGCGCCGCCAACCACATTTTTCTTTAGGATAGCCTCCCTGTCGATCTTACTGTTCAGAAGCTTATCCTGCACATATTCAAATCCCAGGCGGGCGATCGTGTCCGCGAAACGCTCTCCTGACTCGCCCTCATCACGGAAGAACAAGATCGCGCGCTCTACAAGATCCACGACTTCCTCTTCCGATGTGAAAATCTTATCCAGCGGACGGCCTTCGGCAACTTTCTTGCCCCATCGCCCGCCAATATAAACTTTATACCCTGATACCAACTCATTCACAGCGCCAAACGGACACTTGCCGACGCAGCGCCCGCAGTGATTGCATTCTGCCTGGTCGATCCGCATCTTCCCATCTTCAACCTTCGCCACACGAATCGGGCACGCGCTTTCAACCTGGCACACCTTACATCCCCGGCATTTCTCCAGGTCGATTTCCGGGACTTTCTGTCCCACAATACCCAAGTCATTCAAATCCGGTTTCACACAATTATTCGGACATCCTCCCACCGCAATCTTGAATTTGTGTGGAAGGGCAACCCCATGGTATCCTGTATAATACAAATCGTGCATTTTCTCGGAAAGCGCAAACGTATCAATCAATCCATACTGGCAGGTCGTCCCTTTGCAGGATACGACCGGACGCACCTTTGAACCGGTTCCGCCTGTCTCAAGTCCTGCTTCCTCGAGAAACGCCATGAGCGCGTCCAGATTGTCGTAGGAAACCCCTTGAATTTCCAAAGTCAAACGCGTCGTCATCGTCACTTCACCGGAACCAAAACGCTCCGCCGCTTCCGCAATCTTCTTCTGTTCATCGGCCGTAATTTTACCGTTTCTGGTAATCACACGCACATTAAACACGTCGTCATACCGTTTATCCTGCAGGCAGCCAAGCCCTTTTACCCTTTTAATCTCTTCCGGGGATAATTTCCCTCCACTTCTAGGCACCTTTACTTCATTAAAAGTCACCCCGCCTTCCAGAACCAGCGTGTTCGTATAGCCCAGGGCTTTCATCCTATTCTGCAGGAAATATCCGCGCTTTCCTTTCGCGCATACCAGAAGAATCTTCTCGTCTTTAGCGAGCCCCTCGATCGGCGATGTCACCGTAGTCAAATCCACCCAGCGTGCATTCGGAATCGCCGCTTTGGGCTGCACGTCAATTACTGTGTATCCCTTTGCCGCGCCTGCCGCATACTCCGCGGGAGACATGCTCTCAAGCAGGCCGTCCAGTTTATTCTCCAGGATATAGCAGGCCGTGACGAACGGATGGATTGCCGTGGAGAACGGCGGCGCATACGCGAAATCAAGCGTATCGAAGTCATCAAGCTTCATACCCTGTGAAATCCCGGTGACCGCGATATCCGTCATCTTATCCACCGCTCCCGCGCCAAGCACTTGAATCCCTAGCAGCTTCCTTGTCTTACGGTCCGCAGTTATTTTCACAACAAAGGACGATGCCCCCGGATAATAATGCGCCTTGTCATCCAGAACGGCAACGGAAGACACCGCGTCGTATCCGGCCTTCTTCGCCTGTTCTTCTGTAAGTCCGGTCCTTCCGCCGTTTAACGTAGGCAGAAGCCGCACCACGCCTGTACCCATACATCCGCCGTAGCAGCTAGGAGCGCCGTTCAAGCGTTTTGCAAGAACACGTGCCGCGATATTGGCCGTCGATCCCATTGCCGACCACTGTCCTTGGCCTGTAAGAGCATTCTTCACCATCGCACAGTCGCCCGCCGCATATACGTCTGAGAGATTCGTCTGGAGGCGCTCATCCGTGAGGATCGTCCCTTTGAACATCTCGATTCCTGAATCCGCCAGGAAATCGGTCGCCGGACGCACACCGATTGCCATAACGACCAGATCTGCCGGGAGGAAACCGTTATCCGTCTCCACACCCTCCGCATGCGCTTCTCCCCGCACGCCCTTCAAGCTGGTCGATGTCAGCACACGCATCCCTGCCGCTTTTAGCTGACGCTTCGCGTAATCCGCCATCTCTGCATCAAACGCATTCGGCATAATCTGGGGCGCCATATCGATCACCGTTACAGTAAGACCTTGTGCCATCAGATTCTCCGCAACCTCCAGGCCAATGAACCCGGCGCCGCACACGACTGCCTTCCGGCAATGATTTTTCTCTATGTATTCCCGAGCGTTCACCGCATCGTCAGGAGTGCGGACACAGAACACGCCTTCCTTATCCGCCCCTTCTACCGGAGGCACGAACGGAACGGCCCCGGTTGCAATAATCAGCTTATCATACCCTTCTTCAAACGTTTCGCCGGACGCCCTGCGGATCGTCACAGTCTTATTTTTTGCGTCTACACCGACAGCCTCGTTTCCAGTAAAAACTTCCGCCCCGGTAAGAGCCGCGTACTTCTCAGGAGAATTCACAATCAAAGACGCTCTGTCCGGGATATCCCCGCCAATATAGTATGGCAGGCCGCAGCCCGCATAAGAAATATCCTGACTTTTCGTGAAAATCTTCACTTCCGCCTGCCTGTCGCAGCGTTTTAGTTTTGCCGCCGCCTTCGTCCCTGCGGCAACGCCGCCAAGAATTACGTATTTCATAGCTATTTCTCATCTCCTTCTACAAATGTATTTGTTACATGTTATTATAGTATTTTTTTGGAGATTGTCAATGCGTAGGCACGGACGTGTCAAAGGATACGTCATATCCATGGGCAAACAACAAAGACAGCCCTTTTACCGGCTGTCTCTCCCCAGGATATAAGCATGTTCTCCCTAATCCCCAGGCATTTTCAATTCTTCTATTTCGCAGGTATGTGTCTTCTGCCTACCCGTTCCCCAAGCTTTACCTTTGTTTCGATTCCCAGCTCTGAATTTCTAAGGATATCTTCATCCGGGCAGGCCTTTCCCGCCTGTGTCATGAGAATCACCGTCGAACCGCCGAAGGCAAAACAGCCCTTTTCTTCTCCCCGCCGGACCACTTTTTTCCCAGGAGTGTTCTCGATCTTCCCGACCAGCATCGCTCCTACCTCCATCTGGATGACCGGACCGAAATTAGAAGAGCGGAGCAGGGCATATTCCCTCGTATTCTCCTTATAGATCGGCAGCCTATCTCCGGCCGCTGGATTCACCGTATGGAAAATACCGGGAATGTGTATATTCCTGGATACATATCCGTCGTCGACATAAATATAATGATGGTAATCTTCCACGCACAGCCGGAATATCCACAGATACCCGTCGGCAAATCCTTCTGCCAGCCTGCGGTTCTTAAGAAGACTTTCTACCGTGTACCTGGTCTGTTTGACCGAAAATATACTTTTGTCCGTAATTTTGATGACCGTGACCCGGCTATCGCAGGGACTTACCCAAATATGCCCCCCCTGCTCTATTTTCCGCGTTCCCCTCTTCATCTCGCGCTTAAAGAAATCATTATAAGACGTATATTTCTTCGGCACATACTCAGACATATCAATCGAATGGTTACGAATAAACGGACGGATCAACCATTTGGATGCTTGTGAATCCAAAACCCAGCCTCCCAGCCTGGAACATGCCGGCGAGACGAACGGCTTTAGAAGAAGACGGCCAAACCAATGCCCGTACAGCGCCTCCAAAAGACGGTCCTGCGCAGAATTTTCAGCTTTTACCTTCCGTTTACGATCCGCTGCAAGATACATATCCCTCCTCCTTTCTCCATACGGTGGTGCATATAAAACCAAAAGCTTCTCCCCATAAGCACCATGATTAAAACCGCTAGAGCCACTACCCCCACAAGCAGGAACAACTGTACTGTGTTCAGCTTACGCAGTTTAAAATTAGTAATAAAAAGAATGCCTACGACCAGTACCAACACATGGAGGGCGACATGCAATGCCTGTTTCCCTGGAAAAAGTGGAGATACAACAAACAAAATGGGCAGGGCGATCGCCATGGAAGTGATCGGAAGTCCCCGGTAATACTGCTTATCCTCATCCGTCTCCGCCTGCCGTTTGATCTCCATCACATTGAAATATCCGAGGCGGACAACCCCTGCCAGCCCATAGAATACCAGAATCGGGAAACTATACCAGAATCTCATTCCTGCCTTATAACAGATGAGGATCGGAAGGATGCCAAAGCACACCACGTCACAGAGGGAGTCAATCTGAATTCCAAAGCTCTTCTCATCGTCCGTCCGGTTCTTTTTCGTCCGTGCGATCTTCCCGTCGAACATATCACATAATCCGGAAACCGCCAGGTAAAAGACCGCCCAATTCAAATGTCCCTCCATCGCACAGCACATACCTGTGACCGCTGAAGCGAAGCTGATATAAGTAAGTACTACCGTATAATCCCAAAATCCTAACATTCTTGTCTCCCCTCTCTTCTTTTGTCTTTCTCAATCCTTTTCAGACTCAGAACGCACAGCCGAATAATAAATCTGCGCTACAACCGTGAACAGCGCGCTGATGAAAAGCTGGCTGTAATACCCCAATCCCCTTGATACGACCATCGCAGGGAGTGTGATCGCTCCAAAGACCGGAAGAAAAATCTTCAAAAACAGGCTTTCGCTAATCCCCATCCCTCCCGGGAGGGGAAGCATATCAACAGATACGGATATCACCGCCTGCAGGAACACAACATCCCACATAGAGGTTCCCTTCATGTGAAACGCCAGATAGACCATCCACGTGACTGCAAATAGCGCCATCCTCTGGACAAAAGTAATCAAAATAACGTAAAAAAGCACCATTCCATGTTCTTTCAAATAAACGGCCGTCTCGCGATAAACCTGCATAGCCGCATGAAACTTCTCCCGCCGCGTCTGACTACGCTTCAGGATATGGAACCGCTCCATAAAATTCATTCCTTTTTCAATCACCGACTCTGCCAGGATGGGATGAAATACCAAGATTGTCATGAACGTCACGCAGAAAACATTCAAGGCGACACCCAGATAAAAGACTGGGAGGATACCGCCTAGATAACGGTGCATGAATCCTCTGCCGAAACACATCACTCCAAGCCCAACCACGACCAGAACTAGCTTATAGGTGATCGTAATAATCATCAAGATCACTGTCGCGAACGGAATCGGGATTCTCTCTTTTTTCATAAAATAGATCTGCATCGGCTGTCCGCCGGTTGCCGAAGGTGTGATACAGCTAAAGAAAAATCCCACGGAAGAAAATAAGAAACATATCCTTTTTTTTAAACGAATGCCAAACGAGCGCATCATATACCATATGATTATGGACTCTCCCCAGATAAAAAAGGTCACAAGTGCTACTCCGGGAAGAAGCCATCTAATATCCGCTTTCCTGAGGGCGTCCATCATCGCCCCCAAATCTTCTCCATAAAAAACGCCATATATCGTAAGAAGAAACACGGTGAGAAGAAAAATCGTATTCCAGACAATTTTATTTTTTGTCATTCTCTGTCTCTCCTTACCCGGTATATTTTCTCATTTGCTTGATTCCAAAGCCTTTCGTAAGCTCTCCAGATGGCGGGCCTTCTCCCGACCCACAGACATGCCTCGGCTAAAAGGACGCCGCCTGCCACGTCCACGATCACATGCTGCTTTGTCGTCAATGTGGAAACACAGACCATAATGGCAAAAACGCAGGAAGCCCATCTATACCACACCGGAACCCCCTTCTTCCCTCGCACCCCCGCATAGCAGAGCCAGCTAACCAGACAATGGATCGACGGAAATAGATTATCCGCCGCGTCGATCGAATATACCAGGAGCATCACTTGATTCCAGAAACCGTCCGGCTCCACATACGGTCTGGTATTCGTTGTCGGGAACAACAGAAAACACGTCAGACATACAAGTCTTGAAAGAAAATCCCCTGCAAAGAACTGGCTGACCTCTTCTTTCTCCTGCTTTGCAATCAAAATGTAATTGACGACCCAGAACAGATAACAGCCCAGATAAACCGCACAAGAAGGCGTCCAAAGCGGGATCAAAGCATCCAACGGACTTTCAATGTTATAATGATACCAGTCCCCCGCCAGCATCCGTGAGCCTCCGTAAACGGCAAAATTCCAAAGAACTGCCAGCAAAAGCGGAAACACGCGGTCTTTTGGAATCATCCCTGACGCTCTCTTTTGTATCTGCTCCATATTCCCCTTGTTCCTCCTGATTTCTAAGACCGTGTCATATCTGTTAAAATATAACCCATCTTTTATACTTGTTCAAGGGTCTTCATAATATTTTAAGGATTCTTTTAACATTTTCCATCTCTTTTACCACAGAGAAGAATTCCTACAAGGAGCAAAATTGGAAAGACAACTCCCGCCAAAATTCCCAACTTCAGATCGTCCCCTGCCGTACTGGATACAATCCCGACGACGGTTGGGCCTCCCGAGCATCCCAGATCCCCGCCCAGAGCCAGAAGCGCGAACATCGCCGTTCCGCCCCTCGGAAGAGCCCCGGACGCCTTGCTGAAGGTACCCGGCCACATAATCCCGACTGAAAGCCCGCAGACCGCGCAGGCCGCCAGGCTGAGCTGCGGAACCGGAAACAGGGATATGCCAAGATAGGAAAGAATACACAGGCAACTGCTGTATATCATAAACCTCTCCAGACGGATACGGTCGCCGTATTTTCCATAAAATGCTCTGGATGAGCCCATAAGTACCGCAAATGCCATCGGGCCTGCAAGATCGCCCGCCGTCTTGGAGATTCCAAGCCCTTTCTCCGCAAGGGTGGATGCCCATTGGCTCACCGCCTGTTCGCTTGCCCCTGCACAGACCATCATAATTAAGAGTACCCAGAATATCTTCATACCGAACAATTCCTTTAGCCGCAGCCCGGATTCTCCTTCTTCCATCAGTGGTGCGATCGGTACTTTCGTAAATGCGAATGCGTTGCTTAGGGGAATCAGCGCCCAGACGATTGTTAAAGCCCGCCAGTTTGCGATACCGAATATCTGAAAAAAAACGGTAGAAAGCAGTACAACTCCTACATGCCCCCAGCAGTAAAATGAATGCAGCATACTCATCGCCTTTTCCTTATTCTCGGAGGGACAGGCTTCCACCACCGGGCTTACCAGGACTTCCAGAAGTCCTCCGCCGACGGCATAGACCATTACTGAGATCAATATCCCACTAAACGGCGACGGCAGTATCTCCGGCAGGACTGTCAAAAGGAGCATTCCCGCCGCTGCCATCACATGCGCCGCTACCATCGAAACCCGATAACCGATTTTGTCCACAAATCCGATGGATAAAAGATCCACCAGAAGTTGTATCCCGAAATTAAAGGTCACCAAAAGCGTGATCTGTGAAAGCGGGATAGAATAGGAACGCTGGAAAGTTAAAAATAACAAGGGTACAAAATTATTGACACAGGCCTGCACGATATACCCCACAAAACAGGCTGTGATCGTCTTATCATATTGATTTTTCATATTCGTTCTCCTCCACATTCAAATACCCCGCAGCAAGCTACGGGGTATTGGGTCTACGCTTTGCTTCGCGGAATAAAAAGGAGGGCATTCCCCTCCTTCCCATGTCTACGCCCTTGCCGCTAGTACCCGCTGCCTTCCGATCAGGTATTTTCCCTGTATCCGCGTCATTTCCTCGATCCGCTTAAGGAAAAACTCTGTATTTGCTATGTTCGGGTTCCGGGCTGCGTTCAACTTTTCCTTGATCGACGCCAGGAAACTCTCTTTACTTGAAGTGTCCGCGCCGGAAAATGTCTGATCCAGCTTCACCTCATCCAGCTTTTTATATCGTTCATCCCGGAGTTTTTCATAATCCGTCCTGTTCGCCTCAACCAAGGTTAAGTGCTTCATCGCCCAGCGAAGGGTGAAAAAGGCGGCTTCCATCTCGTCTCCCTTAGATGACTGCAGCAATTTCTTATAAGCCGCGAATGCCTTTGGGTCTGATTTTTCCATTGCATAGATGTACAAGTCCGCATTGCTGTCATGGACATATCCGTCTCCGTCTATTTGAATGACATGTTTCACACTATATTCCATCCCACATGTCCCGACACGCTTTCCCTCCATCCCGATCTTTGCGATCTGGCGCATTGCATCCATGAAGGAATCTTTGGTCTTATCATCCATAAAATTGTCCGCAAGATACTGTGCTTTCTCCACACCCAGGGAGATCAGCGCCTTCCGGTCCGCTTCGTCAAGACCGTGGACGTTGCTCGGAAGAAGGTCGCTCCAGATAATATCATATACGTTATCTTTTAATTCCTGGCTCTTCCCCTTCAGTGCATCTACGATCGCATTATCGATTCTGGAGTACCCGGTATAATAAGGAGTCACATGGCGGATGACCGAAATCGCCCCTCTCTTTGTAGGCTCCACGGCAGAAACGTCTTTGACCGCCGCGGCGGATACATCCTCCTGGAGTGCCAGCGGCTTCTCATTCATGGGTTTTACCGATGCAAAATTTTTCTTTATATTTTCCACCTGTGCCGAAGAGATCTTCTCAGCCCAGGGTGTGATCGGACTGTTTCCGATAGGATGGCAATATCCACATTCGTACATAGAGCATTCTCCTTTCCTCAGTGTAAAATGATATCTACGAATTGTTTCGTGCTTCGCACTGATATGATATATTATTTATTTCGGATAAAATGCATATTTTCTTAAGAAGCAAATCTCTTCTAATGCTCCGGCATCTCGATCCGGATCTCTAGGCCTCCTTCCGGCACATTGCGGTATTTCAGCTTCCACCGGTGCATTCTTACAATCTCCCGGCATAAAGGTACTCCCAGTCCTTTGCCGTTTATCTTTTCCTTAGGAACCGCATGCGCGCCGTTTAATATATCAAGCATCTTTTCTTCCAGATGATCGTCTTCATTATAGAGTATGATCGTGTCCTTATCAAAGCGCAGGCTCACATTTTCTCCCTGCCTGCATGTATTAGAGGCCAGATTCCGCAGAAGGCTCAGAAGCAGCGCCCTGTCCCCATACAAATATCTGGCGCGGCTTTCAACGCTCAGGTGAGGAAAATATCCTTTGAGATCTTTTGCCAACGCCTCTGTCTCAATCTGTTTCATCTCTATTTTCCCACCCCATAGGTTGCCCATAACCAGCAGGTTTTCTATCAGCACATTGATATGCCGTGCCTGCTCGTCGATCTGTGTGCTGGCAAACGCAATATCTTTTGCCTCAATATTTCCAAGGAGAATGTATTGGGCGTAACCCTGGATCGACGTCAGAGGCGTTCTTAACTCGTGCGCAATATTGCTGACCGGCGCGTAAATTCTTTTCATCATACCGTACAAAATCGCTGAAAGGATCACTATGATACATACAGCCGCCGCCAAAAGGAGCATCATCTGCTTTTTCTGCGTTTCATATAAAGCGCCGATTTCTTCCATGTATATGACAGAGACTTTGTTGCTGGAAGATTCCGTGTACGTGTTCGCAATACACGTATATACCTTGTCGCCGTTCCTTACGATCTGGAAATCCTTTTCCTCCTCCCCTTCCCACAGAAACGGCCTATTGTCCGCCAATATGCTGTTCTGCCTTTTCACCTGCAGAAACATATTCTGCTTTTCCAAATCCTCACAATACCATTTCAGCCTCGCTTCCCCGCCCGCTTCCTCCAGGAACGGCTGCAAGGCGTATTCCAGGCTGCGTTCATTAAAAAGTGAACTTTCACAGCATTTATCCAAATTCGCATAGAAGGAATACTGCTGAATAATGAAAATGCCTCCAAATAAAATGACAATCAAAAGTGACATTGTCAGAACATAATTTTTTTCCCAGATTTTCAAAGCGGTATCTCCAATCGATAGCCCGTTTTATATACGGTCTTAATATATCTTTCCCAGTTCAATTTCTTCCTGAGCCGCTGAACGTGCACGTCGACCGTCCTCTCGTCGCCTTCATAATCCCAACCCCAGGCCGCGTTTAAGAGCTGTTCCCTTGTCATGGTTATATTTTTGTTATAGATAAGGCTTTTCAGCAGTTCAAATTCCCTTTTTGTCAAATCGATCTCCTTCTCATCCAAATATACCCTGGAAGAGAGCAGGTCGACTCTTGCCTGCCCCAGACAGAAGATATCCTCCCGTTTATACCGGCGCAGGACAACGCCTACCCGCGAGATCAATTCCTGGATGTGGAACGGTTTCACGATGTAATCCTCCGCTCCCCCGTCCAGCCCTCTTATCCGGTCCCCGATCCCATCCCGCGCGGTCACATATATGACCGGAAGGTCCGCAAGCCGCTTTTTAACTGCAAACCCGTCCATGTCCGGAAGATTGATATCCAGAAGGATCAGATCAACGGTTTCCTTTTTTACCATCAAAAGCGCCTCGCCGCCCGTATAGGCGGCAA
The DNA here is from genome assembly GCA_022793995.1 of Coprococcus sp. Lineage (GTDB taxonomy): Bacteria > Bacillota > Clostridia > Lachnospirales > Lachnospiraceae > Allocoprococcus. The sequence continues at coordinate 13,953 of JAAWDY010000034.1, forward strand.
GGCATTGATGTCCGTTCATCGACAATGTCCGTACCATAAGATCATTGATCGCTTTATCGTCTTCTACTATCAACAATTTCGCCATTTTAATCTACTCCATATGGATGGTCGGATCTTCGGAACACTTCCTGGTCTATCCAGACGATCTGTTCCTCCGTCAAGTCTTTTATCTTCGCTGTTTTCACGTCGATCTGATTCTGATCGCAGACTTCAAGAATCGCATCTTTTGCGCCATCTCCCGCATTGACATCGTTCATGATGTTCTCCAGCGAACTGTTTCCCCAATGTTCCTCGGCATATTCGTCAAGGAGGGGGCATTCTCCGTTCTCCGCAAGCAGCTGCCTGGCAAACTTCCTGCTGTTCTCAAGGAAGCTCTTGCTCAGCGCCACGATATCCTTCTCGGAACGCTCCTCCAATTTCTCTTTCGCCGAATCCTCCGCATGGGCCTTTGAACTGCCCATTGCCGCCATACTGCCGGCGACATATGCGACTGACAATACGATTACAAAAACTCCTACCATTAAAATGCTCTTCCACTTTTTAACAAGTTTCATAGTAACCTCCATTCCGCAGAGTCATGACGCTCCGCTTCGTCTTTTTTTGTTTACAGCGTCATCATAACAGCGGGATATGTCAAAGTTGTTTCAGGTTGGAAAAATTTCAAAAATATTATACACCGAACGAACACTGTTGTCAGTATAATTTGACAAACCTTTCCGCCTATATTAAAATGGACTGCAAAGTAACAGTCTTAATGACAGACAAATACAGGATAATTGCATACCTTACGAATATTGATTAGGAATGGAGGATTCAAAATGGGATTAATTTTATGCAAAGGACGTCCCGAAAATGCGGACGGGCGATTGGAAAAGGAGACGAGGCTATACGACCTGCTGGACAGCCTGAATCTGGAATATGAGCGGGTCGACCATGCCCCGGCCATGACAATGGAAGACTGCCATGACGTCGACGAAGTGCTGGGCATCACGATGTGCAAAAATCTGTTTCTGTGCAATCGGCAGAAGACTCTGTTCTACCTGCTTCTCATGCCGGAGGACAAGACGTTCCTCACGAAAGAGCTGTCCTCACAGATTGGAAGCGCACGCCTTTCTTTCGCTAAAGCTGAGTTTATGGAAGAATTTTTAGGAATCACCCCCGGCGCGGTGAGCGTTATGGGACTGATGAATGATACGGATAACCGGGTAAAGCTGCTGGTAGATGAAGATCTCTTGAATGACGAATTCCTGGGATGTCATCCCTGCGTCAACACCTCCAGCTTAAAGCTCCGTACGAAAGATGTATTCGGTCCCTTCCTTGCGGCTGTACACCATGATATGACGACGGTACACCTGGAAGGGGAATAAAATCTGTATGATGGCTGAATTTGCGTTTTGTCTATTGATGGCTGCCGCCGCTTATGTCACGAGTTATTTTCAGTTTAAAGAAAAAGGACTCCTTCTCAATAATGCCTGGTTTTATGCCTCAAAGGAAGAACGTCTAAAGATGGATAAAACACCACATTACCATCAATCAGGCGTGATATTTTCCCTTATGGGCACTATCTTTTTGCTGATCACTATCCAGATCGCAACCGGGTTAAAATGGGTGTTCTATACGTATATCGCCGTCATCATTGCCACGGTGATCTATGCGGTCGTATCTTCCATACGGACTGAAAGGAAGCGGTAAAGACAGCGATAAACGCGCTGAGGAAACAGAAATATGAATTTTATCCGACAACAGAATGCTTCGCCTCGTTGCTCGGATTTGTGATAGATAAGCGTACTGGCTAATTTTTTACATCTCCTCCACATCTAACGTACAAGCCTCCCACAACTCCCTGCTATGATCATACTAACGATCACGGCAGGGAGTTGTGCTGTCGTGAAAGTAAAATCATTGAATGGAGGCTAAGCTGAAATGAAGGGAAAAAAGATTGTCGCCGCAGGTGCGGCGCTCCTCATTGCACTGTTCTTTAGTACGCACAAACCGGCGGCAGAAAATGTCAGCACGGTAAAGGAAGCGGATGTAAAGGCCGCCGGCAGTTCAAGAGTGCAAAACACTACGTCCGATGATGAGGATGCATGGCAGCTCCGCCTGGTTAACCGCTGGAACCCTCTCCCTCAGTACTGGTCGGTAAACGTCATACAGTTAAGAAACGGACAATCGATTGATGAGCGATGTTACCCCGACCTGCAGGATATGATGGACGACTGCCGGGCCAAGGGATTATCGCCGGTCATCTGCTCCTCCTACCGAACATGGGCGCGTCAGGAAGAGCTGTTCAACGCGGAGGTTGATCTGTTGAAAAATCAGGGCTATAGCGATGAGAAAGCTAGAGAAAAAGCGGGGACAGCCATCGCCGTTCCTGGGACAAGTGAACATCAGCTAGGACTGGCCGCGGATATTGTGGACAGCAATTACCAAAGCCTGGACAAGGGCCAGGAGGACACTCCGGTACAAAAATGGCTGATGAAAAACAGCTGGAAATATGGCTTTATCCTGCGCTATCCTAATGGGAAAAGCGATATCACCGGAATTATCTACGAACCCTGGCACTACCGCTATGTAGGGAAAGAAGCGGCAAAAGAAATTTATCAAAGAGGGATATGCCTGGAAGAATATCTTGATTAATGTGAATTTTATTGTAAATATAGGAGATTAGATCAGCCTACATGCTCTATCTTCAAATGACCGTGTAAAGCCGCATGGAACAGTCTCTTAGATTCTGAACCATGCGCCTTTTTGCGTTCAATACCAATACCGGTCTACAAACACTTCCAGACTGATCCTTCTTATCGTAGTCTCACTGATATCACCGGTATCGCCGTCCCCTTGCGATAACGCGAAGCACTCATCCTCTATCCCTGCAATCAGCCCCTCTTCCTTCAAATGTAGGTAATTATACTTTCCGTCCGTTTCCACAATATTTTCCCCGTGCAGGGAAAGGGAATCGGCGAAGGCCGCAAGAACCTTGCCCTTTGTATGTTCCATCCGCATAAAATTTCGTTCCGGGGCATGGGACTCTGCGTTCATACGAAGTACCTGCCCGGTCACCGCGTTCAATACCAGAGTAAGATCCATCTCCTCTGTATGATAAAGGATCGTCCAGTGTCCATACAGATCCTCTTCCACAAGGGGATCGATCGTTTCCGGCTTATTGATGCCGAACGATAGCGCTATATCTCGCCTACCCTCTGACTGCGTGATCTCGACTTCCCCGATATAGGCCAGATAGAATTCCTCTATCCACTGATTTCCCGCGGCAATTGCCTCGTCCCTCCCCATCTGCCGTCCGAACAGTTCCGAATGTTCTTCCTCACCGAATCCTTCCATGCTTCTAAGGACTGCCCTCAGTTCATACGGAGATAGCCCTGTTTTTGTTTTTTGCGTTTCACTGTTCGTCTCATTCTGATCCGCCGAAAGATATCCCTCCTGGGACAGAAGTTCGGTCCGCTGCTTTCTCAAAAGTCCCTGCATTGCCGAGTGTCCGGCATATATAAAAATGCATACCGCCAGTATGCCGGATATCGTACGCCAATCGTTTTTACACCGCGTCATCCGCACGATCCTCATCGTCCGCACCTCCCTCATCCGCTATGGGAAATCGCACTTCCACGACCGTCCCCTTCCCCTCCCTGCTTTCTACCGTGAGGCTCCCTCCATGTATTTGCACGATCCTCTGCACCAGGGCCAGTCCGATCCCCGCGCTGTGCCGCTTTCGGGAGCGCGCCTTATCCACCATGTAAAATGCTTCCGTGATCCGGGGAATCTCTTCTTCAGGAATCCCTTTTCCGTCGTCAGAAACCCGGATACAATATTCTTTTCCACATTGCTTTCCTTTAATCCAGATATTTTTGCATTCCGCTTTTACGGCATTGTCCGTCAAATTCCGCATCAAAGACTTGAGCAGGTCATAATCCGCCCTGACATAGGCCTTCTCTGCCTGAAACCGAATCTTTACACCTGCCGGGGCGGCCGCCCCGGCAGCATCCCCGGTGATATCCCCCGCTATATCCCCGTCGATATCCTCCATGAGAAATTCGCCGATCGGCATAACTGTAAGTGGGAAATCCTGGCGATTCAAATTCGTAAGCTCCATCAATTTCAATGAAAGCGCCTCCAGATGCATTCCCTCGTTCCAGATATACCACGCAGCCTTTCTTACTTCCTCGCGGGTAAGCTCCCTTCGATACAGCCTGTCCGCATAGCCAATGACGGAAGTCAGCGGCGTTTTCAGCTCATGCGCAAAATTCGACACAAAATCCTCCTTTTCCCGTGCGTTTCTTTTCAGCTCTTCAATATTCTCTTCCACCGCATCCGCCATGCGATTGAAACTGTTCGCCAACTCTCCCAGTTCATCCCTGCTCCTGATGGATAGGCGTTCCGAGTATAACCCGCCTGCAATCCGGTCCGCCGCCCGCGTCATCTTCTTGATCGGATTTGTCAGAAACAGCGACAAACCAGTGATGAGAAGGACTCCCGCCCCCATCGCAGTATAGAAAAATCGTTCAAAGTATTTCCCCAGCATTTCCTGCTGCCGGACCGTCTCCGTAATGTCCGCCTTTGTAACAAGTCCGATATTCCAGCCCTTAAGTTCCATCCTGCTGCCGATAAGAATGAAACTTTCCGCTTCCGTATGCACCACCTTGTACCAATAAGAATCCTCCGGCAGGCCGCCAAGGACGATTCCCCTGAAATCTTCCCTTTCCCCTGTGCAAACTTCCGGCTGGCCTTCAAAAAGAAAACATGCTGGTACAGAAATCTCCTTTCCCATTTCTTCAAAATCACTGTCCCCGCCTGAAAACACCCTGCCCTGAACCGTAAATTTATCATATTTATATTGCTGCAAGGCAAATTCCAACTCACGGCTGATTTTGGACTCAAAAGAATAGGAAAGTATGAAATAGCCTGCCGCCAAAAACGCAATGCCAAATACTGTGATGACACTGATAAAAATCTTTGTGAACAGCCGCATCCTAACCCTCCAGTCTGTAGCCGATACGAAAAACTGTTTTGATCTGCTCCTCCAGTCCCAGCTTCCTGCGCAGTCTTTGGATATGAGAGTCCAAAGTACGCGTTTCCCCGGTAAACATCTCCTTCCATACCTTTTCATAGAGCCTGTCGCGATAAAGCGCAATATTTTTGTTTCTCACCAGCTCCACCAACAGATCAAACTCTTTTATTGTCAAGTCAACATTTTCGTTTCCCCTCGTAACCTGCCTGGAATCCAGGTTGATCACAATATCATGAAATTTCAGCCGCCTTTCATTTTTCCCCATACGCCTAAGGACTGCCTCCACTCTCGCCGACAATTCCCCCAGCTGGAACGGCTTTACAAGGTAATCGTCCGCCCCCATCCTCAGCCCTTTGATCCGGTCCTTCACTTCCCCTTTTGCCGTTAGGAAGATCACCGGCGTTCCTCTCGGCCTGATATATTCCATCAACTCATACCCGTCTATTCCCGGAAGCATGATATCAAGAAGCACAAGGTCAAAATCCCGCCCCTCCAAAATATCTGCTCCCCTTTCCCCGTCAAAGGCACATACACAGCGGTATCCTTCGTCACTCAGATGCATATATATCAGATTTGCAATCGCCTCATCGTCTTCAACAATTAAGATCTCAGCCATAGCGCACCTCCTCTTTATGATTGTACCAGCAAAATGTGGAATAGTTGTGTCATATACGCTTCCAACACAAAGCACGAAACAATCCATAGATATTGGATTTTTTCCTAAAAGAAAGCATATACTAATTCTGACCCCATTGAAAGGAGACGATATAGTATGTGTACAGCGGCAACATATATGACAAAAGATTTTTATTTTGGACGTACACTGGATAATAGTTGTTCCTATACCGAGGAGGTCGTTGTAACCCCTCGCAGATATCCCTTTTATTTCCGCAGAACGACTCCGCTCATGACTCACCATGCAATGATCGGCATTGCGTATGTGTGTGAGGACTTCCCTCTATATTATGATGCGGCAAACGAAAAAGGGCTGGCTATAGCGGGACTGAATTTTGTGGATAACGCCATTTACAATGACGTTGATTTACAAAAGGATAATATCGCCCAATTTGAACTCATCCCCTGGATCCTTGGCCAATGCTCTTCCGTGAAAGATGTACGTAGGCTTCTTGGCTCGATCAACCTGACAAATACCCCATTCAGCGACGATCTCCCGGCCGCCCAGCTCCATTGGCTGGTCGCCGACAGAAGCGAAGCCATCACTGTGGAATCCGTGCAGGACGGACTTAAAATCTATGACAACCCGCCCGGCATCCTTACCAACAATCCGCCGTTTCCGGAACAGCTTTTCCAACTGAATAATTATATGGCGCTTTCCTGTAAGCCGCCCCAGAACCTTTTCTCGTCCAAACTGTCGCTTAAAACTTACAGTCTTGGCATGGGCGCGTTCGGCCTGCCGGGGGATCTCTCTTCCCAGGCCCGTTTTGTCAGAGCTGCTTTCACAAAAATGAACTCCCGCTCCGGGACGTCTGAATCCGACAGCGTGGCCCAGTTTTTCCATATCCTTGGCTCCGTCTGCCAGCCCCGCGGATGCTGCGAAACAGAAGACGGCGGATGCGAGATCACACTCTATACGTCCTGCTGTAACGTGGATAAGGGCATTTACTACTACACCTCTTATGATAACCATCAGATCTCTGCAGTCGATATGCGCAGAGAAAATTTAGAAGAATCATGCCTGATAAGGTATCCTCTCATTTACGGTGAACAGATCAGGAGGCAGAACTGACAAAACATCTGTCAGTTCCGCCTCCCGTAAATGGAGCGTTCCTCGTCACATCGCTTTTATACTTTTCTCAATATGCCGGATCTCTTCTTTCGTCAGCTTATATTTCGCATAGAGCTTTTCATCCGTCCATTCCTCATTAAAATCCTGCAGAGGTACGAAACGGTACGTTTTCGAGGTGGCATCATGGCTTGCTTTTGCCAGGCTGTGCATGAACCTCACAAACCTAGACTGAAAGTACCGGGCAAGATTCTCTGCGCTTTCTTCATTTAGCCTAAGCTTTCCGCCGATAACGATGTACGCCTCCGTGCAGATGGTGCCCGGCTCTCCGATCAATGTATTCAGGTTATCGTCGCTTAGTTCTGTCCCTATATTATTGGCCCTTGGCGTAAACACCTTCCAGACATCGATCAGTTCCTTATGCGAAACGGCCAGTTCTTTCTCCACATAGCCGTATTTTCTTCCCTTTCCCACGCACTTTAACGGCGATGCCATTCCTTCGGGGGACGTTCGCCAATCGCCCGTTTTTACAATATTACTCTCTATGCCATAAGGCTTCCGGGACGACACATGCTCCGACATCACGCCGTTGGCCTCCCCCATCACTTTTCTGAGTATGTCAAGCGCTCTGTGATCCCGGATAAAAATATCAAGCCCCTCTGTCCTGAGACGGCGTTCATCCGTACTTGTCCTTGTTCCGCTCTCATGCGTCACGATCTTTGTCATACTCTTCGAGCTGTCATACTCTCTGTCCCACAGGAAATAACAGACGCCTCCCCGATTATTCGTGTCCGGGAAAATGTCCTCCGGGTGCAGGCAGTCGTGCAGCTCCCTGATATGAATGTCGTCCAGCATAGAATCCCTGAACTCATCCATCTCCTTCCCGCCTTTCCCGCCAGTGTACCATCTCGTAGGAATAATCACAGAAGCATAATCTGGCTCAAGCCCCCTGGCAATATTTACAAAATCAGGGTAGATCGGCCTTGAACTGGCCCCTGCCCCGCCGTCCTCTTCTTGATAGGGTGGATTGCCCACAACTGCGTCAAATACCATATTACCACCTTCCTCACCTGCATCCTCCTTCAGAGATATCTCGCCGAAGCTTTTCCCCTGCGTCAGTAATGCCGTGATTCTCTCAATATCAACATCCCCGTCTTCCGTCTTTATGTCAAGGAGGTCATACGAACAGAACCTCCCCGCGATTGACTTTGTACTTAATCCCAGGATCCGGTACATCTTCCGTGTAAATTCATATGCGGCCGGCGAAGTCGCAACCGTCAATACCGAATCCTTGATCTTCTCTGTCGGTATGCCCAGACGGGCGCATCTTCTGCAGACAGCCACGGCAAATTCGCCCATCTTGCCGGCAATGTCCAGTATTTTATGATCCGTCATGCCGACTCTTTGAAAGCAATCGTCCGGGATCATTCCTATTATCGCTTCCGCGATATGGATCGGCGTCGTGACCTCCGATTCCGATAATTTCCCAAATTTGTTCACCGCTGTCATTGCTCTTTGGACCGGAGGGATCGAATCATCATGGGACAATTGATTAATATTTTGGATCTTATAGTCAAGCGTATTGAGGATGAACGGGTTCATATGCCGTCTCATGAGATGCAGCACGTTTTTGTCCAACTGAAGATTTGCCATGATACGGCGGTTGTCGAAGGTTTCGGCGCACGATAAAATGTCGTCCAGGGACGCGGTGGTATCTTCTGTCAGATATGCAAAGAACAGAATCCTCGAATAATAGGTCCTAAACTTATTCTCCAGCGCATCAAGTTCCGTCTCATCCTCGCTGCCTGTGTTTTCAGAGCCGTCTTCCATTCCTTCCTCTTCTTCAGGGCCGCCTCTCTCCCCGGCGGCGCCAAGACCGCCTCCCTCTTCTGGTTCATCCATATCCGTCCCATTTTCGCCGCCCTGATAGCCTTCCGTCTGCAGGCCGCCCCTCGAGCCGATCTGTGCCTGCCTCCGAACCTCGTTTAAAATCTCCTCTATTGAGAAAAGCGACGTGTCGACAGGGATGTCCTGCGCTTCCTCCCGGACTCCCCGGCTGCCCGAATACCGGCTGATCTCACTTAAGATATCCGTCGCTTTCACCTGTTCGACGCGATCCTTGTTCAGCGTGATAATGGGCGAGATACGCAGCTCCTCCTCCATTCGCTCCCGCAGATGCGAATTTCCTGCTGTGTCCGTATTGGCATTATAGATCAGTGATTTCTGCTCTTGCATCACAAACATCCGATGCGGGTCAAAATCCACCAGGAGTGTCTGGGGTTTCATATTATAATGGATTGTCTCGCCGGATTCATTCTCATATCGGCGTATATACTGGTTTTGCAGCCGGAAAACAGCCTGGTCGTACTCCTGCGGCGAAGCTGTATCCTTGAGAAATATCATGGTGTCCCACTGTTCCACCGTGCTGCCCGTCAGCATTCGGTTTACGGTCAACGTGATTGTTTTTTGGTCTTCTTTTTCACAGTCCGCAATCGCCTTTTTTACCGCGGACACGCTCCGGTACTGATTCTGTCTGTCCACCCCGGAAATATTAATCACTTTGTACTGGCCCAAATTCCGGAACGAACCGGCATTGGCAGTAAACAGCTCTTCCAGAGCGTCGCAGGACGCGCAGTAGGGCAGCACGCATACGATATGACGGCACATCTTACCTTCCTTGATCTTCTCATAATCCAAAAAGGAGAGGACGCTTCCGTCTTCTTTGCTGCCGTCGATCGCCGCAAATAAGTCCAGTACTTCTTTTTCATGGATAAACTTCTTATGGCTTCCGTCGCTTTGCCTTGTAAGCGACCTGGGCTTGAACAAGGCGGAAAACGCATAGGTCGTCCCCTTGCTTTTCAGCCTTTCCAAAAGTGCCTTCGCGGAGGCGTTCGGTACAAACGCAAAACGTACCATCTGAGGGAATCCGAAATATGGGTTCTTCCATTCCTCCTGCTGCTTTCCCTCCGGGAGGGCGTCGTTTGCCGCATCCCACGCTTCCTGTTCCTTTACAATATCAGAAAACTGGCAGAACGCCACGATATCCTCTTTGGCAAATTCACTGCCCATCAGAATACGGTACGGCGTTCCTGACAAGTGGAGCGTGATCTTCACACGCAGCGCTTTCAGCTGCTCCTGCGCTTCCTCCAGCTCGATGAAATCCTCATCCAGATATTTATCTTTCACATCCCTTTCATACCCGGAAGTGCGGAGTACCTTTCCATAGCTTTTGGCCCTCGCGCCGTAATGCGTCTCATCGACAATCATAAGGTCAATCGTACCCGAAAAGATTTCCTTATGCTTCTCTTTGATCTCGTCGCCCGCAAGATCCTGGAGCGTCAGAAAGATCACCGCGCCCTTTGCGCGGTCCATCTCATTTTTCACAGCGTTTTCATCCCGGTTCAACTCGTCGGCACAAAGGAAGGTGTAATCCTTACGGAAATTGTCCGCGCTCTGGACCGTTTTCTTCCATTCTTCCCGTACATCCGCCTTCGCAGATACCACCAGGACTGTCCTGGCTGAGATCTCCTTCGCACAGCAAAGGGCTGTGAAAGACTTTCCAAAACGCATGACTGCATACATCAGAAGGTTCGTGCGCCCGCCCCTTACCGCCGCCTTAAAATTGCGGATTGCTTCCGCCTGGTTCGGCCTTGGCTGCCACCAGCCTGTAGACGCGTAGGTATGTACCTCGGGCAGGCTCGTCTGTGAATTGTAGTACTGATATTTGTCTTCCCCGTTTTGATAGCTCTCCTGTATATCCTTGACCGCCGCTTTTACATCCGCCTCCCTGGTATCCTTAAAAAATTCTTTGGAATAGTACACGCCGCAGGGAACCTCCTGCGGCGTCAGCCTGTGCTTCTTAAGGTCTGCCTCCAAGAACTGATGCACGGCAAAATCCCGGAAGAAGACTTCCGGCGTAATCGTTGCTTTACTATCAAATTCTTTCACCAGATCCGGGAAATATTTCCGCCACTCATTCAGGCGCACAGACACCGGACGGAAGGTATCCCCTACCTTCAGATAATCCGGCACCGTGTTCGTAGTAAACGCATAGATATGGGGTTCTACGCGACCTACGATCAATTCATCCAGTAATTGTATATTATCCATGAAATATCCTCAGTATTCTCCTCAACTTTTCTTCAAAAGGGAGCTGTATAAAAACGTCACTTTAGAACGCCAGTCATGTATTTTACAAGATTCTTTCCCCGCCTCCCCGAACGGCACGGTAAACGTCAGACCGTCCATCTGCCATATATTCCAGGAAATGATGCGGGCGGCCCTCCTCAATTCCTCCTGCGACGGCTCCCGCTCAAACCGATATTCCATATTTTCCACAAATGTATCCAGCAGGTTCTTTCTGCCAAGGAGCAGGCTGTCGCCCTGAAATTCAAATCCATAGACACTCTCAAGAGACCGGTACGCCCATTTCATCCACTCTTCCTCGTTGGACGCGTTCTCATTTACAACCCTAAGCTTACGGTCAAAAAAACCAATACGGTCCTTTACCTTGATCGGCTCCCCTGTCTGCACATCATATCTGCTTGTCAGATACGGCGCCTCTCCGCAAGCGATCTCCAGCCTCCTTGCATCCACATAATCCACCCACCTGCGTCCCCGCTCTTCTCCAAATACGATCGGTTCCTCTTTCGTCACCCAACCGTTATCCTGCGACATGTTAAAAACATCTTCTCTTTTAAACCATGCCGCGTCCACCAGGTTATTCTGCTGGTTACAGATCCAGGAGGGAGTGGATACCTCCGCCTTCATCTTAGTCCGGTTCGTTCTCCTGGACTTCCCCTTCGTACTGCGCGGCTGCACGATGGACGCATTTGCTCCCGTAATCAGACTTGCCGTGATCGGCCTGTCCGCTTGGTAAGCGTCCCCGTATTCCACATAATCCTCCGTCGCCCAGATGATATTCCGTCTTGTCGTCCGGTCTTTCAGCAGGATGCGAAGCACCGACTTATTTAATTCTGTCATCACGGTTCTCCTTTTGTTCCCGCGCCTGGCCAGGCGACTTATGCATTCTTATTCAGCAGGCTGCCCAGCTGTCCCGCATGGGAAAGCGCCGCCGGGTTTTGTATCAGGTTCATGCGGATTCCATCCCTTCCCCGCAGACTGCCGTCAAAATCCAGCCACCCCAGCATATACTGCTCATAGGCGCTTCCCGTCTTGTCGTAGGAACCGTTCTTCGTATCCGACACGCTGCCAAAGAAATGGTTCCAATAGGCCGTACCGTTCTGATAACGGTAAATCCCGTTCGTCTGTCCTGACCGCACCTTTTCAGAATACTGGCTTTTCCCAAACTCCGCCCCTTTGATGAGCGCACGCATCACATCGCCAAAGCGCCGGTACTCTTCCATGGTCTTATCATATACCTTCCAGACGGAATCCTCATCCAACGCCGCGAATCCGCGGGTATCATAGGAAGTCCCGCCCTTCCTGCGCGCCTCTGCCAAACGTTCAAGAATCCCCTGGATATAAGCCCTCCGAAATCCTTCAAATGTTCTTTGCAGCGTATCCTTAAGAAAAGCGCTGGTTCCGTCCGCCCCTGAGAGCTTATCCGTCTTCATGGCAGCCATGGCAAGGTCAAGCCCCAGCCGTTCCTCATTCATATCGTAAACATTGACCTTCCGCTCCATCGCAGAAAGCCCGGACGCATACTGCCCCAGGGCGTCCAGATCCTTCAAGGTATATCCTCCGCTCTTTCCTCCTGCTTTGGATGGAACCTCCCTCTCCCGCAGCATAGCGGCGACATACTCGTCGTCCTTCGCAAGCCAGGCGTCTTTGGTTCCCTCCGCCCCGGTAAATCCAGGATTCTGCTTCAGGAAAGCCCTATACTCGTCGATCCTCTCCTCTACTCCTGATTTAAAAGACTCATATATCTTCTGCGTCTCCCCGGTAACGCCGTACCTTTCAAGAATTCCTCCCACCGTTTCCGAGTATTCCCTGGCAGCGCCCTCAAGCGCGTCCTCATAGATCACTCTCAGCTCACAGAGACGCTCCTTCTGCTCTACCCCGCTGTATATATTCTTAATCTTATCCTCCATCGCCGCATAGCGCGAAGCAAGATAATCGGTCTTTCTGTTAAATTCCCCGGATTCGATGGAGGCAGAATGGAACTGAACGCCCCGGAACTCAAATTTCAACATACTAAGATCCGCGTCGCTTACCTCGTCCAACAGGCTCCCTTCTCTGAGCCTTCTCTCGATCTCCGACGCGCTTAAAGTGAGATTCGACCTGTCCACCGTGCCGTCCAGGACATCCTGTATATTAAATGTATTCATCTTTCTCCACTGCTTGTTAATCGCATCTTCTTTCGTATATCCCGAATAATCAACAGCAAAAAGAGAAGCCGTTATCCTTGAATCGTCCGCCTTCTTCCATCCGCTCTGCGCTTCCAACTTCCCGCCTGCGCCCTCGCTTCCCGTCCCTTGGGCGCCTGTCTTTTCTCCCTGCGGCATATGTCCCTGGGTTAGTTTTGCCTGGAACGGTTCCGCCGTATTGGCCGCTGCCGGCAGCGCCGCTATTCTTTCTGCTATTGTCATCGGCTTATACTCCTTACGTTTATCGTCATAGTCATATTTATGTTATCGACATGCCAGGCGATAAAAATAACGACCGCGCAGGTAAATTATTAATTGCCTTTTAAGAAAAAGATAGAAGAATGTCAATTGATATGTTATAATTTCTATTTTGTCCAACCTACACCCGACAATGGGAGGAGGTTTTCAAATGGAAATCATCATTACTTTTCTAGTGGCTGTCGCAGCAGGTGTGGTTTGCCACCTCATCAGCAAATGGCTAGACAGGCATGATAAGGACAGCACACTAGTATCAATCAAACCAGAGTATGTCACATACATTGGCAATCGTACCCCAGAGAAACGGCATAGCCAACGCTACGCCGTGCCTTTATCCGGTATTGGTTTGATCTTCATCCTGTATATCCGTACAAGTAGTATGGACGATAAGGTAAGGGATACCAGTTCCGCGATCGCGATCGACCACCACACCATACCCAACCCGAAAAACTTAGCGAACAGGTATGCTACCGGCAAGATCACAATAAGCTGCCTTGCCGCTGACACGATCAGGCTGTATACTCCGTTCCCCAAAGCCTGGAATACCGAGCCGGATACGACGCCGACCCCTGCAAATATGAAGCTTAAGGATATGATCCGAAGCGCCGGAACCCCGATCTCTACCATATTTTCTGAGGCATCGAACAGCCTGCGGAGCATAAACTCCGGAGCAATCTGGAAGATTGCAAATCCAACTGCCATGATACCGATCGCTACCACAATGCTTAACTTCATCGTTTCTATGATACGTTTCCGGTTCTTCGCGCCGTAATTGTACGCAATGATCGGAACCATGCCGTTATTCAGCCCGAACACAGGCATAAAAACAAAACTCTGCAGCTTAAAATAAATTCCAAACACTGCCGCCGCAGTGGATGAGAACATCAGCAGGATCTTATTCATGAAGAATGTCATGACCGAACCGATCGCCTGCATGATGATCGAGGGAATTCCAACCTTATAGATCGCCGCAATCGTTTTCCCATCTGGCCGGAAATGCCGCATATTGATATTGATCTCTTTATTTTTCGTAAGGTTTGCATAAAAAGACATGATGACGGCAATAATCTGCCCTGTCACTGTCGCGACAGCCGCCCCGGCCACCTCCATTTTCGGAAAACCGAATAGGCCAAAAATCAAAATCGGATCGAGAACGATATTGATAACCGCCCCGGTTCCCTGTGTTATCATGTTATAGATTGTCTTTCCTGTAGACTGCATCAACCGTTCAAACGTGACCTGCATAAAAATACCGACTGACATTACGCAGATGATCGTCAAATACTGTGTTCCGTAATGGACGATTTCCGGGTCATCCGTCTGCATACGGAAGAAAAATCCAGCGCCGAATAGTCCGAACAAGGCAAAGACCAGGCAGCTCATCAGTCCGAGGAAAATCCCGTTCTTTGCAACGCTGTTCGCCCCCTCAAAATTCTTCTCCCCCAAGCTTCTTGACAAAAGCGCGTTAATGCCGACTCCTGTTCCCACCGAAACAGCGATCATAAGTGTCTGGATTGGAAACGCCAGAGAAACCGCTGTCAGCGCGCCCTCGCTGAGCTTGGCTACAAACATGCTATCCACAATATTATACAATGCCTGTACCAACATCGAAATCATCATCGGTAGAGACATTGTTATTAAAAGCCGCGGGACAGGCATAACGCCCATCTTATTTTCTTTGACCTCAGTATGTTCCATACTCATCATCCTCCTGTATTTCTATATAGCGATCTTTTCATTATACCATTGGAGGATTTATTATGCAATCAGGATTTTCAGATAATTTCCCGATTACGGAATTTAAGTTTTCATTCAACCGAATTTCTCCCCTTATATATCCACTATACCTGCGGCTTCGGCCATTTTTCGGCGCCAGCCCTTAAGAAATTCTTCTTATCTATAAATTTTGCCCTTCTCTTCATAAACCAGATGGATGCCAGGAAATAGAATATCACACCGCCAACCATGTTGATCCAGTACCCCAGATACATCCCAAGTAAGGTAAGGAACGCCAGCACGGACGCGATGACCGCGGGAACCGGGTGAATCGGCGCGATATAGCCCCGCTCGATCGTGCCGAGCGGATACATTTTCCGAAAACGGAACATCATGATAATTGTCAGCACATATACCACCAATGCGGAAAAGATCGAGAACGCCACCACCTGATCCAGCATTCCCGTAAATGCAAACGCCAGTGAGATCGGAAGAAGGAATACGGTCGCCCGATACGGTGTGTTGTATTTCGGATGTGTCTTCGCGAAAAATCCTGGAATCAACGTATCCCGCGACATAGCGAACCATGCCCGGCTGGCGTCGTTGATACATCCGTTCGCGGACGCCAGGCATGCCATAACTGTGCCGACAAAGAGCGCCACGATTACAAAAAGCTTGCCCGTGGCCCTGGCCGCATCGTAGAGCGGATAGGAAGATATTCCCAGCTCATCCGCGGGAACCAGGCCGGAACATACCAGCCAGGTTGTGGTCGCACCGATCAGCAGCGTAGCAATCCCCACCATAGAGCCCACCGGGAGAGATCTGCTGGTAGAACGGCATTCTTCCGCTGCCAAGGCGCCTCCCTCAATCCCCAGGAAAAACCATACGGAAAACTGCATGGCCGCAATGATTCCCAAATAGCCGAACGGCAGGCCGTCAGTCAGTTCCTTCAGATTCAGAAGCGTTGCCTGTGGATCGTAAAAATTCGTGGAAAACAACAAGATGAACAATGTCACAAACGCCACTGCCGTGATAATAAAGTTCAAGGTCAGCGTGGCATATGCCCCTCGGTAATTCAAATAGGTGAGGAACAACAGACTCAGGATGATGTAAGGAAGCGGGTCAATATCCGGGTTCAAGGATTCCAGGATTTCTCCGACCACAAGCGCGTCCGCCGCTTCTAGCATAGCATACTCGAATACCAGCATAAGTCCGATGTTAAATGCCGCAAGCGGCCCGAGCAGATACTTTGCCATCGTATACTGTCCGCCTGCTTCCGGCATGACAGAGCCCATCTCCGTATTCATCATCACGATCATAATGTAAAAGATCGCCACGGTCCAGAGCGCGATGACCGCTCCCAACGAGCCTCCCTTTGCGATGGTAAAATTCCATCCCATAAACTCCCCGACCAACACGATCCCCACTCCCAAAGCCCAGATGTGCATGGGACCTAAGACCCTTGAAAGGGACTGGCCTTTCTTCTCTTTCCCGTCCTGTTCCTCTATGAAATCACTCTTCTGTCCTTCCATCCCTGTCCCCTCCTGATTCATTTCCTTTGGCGGAATCTTTCCTTTGTTCCTCAGCATTCTTTCTTTCCACCGTAATCAGATCGCTAAGAAGCAAATATATAAAAAACGCACAGAGCGCCCAAGCCGCTCCATTCATAATCGTCCAAATACTCATTGCCTAATCCCCCTTTTTATCTTCATAAGATAAATCAATGATTTCCTTCAGATCCTTTTTGCTTTGCTTCACCAAAAAGATCAGATATCCTGCAAGCAGTGCTGCGACAAGAATTGCCGTGGCCGGCACGATCTGATATCCTTCCGACGCGTCCACTCCTCCGCCGGCATTCTGAAAAAACATCGTGATCATAAGCACGATAAAGCAGAGAACCATCACAAAAAAGATATCAACAATAAGCAGAACTTTCTCCATCTTACTGTCATTCTTCTTCTCTGAAACCTGTGTCTTTTTATCATCTCTCATGACGGATCCTCCTTACCTTTCTGCCCTTTCAAAACAGCTAGATTCTCCAAGTCTTCCTTGTAGATCGTATCCCGATTCCTCCTAATATGGAAAAATACTGCCAGCATGCCCCAGGTCAGCGCCGCGCCGCTGATCACCGCCACACAGATCACGATCGCCTTCACTGTCCCATTCGGGGCCAGATCCAGCACCGTCAGCATGACCGGAGTCAGAATGCTCCACATTGCGGCGACGAAGACGGCGAGCAGAGCACAGTCCCGGCGGTACATCATGCGGATACTTTTCTCATTCACCATTTCGCTTTTACTCATAACACTTCCTTCTTTCTTTTGTTATCGCGATAACATTTTCGTATTAATCATATACCTGCCCTTCTTTAAATGCAACTACTTTTTAATATTCAGTCGGCAGTGGACTGCGGCTGAATATATGCTATAATTGTTGTAAACTTTAAAATTACAGGAGGAGAAAACATGAAAATTTCGCAAATCATCTTCAGCCCGACCGGAGGAACCCAGCGGGTCGTTGACAGCTTAATATCAGAATGGAACTACGATGTCACAGATAAAATCGATTTGTCTGACCCCAAAACAGACTTTCGTGTTTTTAATCTTCAAGAGTACGACATCGCCGTTATAGCCGTACCCTCTTTCGCCGGACGCGTCCCGTCCGTTGCCGCCGAAAGACTGGCAAAACTTCGCGGCAGTCAGATTCCGTGTGTCCTTGTCTGCGTGTACGGTAACCGCGCCTACGAAGATACGCTCATTGAATTAAACGACTTAGCCGAACAGAGCGATTTCAAAGTGATCGCCGCCATTTCAGCAGTTGCCGAGCATTCCATCATGCACCAATATGCTGCCGGCAGACCCGACAAGCAGGATAAAGCCCAGCTCAAAGATTTTGCCGAAAAAATCTACCAAAAAATGACCGATACTGCCGCCTGCGATACGACTCTTAAAATCCCAGGAAACAGACCCTATAAAAAAGCCGGCGGAAGCACACTAATCCCAAAAGCAGACGCCAAATGTACCGGCTGCGGGCTCTGTTCCAACCGATGTCCTGCCGGGGCGATCGACACGGAAAACCTTAAAATCTCAGATAGCAAGAAATGCATCTCTTGTATGCGCTGTGTTGCCGAATGTCCTCAATCTGCACGCAAGGTAAGCAGTACAATGGTTTCCGTTGCCGCATTGGCAATGAAAAAAGTATGTTCCGTAAGAAAGGAAAATGAACTTTATATTTAAGATATCTCTCCTTTTGCCATTGGACTGAATTTGCATAGACTATCGTTTTTTATCCCGCTCTTTCATACCACTCCCTGGTGATCTTTTCATGGGAGGAGCCTTGAAACTCCTCCCTCGCCTTTTGTTCCCAGCTCCCATCCGCCAGATTGAGCGGGAAATACACGTCTGCCGGATATACCCGGTTCCAACGGTACAAAAGGACTGCCCGCACCTTTTCCAGATGATCGGCCATCGCGTCTCCATTTTCCACAAAACAATAGTCTTCCCCGCAGGCCGCCGCAAGGAAATCTTCCGATACCAGGATGCCCGCATCTGTTTCTTTTTCAAACAAAGCATAAGAATACGGGGCCATCCTTAATTTCTTTCCCGTACACTCAAGGAGTATATCCTCTATCAGGACGCGGTCCCGGCTCTGGCGGCGTCCGTAGAACATCATCCCGTTTTTGTCGTCTACACATGCAATAATAATCATGATATCTCCCTACTATCCATTTTGGGTCCTCAGATTACGGCTATTCTATTTTACAATCCAGAATCCGGTAAACAGACTCGTCTATTCTCTCTTCCTTGAGCGTTCCATTTCGCAATGCTTCCAGGACGCCTTCATACGCCTGCTCAAAATTTGCCGGCATCAGGACCATGTCGCCTCCAGCCTGGATAACTTTTACTGCCGCTTCTGCCGGAGTATAGTAGTTCGTAATTGCTCCCATACTCATGGAATCTGTGATGACTACGCCGTCGAATCCTAATCTTTCCCGCAGAAGTCCTCCTATGATCGCGGGGGAAAGGGTCGCTGGAGTGTTGTCGCCTGTCACTGACGGAAGGGAAATGTGTCCCACCATGACAAACTTGGCCCCTGCCTGGATACCGGAAATGAAGGGAAGGAACTCCGTTTCTTCCAGCTGCTCCAGCGTTCTTTCATTCGCGACCGCCTCTTCATGGCTGTCACCGTCAGTCCCTCCGTGTCCGGGAAAATGTTTTAGAACCGCTTTGACATTACGCTCCTCAAGCCCTTTCACCACCTGCGCCACCATCTGTGCATCCACCTTTGCATCTGGACCAAAGGAACGCTTTCCAATCGCCGTATTATTCGGATTCGTCAAAACATCCGCCACCGGTGCAAAATCCATGTCAAAACCAAGGTCGGAAAGGTAGGTTCCAATCGTCTGTCCTGCCTGGTATGCCTCCTCTATGTCCTGTGACGCGCCGATCGTCTGCATATCCGGCACTTTTTCCACACTAAACCCCTCATTATTGGCGATTCTTGCCACCAAGGATCCGCCTTCCTCGTCCACTCCGATAAAGAGCGGATATTTAGAATACGACCGGGAATTTGTGATCATCGTCTTGATCTGCTCCTCGTCAAGGATATTCTGCTTAAAGTAGACAATCCCGCCGACTGGGTACTTTTCGAGGCTGGCCTTTGTGGCCTCCCCTGCCTGAATCACCGTATTCACATGGGTAAGCTGCTCCGGGGTCACCATAAAGAGCTGGCATACCTTTTCCTCGAGGGTCATACCGGAAATAATTCCAGCAATCCGTTGCTTTCTCTGCTCTTCCTCTCTAAGCTCCGGCCCCTTTTTTTCTTTCTCCTTCTCCGCGGACTCCGGCTCATCCTCACCCTCTGAAGGAGGCTCCACCGACTCCTTCTCATCAGATTCTCTATCGTGTCCCGGCTCTTCGCCCCGGCATCCTCCCGACACTGCGCACCCGATGAGCACTGTAGCCAGAAGAAATACCATCGCGGCACGCCTTATTATTTTTCTTTTCATGCTATTGTTCGATCTCCTTCTCCATGACAAAGCCTACTTTATTCGCATTGTAATAGGCGCTCACATCATTCGGCATATCGTACATCTTCCACTCGCCTTTTACCTTCATCATACCCAGACAGTTCTCCGCTCCTCCCTCATTATTCGGCTCGCCCGCTGCCCATGCATAGTAGGAATCAGGTTCGTTTATCACAAGCTGGAAATCGCTGTTCCCATCTCTGCGCGAAGCTCCAAGCCATAAGACCACGCAGCCTGTTTCGTTCGCCTTTGCTACGATCTGGTTAAATTCTTCCTGACTGTTTACCGTCGCCAAATGCCCACCCTGTGACTGGCAGTACGCGTCCGCATCCGTCCACGTCCGCATCCCCTGGACCACCTCATACTCATGAATATATGTCTTCTCCTTTGGCTGTTCCCGCGGCTTTTCTTCCACTTTTTCCTGCGCTTTCTCTTCTGGATTCACGGCTTCGCTTTCATTGTCTTTCTCCTTTTCCGTGTCTTCCTTTTTCTCCTGCTTTTTCCCGCCGTCCTTTTCCTTTTCGTCCTCTTTTTTCTCTTTTCCCTCTTCTACATCGCCTGCCGCCTTCTCAGACTTCTTGAGCGACTCTGATTTCTGCGCGGTCTGAAGGGTGTCCTCCTTCGGCGGCGACATCTTCTCCCAGAGGAAGAAACCACCCACTCCGACTGCGATTCCCAGAACGATCACCGCGGCGATCGCGATGACAAACGTCTTACTGCTGCCTTTCTTATTCCCTTCTGGATTCTGCGGCATATCCCCTGTCCCGTCAGACATAGAGCCTACACCGCCGGTCATTATATCCTCTTCCGAGGTCCGGGTATTCTCCTCCCATGCCGGACTAAACTCCTGCGAAACGTTTACCTGCTCCTGTTTTGCTCCGCACTCAGGACAAAATGCCGCCCCTTCCTCTAATCTTGTTCCACAATTATGACAAAACATCTCTCTCCTCCTTGTGTGCTGACACGTTTATTTGCACGCTAACTACAGTGTAACATAGTTTTGCATCAGCGACAAATACTAAATATTATTAGCTTTTTAGGCATATAAATGGTATAATTATCAAGAGCTTATTGCAAGTTATGCTTATGCGCCAAAGCGCTTCTGGCATAAAATGCATGAGAGTAAAACACTACTTTTTACGATGAGGAGGAAAAATTATGTTTTGCAAACATTGTGGAGCGAATTTACCGGACGGCGTCAAATTCTGCCCGTCCTGCGGCAAGCCGACTGTAAGTCCAGGAGCGGCGCCGACGCCTGGAGCGGGTCCTGGGCCGAACCCGCCTGTAAACAACACAGCCGCGACGCCTAGCGGAGGCTTTCGTCCATCTCCTGGACCTGGACCAGGGACGCCGGGAAACGGGACTCCGGGACCGGGCGCGCCGAAAGCTCCTGGAAATAATTTGGGCGGGACTTCATTCATTCCCAATCCTGCCGGATTCAACGTACCTACAACAAAGCCGAAAAAAACTTACAACATCGGTAACTTTGTCCTTTGGGGAGGATGCGCCGTGGCGGTTCTTTCTTTGTTCCTTCCCTACTGCTCTGCTTCCGCGTTCGGATTCAGCCAAAGCATTTCCCTGATGGATGCAGATACAGGGATGTATTTTCTTGGGATTATCGGCATCATCGCGGTGCTGAATATTTTCAAGTTGAATATTCTGTGTATTATTGGCTCTATATTCAATTTGTGCCTTATCTTTTATGGGCATTCCTATGTCCAGGAAGAAGTGGGCATCCTTGTCGATTTTGAGATCGGCAACACATTACTGTATCTGGGCGGTTTTGTCATGATCGGAGCCTCTGTCGCCGCCTTGGTATTGTGGAATAAAATGAAAAAAGCGGTATAGTTTACCAGGACGATAAGTAAGGCCGGGAATCTGAAAACGGATTCCCGGCCTTACTTTATCTATCCTTTCCAAAATGTATCAGGGATAGCATATCCGGACCTGTATGCGCACCGATGATTGGACTCAGCATCGTTATCTTCACATCAAGATCAGGATGCGCTGCCAGAAGTTCTGCTTTCAGCTTTTCTGCGTCCGCCGTACAGTCCGCGCAGCAGATATAGACTGAATTCCCAAGCCCGGCATTATATGTGGCGTCAAAATGGCTGATCAGAGACTTCATCGCCAGCTTATTGCCGCGCTTTTTGTCGATCGTATCAAGCTTTCCATCGCTGTTAATCGTTAAGATCGGCTTAATGTTCAGCGCAGTCCCCACGATCGCGGTCGCTGCTGACACACGTCCGCCCCGGTGCAGGTACATCAAGTCCTCGACCTTGAACCAATATTGGATGTCCAGCGCATGCTTTCTTAAATCCTCCGCGTTCTCGGCAAGGCTCATTCCTCCGCTTCGGTTCTTTGCCGCCAGCTCCGCAAGGAGCCCCATCCCACCGGTTGCTCCCAGTGTGTCTACCACTTCGATCTGCACATTGTCGTACTTCTCTTCCAGCTCCTGTACCGCGAGGCTTGCAGAAGAAAATGTATCGCTCAGCCCGCTGGAAAGACAGAGATAGATAAGCCCTTTCCCCTCTTTCACCAGAGGTTCAAAACATTCGATATAGTGGATAGGTGTAATCTGGCTGGTGCTTGTCTCCTGCTTTTGTCTTAATCTCTCGTAAAAATTGTGCATCGCCTCATCCGACTGAAGCTCTGTACAGCTATGGGATTCCCCTCCCACCATATATTCCATAGGGACAAACCGAATATCCTCATCTTTGGCAAAACCACGTTCAATATCCAGCGATACATCTGAGTAGATAAAATAGCTCATTTTTGTACATCCTCCTGAATTAACATTCTTAAATCACCTGTTCGGGACATGTGAACCTAATCGCCTGTCCGGCGATATGCTTTATAAAGTATACGATGAAATCACTGTGTTTTCAAGGTTTTCTGTTCATTTTAAGGTTATTATAAGAAATCCATTCCGGGAATCAATTAATTTCCAGGCCGGACTACATTTCCCATTATTGCATCCTTAATTTCATGGGTGGACTTATGTACATCATACCATCCTACCGTTGCAGTATGATCGGAATAGTCTTCATAGACATGGAATCCAACATATTCTTTATTCCCATCATTAAGCGAGGTTTCCTCAAGAACAAGCTCTGAAACATTATATCCTGTTTCTGTAAGATATCTTGCTAAAACCTCCCGGCAGTCCTCCGACTCTGACCCTGCCGGAGCCGAAGGAATCTCTACTACCTCCTTTATCACTTCGCTCTGTCACGGGTTGATTCCAAGTACTGGAATGTTCCATATTTCCAGGTTTCATCCTCATAAACGAGTGAAAACTTAATTGTTATGTGCTGTTTACTGACCCGATGACCGAAAAAAATTCCTGCCCGTCAATCGCTCCCAGCTCTGTTCCAGAAAATTTCCCCGCTTTATCGCAATGCGCTTATCTTTCGCGTCCTCAATAACTGAATTGGCATATTCCAGAAATTCATCATCGCTTTTACTGTTAGACGGCAGCATAAAATATGTTCTTGCTTCACTGGTATAAGTCTGACCGTTATGAACAAAGCTGATGTCAAGGGTATGTTCACCTTCAATTAAATCCTTGATATCAATACAGTTATCGACCAGTGTTAATTCATTGCCATCGGCCAAAACCCGGTCTGCTTTGACCGGAACCGCTTCCGCAAATCCCAAATAATCATTTTTTATCAGGCAAGTCCTGTCATTAAAATCAAATGCTGTATCACCTATCATTATTGATTCCGGGAGCGCTATATCCTCCGCCTGGAATGCGTTTCCCGTCAGGGTAATCTTCTTTGCGACATGGTTCAGGCATTGCATCAGGGCGAACAGATTTATTTCCCCATCTTCATTGATATCGCCTAATTCTGTGCTCTTTCTGACGCTAATCTTACACTCCGCATATACTTCCGTATCTTCGTCAAGCGTATAACGTGCTGTCACCTCTCCCTCTTTTTTTTGCACTGAAAGTATTCTGTTCCACTGAGACAATATCTTTCTCTCCTTCTATTGTCCAGCTTCCCTTCAACTTGGAATCAGGGTATATCTGTGGAATAATCTCCATACTTTCTCCAATATGTATTACATATGAAGATTGCGAAAGCACGATTTTCTTCTCTAACTCTGCTTCTTTTGTAGTCTCACCGACATTCACTTTGATTATTTTTCAATCCCCTTTTCAGGAATGTTTACGACTATATCGGCTGTTCCCCAAATTTCTGCTGATATTCTTACATAATCTTTCTCAATCTTTTCAACAGACACTATATCCTCAAAGTTAGAAATCGCTGTGAATCCCAGGTTTTCGTCGTTATTAGCTATATACACTGGAATATCTAAAGATTCCCCCATTTTTACAGTTACTTCATCCGGTGCTATGATCTGTATATTCTTTTCCACCTCCACATCAATTTCATCTGGTTCCATTGCTATATCAGCATAACTTTTTATGGTTCCATCTGAAATCAGCTTACAGGAACTTCCAGCTTCCAGCACTGTGTTATCTTGATATCTTAAAAGATATTCCCGGGCATAATTAGTACCTGCACCATCCGTCAAATTATTATCATGTTCGATCTCATAATTTATGTTTTTTCCTTTTGCATCCAGCAACCTCAGTGAAGATATGCTGTCTGGTTTCATATACTTGGAAAATACTATTTTTGTGTAATCAGAATGAACCGTCAAGCTTTCAATGACCGGTTTCTCTTTTGATATCATTGAAACATTAACATTCGTCCGCGGTGGCGGAACACAAAGCCAATCTGTTTCTGTTGGTTCATATCCGTCTTTTTCAAATACAACTTTCCAGTAACCTTCCGGCACATCCCATGCGTAATCGCCATTAGCATCTGTATAAATCGGGTTTTTCTGCTCGTATTCTGCGGCATTCCATAGAATTGCTGCGCCTCTTCCAGATTCTCTTTATTGTATACCGAAGCTTTTACATCCTTAAGGCGATTTTCCCTCACAGCTTCATACACATAACCGCTTGGATCGATTCCCCAGCGGATCTGAATTGTCTGCTCTTTAGCCAGGGCAGTACGGGAATCCCAAAAATAACTGGCTGTAACGCCTATCAATCCTATAAGCGCTGAAAATCCTATTCCTACCGTACCTGTTATCCCGATCGCTTTAACCGCAGGAGGAAGAACTGCCGCAAACAATGTATACGAAACCTGATCGTTATATAAAGCATTTGCCCGTTTTATTGCTGTATCTTTATCCTTAATATTCGGAGACTGCCTTATTTCATTTATTAACTCGTTCCTTGCCATCCCAAAATTATAAATATCGTATGCTGCGGAAGCGCCTTTTGCGAGGATATTCAGGTCAAACGAAACATCATTCAGGGTTGTCCATTCTCCCGGCGACTGCATACTGAGCTTCAGTTTTGTATAGCTATTAACAGCGCCTGTTCCATTTTCCGGCATATTTTCTGCATCCGTTTCCCCGTTCTGCGCCTCAAGTTCTTCCGCCGTCTCATCCTGGGGATAACCTGTTGCAAGTCCTTCCATATCCTCTTTGGAAGCATACTGTTCCCGGGCCTTCCGAATGACCTCAGCGTCCGCCTTTTTCCCGCTTTTATCCTGTGTGTCCGCCCAGCTTCCATCGACCTGCTGGTATGAAATCGTATATGGAATCGAGTTCAGCTCAACGGATGAATCCACCAGGTTTACAACTTTGAATTCCGGCTGATAGGACTCCACATTATTGGGACGGAATACCGCGTGCAGAATCTCGCCCTGTACGTTTTTTGCATCTGTAAATACTGCGACACACAGAATGGCCGATGTTTCCGCATCGTAATGTGTCGTCCCGTACCCGTCCAGGAAACCTTGCCCAAGGCCGCTGCTGACATAAGTCAGCTTGTCCGGATCGTAAACAAGCTGCGCCTCAATGCCGCCCCTGTCAATCCCGTTCTTTTCTTCATGCTGCTGTCCCCCATTTTCACGTATTAGAATCAGGAAACTTTGTTTCCTATATAACTATAATAACTATACTTTATAGCTATACCTATATAGCTATACTTAAAAACAGCGTGGTACCTGTCAGGTACCACGCTGCATTCACTCTTATCGTCTTACTCTGCGCCTATGCCCAATGTGGCTGCGTCCCAGACAAAGAATTGCGATTACTGCGGCAGAAACAAACATCAGCATCATATACAAGCCTATATTTGCCGTATCTCCTGTGTTGATTCCTGTTCCCTTTTGGTTCGATCCGCCGTTCACTTTATTACCGTTTGCAGAAGAAGCCGCTTTTACTGTTATCGTACAGGTCGCTGTCTTATCGCCGACCTTCGCGGTTATCTCAGCCGTACCCGCTTTTAACGCGGTCAGTTTTCCATCTTTTACAGACAGGACTGTCGGATCTGAGCTGGACCATACGACGTCCCTTACATCCGTTGTATTATCCGGGTTGTAAATGATACTCAGTGTATCGGTCGCGCCTACCTGCATTCCCTTGATAATCTTGTTAAACGCAATGGACTCCAGCGGAATTTCTTTGATTTCGATTTCAGTCTCTACTGTGTATTCACCGACCTTATTCCCGTTTCCGTCTGTCGCCGTAATCACCGCTTTGATGGTCGTTTTTCCTTCTTTTACGCCCCAAACTGCGCCTGACTGGTCGACTATCGCGATCTCCGGGTTAGAACTTGTCCAGGTAATCACGATATCGTCTGTGATCTGGTTCTCCGCAATGATGCGCGCCAAGTTCATCTGGCTGTACATATTGATAGACTGACCCTTTAATACCGGCTCCTTTACTTCCTCAAACTCGATATCTTCTCCAAGCGTTTCATCCAAATGGTTTTCAATCACTGTGATCCTGGTCGTTGCAGAATATGGCGTTTCTGTTCCCGTCGTTGTTGCGGTGATATTTGCCGTACCTTCTTTCAATCCCTCAATCACGCCTGTTTCCGGATCGACCTTTGCAACTTCCGGGTTGTCGCTTCTCCAGGTAACCGTCTTGTCATCCGTTGTATTTTCCGGCTCATAAACAACCTCCAGAACCTTTGTGGACGGGTTCGTTGTTGAATTTCTGTTGATCTTGGCTTGTGCCGGAAGTGAAATACCTGTCATATGTATCGGCACGAAAATCTCACAGGTCGCTTTTGTACCGTTCCATGCTGTCGCCGTAACCGTAGCTGTTCCGCCCTTTTGTCCTGCTGTCACGATAACCTTCTCCGCGGAATCCGACGTAGCCGGACTTACAGAAACGATCGCATCGTCGGAACTTGCACAGGAGTCATTGCTGCTGGTCTATCTAACGGCCTTATTCTCCGTCGTATCTTCCGGGTCATACACCACGCTAAGCTTTGTGGTCTGCCCCTTCTTGATCGTACTTACCGTTCCCTGAATCGTTATCTTATTCAGCGGAATCGTTACATTTACAGTGCAGGAAGCACTCTTTCCTTCCGCCGTCGCGGTAATCGTCGCTTTGCCTGCCTTCTTAGCCGTTACAAGTCCGCTTCCGTTTACGCTTGCCACACTCTCATCGCTACTCTTCCATGTGATCTCACTGTTGGAGCCTGCGGGAGTAAGCGTCGCCGTAAGCTGCTCCGTCTGGCCTTTGGCGATATCCGCCGTGGTCTTGTTGAGGGCGATTGCGGTGGCTGGGATCGTAACCTTCAGATTTGTATTGTCAACACAACTGTAGGAAGTAATCGGCTGCGGCGGATTTCCTCCATCCGACATGATAATATTGCTTGTAAATGCAATGTCTCCTGCCGAAGCGTCTTCTAGCGCCTCGAATGGCAACATCGCAACGCTCCCGTTAACCAACGGATTATTTACCCGGCCTACTACTATACCGATAACGCCGCCGCTCTCGCCCAGCGCTACGGCATCACTCCGTGATGTATTCAGCATTACATCCCCAAACATACTCTCATCGTCGTCCGATGCAGGCCGTATAAACCTAAGCCTGTCTGTATCATAGGACAGGTCATATTGAAGACCGAACGCCTCCGTATTGCCCGCCATGCTTACTGTTACAGTCACCGTATCCCCGCGGTGCAACACCTGCTTATCTGAGCTTACTGTGAACACCACGTCTCCATCCGCTGCTTTTACATTGTTCGGTACTACGGCCATGCACATCCCCAATACCAGGACAAAAGAAAGCAGAAATGAAACTGCACTTCTTAGACCCCTTCTCTTCATTTCAGTAAATCCTCCTAATTATTACACAATATTTTCTAACTGGACGCTTGAAAATGCAATTCACGGCAACCGTACAGTTAGAATATTTTTAGTTTACCTTGTAAGTATAGTCTTTAAGGAATTATTTATAAACATTTTGTCCCCTAATAGTTCATACTTATTAATAATAGCTACACTTAGAATTTTGTATAAAAGGCGTCTGCCATGAGAAGTCCAGCTAATAAATGTCAATAGAAAAATGAAAAATATTTTATCCTAAAAAAGGGCGCACTTATCCCTTGGTGAAAATACCTCTTTTAAAAAAGATATTGATTTGTTGGATTGCAGTATTATTATGCAGCTATGTCG
>JAAWDY010000035.1 GCA_022793995.1 Coprococcus sp.
CTATCAGGAGCCGTCAGACATGATAATTAATATGGACAACATCTGATGAAGGAAGAACGCCTTCTTCTGTTATCTAATTTTAGAAATTTATTAACCAAGTAGTCTTGATTGACTACACCATTATTATACTAGGAGGAAGGAAAATGAAATTTACGTTAGATAAGGATATTACGTATGAGCAGGCTGTGGAGCGTATGTTCGAGATACTTGGACCCAGCCAGATCATGGCGCTTGCATCAAGCCTGAACGATCATGTTACAGTGAGGAATATGAGCTGTCTTTTTTATGATGAGAAAATATATTTTAAGACGGACAAGAATTTCCGCAAGACAAAGCAGCTTTTTGAGAATCCGAATGTAGCGCTTTGCTGGAGCGGCGTGCAGGTAGAGGGGACTGTGGCGGACAAGGGCCTGGTTGCGGAGGAGCCGGGACTAAGATTTGCCAAGGGGTATGAGAAATATCTGTCTCACAGCTACAATAAATACAGTCATAAGGAGACGGAGATCTTGATTGAGGTGACGCCCGTCTTTGTGGAAATATGGGATACCAGCGATGACGGATATGCGTTCCAGTTGTTTATTGATTTTAAAAACAAGACTGTAGAGGTCAAGCCATACGACAAAAAGTAGTAACAGAAAAGAAGAAAATCATTTTCGGCAGTGAAGGGGGTAAGGTTAAAGCATGGCCAAGGGCAGAGTACAAGCCAAAAAGGAGCAGATTCAGACAGAGCATATGGTATTTGCTCTGGATATTGGGACCCGGAGCATTATAGGCATGCTGGGAACGGTCGAGGACGACAAAGTAAAGGTCATTGCGATCGAAAGAGAAGAGCATACCGAGAGGGCAATGATCGACGGGCAGATCGAGAATATAGAGAAGGTGTCGGCTCTGGCGGCAAAGGTAAAAAAGCGTCTGGAGAATAAGGTGCATTTTAAACTGAACCGGGTCAGTGTAGCCGCGGCGGGGCGTGCGCTCAGGACAAAACGGGCGGACTTTGACCTGACTTTGCCGGATGCGAGGATTATTGACGACGAGATCATCAGCCGCCTGGAGGCAGGAGCGATCAGCAAGGCCGAGGAAGCGTTTGAGGAAGAAAATAAGGCGGAGAATGATACACGCCGCTTCTACCTGGTAGGATATACGGTATGTCAGTATTTTCTGGACGACTATCTGATATCCAGTCTGAAGGACCATCGGGGCAGGCATGTGAAAGTGGACTTGATCGCGACGTTTCTGCCAAGCGAAGTAGTCGAGAGCCTGTACGCTACGATGAATAAGATTGGGCTTGAAGTGGCAAGCATCACGCTTGAGCCGATCGCGGCCATCAACGCGACGATTCCCGAAAGCCTTCGTCTTTTGAACCTGGTTATGGTGGATATTGGAGCCGGGACGTCGGATATCGCTGCGTGCACAGGGGGAAGCGTGACGGGGTATACGATGGCTACTGTCGCGGGAGATGAGATCACAGAGACGCTCATGAAGGAGTATTTGGTAGACTTTACCACTGCGGAGGAGATGAAGACGAAGCTTGCCGGAGAGGAAGAGATAAGTTTTACAGACATATTGGGATTTGAAAGAACCGTCGCCTGCGCGGACGCCCTTCGGTGCATTCAGGGGACTTTGGAATTTCTCTGTAAGGAAATTGCGGGGAAAATCCTTGAGATCAACGGCGCATCGCCGTCCGCAGTGTTTCTGGCGGGAGGCGGAAGCAAGCTTGCAGGATTGAAAGAGGGAATTACGCAGGCTTTGCAGATGGATGCCAGCCGTGTCGCGGTCGCGGGAAATAATTTCCGTGCCAATGCGTTTTCCGAGGAATATGATCTGAATAACCCGGAATATGCTACTCCGCTCGGGATCACAATTTCTTCTGGGCTGAATATGACGCATGACAGTTTCCGCGTCATTTTGAATGAGAAGCCTGCAAAATTATTCCGCAGTGGAAGCTTTACTGTGCTGAACCTTCTGATGATGAATGGATACAGTTTCCAGGATATCCTGGGGCGTTCCGGTGCAAACCTGACTGTCTCAGTCAACGGCAGACGCAAGGTGTTTTATGGGTCTGCGGCTCTTCCGGCGTCTCTTTACATTAACAAAAAGGAAGGAAAGCTTTCAGATATTGTACATGCAGGAGATGTGATTGACTTTATCCCTGCCGTGCGGGGAATGCCTGCGAAAGCATGCCTCCGGGATATCGACGGGGCGCAGGACAGTCCGGAGGTCGCGCTCAACGGGCGGTATACATCTTTGGACACGCCCTTAAAGAACGGCGATATTATCATGATAAAGCTGGCGGATACGCCGAAGGCGGCGCGGGTAGAAAAGAAGAAGGAGTCGGAACAGCCGGAGCAGCTCTCGCTGGAGCTGCTGTCTGAGATGGGGTATCGAAGGGAAGCTGCGTCTGCGGCAGAGGAAATGCCGGAGCCGCAAGAGTTGTCTGTATCCCAGGACACTTTGATTTCTGAGGAGATACCTGTGCAAAAGCAGGACGTTCCTTCAATAGAAGAACCTGATCTGGGAAAAGATTTGCAGACGGAAGTGGCTCCGGAGGCGGAAAAAGAGCCAGAAAAAGATCTACAGGTGGAGGCAGAACCGGAGTCAGAGGAGATGCCGGAACCGAAAGAATTGCCGCGGCAGGAGCCAGCTCAAGCATCGGAGATCCGTATCAATACGGGAAATATTTTGTTTCATTTAAACGATAAGCCCCTTCATCTGCCGCGTAAGGAGAACGGGCAGCCATACTATCTGATGGATATGATCCAGTACTCCGGTATAGACCTTAAGAATCCGAAAGGCAGGATACGGCTGAGCGTGAACGGGGATTCTGCCATGTTCCAGCAACAGCTGTTTCAGGGGGATGTCATACGAATTGAGGAAGAAGTCTGAAAATTATGGAATGGTTAAAAAAACTTTTTGCCCCTGTGGATATGACGGTGGGCAGGCCGTGGGAGGATATCCTGATATTTACGGTCCCCATGCTGATCGGAAATATCGCGCAGCAGCTCTACAATACGGTGGACAGCGTCGTGGTAGGGAATTATGTGGGTGATAACGCGCTGGCGGCGGTGGGGAGCGCAGGGCCGATTCTCAATCTCCTAATCGTACTTTTTGTGGGGATCAGCGTCGGGGCAGGTATCATGGTTTCACAGTATTTTGGGGCAAGGAACAGGGAGGATCTGTCCAGTACGATCGGAAACAGTATCACGCTGACGGCGATCGCGTCTTTGTGTATGATGGTTTTTGCAACGCTGGCGTCGCGCCCGCTTTTAATCCTTCTTCGGACGCCGGACAGTATTCTGGACTGGTGTACCTCCTACCTGCGGATTCTCTTCATCGGCATAGCCGGGATGGCGTTTTACAATATTTTGAGCGGTATCTTGCGAGGGCTTGGGGATTCCATATCAGCGCTTGTCTATTTGGTTGTAGCAAGCGTACTGAATATCATTCTTGATCTGGTATTTGTGATTCGGTTTGAGATGGGCGTGGCGGGCGTTGCCCTTGCTACGGTGATCGCCCAGGCGGTTTCCGCCTTTTTATGCCTGATGAAGTTGATGCGGATGAAAGAATATTTTGATCTGAGGCCGTCGTATCTTAAGGTGGCAAAAAGGCATGCCATGAATATCCTGCGTCTCGGTGTACCTTCGGGAGTGACACAGGCGATCATGTCCATGGCGATGCTGGTGGTACAATCCTTGACGAACAGCTTCGGAGAACAGTTTATTGCCGCGAATGTGATTGTGATGCGAGTGGATGGTTTTGCCATGCTGCCTAATTTTTCGTTTGGTACGGCTATGACGACTTACGCCGGGCAGAATGTCGGGGCAGGAAAGCAGGATAGGGTTTCCCAGGGGGCAAAACAGGGAACCTTGATGGCTATGGGGGTTTCGACGGTTGTTACCACATTAATTCTTCTGCTGGGAAAGAACCTGATGGGGATTTTTACGAATACAGAATCTTTGGTCGAGCTTAGTATGAGAATGATGCAGATTCTTGCAGTTGGCTACATCGCGGTCGCGGTAACGCAGAGTCTTTCCGGTGTGATGCGGGGAGCGGGAGATACGATGACGCCGATGTGGATATCGATCTTTTCGACGATCATATGCCGCGTGCCGATTGCCTATGGACTGGTATATCTGACGCGGAGCGCACAATATCCAAAAGGACGCAGCGAGAGCATCTTTATCTCCTTATTGATATCATGGCTTCTGGGCGCCCTTGTCACAGGAATATTTTATAGAAGGGGAAAATGGAAAAGCAAAGGACTGGGTTAGAAACAGGGAGCCGTTTTCTGCGGAAAACGGTTCCCCCTTTTTGCATGTTGGACAGTACACTAGGCATGGATCTGCTCCAGGACCTTGCCGATCGGGTCGTGGATCGTAAGATCTGCGCGTACGTCTTTCGCAGTGGCGTCCTTGTTGATGACGACTAGGTATCTTCCTCGGAAATAATCAATGAAACCGGCAGCGGGGTAGACGATCAAGGAGGTTCCTCCGATGATCAGCATATCGGCGTCAGAGATGGCGCGGATGCT
Organism: Coprococcus sp.; assembly: GCA_022793995.1. Taxonomy (GTDB): domain Bacteria; phylum Bacillota; class Clostridia; order Lachnospirales; family Lachnospiraceae; genus Allocoprococcus. The sequence goes on from JAAWDY010000035.1 coordinate 4,529, forward strand.
TTTCTGGATAATGGAGGAATCCAAGCCTTCTTCATAAAGGACCACGTCTGGACGGATTGTTCCTTGGCACTCACCGCATATGGGGATGCCGGTGGCATTTTTTACATAAAAGGCATCGTAGGTCTTATGGCAGCGCATACAGTAATTACGGAGAATGCTGCCGTGAAGTTCCAGGACATTTTTACTGCCCGCCGTTTGGTGCAGTCCGTCGATATTCTGAGTGATGACGGCGGTCAGTTTTCCCGCCTTTTCCAGTTCGGCGAGTTTTAGGTGGGCTGGGTTCGGTTTTGCGTCCAGGAACATCATTTTTTCTTTATAAAATTCATAGAATGCTTCCGTATTTTTCATAAAGAAAGAGTGACTTACGATCTGTTCCGGCGAGTACCGGTATGTTTGATGGTACAGCCCGTCCGCGCTGCGGAAGTCGGGAATATTGCTTTCCGTGGAAACGCCTGCGCCGCCGAAAAATACGATCCGGCTGCTGGCGTCGATCATCTGTTGCAATTGGTCGATAGAGTTCATTGATATCCCCCTTTTCTGAAAAGATTTCAACCGTACAGGCGAAATAGAAATAATTCAGTACCCTGGTTTTGTACGATTGTTCTGCTTTCATTGTATCAGGATATGGGCGGTGAGGCTACAAGAAATTTTCAACTGTGCGGCTGCGATTTACGGCAGTCTTAGTAAGGAAAAATTTTATTTTTTTCTTGTCTGATAATATTTCTACGAGTATACTTAAAAAATAAAGCTTGTTTTGGGGAAAGCAGGAAATAATGTTTAGGAGAGGTTGAAATGAAGTTTTCAAATTGGAAAAATCTATGTCTTATTTTACTGGGAAATACGATTTATGCATTGGCGGTCGTGGTGTTTATCCTTCCGAATAACCTGATTACTGGTGGGACGACGGGACTTGGTATTACCATGGAGCATTATCTGCATTTGCCGATCCACACGTTTGTGTTGATCTTCAATGCGCTCATGTTCCTCCTGGGCGCGGTAATACTTGGCATGAAGTTTGCGCTTACGACGCTTGTCAGTACGTTTTACTACCCTGTCATTCTGGGAGTATTTACACAGATCCCGGCGTTGTCGGAAGTAACGCAGGATAAGATGCTCTCGACGATCTGCGGCGGTCTTATGATCGGGGCGGGAATCGGCGTTGTCATCCGGGCAGGGGCGTCGACCGGAGGTATGGACATTCCGCCGCTTGTGCTGAACAAGAAATTCGGGTTTTCAGTCTCGGTTATGCTGTATGCGTTTGATTTTGCGATCTTAATTATGCAGATGCTTTTCTCCGACAAGGAGCAGATCATTTACGGGATCCTGCTTGTCCTGATCTATACGGTTATCCTGGATAAGGTTCTGCTCTTTGGCTCTACGAAGACAGAAGTAAGTATTGTCACAGAAAAGTATGAGGAATTGAATACTCTGATTCAGGAGAAACTGGATAGAGGGACGACGCTTCTCTATATGCAGACCGGGTACTTACGGCAGGAACAGAAGATGATTCTGGTCGTTGTCTCTAACCGGGAGCTGGTTCGTTTAAACCAGATCGTACAGGAGGCGGATCCTAGTGCGTTTATGGTTATCGGTCATGTGAATGAAGTAAAGGGCAGAGGATTTTCCATACAGAAAGTATATAAAGATGAAGTGAGTGAGTATGAAGAAAAGGGAGAAGCCTGCAAAAGTTAAGAATAAAAGCGTAAGGTGGAGAAGGCTGAGAAGGTGGATTGTATTCATCCTTATTCTAGCGCTTGCCGCTGGAGGGTATTGGTACTACGCTTTTGAGTACCGTGCTGGGGTGGAACCAGAGAGCGCACAGAAGACCACGAATACAGACCCGGTCTATACCGCTGAGCAATATGAGAAAACGATCCAGCGAAACCGGACAATGTATGAATATGTCTGTGAGGAAGAGATTCCTTATGTGATCCCAGGGCTGAAGTCCACCCGTACCTTACAGATCAGGACTTCCGGGACGCTGGACATCTGCACCTCTATGACCCCTCAGGGGCTTGCGGTTACGGAGGATTATATGCTGATCAGCGCATATTGCAGAACTGGGAAGCATAACTCGGTCATTTATGTGATCGACAAAGAGACGCATAAATTTGTCAAAGAGATCGTTCTTGGGACCCGGGCGCATGTGGGCGGAATGGCATATGATACCATGAACCATAATCTTTGGATCACAGGACAAGGGTCTACCTGGGCGCAGGCGAACGCCATTTCTCGGGAACATCTGGAAGCGTATGATTTCTCAGAGCGGTATGAACCGATTGCTTTTGATATGTCCTACAATCTTTACCGGATACGGCGCGCGTCCTTCATGACATACCATGACGGGGCGCTGTTCGTAGGATTTTTCACACAGGATGACGCAAGCATCATTGAGAAATATTTGATTAATGCGGACGGGACTTTATATGAAAAAACAGACATGAATCTGAAACGGACAGTAGGCGTTATTGACCCGGTGGCGTACGCGGTCAGTATGCAGGTGATTTCTGGGCGTGTGCAGGGGATGGCTTTCTATAATAATAAGATTCTTTTGACAAGGTCATGGGGGATTCTGCCTTCGGAAGTGCAGGTTTTCAATTATTCACGGTATGGGATTTTATCTACATCCGAGGCATATAAGACGATTCGGTTTCCAGAAAGGTTGGAGCAGATCTATCAAAATGGAAGCAATATTTACGCAATATTTGAGTCGGCCGCGTATTCTTACCGTATGTCCTCCATAAACAGAATTGATCGGATTGTGAAACTGGACGGAGCGGCGCTGGTAAAATAGAGTCAGCCGCCACTCCTCGCATGGGTGACGGCTGATGCTAAAAAGTATCCCTCATGGAACAGCATTCGGGACTCGTGAATCCAATCGCCTATTCGGCGATGTGTTTGATAAGGTATTCACTTAAACATTCTTTGGGAATTAATGGCATATGCCGCATCCCAGGGAACATCCGGTGGGAGTCCCGGCGCAGCCGCCCATCGCTGTTTCACGTAGCTCGAAGGGGATGCTTCTTCCGACACGGAGCATCGCTTCTGCCATCTCGTCGAACGGGATAGGATGGGTGACTCCTGCAAGCGCCAGTTCGGCGCAGGTGACGGCGTTTGCCGCGCCGACGGAGTTACGGCTCTGGCAGGGAGATTCTACAAGCCCAGCAATGGGGTCACAGACCATGCCTAAAAGATTCGAGATGGCAATGACTGCGGCCTGAAGGCACATGGCGGGCGTCCCGCCCATGATTTCCACTACAGCGCTTGCCGCCATCGCGGACGCCGCACCGACTTCCGCCTGGCATCCGGCTTCGGCGCCGGAAACAGACGCGTTGCGCATGAGCAGATATCCGATAGCGGACGCATTGAGAAGCCCTGCATGGAGCGCCTCGTTCGCGAGATGCTTTTCATCCTGGAGAGCCAGAAGGACGCCGGGAAGCACTCCGGAGGAACCGGCGGTGGGCGCGGCTACGATCAGGCCCATGGAGGCGTTTACTTCAAGGACGGCCATGCTGTAGGATACTGCCTTGCTCATAAGGGAGCCGCAGATGCTCTTGTCAGTCTTTCCAAAATCAGAGACACGTTTCGCCTCGCCGCCGATCAAGCCGCCAATAGACTTTTTAGGCGCACTAAGCGGTTCATGTACCGCATTTCTCATAATGGCAAGGACCTCATTGAGCTTCTGGTTCACTTGGTCTGCAGTCAAAGAGCCGCAGGTTAACTCACGGGTATACATGACCTCAGAAATGGGGAGGTTCTGCTGCTCACAAATTGTAAGTAATTCTTGTCCACTTTTAAAATCCATTACAGTCACCTCCTATATCTGCACCAGCATCAGCTCACGCACATGCGGGTTGCTTTTAATCTCACTTAAAATCGTTTCCGGGATTCGTTCATCTGACTCTACCACCATATAAGCGGTCGCCCCCTTATCCTCTCGGAAAAGCCGCATAAACGCGATGTTGACGTTATGGTTGCTGAGGCACTGGCTGATGTGTGCCACGATTCCGGGAATATCAAGCTGGCGGATGATTAAAGTACTGTACTCCCCGGTAAATTCTACGTCGATATTGCCAATGCGTACGATCTTGATCTTGCCGCCTCCGATGGATTCTCCCCGGACGGTCAGTTCATATCCGTTGTTCCCAGTCATAGCGATATCCGCGGTGTTCGGGTGATCTGTGACTGTTTTTTCGTCGATCACGTATTCGTATTCCACGCCGAATTCTTCCGCCAGGGAAAAGGCGTCCCGGATCCTTGGGTCGTCTGTTGAAAAGCCTAGAATACCGCCGAGAAGAGCGCGGTCCGTCCCATGTCCATGATAGGTTTTGGCAAAAGAGCCATAGAGGGTGAAGACCACCTTTTTGACCGGTTCAGGCAGCATCTTGCGGGCCAAAAGAGCCATGGAGACAGCGCCCGCCGTATGAGAGCTGGACGGTCCAATCATATTAGGCCCGATCACATCAAAAATACTTAAAAAATTCATGGTTTCCTCCAGTTCCATCGCCGCTAGGCGATTTAAATCAGATACCCCGAGAATACAGAGGGGTTTCCTCCAGTTCCATCGCCGCTAGGCGATTCAAATCAGGTATGTTACCCTAGCATCATTTAATATAACACAGAACACACTGAGGATAAAGAGGAAAATAGATGATTCCGTGCTATCTTGCCGAAATTGACAAGCAGGCATAGGTATGCTTTGAACGGTTCATAAAGGATATGAAACAGGCACGGGGCCATATCTAAAGAAATCTTTATAGTTCTTACGGTTTTCTCTTTATACTTCCTATTTATACTGAAATCATCAAATAACAGCATAACACGTTGAATTCATTATATAAGGAGGGACATCCTATGTGGAGGTTTTTAAAAGAATACATCAGTGATCCGGACACGATCGGAGCTATTGCACCCAGCAGCAGACATCTGGCGGCAGCCATGACGGCTTCTATTGATTTCGATAAAGCGCGCTGTATTGTAGAATATGGGGCGGGGACGGGCGTATTTACCAGGGAGGTGGTAGCAAGAAAAAGGCGGAATGCGACTTATATCGTGATTGAACAGAATGACCGTTTTTACGAAATGCTGCGGAAACAATTCCATGGAATGCCGGGGGTGGTGCTGATCCATGGAGATGCCGGAAATGTATGCGCCTTCTTAAGAGAACAGGGGGTTGGACATGCGGATTATATCATTTCCGGTCTGCCGTTTACATCACTTCCCCGGCAGGTGTCCCACAGAATACTGTCGCAGACCCAAAAGGCTATCGGAACCGAAGGCGTATTTACCACATTTCAGTACACGCTGGTGAGGAAAGCCTTTCTTGAAAATTACTTCAATATCCAGAGGATCGTGCGGGTCTGGCGAAATCTGCCCTCGGCATATGTACTGCATATGAAACTGAAATGCTGTCAGGGGAAGCATACTTCTGCGGACGGTGCGGTATAAACCAAAATCAGGAGGTGTTATTATGTGGTGTGCCTATTTTCTTACCTGTGTGCTGCTCCCCATATGTATTCCGGTGCCGGAAACGGTAATAATACTGTGGGGAACCAGACAGATCGGCAGCCTGGGGGCCTTTTTCTTTGGGGTCACAGGCTCTGTGCTTGGACTTACGATTATGTATTCCTTATCATCCCTGATTGCACATCGTATTACAAAGGGGAGAAAAGAGAGGAGGCAGCTTGCGTGGCTGCAGCAGTTGACGGGGCGGTACCGTGTTTGGATTCTTGGCGTACTGCTGATCGTTCCGCTTGTATCAGATGAAGTGCTCTGTGTAGGATCGGCTTTTTTGGAAATATCATTGCCTCAGTTTCTGAAAATTGGTATAATTTCTAAAATTATATCCGTGGGTATGATTGCCTTTTCGGGTTTCATTGGCGGTTTGTGCGGTTTGAGGCGACGGCAGATGATTGCTGTGGAGCTTCTGCTTATGTTCCTTGCCTCAGCGGTTCTGCAGCATTTCTGTAAAAAGGGAGAAGCAAAATATCATGAAAGAATTCATACTGGTTGTTGACGATGATAAAGACATCCGCAGGCTTCTGGGCATCTATCTGGGCAATGAGGGCTACCGTTACCTGGCCTGTGAAAATGCAGAGCAGGCGTTGGATGTCCTGGAGCGCTATCAAGTGGATCTGATCCTGATGGATGTGATGATGCCGGGAATCGACGGTATTAGCGCCTGTCTGCGGATAAGGGAAAAAAGCAGAATGCCCATTATATTTATGTCGGCAAAAACGGAAGATATAGACATCATACAGGGGCTTACAGTGGGAGGAGACGATTATGTGACGAAGCCTTTTAAGCCCATTGAGCTTCTCGCCCGCATCAAAGCCCAGCTCCGCCGCTATAAACAGTACAATGAGACGGAAAATCCGGCGCACACGCTCCAAATAGAGGATTTGACGGTGGACATGGAAAGCCGTCAGGTATGGGTAAGCGGGCGGGAAGTGAGGTTGACGCGCAAGGAGTATGACATCCTGGAATATATGCTGCGGAACAAGGGGCAGGTGCTGACAATGGCGCAGATTTATGAAGCAGTATGGCATGAAGAATTCTTCTGTTCGGAAAATGCGGTGATGATGCATATTGCCAATCTCCGCAATAAGCTGAACTGGGATCATGTTCATTCGGATTTTATCAAGACCTGTTGGGGGAGAGGGTATCAGATATGACGGTATTAGAGATGATTCCAAACTATATTTTAATCAACGGCATTGTCATCGTTGGAACGGTTTTCGTGATTTTTCTGGTTTACAAAAGACTGTCCTCCTCATTCCGAAAACAACTCACCACCTATTTCCTGAAAGCGGCCTGCGTCTCTCTTGCTATCAGCTTAGCGGTGCTGGCGGTGGCACTGACCGTGATGCAGCTTCTGCTCCATTCCGGAATGTGGGATTATTTTCATGAGCTGGGCGTTGGATACCTCATTGCCGCCGAATATCTCCAGTCGGTGCTGGCAGTGGCGCTTCCCGTGATATGCTTTGTTGTTTGCTTTTCCGTCAGAATCAACCGCAGGGTCAGGTATGTGGAGTATCTGTCTCGGGAAATTCAGAAGATTCGGGAAGAGGGCTTTGGAAGGACCATGGAACTGCAGGGGGACGATGAGATCACCCGGCTTTGCGCCGTCATCAACGAGATGTCCGTCCAGCTTCGGGAAAAGGAGGAAAGGGAAAAAAGACAGCAACAGAGCAAGAATGAGCTGATCACCAATGTCTCCCATGACCTGAGAAGTCCTCTTACTTCGATTATCGGCTATGTGGAGCTGCTGAAGGAGACGGGGGCCGAAGACAGGCAGCGCTTTGCCGAATACATTGAGGTGGTGGAACGGCGTCTGGCGGGGCTGAACGGGCTGATCAACGAGCTGTTTGAATATACAAAGCTGAACTCCGCAGATCGGTTTCCAGACATGGAGAAAAGGGATGTGCTGGAACTGCTACGGCATATCCTTTATGAATATAAAATACTTATGGAGGCAGAGGGACTGGCGCTTTCGTGGCAGCTAGAGGCAGAAAGCCACGTCGCCGATATCAATACCCAGCAGATGGTACGGGTGTTTCAGAATCTACTGGACAATGCCCGCAGATATGCCGATCGCTTGGCTCCGGTAACTGTGACGGCACAGGACACGGGCCGGCTCCATATCTGTATCACCAACCGATTGACGGATGCTCACAGCATTGAGCCTGAGCGAATCTTTGAGCGCTTCTACAGCGGAGACCGGGCCAGAAGCGCCCCCCAAAGCTCCGGGCTGGGGCTTGCCATTGTAAAGCGCATCGTGGAACTTCACGGGGGCGAGGTCGATGCATCATTGCAGGGACAGGAACTGTCCATCCATCTGTTTCTCGAATAAAAGAAAAAGCGCCATTAGAAAAACCTTCAAATGCTGTTTGGGGACAGATAAACTGGTTTTTCCAGCCTCATCATTGATTTACGGGGGTGTTGGCGGTATAATAAAACAGTCATCATTTCCATTGAAATCCAGACTGGATTTTGCAAATACGAATCGAAAGGCGGTAGTTGCAGAGAATGCAGGAGATCAAATGCCCTAATTGCGGAAAAGTTTTTCAGGTTGACGAATCAGAGTATGCGCAGATTGCCCGGCAGGTCAGAGATCATGAATTTAAAGAAGAGGTCAGAAGCCGTGAAAGGGAATTGGCGGACAGGAAAGAAAACGATCTGAAAATAGCCCGTATGGAGCAGGAAAAGGAATTTAACGAAGCGATTTCCTGTAAGGACCGGGAACTTGCAGATACGAGACAGATGCTCGACAAACTGCAGGCGCAGATCTTGGAGAAGGAAAATGAGAAGGAGCTGGCGGTTACCAAGGCAGTGCAGGAAAAGGAAAAAGAACTGTTTGAGAAGCTGACGGAAATTACAGAACTGAAAGGGCAGATTTCCAGCAAGGAAGCCCAAAGCAGGCTCAAAGAACAGTCCATAAAAGAACAATATGAAGACAAGCTGAAAATGAAAGACGAGCAGATCGAGTATTATAAGGACTTTAAAGCGCGTCAGTCGACCAAAATGGTGGGTGAAAGCCTGGAACAGCACTGTATGAATCAGTTTAACCAGATTCGGATGACGGCGTTTCCGACTGCATATTTTGAAAAAGACAATGATGTAAGAAGCGGGAGTAAGGGCGACTTCATTTTCAGAGAGGCGGCGGACGGAACCGAGTTCATCTCCATCATGTTTGAGATGAAAAATGAAATGGACGAAACCGCCAGTAAGCATAAAAACGAAGACTTTTTTAAAGAATTGGATAAGGACAGGCGGGAAAAGGGGTGCGAATACGCAGTATTAGTTTCTTTGCTTGAGATTGACAACGAATTGTATAATAATGGAATCGTAGATGTTTCCTATAAATATGAAAAGATGTATGTAATACGTCCACAGTTTTTCATCCCGATGATTACGCTTCTGCGGAATGCGGCGTTAAATTCGCTGAAGTACAGGCAAGAGCTTGAAATTGTGAGAAATCAACAGATCGATATCTCAAATTTTGAGGAAAATATGAATAATTTTAAAGAAGGATTTGCCCGAAACTATAGACTAGCCAGCGAAAAGTTTAAAACAGCGATAGATGAGATTGATAAAACGATCACGCATTTACAAAAGACGCGGGCGGCGCTTGTTTCGTCGGAAAATAATCTGCGTCTTGCAAATAATAAAGCCGAGGATCTTAGTATAAAAAAGTTGACTAAGAACGCGCCGGCTGTAAAAGAAATGTTTGACAACCTGGAAATGTAAATTATCAATAAAGACTGGCGGTAGATAAGATGAAAAAAAAGAAGAATCCGGGACTTTCGACGATGCAGATACTTGCGGCGGGATTTCTTGGAATCATATTGCTGGGAGGCTTCCTTCTATGGCTTCCGATATCCAATACCCGTCCGATCGCTTTTATGGACGCTTTGTTTACCTCGGTCACGGCAGTGTGCGTGACCGGGCTTGTGACGGTCGTACCTGCGGTGCAGTTTACCTTGTTCGGGAAGGTGGTGCTTCTTGTCCTCATACAGATCGGCGGACTGGGGGTCATTGCCTGCGCGATGTCGTTTTTTATTATTTTAAAAAGAAGGATTTCGCTCAAAGAGCGGATGATGATACGGGAAGCCTATGGGATGGATTCGCTTTCCGGGATGGTTGCCATGATCGTGCGCATCATAAAAGGGACTTTTCTTGCGGAGGGCATCGGCGCGGTAATGTATGCCTTTTATCTGGTGCCGGAGTTCGGACTTGTCAAAGGATTGTGGTATTCGGTTTTCCATGCGGTATCGGCGTTCTGCAACGCGGGGATTGATATTCTCGGCGATACAAGTTTGCTTCCATATGCCGGGAATCCTGTAATTAATTTTACCACGATGTTTCTGATTATATTGAGCGGGCTTGGATTCCCAGTATGGCAGGATTTAGGAAAGAACTTCCCTAAGGCGGTCCGCGGCAGAGTGACACGGAAGAGATTTTTTCATAAACTTCGTCTGCACACGAAGATCGTTTTGGTGATGACAGTAAGCTTAATTTTTTCGGGCGCGCTCATTTTTCTGCTTCTGGAGTATTCTAATCCCGGTACGATCGGGGAAATGCCGCTTCCGCAGAAAATCATGGCGTCGTTTTTTCATTCGGTCTCCACAAGAACCGCAGGGTTCGCGACCGTTCCGCAGGAGGCTTTATCGGAGGGAACAATGTTTGTCACGTGCATGCTGATGTTTATCGGCGGCTCTCCCGGAGGAACGGCGGGAGGAGTCAAGACGACTACGGTAGCCATGCTGTTTCTGTATTGTCTGTCCGCTGTGCACGGGGAGGAAGACACAGAGTGTTTTGGACGGAGGATACAGGCGGAGAATATCCGGACGGGGACGAGCGTGGTCTTTTTGGCTTTTGGAATCCTCCTTCTGGGAACCACGCTTGTGACGGTATTTGAGGGAAACGTACCGTTCATCAAGATACTTTATGAGACAACTTCGGCAATTGGAACTGTAGGACTTACGGCAGGCCTGACCCCGAAGCTTTGCGCGGCGAGTAAAATCGTCATTATGATTTTAATGTATATCGGAAGAATCGGGCCGGTGACATTTGCGCTGGTATTTGGAACGGGGAGGTCCCCGAAGGACAGCATACGGAGACTGCCGCCCCAGAAGATTCTGGTCGGATAAGCGCAGGATTTTAAATCGCCTGCGGCGATAGATAGGAGGTAACGAAATATGGCAAAGCAATTTGCGGTGCTGGGGCTTGGGAGTTTTGGAATCAGCCTTGCAACCACATTGGAAGAATTGGGGTGTGAAGTGATCGCTGTGGATCCGTCGGAGGAGAGGATTCAGCAGGTAGCCGACGATGTTTCTTACGCTGTCTGCGCATCGATTGAGGACAGAGAGCTTCTGGTTATGCTCGGGACCAGGAATCTGGACGGCGTGATTGTAGCGGTATCGGATAACCTGGAAGTCAGTATTCTTGCGACGCTGATGGCAAAGGAGCTGGGAGCGCCGTTCGTTATGGCGAAGGCGAAAAGCGACGTCCATGCGAATATCCTGAAAAAGCTGGGGGCGGATAGCGTTGTATTCCCGGAACGACAGATGGGCAGCCGTCTGGCAAAGACGATCGCGACAAGGAATTTTGCGGATTGGATTGAATTGTCGCCGGATTATAGTATGGTGGAAGCCCCGGTTCCGGATGACTGGGTTGGGAAGAACCTGATGGAGCTGGACGCGAGGAAACGGCATGGAATCAACGTTGTGGGCGTCATCCGGGGGCAGGATGTGAAGGTAAACATCCTGCCGGAGGAAGCGTTTGAGGCAGGCGATCTGATGATCCTGATTGGGGAGAACTCGGTGCTGAATCGGTTCAGCAACGGCAATAAATAGCAGAAGAATCATGGCGGTAAAAAAAGTAGGGCTGGAAGGCGGTCGGGATGATTGGCAGTACAGGAAATAAAAAGATAAAACAATTGGCAGGATGGCAGAAGAAGAGGAAACAGCGGGATGCCGACAGCGTGTTTGTAGTGGAGGGACTTCGTATGTTCGAGGAAGCGCCGCGGCAAATGGTTGAAGCCGTCTATGTGTCGGAGAGCTTTTTTAAGCAGAAAAAGGAGGAACTAAAACTTAAGGAGAGTTGGGGAGAAAAGCTGGAGATCCTAACAGATACGGTATTTGACTATGTATCTGATACCAGAACGCCGCAGGGGGTACTCCTTGTGATGCGGAAGATGCATTATAAGGCGGAAGATATCATACTTTCCGGGAAATTGCAGAAGGTTTCAGGGAAAACACCTCTTCTTATGGTGCTGGAGAATCTACAGGATCCGGGAAATCTAGGCACAATCCTTAGGGCGGGTGAGGCGGCAGGCGTGACGGGAATCCTCATGAGCAAAGACTGTGCGGATATCTATAACCCCAAGGTCGTCCGCTCAACGATGGGATCCATTTTCAGGATACCGTTTTCTCACGTGGAGGATGTGCCGGAGACGGTGAAGGAGCTTGAAAAAAACGGAATCCGCACATATGCTGCGTATTTGGAAGGCGGGGGAAGCTATGAGAGGGAGAATTACCTTCCAGGCAGCGCGTTTGTTATCGGAAACGAAGGAAACGGGCTAAAAGAGGATACGCTCGCCGCGGTAAAGCATTATGTGAAAATTCCGATGCTCGGTAAAGTGGAGTCCTTAAACGCCGCGATGGCGGCGACCGTGTTGATGTTCGAGGCCGCCAGACAGCGTCGGAATAATAGGAAGGATACCCATCTATAGAAGTTGGCCGTCCGGGCACGGCGCCCTTACAGGGAAAACCCGGAAGTAATGGAAGAAATTGAACTTTGACAGTATAAAGAAACACATGTTAAGATGACACCTGAAATTGTAACAAATTTGTAACAATCGTAATAAAATTGCAAATTCTGTATATACTGGTATTAATAGTTACGGTTCACGGTCTGGCCGACCGCAGATTGTAACCATTAAAAGACAAACACCGGTCGTCAAGACAGAGATTTGTGAATTTCAGGAGGTTATCATGAAAAACAGAAAAAAAATGTCGTTCAGCATGTTTTTAGTATGCGCAGTGGTATTGCTTACAGGTTCGGTCAGCCTGGCGGCGGCAGGGACTTTTGCCGCATCGGAGGCACAGAAGCCAGCGATATTCGGACAAGATATCAGGGAAGGAAAGGATATCCTGGAAAAAACAGAAGAAACGATCCAATTAAGATACAAAGAAACTGTCAAAGAAGCCGAAATGCTTGCAAAATATGAGGCGGATGAGGCGGCAAGGATTGCAGAAGAGGAAGCGGCGCGGGCGGCTGCGGAAGAAGCGGCCAGGATCGCAGCGGAGCAGGAAGCGGCGGCACAGGCGGCAGCAGAGCAGGCTTCCTGGGTACAGGAAGAAGGATATCAGGAAGAGTATATAGAGACATCGTCGGAGCCGATCAGTGCGTCCGTGGACGATCAGACGCTTCTGGCTGCACTCATCTACTGTGAGGCAGGCGGCGAGCCTTACGAGGGGCAGGTCGCAGTGGGCGCCGTGGTTGTGAACCGTGTAAAAAGCGGAGCGTTTCCCGGCACTGTACGGGACGTTATCTACCAGAGCGGGCAGTTCGGACCGGCAAGGACAGGGAAGCTGGATCGAGTGTTAGCAAATGGGAGCGCGACGGATAGCTGCTATCAGGCGGCCGCGGAAGCGCTTGCAGGAGTCAGTCCAGTAGGAGACGCCCTTTACTTTGGAGATGGAAAAAATTACGGACAGAAAATCGGCGGACATTGGTTTCATTCATAAGATGTATCAGGAAGGAGCTATTTTATGGAACCTGTCATTGATATAAACGAGGAATATGGTTTAGTATTCGACGGCGGAGGCGCGCGGGGCGCGTATCAGATCGGAGCGTGGAAGGCGCTTATGGAGGCCGGCGTGAAGATCACCGCGGTTGCGGGTACGTCTGTGGGCGCCTTAAACGGCGCCCTTGTCTGCATGGGAGATGCAGAGCAGGCGGAACATATCTGGAGTGAAATGACATTTTCCACTGTGATGGATGTGGACGACGACCTGCTGGAACGCTTTTTTGACGGCGAGGCGTCGATACGGGAATGTCTAAAAGAATTATGGCAGAGGCTCACGGAGGGCGGAGTGGATATCACTCCTTTGAAGGAACTCATCCACGACGTGATAGACGAGGAGAAAATCCGCCGGTGCGGGAAAGAATTCTGTCTTCTGACATTTTCTGTGTCAGATTTAAAAGAACTGGATTTAGATCTTGGGGATATTCCCGAAGGTCTTTTGGAGGACTTTCTTCTGGCAAGCGCCTATCTTCTGGGCTTTAAAAACGAGCCGCTCCACGGGAAGACCTATATTGACGGCGGGGTATTCAATAATGTACCGATAGGCTCTTTGGTAAAAAGAGGGTATTCCAATATCATCCAGGTACGGATTTTCGGACCGGGGCGTGTTCCGCGCGTGGCAATCCCGGAGGATGGATGCAACTATGTGATCTCGCCAAGGGTGAGTCTGGGGAGTATTCTGGAATTTTCCGGGAAACGCAGCCGGCAGAATCTAAAGATTGGATATTATGACGCAAAAAGGATGCTTTATGGTCTGGGAGGTTCGATTTATTATATTGAAGAAACGTCGGAAGAGTGCTATTATGAAAAAATAATGGGATACATAAGCGAGCTTACGAAAGCGGAATTTAGGATGGTACTGCGTCTTCCAGTGGGATGTCCCGACAAGGAGCTGTTCCTGGGGATGCTGGAGGCGAGCGCGAAGCTTATGCGGATTCCCAAATATAAGATTTATACATTGGACGAGCTGTGGGATGAAGTCTGCAAAGCGTATGAGGAATTTTCGGATGAAGAACTGGCGGAAATGCCGAAGTTCGTCCATGTTCTGATAAGGATCAGAAACGAAAGAGGGACTATGAAAGCAGAAATTTTGAAAATGCTCCGCGAGACGGACGGATATCTGTCAGGACAGCAGCTTTGCGACTGGTTCCAGGTGTCGAGGACAGCGGTGTGGAAGGTCGTTAACCAGCTAAAAGAAGACGGATATGGTATTGAAGCAGTGCGGAATAAAGGATACCGTATTGTGGAATATCCGGATTTGGTTACGGAAGAGGAAGTTGCAAGCCATCTCGCAACAAGGTGGGCGGGACAGAATCTGGAATATTACGATGTGACGGATTCTACCAATACCCGTGCCAAGAGTCTTGGGGAGAACGGCGGCGCACATGGAACGCTGGTGGTGGCGGAGCAGCAGGACGCTGGGAAAGGTCGCAGAGGTAAGTCCTGGTCCTCGCCTCCGGGGACAAGCATTTATATGACGATTCTTTTAAGACCAAAGATCGACCCTTCAAAGGCGCCGATGCTCACGCTTGTTATGGCGTACAGCGTGGCCCAGGCAATTCGGGAGAAAGAACAGATTTCCGCGCAAATCAAGTGGCCGAACGACCTGGTTTTAAATAAGAAGAAAATTTGTGGAATCCTTACAGAGATGAGCGCGGAAGTCGACTATATCAACTATGTTGTCATCGGGGTAGGGATTAATGTAAATATGCAGACGTTTCCTGAGGAAATTGCGCATACCGCCACTTCGCTTCGTATCGAGACAGGAGAGACGTTCCAGAGAGCAGAGCTGATCGCGTGCGTGATGGAGAAATTTGAACAGAACTATGAGAAGTTTATAGAAAAAGGGGATTTGGCGGGCATACAGGAGGCATACAACGCCATTTTGGTGAACCGGGACCGCGAGGTCATGGTGCTGGAGCCGGGAGGCGGCTATCAGGCTGTGGCGCTGGGAATCAATGAGAATGGAGAACTTCTTGTGGAAAAGGAGGACGGGAGCCGGGAGGCAGTATTTGCCGGTGAAGTCTCAGTACGGGGAGTCTACGGATATGTATAAAAACGGTGTTATAAAATGAAGAGAATAAGGAGAAGCGGGACATGTACGAGGATAAAATCGTTCTTTGCGGGGCAAGCTCATATGAAGAAAAGTATTATCTGAACCCGGATTTTGAAAATTTGCCGCAGCATATAAAGGACGACCTTAAGATTCTATGTGTGTTGTATGTTAGCGACGTGGGAGGAATCCTAACGCTGGTTTTCGAGGAGGACGGAAGCCTAAACTTTGAAGTAACCGCCAAGGAGGGAGATCCGGCGTTCGACGAGATCGGAAGCCGCCTCAAGATCCGTCAGATGCAGAACGATGCAGAAAAGCAGGAGCTTTTACGGCAACTGGAACTTTACTATAAGGTGTTTTTTCTGGGAGAAGAACTGGAATGATAAAGAAATTAAAGATCGCGAATTTGGAATTAGAGAACCGGTATATACTGGCGCCAATGGCAGGAGTAACAGACCTGCCATTTCGCTTGCTCTGCAAGGAAGCGGGAGCGGGGCTTGTCTGTATGGAGATGATAAGCGCCAAAGCGCTTCAATATAGGAATAAAAACACAAAGGCCCTGCTTGCCATCGCGCCAAAGGAGGCGCCAGTATCGCTCCAGCTTTTTGGGGCCGAGCCGGAGATATTAAGCGAACAGGCAAAGCGGATTGAAAAGCTTCCCTTTCAAATCCTGGACATTAACATGGGCTGCCCGGTTCCCAAGGTTGTAAAAAACGGAGAGGGATCCGCACTCATGAAAGACCCGAAACGTGTATATGATATTGTATATGCAGTCTCCCGGGCAGTCAAAAAACCGGTGACAGTGAAAATACGAAAAGGATTTGACGAGGAGCATAGTAATGCAGTGGAGATCGCGAAAATCATCGAGGCGGCGGGAGGCGCGGCAGTGGCGGTTCACGGCAGGACACGGGAGCAGTATTACTCCGGAAAGGCGGATTGGGACATCATACGAAAGGTCAAGGAGGCTGTATCAATACCAGTAATAGGAAACGGCGACGTGACGAATGGAGTGCAGGCAGAAGCGATGTTTAGGGAAACCGGATGCGACGGCGTAATGGTAGGAAGAGGCTGCCACGGAAATCCATGGATTTTCCGGGAAATGCTGTACTATGAGGAAAACGGGAAGGTTCTGGCAAGGCCGGAAGCAGAGGAATTGAAAGAGACAATGCTGCGCCATGCCAGGATGCAGATCGAGCGTAAGGGCGCTGTCATGGGAATCCGGGAAATGCGAAAGCATGTCGCGTGGTATACGAAAGGGCTTGAGGGATCCGCAAGGCTCAGGGATGAGATCAACCGTGTGGAAAGTTATGAGGAACTAGAGGAGCTTTTGAGCCGAAAAGTACGGTGAAAACAAGGCAGAATAAACGCATGAACAAAAATAAGCAGACATTTGTTATGAAAACTATGCAACAATACCATTACACTTTTCACTCTTATCCTTTCCATAAAAATATTGTGGACTATGAATAAAACTGGTAAAATCTCCCAAAAAGCAC
>JAAWDY010000036.1 GCA_022793995.1 Coprococcus sp.
ACCCCATACTGGGATGAAATCATCCGGCTGCAATAATAAAGCCCCCTCTTGATAATCGGATATCCCGGATAAAAATTGTTTTGTGCTTCCACGTTGAGAATCAATTTTATGGTTTCTTTCGACTTCGGAACTCCAGACAGCCTTTCATAATCCATGCAAGAATAATCCTATTCGCAAGCCGCCGTTTACAAGCCGCATCATAATTGGCCCGGTCTCCGGCTGCGGTAATATTTTTCGCAAGTATGTTTTCTACTTTCATCCGTCTGTCTCTCCTTGTTTTTATCCTACCACATCCTCTTAAAAGAATCCACAAGAATTAACCGGATTCGTTCTAACAGCGAACACAACAGCCGTTTCAGGCTGCTGTATCTTTTAAAAATCCATCCCGTTATCTATGCAACCATTCTTTTTGCCTTCATTATCCACATAAAATTGAGATTTTATGTGCTAATCAAATATTGAAAGTATCCTTAAAATGTTCATTCTGATAAATATAAAATATATCTATATATAAAAAATAGACCCTGAACATGGTGTTATCCATTTATCAAGGTCTATTTCTCTTATTATTCAGTTAGTATGATGAGGGCTTTCCTATCCACTATCAGAATAGGATAATACTTTTGCCCTATAATAGGATAAAAGTGACTGCCCTGCGATAAAACGGGACGATAACCTATCTTTGTGATATCGCCGCCTGTGCTGCTGCCAGTCTTGCGATCGGTACACGGAACGGTGAGCATGATACATAGTCAAGTCCCAGCTTATTGCAGAACTCTACAGAAGAAGGATCTCCGCCGTGCTCGCCGCAGATACCTACATGAAGCTTCGGATTTACCGGTCTTCCCAGCTTAAGCGTCATCTCCATCAACTTGCCCACACCAGTCTGGTCGAGCTTAGCAAACGGATCGTTCTCAAGGATCTTAGCGTCATAATATGCATCCAGGAACTTGCCCGCATCATCACGTGAGAATCCAAACGTCATCTGTGTCAGGTCATTTGTACCAAAGCAGAAGAAATCAGCCTCTACTGCGATCTCATCCGCTGTAAGAGCAGCTCTCGGAATCTCGATCATCGTACCAACCTCATATTCAAGGTTAATACCTGATGCTGCGATCTCTGCGTCTGCTGTGTCAACAACGAACTTCTTGACATATTTCAGCTCTTTGATTTCACCGATCAGCGGGATCATAATCTCCGGTTTTACCTTCCAGTCTGGATGAGCCTTCTGAACGTTGATTGCCGCACGAATAACAGCCTTTGTCTGCATCTTTGCGATCTCAGGATAGGTTACCGCAAGACGACATCCACGATGTCCCATCATCGGGTTGAACTCATGGAGAGAGTCGATAATCGTCTTAATCTGCTCAACCGTCTTACCCTGCGCATCAGCAAGTTTCTTGATATCCTCTTCATCCGTTGGAACAAACTCATGAAGCGGCGGATCCAGGAAACGAATCGTAACCGGATTTCCTTCCAGAGCCTCAAACAGTCCCTCGAAGTCTCCCTGCTGTACCGGAAGAATCTTCTCCAGAGCTTCTTCTCTCTCTTCAACGGTATCGGCACAGATCATCTCGCGGAATGCATCAATTCTGTCGCCCTCAAAGAACATATGCTCTGTACGGCAAAGACCAATACCCTCAGCGCCTAACTCACGTGCTTTCTTCGCGTCAGCCGGAGTATCTGCGTTCGTACGAACCTTCATTGTTCTATATTTGTCAGCCCATGCCATAATTCTTCCAAACTCACCTGCGATCGTCGCATCGACAGTCGGAATGATTCCATCGTAAATATTTCCGGTAGAACCATCAATCGAAATCGGGTCTCCTTCATGATATTCTTTTCCTGCAAGAGTAAACTTCTTATTCTCTTCATCCATTGCAATATCGCCGCATCCGGATACACAGCAGGTTCCCATTCCACGCGCAACAACCGCCGCATGGCTTGTCATACCTCCACGGACAGTCAGGATACCCTGCGCGCTCTTCATACCTTCGATATCTTCCGGAGAAGTCTCAAGACGTACCAGAACGACCTTCTCGCCTCTTGCCGCCCATTCTTTTGCGTCTTCCGCTGTAAATACAATCTTGCCGCATGCTGCTCCCGGAGACGCGCCAAGAGCTTTTGCAACAGGCTCAGCTGCCTTAAGAGCCGCTTGATCGAACTGCGGATGGAGCAAAGTATCCAAGTTTCTCGGGTCAATCATCGCTACAGCCTTCTCCTCAGAGATCATACCCTCGTCAACAAGGTCGCATGCGATCTTCAGCGCTGCCTGCGCTGTTCTCTTACCATTACGTGTCTGAAGCATATACAGATGCTTGTCCTCGATTGTGAACTCCATATCCTGCATGTCACGGTAATGATCTTCCAAAGTCTTGCAGATGTCTACGAACTGATCGTATACTTCCGGCATAACTTCCTTAAGCTGATCGATCTTCTGCGGTGTACGCACGCCGGCAACTACATCTTCTCCCTGTGCGTTCATCAAGAATTCACCCATAAGGTGCTTCTGTCCTGTAGCCGGGTCACGAGTGAACGCAACACCTGTGCCCGACGTCTCGCCCATATTTCCGAACGCCATCATCTGTACGTTAACTGCGGTTCCCCATGAATACGGGATATCATTGTCGCGGCGGTATACATTTGCACGCGGGTTGTCCCATGAACGGAATACAGCCTTGATTGCTCCCATGAGCTGTTCCTTCGGGTCAGCCGGGAAATCAGCGCCGATCTTCTCTTTATATTCAGCCTTGAACTGCTCCGCAAGCTCCTTCAGGTCGTCCGCCGTAAGCTCCACGTCCTGTGTAACGCCCTTTTCCGCTTTCATCTTGTCGATCAGTTCCTCAAAATATTTCTTTCCGACTTCCATTACTACATCGGAATACATCTGGATAAATCTTCTGTAGCAGTCCCATGCCCACCGCGGATTTCCTGATTTTGCCGCAAGCACGTTCACCACTTCCTCATTCAGTCCAAGATTCAGGATGGTATCCATCATACCAGGCATAGATGCCCTTGCACCAGAACGTACAGAAACAAGAAGAGGATTTTCCTTATCACCAAATTTCTTTCCGGTGATTTCTTCCATCTTTGTAATTGCTTCCATGATCTGTCCCATAATCTCGTCATTGATCTGCCTGCCGTCCTCATAGTACTGTGTGCAGGCTTCCGTTGTAATCGTAAATCCCTGCGGTACTGGAAGACCCAGGTTCGTCATCTCAGCAAGGTTTGCACCTTTTCCGCCAAGAAGGTTTCTCATGGTGGCATTGCCCTCTTTGAACATGTAAACCCATTTTGTTCCCATTTTACTTTTCCTCCTCGTATTTGTTTGAAAGAGAGATACCTAAGACATGAAAAGCACGACTTTACAACTCTGATAAAGCCGCCGCGTCCCTATCCTATAAATCTCGTTTCATACAGTTTTCCGTCTTTTTTATTGTAAGTGTTTTAAATCAGTTCGTCAAGGTAATTTTCCACAAAATGTTAAGAGCGGTGATTTTTGTTGCTCTTTTCATACTCAATAAATCCTCCTCCTCGGTTTTGCGAATTTTGTGTGATAGGCAGCCATAAACCGCACTTCCAGCTGCACCTGCAGCCATAGTAAAAGCGGATACTGACTTCTTTTTATCAGCATCCGCCTCTACTCTGCTTCTGAGTACATTGGATTATACCTCTTTCTTAAAAATTTTATTCTGGTGTTTAAAATTTAAGCTTTTGGTGGTCCATACCTTCCTTTCATAAAATTTTGATTCAAAGCGCTTTTCTTTTAAAACTTCTCAACACTTGTGTTGTTCATATAACAATCGATTGCGTACAGCTCGCGTCTGTCTTACAATTCCGATTTGTTATTTTGTAACTATATATTAACATCATATCTCGTATTTGTCAACATCTTTTTTAAAAAATTTTTATTTTAGTTTAATTTCTTTATTTTATATATTTTTTCAAAATTTTCTGATTATTCACCCCGTCCTGACTCTTTACACTGCTTTTCGAGTTATGCTAAAATAGGCTTGTATTGATAACAATAGAAAATACGAGGTAAAAGACATGCATGAATATCAATTCATATTAGAAAAGGACCAAGACAAAATTCCTGCCGGAAGCTCCCTGATCTGTTGGATCGATGTGGATCCGGTGTTAGTTTATGGAAAACTAAGACATTTGTTTGGCGAGCCGACCTATGAAACTTTAAGCTTGGAAAATCAATACTGCTACTGTCTTTCCACCAAGAACGCGTCGGGCGGGGAACTCTGTATCTATGCGTATAACGGGAGCAGTGGACCTGCTGTCGGAGGTCTGCACACAGAAGAAAGCAGACTGGCCGCCGAACAATTGATCCAGATCATCCAGGAAGCTTCCACCGCGGACTACAGTTATGAAGGATACTATCTTGACGGTCCTTCTAAAATCTCTATGGGAATCAAAGACGGCGTTCCTTTCTATGATGAAGAAGAATGCGAAGAAATACCACCGGATTTGTGGTAGACAGGCATTTCCTTCTTTCATTCCAAGAGGTACTATACGGGCGCCGTGAACCCATCGAAACCGATGGACTCACGGCGCCCGTATTCTCAATCAAGGCAGCGTCTTTATTACGCCATAACTGTTTTACAATAATTATATATTCTTCAAAAATGCCCGGTATCCTTTTACCGCCTCATATACATCTGCTTTGCTGCTCAGCTCATAAGGTGCATGCATATTCAACACAGCAACACCGCTGTCGATCACTTCCATGCCATAATTTGCCATGATATACGCGATTGTTCCACCGCCGCCTACGTCGACTTTGCCAAGTTCTGAGAACTGGTATTCCACGTTTGCATCATCCATAACGCGGCGGAGAGCTGCAAGATATTCTGCATTCGCGTCATTGGAACCATTTTTCCCGCGGCTTCCTGTAAATTTATTAAACGACAATCCCTTGCCAAGGAACGCGGCACTGCGTCTCTCAAACGCCTCCTCGAACATGGGGTCAAAACCTGCGCTGACATCCGATGAAAGCATTCTGGAGTTTGCAAGCGCCCGGCGAACCTTTAAGTTGGATTCCCCTTCTGTCAAAGCAACAAGCTCTGCCACAATATTCTCAAAGAAAAGGGAATGCATTCCTGTAGCGCCCACGCTTCCGATCTCTTCCTTATCTACTAACAGGCAGCATGCCGTACGCTTGCTTTCTGTTACATCGAGCATAGCAAACAGTGAAGTGAAAGCACATACTCTATCGTCCTGTCCGTAGCTTAAGATCATGCTTCCGTCTAGTCCGCAGTCTCTTGCCTTTCCTGCCGGGACGATCTCCAACTCTGCAGAAGCAAAATCTTCCTCTGTGATTCCATAAGATTTCTCCAAAATCCGCAGTACATTCTTTTTAATCGTATCTTTTTCTTCCTTTTCCAATCCCTCTTCCTGTTCGATTGGACGGCTTGCAATCATGAGATCCAGCTTCTCGCCCTCAATAACTTCCGACGCTTTCTTTTCCAACTGCTTTGCCGCCAGATGAACTAGAAGATCTGTGATTACAAATACCGGATCGTCTTCCTTTTCGCCGATACAGATATTCACGATGGCTCCGTCCTTCTTTACGACTACGCCGTGGAGCGCCAGCGGCTGAGCTACCCACTGGTATTTCTTGATTCCGCCGTAATAATGTGTGTCAAGATAAGCAAATCCTGTATTTTCATATACTGGATTCTGCTTGATATCAATACGCGGGGAGTCGATATGAGCCCCCAGGATATTCATTCCGCTGGACAGAGGTTCATCCCCTAGGCGGAACATCGCAATCATCTTGTCCATGCATACTGCATAAACTTTTGCACCTGTCTCAAGTTTTTTTCCTTCTTTAATTACTTCCTTTACGTCGCGGTATCCTGCTTCCTTAGCCATCTGTACAGCTATATGCACACATTCTCTTTCTGTCTTGCCATCATCCAGACATTTCTTATACTTTGCGCTAATTTCGTTGAGTTCCTGAAGCTCCGCTTCACTGTATCGATTCCAAAGATTTTTTTTGTCCATTTTTGACCTCTCCTTTTCTTCTGGTTTAAACATACCTAATCTTAAGTATATCTCGCTCTTGTTAAGAAGTCAAATACCTGAGCCTATTTTTTCTATTTTATATTTTTCTATTTTTTATGATAAGAAGTCAACATCTCCGTCATGGTTTTTCCATACACTGGATGCCGTTTGTACGGGGCAATTTCCACCATAGGAACAAGGACAAACTCCCGGTTCTGCATATCCACATGCGGAATACATAGATCTATCTCCTCCACTATCACATCGTCATAAAGCAAAATATCTAGGTCCAGCGTCCGCGGCCCCCAGTGTATCTTTCTTTCACGTTTTGCCTCCTGTTCTAGTTCATGGAGCCGCTCCAGAAGCTCTCCAGGAGAAAGAAGTGTCCTCAGCTTAAGCGCCCCATTCAAAAAAGGAGCCTGCTCCGTCATCCCATACGGCTTTGTCTCAATCAGTTCAGAAACCCTCTCCACCTGGCAGTCTTTCATTTTGCGAAGGGCGTCCACCGCCGCCTCAATATAAGCCCGCTTATCCCCCATATTTGAGCCAAGTGCGATATATGCTTCATGCCATTTCCTGCTTATCACAACCGATGCCGTCTCAAGTGAAAGTCCGATCGGTGCCCAGGGTTTTTTTATTTCCAAGTCAACCTGGCATATCTTCTTGTCACAAAGCAAAATTTCCTCGGTCAGATTTTCGGCTGCCGCTTCGATCAGCAAATACGTCTTGTTTTCCATTTCATTCTTAATTAAACGTGAAACCCTCCCATAATCTACAGACTCTTCCAATGAATCTGTAATCCCCGCTCTTCTGGTATCCAAGTAAAGTGTGCAGGATACAAGAAACTTCTGCCCTAATTTTCTTTCTTCCGCATACACTCCATGGTTACCAAATACTTCCAAATTCCTTATCTTTATCTGATCCAATCCTTTTTCCTCTTTCTATTCTATTTTGAGGCATAAATAACGCCGCTTATTCCTCATATTCTACCACTGCTTTCCGCAAAATACAATTACCGCACATATGAGATGACAGATTGTCCCCATTACAGACACGGAAACCGATCCGCTAATCCCTGCTGCCGTTCTTCCGTTTTATTCCATATATCTTTACCGATAGTCACACCTCTGGCAATGTACCATCATATTCTCCTGGTCCTCTTTATAGAAGGCCCCCGACCACTGACAGATGCTTTGTAGAATCGGAACCACAGAACTTCCCTTTTCGGATAAAGAATACTCGACGCGGGGAGGAATTTCATCATATGATTTTCGCAGCACAATCCCGTTCATGATTAGCCCTTTTAGGGCGGACGCCAACACCATATCTGTAATATTTCCCATTTCCTTTCTGAGCTCACTGTATCGCAAAATTTTTTTTGCCGCCAGAACGCAAATGATTCTGGAATTCCATTTCCCCCCGAAAATCTCAAGACCATATTCGAGAGGACACCGGATATCTTTTTCTAATTTTCTCTGATACATTCTCTTCCTCCTGCTATCCAATCGTGAAGTATTTTCCATGCTCAAACCCATTATAAGCACTAGACTCCATATATTCAATTTACTACTAAATTTAATAGTGACTTTTAAATTTAGTAATAGCTTCCATTTCAAAAATGACTCGGATATAATCTTTGCAAGTTCCTACTTATACAAACATTTTTAACGGAGGATTATAACCATGAATTTGAATGAAAATGTAGCCAGCCTTTTAAAAGGACAAATGTGGTATCTCGCAACATATTCCAATGAGCCGAACGCGGTTCCAGTAGTTTTCAAAGATGTGACTGCGGATGGAAAACTGATCGTCGGTGATGTTTTTCTTGAAACAACCTTGAACAATATTAAAGAGAACAAACAGATTGCCGTCTCTGTCTCGGATGCGTCCACTTTGTAAGGCTATCAGATCAAGGGGACTGCCGAACATATCACAGAAGGACCGATTGTTGATAATTTGAAAAAATAGTGGAGGATGTCTTTAAGGGTGCCGCAACCGCAAAGGGCGCTCTCATTATCACACCTGAAAAGGTCATTGTAACAACTCCTGGAGAAGACAATAAAAAAGAACTGTAATGATCTTTTCAATCGGGTAGGAGGTAGATAATTATTTTATCTACCTCCTACCACACCACCGTACGTACCGTTCGGTATACGGCGGTTCTTTAGTTTTCACAAACTATCACATAATAGTCAAGCATGGATGTATATCCCAGCTTGGCTATTATTTTATTTGTCAGCACTGTGCCCAATATCTTTGACATTCGCCAGTATTTCTTTCTGCTCATTGCCAACTCTAAGGCTTTCCAATGCTCCAACTTTAGTGCCCGGAGCATTCTATATTTTGTCTTGGTTGCAACAGTGTACAAAGGGATACATATAAAAAACAAAATAATGGACTGCCAACCTACTGAAAAACCGCTCTTTCACAACGAAGGGCGGTTTTTTCATAGGAGCAGGGAAAGGAGGCAACCCAACCACCGGGGGCTTGACAAGATAGGTCAAGCCCTTTTTTCATGCCA
>JAAWDY010000037.1 GCA_022793995.1 Coprococcus sp.
ACTTTCTTCACAAGTATCTTTTCCTTATGATTTTCACCGATTTTGTTGAAACTGAAAAATGTCACAAAGTGCGTAAATTCAAGGATTTCTAGGTATCTTTCCTTTGTATCAACACCACAGTCTCCACATGCACCGTCCCCGGGAAAAGATCCACGCATGCCACTCTTTCCACCTGATACCCCCGTCCCTGCAGCAGTTCCAGATCCCGCACCAAGCTGGTGGGCTTACATGCAATATACACCATTCTTTCCACCCCAAAGTCAATGATCTTCATCAACGCCTTCGGATGCACCCCATCCCGCGGCGGATCGAGAACGATCAGATCCGGTTTTTCACCCAGCTCATCGATCACGTTCAGCACATCGCCCGCCCAGAAAATACAATTTACAAGCCCGTTTCTTTTCGCATTCTCCCTGGCCGCCTCCACCGCTTCCTTTACGATCTCCACACCCACCACCTTTTTGGCAACAGGGGCGAGAATCTGGGCGATCGTCCCAGTCCCGCTGTATAGATCAAAGATCACTCTATCTTTAGTATCGCCAATATAGTCCCGCACTGTCTCATACAATACTTCCGCTCCCAGAGAATTCGTTTGAAAGAAAGAAAACGGTGTAATCTGGAACTGCAGACCCAGAAGCTCCTCACAAAAAGCTCCCTGTCCGTACAACAGCTCTGTCCCTCCATCTATCACTGCATCTGCTAAGCTGTCATTTTTCGTGTGCAGGATGCCCACGATCCTTCCCTCCAATTTTAACCCAAGAAGCCTGGACACCCAGATTTCTTTTTCAAGCACATACTCCGTAGTCGTCACCAGATCGACAAGTATCTCTCCCGTTTTTGCCGCTTTCCGCACTAACAGATGACGGTAGAACCCCGTATGATTCATTCGATGATAATAAGGCAGATTGCTTTCTTCTGCCAGCTTCAATACTGCTGTCAGAATTTCTCGATAATCTCTATCTACGATTCTACAGTCCGTCACACTCACAATATCATGAAAACTTCCTCTCTTGTGCATTCCCAAAGCCATTGGCCCATCTTTATATGCATCTCCAAACGTAAACTCCATTTTGTTCCGGTATGCTTCCTTTACAGGGCTTGCCTTTATGCCTTCCCATTTGTACTCTCCTTTTATAGCCTCGTCCATCATCTGACGGATCTGACTTTCTTTCATCCTCAGCTGTTCCTCATAAGGCAGATTTTGGTACGTACATCCCCCGCACTCACCAAAATGTGGGCATGGAGCTTCGATCTCCTGCGGTGATTTTTCGATCACCGAAAGAATGCGCCCCTCTGCAATCCCTTTACGAATTTTATTTACCACGATCCGAACCTTCTGCCCTGGAACTCCGTTCTTTACTAAGACTGAAGTTCCGTCTTCCGTCACTACAATTCCTTTGTTTGGAAACTCAACTTTTTCTATTCTTCCGTCACATACCTGACCTTTTTTCATATTCTTCCCACCATTTACTCAATTTTAGATACCAAAACAAGGCAGGTATCCTTATCAACACCTGCCTTATTCTCTTTCTTACTATTCTTTTCTATCTTTTCGCTTTTTGCTATGCCGTAGCATTATTAAAAATGCAAGCTCCCGTTTATTCTATTAGATTACTATCCACAGCCACTCTGCCCCGCATGCGCACTCGTCTCCCGCTCCTTATGGAGCTGAGACTGCTTATGTGGGCAAAGGACTACTTCCAGCTACGAAAAATTCATCAACCGGATTCTTTGCAAGCAAGCTTGTAAATTCATCCTCTGATTTTCCGCGTCTGTAAATAGTAATTCTATTGAACTTCATCCTCGTCGCTGTAGAAATCCTCATTCAACTCATCATCTTCAAAGTCTTCGTCGAAATCCTCCAGATAATCCGGTGTAAAGAAACTATATACTGCATACGCGATCGCTGCAACTGCTGCGATAATTCCTACAATCGCCAGTCCCCAGAGCACTGTATTCTTTACCTTATCTTCCTCTTCTTTCTTATGAGTCAGCTCATTAATCTTCGCTGTTAATTCATTTAATCTTGTTGTTGCAAACATCTCTTCTATCCTGCTCATGTGTCCACATCCTTTCTTATTTTCTCAGGTTATCTCCTTGTTCATAATCTACCCGTCCTGATGGAATCATTATACCATCCTATGTTTCAAATTTCTACCATAGAATTACATTTTACAAAAAGTTTCTTGTTTTATACCTTTTCCAGCCTTGCAAACATAGCGAACATCTTCTTAGTCCCTGCGGTATCAAAATCTACCGTCACTTCATAATCCCTGCCGCCTTCGATGATTTGCGTCACCGTACCATCCCCGAACTTAATATGGCGTACCCTATCGCCTTCCTTATAATCTAAATTCCCTCCGCGCGCTACAGAAAACTGTTTCGCCGGCTTTGCGGAAGAATAGTAGGCTTTTGTATGGAAATTTATCTTTTTCGGCTGGTTTACAGCTATTTGAGGCCGATCCTCCGGTCTTTGGAACCTCTCCCCTGTGGACAAAAATTCCGCCGGGATTTCAGATAAGAACCTCGACATCCGGTTATACTGTATATTTCCATGAACCATACGGCTTCTGGCACAAGTCAAGGTAAGTTCTTCTTTTGCCCTCGTAATCCCCACATAACAGAGCCTTCTCTCCTCTTCTACCTCAGACGGATCGTCGGAAGATACCGTCATATAGCTTGGGAATATCCCTTCTTCCAATCCGGCAAGATATACATGCGGAAATTCCAATCCTTTCGCACTGTGCAGAGTCATCAAGACTACATACTCCATACTCTCGTCCAAACTATCAATATCCGCCACAAGCGCCACTTCCTCAAGAAATCCAGATAGTTCTGCCTTCCGTTCCTCTTCCTCACAGATTTTCTCATAATCTACCATCTTATTCCTGAGTTCTTCAATATTTTCAATCCGGCTTTCCGCTTCTTCATCTGAATCTGAATCCGCCTGCAATGCCTCCAAATATCCGGTTGTTTCCAGAATCTCATCCATCAGTTCCGGAAGGCTCAAACGCTCGCTCTCCACCTTAAAATGCTCAATCAACGCGGCAAAAGACTCGAGTTTGGCCGCGCTTCTTCCGATTCCCGGAATCAAATCTGCCGCAAGGACCGCTCCATAGAATCGGATTTCCCGTTCCGATGCATATTCCTGTACCCGATTTATGGTCGCCAGCCCAATCCCCCGTCTCGGCACATTGATGATCCTCCGGACTGCAAGGTCGTCCCTCCCATTATCGATGGTCCTCAAATAGGCAAGGATGTCCTTAATCTCACGCCTGGCATAAAAATTAATTCCACCCACAATCTTATATGGAATATTCGCCGACACCAGTTTCTCTTCCAAAATACGGGACTGAGCGTTCGTACGGTACAGAACAGCAAAATCCCTGTATGTCCGTTTTCCGTCGGACACCCTTTTCTTCATACTATTCACTATGTAATCTGCTTCTTCATAAGCATTATCCACTTGTCGGAACTGTATTTTTTCCCCTTCGCCGTTATCTGTCCAGAGCGTCTTTTCCTTCCGCCCCTTATTATTTCGGATCACAGCATTCGCCGCGTTAAGGATGCAGGATGTCGAACGGTAATTCTGTTCCAGCTTTATCACCTTGGCCCCCGGAAATTCCTGCTCAAAATTCAGGATATTCATGATATTGGCTCCCCGGAATTTGTAAATCGATTGATCGTCGTCCCCAACTACGCATAGATTCTGATATTTTCCGGCCAAAATACTAACCAACCTGAACTGTACCGTATTGGTATCCTGATATTCGTCTACCATGATATATCGAAAACGATTCTGATAATTTTCCAACACATCCGGCTGCGTCTGCAATAGCTGTACTGTTTTAAGCAGCAGATCGTCAAAGTCAAACGCATTATTCGCCCGGAGCTGTTTTTCATACTCCTCATATACCTCTGCGATCTTCTGGCGATGAAAATCTCCTTCTGAGCGCAGCGCAAATTCTTCCGCTGTAATCATCTCGTCCTTTGCCGATGAAATTGCGGCAAGCAGGCTCCTCTCACGGTATAGCTTTGTATCGATCTTAAGAAATTTGCAGATTTCTTTCATCAACGTCTTCTGATCGTCCGAATCATAAATCGTAAAATTCGTGCCATATCCCAGCCTGTCGACGTACCGTCTCAGAATCCGGACGCACATAGCATGGAATGTACTGACCCAAATACTCTCCGCCCCGAACTCCACCAGGCGGTCGACTCTTTCCCTCATTTCCCCGGCCGCTTTATTGGTAAATGTTATCGCCAGGATATTCCATGGATTTACCCCTTTTTCTTCAATAAGATAAGCGATACGGTGCGTTAATACACGCGTTTTCCCGGAACCTGCTCCCGCCAAAATCAAAAGCGGTCCTTCCGTACAGTACACAGCCTCTCTCTGTTGCTCGTTTAGCGAATCGTATATACTCATATTCTACATCCTTTATCGTAATTCACACCGTCTTTTCCCAAAATACCTTTGATCTGGATAAAACGCAGGCGTGTTTCTTTATTATAGTACAAAATTCAAAAAAAGTCTCCTGATTTATGGAAAACTTTTTCATGCCTTCCTAATAAATCTTCCCATAAAATAATTCCTATTCTCAGCTGGTTTACCTATATGCACAAAATCTGCTGGACAAATACAAGTAGACTTCATGAATTTACTGTGCTAAAATGGATATGTCAACAAAAGAATATCGGAGGCTATGTCATGAGCAAAAAAATCAGAACGGAAACAATGGACTTTTTGTTTGATGCAGTCTTAAATCTGCAGACTCGGGAAGAATGCTATACCTTTTTTGAGGATATCTGCACGATTAACGAACTCCAGTCTTTATCGCAACGTCTGGAAGTCGCAAAGATGCTTCGGAATCAAAAAACTTATCTTGAGATCGCGGAGAAAACGGGCGCTTCGACCGCTACAATCAGCCGCGTGAACCGTTCCCTGAATTACGGCAACGATGGATATGACATGATCTTAGAACGCCTGCTGGGAGATTCTGAAACGCAAAAATAAGATTTCCATACCAGTAAACGCCATACGATGTCCTTGACCGATATCATATGGCGTTTTTCTACAGTATCATCCTGCTCCAATTCGATATGCTATTTTTTCTTCTGCTTTTCAATTGGAAAAGAATCGATCAGCTTCTCAATGATCTGTTTTTTCACATAAACATCAAAACTCAAATTACAGATAAACGCAAACAACTGTAAGTATTCTCTCTCTTCCTCCGGCATGTCCTGATAAGAATCCGTAGAAATCTCATATGCCTTTTTGATACTTTCCTGGAGTTCCCCGATCCTCCCTTTCTCCATCCTGCATACTTCCTCATAGACCCTCTTCATATCAAACTCAGAGTCCGACGCAAAATAGCGGTCTGTAAGCGGCTTCAGCAACGCCTCAATATCTTTGATCGGAAGCAGATTTTTGAAATAATACACAAAAATCAGTACAAGCACATGCTCTTTGCCGTACTTTTTCTTTATTGGCGGAGGCAGCAGATTGTTCTTGGCATAATTGTTAATCATTGTCTTCGTCAGGATTTTATCTGACTCATAGCGTTTTGTAGACTGCAGCTCTTCTTCCATAAAAGTCGTAACCTGATCCATATACAGTTCGATGTTCGGAATGTCCGCAGGCCGCACATAGTCGATCCTTCCAATGCTCTCAATAATACTGTCCAACAAATTTTCCGTATCTATATTCATTTCATCACCTCGATATGCTTATTATATAGTATCAAAAACTAGATATCAAGCATTTTTTCGAGTTTAGAAACAGATGTATTCACCACCAGTTCCTCTGGAAATTCACATTCTTCAAGCACTTTCAGTGCATATTCAAAATTTCCCAGATCTACATCTACATGCGCGTCGCTTCCCAGTGTTACCGGAACTTCATATTTCTTGCACAGCCTTAGTATTTCCCTGTCATTTTCTCTTCCATTGACACGCATTGCACCGGGAGATAACGAAGAATTATTGATTTCTAGCAGAGTACGCGTTTCTTTTGCTTTTTTTACCACAGCCTCATAATCCACCGGATATCTCCCGTCATCCGGATGCCCGATAATATCCACGTATGGATTCTCCATTGCCTTCAAATAGGCTGAAGTCACTGCATCTTTCGTCTTCTCCCCGCGGAAACATGGAATATGGATGCTGGCGATCACAAGATCCAACTTTTCCAGAATTTTATCTGGAAGATCCACAGTTCCGGCTTCGTCCATAATATTCAGTTCCGTTCCCAAAAATAAACGGACTCCATACATCTTACGAGGAACCACCTTCAGATTCATGAAATAAAACGGGTTACAGCTTCCAGGCATCTCCGGTGCATGCTCTGTAATCGCGATCGCTTCCAACCCCTTCTCAGACGCCATATGCGCCATTTCACGTATCGTGTTATATGCATGCCCGCTTACCAGGGTATGCGCATGCGTATCCAAAACCATTTTCATCTCTTATCCCTCTTTCTCTTGTCACTTCTATACATTATAAAACACATCGCCGAATAGGCGATTGGATTCACGAGTCCCGAGTGCTGTTGCACGAGGGATACTTTATAAAGTACATCGCCGAATAGGCGATTTCTCTGATCCTTGCTTTACAATATGATAAACCGTTTTTTTTATTTTTACAATGGATATTATTTTCGTTTTACTAATTGATGGCACATAAAATCTTATTCCTCAGCACAGAATACCTTTTATACGTTGAAGAAACAGCATTACCGGCGTGCCTAAAAGATACCCTTCCGGCGATAGGAGGCTTACGGCAGCCGTTTGAAAATCAAAGAAAGAAGGATGAATATGAATAAGAAAGACAAAGCAGAGAACCAACGGATCATTGATTCTTATGATTTTCTGGCAAACGCAGCTTCCACCCAGGACTGCACTGGACTAATCCCCTCTCTCCCCACTTCCCGGGAAGAACTGGATTCTTATGAGGAGGTCTATCACTATCAACCTCCCAAAATATCACCGAAAAATGTTAAAAAGGATTTATAAAAATTTTATAAAATTAAAGTGGGGTCCCCGTTTTTATGCTATAATGGGAGCACTTGGCGAGGTATTGCACGAGCCTTGTGCGAGCTAAACTTTAGGGCGAATGCACAGCATTCGGAAAGAGGGATTATATGAATCTTTTGTATGCTTTGCGCAGTCTGCGCCTCTTTTCCCAAAAAGAAAAACTGGCCCCGCTTTTTACTTCCTGGGGCGAGAGTCTAGATCCAGACCATGTGCTGGAAGAATATCCCCGTCCGCAGATGGTCCGGGATAGCTATATAAATCTAAACGGATACTGGGACTGCCGGATCACCGACCTGAAGAAGCATACCAACCGTTATCACGGCAAAATCCTGGTTCCTTTTTCACCGGAAGCCCCGCTTTCCGGAGTCGGAGTACAGTTAAAGCCCAGTGAGACTATGTTTCTGGAACGGTTCCTTTCTGTCACTCATCTCCCTAAAAATGGGATGCGCTGTATCCTCCACTTCGGCGCTGTCGATCAGCGCGCATGTATTTATGTGAATAAGGAAATGGCAGCAGAGCATAATGGTGGATATCTTCCATTTTCAATAGATATTACGGATTATTTAAAAGAAGGCGATAATCTGCTTACCGTCATGGTTCAAGACAAGTCGGATACTTCTTATCATAGCGTGGGCAAACAGAAATTGAAACGGGGCGGTATGTTCTATACTGCACAAAGCGGCATTTGGCAGACCGTTTGGCTGGAATGGGTTCCTGCTATCTATATTAAGGAAATCCTTTTGACTCCTCAGTATGACAAGGAGACTGTTCATGTATCTATTGAAATGAACCGACCTCTTCCAGTCTGTCACAATGATAATATGGTCTACTGCCACGTGACTGATGCAGACGGTAATATTATATCTAAAGGGATCTGCACCAATCATTCCGATTCTCTCTGCAGTTATTCCTGCTATTGTGATATCGACCATATGCGTTCCTGGACGCCGGATACTCCATATCTGTATCATTTGGTAGTATATGCCGGCGAAGATGAAGTTACCGGCTACTTTGCTATGCGCTTATTCTCTATTGAACCGGATGCCCAAGGACTTCCTCGGTTCTGCCTGAATCATGAGCCGCTTTTCTTAAACGGCGTACTGGATCAGGGTTACTGGCCCGACGGTCTGTATACTGCGCCTTCCGACGAAGCTCTTATTTACGATATCCGTATGATGAAAGATTTGGGATTTAATATGCTCCGGAAGCATGTAAAGATCGAATCTGCCAGATGGTACTATCACTGTGACCGTCTGGGTATGATCGTATGGCAGGATATGGTGAGCGGAGGAGGATACCACGCTCCCCTCATGACTTGGATCCCGGCGCTTGTCCCTGCTTCCAAGATTTATTTTGACGATCGGCTCTATCCGCTGCTTTGCCGTAGAAATCCACGCGGCAGGGAGGAATTTATTCAGGAATGCCGTGAAACTGTGCGGACACTCCGCTGCTTCCCCTGTATCAGCACTTGGGTCATTTTTAATGAAGGTTGGGGACAATTTGATTCCCAAAAAATCACCAAATTGATCCGAGAACTGGACAGCACCCGTCTGATCGACTCGGCCAGCGGCTGGTTTGACCGAAACCAGGGCGATTTTAAAAGTGAGCATAACTATTTCGACAAACAGTTTGTCGTCCCGTCTCAGCGTGCGTTTGTCATTTCTGAGTACGGCGGCTATGCCTGTCCGATCAAAGGCCACATAAGTACGCAGGCAGTCTATGGCTACAAAATTTTCCGTTCCCTGGACGCCTTTCAAAAGGCCTTCCATCAACTTATGAAAGAAGAAATCGAACCGCTAAAGGCTGAAGGACTCTGCGGAGCCATTTACACACAAGTTTCCGATATCGAGGAAGAGACGAATGGGCTTTTGACCTATGACCGAAAAATCTGTAAATTATAATATCGTTTCGGTAGAAGATCGTTTTCATTTTTCACCATTCTCTATTTTATGCATACCCTAAACCAGATACTTAAATCTCAGGAGGGTATTATGAAAAAGCGTGTAATTGCAGCCCTGCTGGCATCTCTGCTTGTAGCAGGGCTCATGTCAGCATGTACGTCCAAAGAGGAAAACGCCGCGCCGGATGTCGTAAAGGAGAACCCAAAAACTGCCGAAGTCGATTTATCAAGCAACGATGAATCTGTTCCTGTTACTTTGAACGAGGTCGCTCATTCCATCTTCTATGCGCCTCAGTACGTGGCTATTGAAGAAGGTTATTTTGAGGAGGAAGGGATTGACCTGACTCTGGTGACTGGGTTTGGAGCCGACAAAGTTATGACCGCCGTACTTTCCGGCGAAGCCGACATCGGGTTCATGGGAAGCGAATCTTCCATCTACACGTACCAGGAAGGCGCTAATGATGTGATCGTCAATTTCGCCCAGCTTACACAGCGTGCCGGAAATTTCCTTGTAGCAAGAGAAGAAATGTCGGACTTCAAATGGGAAGACCTGATTGGTAAAGATGTTCTTGGAGGACGAAAAGGCGGTATGCCGGAAATGGTATTTGAGTATATCTTAAGACAGAACAATATCAATCCTTCCGATGTAAACATCGACCAAAGTATTGATTTCGGCTCTACAGCTGCCGCATTTTCCGGTGGGCAGGGAGAATTTACTGTTGAATTTGAACCCAGCGCCACAGCGCTTGAGGCAGAAGGCGCAGGCCATGTCGTTGCTTCCCTTGGCGTAGATTCCGGCTATGTTCCCTATACTGCGTACAGTGCAAAAAGCAGCTTTATCAAAGAAAATCCAGAGATTATACAAAAATTTACTAACGCTCTCCAGAAAGGCATGGACTATGTCAGAAATCACACGCCGGAGGAGATTGCAGAAGTGATCGCTCCTCAGTTCAAAGAAACGGACCTGGAAACCATAACCACAATTGTAAAACGTTATTATGAGCAGGATACCTGGAAAGAAAACTTGATATTTGAGCAGAAAAGCTTTGAACTTCTGCAGGATATCCTGGAAAGCTCAGGCGAACTGAAAGAACGCGTTCCGTATAGCGATCTTGTAACCACAGAATACGCGGAAAAAGCAGCAAAATAGATCTGCTGCCAGGGCAGAAACCAAAAGTACCTTCTTCAGCAAAGGGACGGCGGTTTCTGCCTTTGTTTTGTTAAATACAATATCTTCTTAAGATTTTCTTTTGATTTTTTAGAATCCTTTCATCTCATGTCCATATTCATGTCACAAATCCAATGTATATTAATTATTGTAAGGTTTTAAATTTGTTTACCCTCCATAAGAACTGTTCTCTCATACCTGCAGTTCTTTTCTCTCAAACAGAAGTTTGCCGCACTTACAATATGAATTGGAAGTGCGGCATTCCTTTTTCGGCTAATTACTATTTTAGCTGTAATATACTCGTTTTATTTTCTTTCTTTTTCAAAAAATAATAATTTTTTTGATCTTTGTGAAAAACGCATAATTTTTTTAGGTTTTCTGCATATTCTCTTGACGTTTTACCGAATGCATGATATGCTGTCACACGACTCATATTTATGATAGGTAATATGCCGCATCAGCAGATTACCGTCCAGAAAACAGTGGAGGTAGTATCATGAACAAAGGTACTGTAAAATGGTTTAACAACCAGAAAGGCTATGGATTCATTTCCGATGAGGCTGGCAATGATGTATTCGTACATTACAGCGGGCTTAACATGGAAGGATACAAGAGCCTTGAAGAAGGACAGGAAGTGGAATTTGAGATCTTCCAGGGAGAAAAAGGACCTCAGGCAGTGAACGTCACAAAACTTTAATCTAAATTTTGGTGTACCTTTTATATATAGTTATATATAATATCTAAAAGTAATACATACAACGATCGGATAAAGGGAAAAGGAACCGCAGATATGCGGTTCTTTTTTTCCCTTTTTATCACATTCGAGAAAAGGGAAAGAAAAAGTGAATACTATTAAAATTTCCTCTTCCCTTTTTCAGAAAAGTATGTTATCATAATAACAGGTTTTACAATGTAAGTCCATTAGTTAAAGGTGGTTTCCTTCGGGAAGCCGCCTTTTTCTTTTTAAGTCTTTATGCAAAATCAAACAATGACAACTGATTACTCTCCGGCAAATCGCCAAAAAGCCCCATCTCATCCATTAAATCCATAACTGATTTACTGATCTTTGTCCTCTGGCGAAAATCATCCTTGGAAAGATATGGGCCGTCTTGGGCCGCAATCTCCACTGCTTCCGCCGCCTTATCTCCCATTCCTTCAATAGAGCTGAACGGAGGAAGGAGTTTGCCGTCCATGATTCGGAATCTTGTGGCTTTGGATTCATAGATACTGATCGGCAAAAATTCAAACCCTCTGGCGTACATTTCCTGGACATTCTTCATATTTTTTAAAGTCTCCTGATCCTTATTGCTGAGCTCTCCTGCATCTGCCTTCTTCTTATACTCCTGCATATGATACAGCAGTTTCTCTTTTCCCTGCCCCATCAGTTCATACGAAAATGCAGATGCCCGGATGCCAAAAAACGCAGCGTAATACGCAAGGGGATAATTTATTTTGCAGTAAGCGATCCGGTATGCCATCATGACGTACGCCGCCGCATGCGCCTTTGGAAACATGTATTTAATCTTATTGCAGGACCAGATATACCAGTCAGGCACATCCGCTTCTTTCATAGCTGTCTCGAATTCCGGCGTCAGTCCTTTCCCCTTCCTCACTTTTTCCATGATCGTGAAAGAAAGTTCGCTCTCCATCCCTTTATTGATGAGATATGTCATAATATCATCACGGGTACAGATTGCCGTTGAAATCGTCGCTTTTCCCTCCTCGATCAAAGTCTGCGCATTATTCAGCCATACGTCCGTCCCATGAGAAAGCCCAGAAATCCGGATCAGGTCGGATAACGTTTTTGGTTTCGTGTCCACTACCATCTGGATAACAAACTCTGTTCCAAACTCCGGCACCCCAAGGCATCCTACCGGACATCCGTCGATATCCTCCGGCGTGATCCCCAGCGCCTGCGTTCCGGCAAATAAAGACATAACGCCCGGATCGTCCAGCGGGATATCCGTGGCTTTGAAAATGTGATTGACGCCATCGTATTCATTTTCTAAAGCGTCTGAGTTAATCATTTCTTCTAACGTTTTAATCATGGTCGGATCATCATGCCCAAGAATATCAAGCTTCAGCAAGTTGTGGTCGATGGAGTGGTAATCAAAATGTGTGGTAATGATGTCGACTGTCATATCATTCGCCGGGTGCTGTATTGGGGTGAAGGAATGAATATTTTCCCCATGGGGAAGCACGACGATCCCCCCTGGATGCTGTCCGGTACTTCTGCGGATTCCGGTACATCCCTGCGCAATCCTGTCGATCTCACATTTCCTCTTCCGTTCCCCGTGCTCCTCATAATAATTTTTCACATACCCGTAAGCCGTCTTATCCGCCAACGCCGCGATCGTACCGGCGCGGAAGGTCTGCCCTTTTCCAAAAATCACTTCCGTGTACTTATGCGCCTTGCTCTGATAATCCCCGGAGAAATTCAGGTCAATATCCGGCTCTTTATTTCCCTTAAATCCAAGGAACGTCTCGAATGGGATATCAAACCCGTCTTTCACCAATTTTGCTCCGCAGACTGGGCAGTTCTTATCCGGCATGTCATGTCCGCATCCGCCGGCATATTGTCGCACCTCGTCGGATGTAAAATCTGAATAATGACATTTAGCGCAATAATAGTGCGGGGACAGTGGGTTGACCTCCGTGATTCCCGCCATTGTCGCCACAAAAGAAGAACCAACCGACCCTCTTGAGCCCACCAGATATCCATCTTCATTCGACTTCCACACCAGTTTCTGGGCGATGATGTACATAACCGCAAACCCGTTGGATATGATGGAATTCAGCTCCCTCTCCAAACGTTTTTCTACAATCTCAGGAAGCGGATTTCCATACATGGAATACGCCTTTTCATAACAAATATTCCGGAGCGTCTCGTCCGAGTTCTCAATGACCGGAGGACATTTATCCGGCCGCACAGGCGAGATTTTCTCAACCATGTCCGCAATTTTATTTGTGTTTGCAATCACAACTTCATAAGCCTTCTCTGAACCGAGGTAAGAAAATTCTTCCAGCATTTCCTCCGTTGTACGCAGGTATAATGGCGCCTGGTTATCCGCGTCCTCGAATCCTTTTCCTGCCATGATAATCCGGCGGTAAACTTCATCCTCCGGATCCATGAAATGTACATCGCAGGTTCCCACCACAGGTTTATGAAACTGCTCTCCCAGACGCACGATCTTCCGGTTTATATTCCGTATATCCTCCATGGAAGCGACGCTGCTTACCTTATCACTTTCCACCATGAACACATTATTTCCTAAAGGCTGAATCTCCAGATAGTCATAGAAATCCACAATCTTTGCCAGTCTTTCCTCAGACTTTCCATCAAGCAAAGCCCGGTACAATTCCCCTGCCTCGCAGGCGCTTCCCACAATCAGCCCTTCTCTGTATTGATTCAAAAGGCTCTTCGGGATGCGGGGTCTTCTTGCATAGTAGGTCAGGTGGGACTCGGAAACCAAGGTATAGAGATTCACCCGCCCAATATCATTTTTTGCGAGAATAATCACATGGTATGTCGGAAGTTTACGGATTGCGTCTGGATTCAAATCTCCAAAACGATTGATCCCCTTTAACGTCGTGATATCCCGTTCCTTCAACATTTCTATGAATTTCACAAAAATCTCCGCCGTAGCCGCGGCGTCGTCCACTGCCCGGTGATGATTTTCCAGGGAAACTCCCAGCGCCTTTGCCACCACATCCAGCTTATATTTCGTCAAAGAGGGCAGCAACACTCTTGCCAGCGCCACGGTATCCAATGAAGTAAAATGCGGTGTGATGTCCTGGTATCTGCAGTTTTGTTCAATAAAACCCACATCGAATCCGGCATTGTGCGCCACCAGAACCGCATCCCCCACAAAATCAAGGAACGAAGGAAGCACTTCCTCTATCCCTGGTGCATCGAGAACCATCTCGTCCGTAATACTTGTAAGGTTCGTGATCTTAAAGGGAATCGGCCTTTTCGGATTAACGAAGGTACTGAACCGTTCCACAATCTTACCCTCCGTCACCTTTACGGCGCCGATCTCTATAATCTTGTCCGCAATAGCGGAAAATCCCGTCGTCTCAATATCAAACACTACGTAAGTATCGTCCAGGCTTTGCTCTCCGGCTTCTGACACGATCTCCGTCAAATCATCCACAAGATATCCCTCTACTCCGTACAGTACCTTGAAGGGATCGTCTTGATCCAATGTCTCCAGATAGTGGTTTGCCTCTGGAAATGCCTGCACAACGCCATGATCGGTAATCGCGATCGCCGGGTGCCCCCAGTCATGGGCGCGTTTTACCAAAGACTTTGCCTCCGATACTCCGTCCATATCGCTCATCTTCGTATGACAGTGAAGCTCCACCCGCTTTTCTGGATAGGTATCCTTCCTCCTAACCCGAAAATCAGCAGTCTTCCGAATTCCATGAACAGACCCTATCGTTAGTTCTCCATCATATTTGTCGATTGTGGTGACCCCTTTTATTTTAAGGAAAGCCCCCTTCTTGATCTCTCCTAAAAGCTCTGGAAGCTGTTCATTCCTGACAAACATCTTGATTGTGATCGTATCTGTAAAATCTGTGACAGCAAACATAAGGATCGTTTTCTCGTTCCGGATCTCCCGGGTCTCAAACTGGATTACCTGCCCATGGAGCGTGATCTCCCCCATCTCCGAGACCACCTGGCTTAATTCGATAGGTACATCGTCAAAATCTCTCCCGTAGATCACGTTCGGATCATCGGATTTTTTAACAGAATAGCTTCTTCCGTATCGTCCTCCTTTGTCGCGTCCGCCTCCCTGTGTCTTCTGCTGGGTTCTCTGCAAAGACTTCTGCTGTGGTCTGTGCTGCTCCTGCGCATTTCCATTGTGTTCCTGGATGGCGTCCACTGCCTGTTTAAGCTGAAGTTCGTTCATCTTTCTATATTTATTTTCTTTTACTTTCTCATACGTGACCTGAACCTCAATCGGCACATGAAAACGTCCCTCAAACACAAGTTTCAGATAAGAAATAATCGATTCCGCCTTTTCTTTTGCTATGATGGTGTCCGCCACAGTCATGCAGAGGACGTTCTCCTCCTTGAAACTGCATTTTGCCTTTTGGAAGATACTTCTTTCCAGAGCGCTCCTTCCCTCCAGCTCAAAAAGCATGCTCTCCCGGTATTCGTCCATCAGATATTTGGGTGTATATTGTTCGGAAAGCCGATATTCCTCCACCAGGTACACA
Organism: Coprococcus sp.; assembly: GCA_022793995.1. Lineage (GTDB taxonomy): Bacteria > Bacillota > Clostridia > Lachnospirales > Lachnospiraceae > Allocoprococcus. The sequence goes on from JAAWDY010000037.1 coordinate 15,326, forward strand.
GGGATTCCTGTTCCGGCAAACAACTGTCGTTCTATCTGCTCTTCCATTTGGCTGATCCTCCGCCTGGGAATCAGATGCGTACTGAAAATATGTACTTTGATAAACTTCTTCTCCGATGTGGATGTGATCTTTGTCACCTCCACTTCCTGGAACAGGACTTTGCTCTCTGAGTCCACCTGTAAGGTTGGAAATACTTCAAAAAATAACTTTGTCATCGTCTATTCGCCCCAATGCTCCAGCTCGTCGCGCAACGCTCCTAGCAGTTCATCTTCCTTCACTTTTTTAATAATCTCGCCTTTTTTGAACACAAGGCCTTCTCCGATTCCACCCGCAATCCCGAGATCCGCTTCTTTCGCCTCCCCTGGTCCGTTCACGACGCAGCCCATCACCGCCACCTTGATACCAAGGGGAAATTCATCCGCCATAGTTTCCACTTGGTTTGCAAGAGAGATCAGATCAATCTTTGTGCGCCCGCAGGTCGGACAGGATACCACCTCGATCCCTCCCTTTCTAAGACCCAGGGAACGCAGGATCAGTTTCGCACTTTTAATCTCTTCTACCGGATCTCCTGTGAGGGAGACGCGGATGGTATCGCCGATTCCCTGATACAAGATAATTCCAAGCCCAACCGAAGACTTAATGTTGCCGGATAAAAGAGTACCTGACTCTGTAATCCCCACGTGTAGAGGATACGGGCACTTCTGGGCGATCAATTCATGCGCCCTTACGCACATCATCACATCAGAAGATTTAATACTGACTACCAGCTTGTCATATCCCATACCTTCAATCATATGTACTTTGTCAAGAGCGCTCTCCACGATTCCTTCGGCGGTCACGCCTCCATATTTTTCCAGAATCTCTTTCTCCAAGGATCCGCTGTTCACACCAACCCGGATCGGAACGCCTCCTGCTTTCGCCCGGTCCACCACCGCCTGGACGTTCTCACGGCTTCCGATATTTCCAGGATTGATACGGATCTTATCCGCCCCGTTCTCCATGGATGCGATCGCAAGCTTATAGTCAAAATGGATGTCCGCCACCAGGGGGATATGAATCTGTTTCTTAATTTCCCTAAGCGCGTTCGCAGCGTCCATCGTCGGCACGGCGCAGCGGATGATCTCACAGCCTGCCCGCTCCAAAGCCAGAATCTGCCCGACTGTCGCCTGGATGTCCTCCGTCTTCGTGTTCGTCATGGACTGGATGGCAACCGGATTTCCTCCGCCGATCTTGACGTCGCCGATCTGAATGGTCTTCGTATCTTTTCTTGTCATACTCCTGCCTCCTTTTTCCTGATAAATGGGTACAGTGTAAAACCCTCTACGGCACGATGCATCATCCCCCGACACACCTGCAATAGAGGGTCTTTCTCGCCCTATTCTATTTTACTTTGGTAAAAAACAACTGTTCGCCGTAATCCCATTCCGTCATGGTGAGCTCCTTCCCATCCACACTGTAGTGGAAAGATGTGGTAAGCTGGCTGATCGTGGAAGCGACCTCGGCGGAGGACACATCCCCTGAAAATTCCTTGGCAGCCTTCAAAATCTCCTCTGATTCCGCCCGAATCGTAATCTCCTTCGTAGATTTGTCGAGCGTATATTCCAGGTCCATAGTAAGCTCCTGCCCTTCTAACGCGCCTTCCCACACCAGATATGCTCTCCCTCCACTTCCGATCTCAAGCGTCATATCCGTATCTTCCTGCCTCCAAGTTCCCTTCAGCGGGTTTCCCAAAAAACCCCTTCCAATAAAAAAACCTGCCACAATCACGATCAACACTGTGGCAAAAGCCGTTATGATCTTCCATTCTTTTCGTTGTTTTCCTTCAATATTCTCCGAATTCTGCATAGACTATTAACCCTCCGTAATAAGTCTGCCCTTCTTTCCTATCATTATACGGGGTTTAAAGTTCTATGTCAACGGTCTTGTCCTTGGAATCTTCGCTGCCGATGTGCAAATCAGTATCGTGATTATCATGTCTGGAAGCGTATTTCCGACAATAATATCTACTCGCATAAGCCCTCTGTAGACAATAAATCCTACAAACCATATCGCCAGATTCCTTATATTCGACGCCTGATGCGACATATCCTTTTTAAGTAGAAAAAAGTCGGCGATTTGGATCGCAATCATGGGGGCGAATACCGAGCCAATCAAGTACAAGAAATCTGTAATATCCGTTATCGGGAAAAAAATAGCTGCTACAGTCCCGACCACAGCCGCCGCGACGGCGAACCATTTCCCTTTACACTTTGTGGACACCGCTTCACTGGAAACGCCTGCGGAATACGCGTCCAAAAAAGTGGTCGTGACCGTGGAAAATACAATGATAAGGAGTCCTGCTGTTCCAAGTCCTGCCTTTACCATAATCTGTGCAATATCGGATTTCCCTGTAAAAATGGCGGCCCCCATACCGATCACATACATCCAGCAACTTACCAATCCATACACAACCGCGCTGACCGCTGTTGCCTTTACCGGCTCTTTTGCCTCCCTGGTATAGTCGCTAATAAGCGGAAGCCAGGAGAGAGGCATGGCAACGGAAAGCTCTACCGCTGCCCCAAATGTCATCCCTTCTGCAGATATCGCTGCCGGGGAGCCCTCCCCAAAGATGACAAAACATAAAATCACGGTAAGGATAAAGAGAGCTGTCATAGATACTGTGTTCACTTTCCCTAAATTCTCGATTCCAATCAGAATCCAAAGAATGATTAGAACACCAATCACTAGACACCAGTTCCCGTTTCCGACGGAAAGAATGCTGTCTGCCGCAAGCGCGCCGTCATAGATCATGATGGCAGTCCATCCTACAAGCTGTAAAATATTAAGTATGGAAAAGAGTAGGCTTCCTTTCTGCCCGAAACTCATCTTGGCTGTCTCCATTGCGCTTTTTCTCGTCTTTGCCCCGATTAGTCCAGCTGCAAACAGCATCCCGCAGCCGATCACATGACCTAAGAGGATAGCCAAAAGCCCTTTTGGGAATCCCAGAGGGGCAAAATAAGTTCCCGTAAGGATTTCAGCGATGGATACCCCCGCGCCAAACCAAATCAACCCGTTTTCAAATACAGAAGTTTGTTTCCCTTCCATCACCTCCGTACCTCCTGCCCAAACTTTCCTGTCAAGGCAAAAGCATGATTCATCGGCCCGCTTCCCTGCCCCAGATCCAGCATCGCTTCCAAAGCCTCGGAAATATAATCTTTTGCTCTTCTAATCGAATCAGACAGAGAAAATCCCTTAGCAAGATTTGACGCGATCGCGCTGGAGAGCGTACATCCAGTCCCGTGAGTGTTCGGATTATGGATTCTTTGTCCTTTAAACCAGGTGTATTCTCCACCGCTGTATAGAAGGTCGTTTGCATCGTTTACATTGTGTCCCCCTTTACAGAGAACAGCACAGCCAAAAGTATCCCCGATCTTCTTTGCCGCAAAGCACATCTCTTCCTCATTATGAATTTCCATACCGGAAAGGACTTCCGCCTCCGGGATATTCGGGGTGATGACTGCTGCAATAGGAAACAATTCCTTCTTCATGATCTCGATCGCCTCGTTCCCCGTAAGTTTTGAGCCGCTTGCCGCCACCATGACAGGGTCGACTACAATGTTTTCGGCCTGGTATTTCTTCAATTTCTCTGCGATCACACTCACAAGACTTCCTGAGGATACCATGCCGATTTTTACCGCGTCCGGGCGGATATCCTCAAAAACCCGATCCATCTGTTCCGCTAAAAATTCAGGGTTCACTTCGTAAACCCCTGATACGCCGGTCGTGTTCTGCGCGGTCAGAGCTGTAATCGCCGTCATCGCATATACACCATTCATTGTCATTGTCTTGATATCTGCCTGAATGCCGGCGCCTCCGCTGGAATCACTTCCCGCGATTGATAATGCTGTTCTCATCTTTGTATCTCCTTTCGTTGTCTGCATTATTTTCAACTGTACAAGTAGCATTATTTTTCTAAAGCGACAAAAAGTGGTGCCCCCGGTCTGCCGCTACCTATTAAAACCCACCGCCGAATAGGCGATTCAATTCAGGAATCCCGAGTGCCGTGGCATGAGGGATACCTATTAAAACCCATCGCCGAATAGGCGATTTTGATTTAATCCAGGGAACTCAGGAATTTCTGCAAAACATCCCATTCATTGAAATCATGTAAATACACATCTGCAATTTCTTTCAGCCCCGCCTGTTCTTTCTCATACTTATCATAAACTGCCGCTACCAGAAAGCCGTCGTTTTTTGCTGTCTGCGCCGCATGGAGCGCGTCCTCAAACACCAGTGTGCTCTCCTTATTGGTTTTCAGATGATTCATCGCCTCCCGGTAGATCACAGGCGTATCTTTGCCATGCCCAACGGAAGTACAGGTAAATATTTCGGAAAAGTATTTTCTGATGCCGCACCGCTTAAGTGCCGCTTCCACATAAGGTCTGTCCGTAGCCGTAGCGATACACATCGAAACTCCCATGTTACCGAGCCTCTCTAAAAAGTCAGCTGTGTAGGGTTTTAGCCCGATTTCATATTTATAATACTTCTCGATCTGCGCATTCACCCCATCCATGATCGCGTCCGTTGAAAGCGGAACTCCGTATTGTTCCCTGTAGTAACAAGCCGCCTGGTACAGACTCATGTTTTTAAAAACTTCGTTTAGTTTTTCTTTTGGTTCATAGCCTAGGGAACGCAGATAATCTTCCCCGATACTTTCCCAGATAAACATAGAGTCAAACAAGGTTCCGTCCGCGTCAAAAATTGCTCCTCTGATCATTTTTTCACCATTTGCTCTGCCATACTCTTAAGTTCCGCGGTTGCCTCCCGGATATCCTCCGCTGCGAAAATAGCGCTTATCACCGCGATTCCACAGCACCCACTTCCCTTTAGTTCCATTATGTTATGTTTCCCAATTCCGCCGATTGCAATGACCGGAATCTGTACCGCGCTGCAGATTGCTCTGAGAGTCGTAAGGCTCACGTCATCCGCGTCCGCTTTGGAACCCGTTGGAAATACTGCGCCGACGCCCAGATAATCCGCTCCGTGCCGCTCGGCAAGGACTGCCTGTTCCACCGTCTGCGCGGAGACTCCGATGATTTTATCATCTCCTAGAATCGTCCGGACATTCCCTGTTTCCATATCGCTTTGTCCCACATGGACTCCGTCCGCGTCGACCATCTTGGCAATCTCCACATTATCGTTGATGACAAAAGGAACACAGAAACGTCCGCACAGCTCTTTGATTTCCCGGGCTTCTTTTAGAAAATTCTCTGTATCCAGTTCCTTTTCTCGAAGCTGGATAAAGGTAGCGCCGCCTTTAAGCGCCTCTTCCACCTGTTCATAGAGCGTCTTTTCTCCCAGCCATGTACGGTCAGTCACGGCGTATAAAAGCAGGTCCTTTTTATCGCACCTCATATTGGGCCCCCTTATTCAGCGTATCCCCATCCATATGGTACACTGCGTCGATCATACGGTTTCGGTAAGTGGAATTGCCTTCTCCTTCCTGCAGGCGCTCATACCCGATTTCCCCTGCAAGCCCCATCGCGCAGACAGCGGCCGCAGCTGCCTCAGTCTTGTTCGTCGGATTTGCTGTAATATAGGCTGTCATCATCCCGGAAAGCTGGCATCCCGTTCCAGTGATCTTACTCATCTCGGCACGGCCGTTTCGGATTATAAAACATCTTTCACCGTCAGATACCAGATCGATCTTCCCCGTGACAACAATGATGGCTCCGGTTTCTTTGGCAAACTTGTTCACAAATTCGACCATTGAGTCCAGGTTTTCTTCCGTCACTGCGTCCGCCGCGTCCGCGTCGACCCCTTTCGTTGTCCCCGAGCCTGCGGCAAGCGTCTTGATCTCTGAAACATTTCCCCGGATTACGTCTAACTTGATTTTCTCCATAATCGAAAGGGCCGTATTTGTGCGGAGCGAACTTGCGCCGGCTCCCACTGGGTCGAGAAGAACTGGATGCCCTAGTTCATTTGCCTTCGCACCTGCAAGAAACATTCCTTCAATACTTCTCTTATTCAGCGTGCCGATATTGATGTTCAATCCGCCGCAGATGGACGTGATCTCCTCCACATCCTCGGGTTCATCCGACATGATCGGGCTTCCTCCGCAGGCAAGCAGCACATTCGCCACATCGTTTACCGTAACATAATTCGTTATGTTATGGACAAGCGGCGCCGATTTCCTAACATTTTCCAGACAGTCTCCTAACATCTTTTTTCCTCTTTTCTTAAAATACTCATTATCCAGCGGAATCTCTCCCAGAGGGTTTTTATCATATTAGGGAAAAAGTTTCCTACTATGATAAAAAAGAGCAGGTATACCAAAAGTATCGGCATATCCGCTCTAAAACTGCTCATTATATGTCCCTACGTTGGCATTATCCAAATCAGGTCTATGGGTCGAAGTTACATACCTTCCTCTCAGCCTGTCACACAAGCTCCCCGCTGTTTAATTGTCACTGTTTATTATAACAGGTTTCTGTTAAAAAGCAATATTTTTCTACTCCCGCAATTCTGTTTTCGATCTCAATTTCTTATGTATATACCAATAATAGTATGGTATCAACGGAATCAGGGCGCTGATCCACGCCGCCGGATCCGTCATGCATATTCCGGCAAATTGAAACGGCTCGAATAAAATTCTAACCGCGACCGCTCTCGCAAGCAGTTCAAATATCCCGCCAAGCATGGGCACAAGTCCGTTCCCCAGGCCTTGAAGCGTATTTCTGTAAATAAATATCAATCCTAACGGAAAATAGAACCATAGGCAGATATGCAGCATCTGCTTTGCTATCTCCTGAAGCCGTCCTGTCGGATCCTCCGCAAATATCTGAACCATAGGCGCTAAAAAGAAATAAGCGGCGATCATAATGATAACGCTATATATTCCGGCGATCAACACGCTCGTACTCACGCCTTTTCTAATTCTCTCATACTTTCCGGCCCCATAGTTCTGCCCCACATATGTAGCCATTGCGGTTCCAAGCGACGGATACGCCTGCATTATTACATTTTGTATTTTATTTGCCGCTGTATACGACGCAATATAAGTCTCTCCCAAACTATTTAAAGAAGACTGTACAAGCATACCGCCGAGAGCTGTAATGGAAAACTGCAATCCCATCGGCACTCCCATTTTCAAAAGTTTCCATATACTCTGTATAGAAAATTTGCTGTCAACTCTTCCAAACCGTATGATTTCATATTTCTTTCCCACATAAATCAGACACAGAACTGCGGACACTCCCTGAGAAATTACTGTGGCGAGCGCGGCTCCCGGCACTCCGAACGGAAGCACAGCCACAAACAGGATATCAAGCACAATATTGAAAAGAGACGATATAATCAAAAAATATAACGGCGTCTTGCTGTCCCCAAGCGCCCTGGCGGTCGCCGCAAGCATATTATAGAGAATCGTAACCGGGACGCCTGCATATATAATTCCAATATACCCTTTTGTCATATCAAATATATTATCAGGTATATTGATTGCCCTTAAAATCCTTTCATTTACGAAAAAAAGCCCGATCGTCATCACAACTGCAAAAAAGACGCAGACAAACACAGACATAGCCATGTAATGTTTCAGGCTCTTCTCGTCTTTGGCTCCATACGCCTGCGCAATCAAAATCGAAAATCCGCTTGTAATTCCAAGAATCCATCCGATTACAAAGAAACTCACATATGTGGTACTCCCCACAGAGGCAAGGGCGTCTACCCCGAGAAAACGCCCCACAATCATAGAATCCGCAATATTATAAAAATTTTGAAAAAGCCCGCCGCATAGAACAGGAAGCATGAACGTCAGTATTAATTTGAGTGGTTTTCCTTCCGTCATATTTTTTGCCATCGTATTGTCCTCTTACATCTCTTTTCTTTTCACAACAATACCCTATTATACACAAAAAATATATAATTACAAAGAAAAATTTTCGTCTTCATAATGTTTCGCAAAGAGGCAGCAATCGTTCCAGCTGTTCCACTATTCGTTCTTGTTCTTCGATAGGCGGAAACGGAATTAAAAGTGAATTTAAACTTTTAAAATTCAATGTACTCCCCTTTATCGCATTTTTCGTCTTCCCATATCTTGCCAAAAAACCAAGCGTTTTGAACAGATAATTTCTGATTTTATTGTGTGTATCATAATACGGAACGATAGATACAATCGCTTCATTATGTGCAGCGTCCATATTTAATATAGAAACTCTTCCAACAGTTAATTTAAAACTCATGATAAGAGTCCCCTTTTTAGCGATCTCATTTCCGAATTTTTCCTTATAGGCTCGATAACTAATTCCTTCCTTCGTTTTATCTATATAGCCGTTTTCAACCATATCCGCAATGGACACCCACGGCAAGTCGCTTCCCCAATATTCTAATTCTGCCCTGGGGGGCGTCTTTCCCATTTTTAAACTTGCTATCTCTCCTAGCTGAACCCATCTCCAATTATTCGGAATATCAAAAGGAATAATATTTTCATCCGAAAAGAATAATTCTTTTCTGTTTTTAGTTTTATTCTTTTTTATATCCTGTTCTTTTTCTTCTTTTATAGCCTTTAACATTTCCTTAACAGAGCCGTCGCTTTCAAGCCGTTTCGTTAATTTTCCTTGTATTGCTGCCTGTAGCACGGCGTCTCTCACATCAGTTGGAAATTTACTTTTAAGAGACTCCAACTCTTTTTCCACTTTCTCATAATCGTCAATCTTCTCCATAAGTTCACTGACCTTATCAACGATACGCTGTTGTTCTTCAATGGGAGGAAACGGCATTGGCATCTTTTTGAAAATATGAAACGGTGGAATATTTTTAATAGCAGAGCCTTTACTTGCCTTCTGCGCTTCTGTTTTTACTATATGGTTAAAATAATACAAAAAATAGTCTATGTTCATACTATCCACAATACTCATACGCATTAATGCTTGATTTAAGATACCCAATTCAATATTATCCGGCATTACATACGTCTCGCCGATGGTTCCCGCGCAGCTTACAATAATATCTCCAGCCTCAACTGTAAAACTTTTCATCTTCTCTTCATAATAACGTTTGCTTATATAATAACTTCCCAATGAAGAATCTTTTTGAATCGCATTTTTTTGTTCATATACCTTTATTGCATCATTACTTTTCGGGACAAAAATACTTTTTGTTAAAGCACTTCCAAAAGGCCCCTTTTTGTAAACTCCCACGTCGCCTATCCGCACCCACAGCCAATTCTCAGGTGTTTTAAAATTTTTCTCTTTTTCCTCTATTTCAGGAAATTTGACGTCCTCTTTTCCCTTTTTCTTTTCAATTAATCCTATTTTTTCCGTTTTTATTATATCAAGAGTTTTCTGAACGTCTGTGTCCGTAGGCGACTGTTTTGTCAATTTCCCGCAAAAAGCCGCCTGCAGTACCGCGTCTCTCAAATCTTGCGCCAATACCATCTACTACACCTCCAGTAAGTCAAGGATTGCCTTCAGTTTAGCGTCCATCAGTTGATTCAGCCTTTCTCTTTCAGCCTTAAAATTTGCTATCGTCTCTTCTGGAGAAAGAATTATTTTTTCTTCCTTTGGGAATCCACAAAAATCAAGGCTATAATTGCTGCTAATAATCTCAGAGATTGGCACTTTCCTTGCTTTCCATGTTTCCGTCATAGAATTATTTTCTTTTTCGTCTTTCATCTCTATCCTGTTATCCCACCACTTATCAATGGCAGAAAAATCTTCCCGAGTAATCGGATTTTTCTTCATGGAAAACTTTTGCCCTTCTGGTAAGTCAAAACGGTAAAACCATGTTTCCGTCGTCGCTCCATTGTTATCAAAGAATAGAAGATTCGTGGTAATGCTGGTATACGGTGCAAAACAAGACTCCGGCAGACGAATCACAGTATGTAAATTAAATTCTTCCACTAATTTCCTTTTGATGGCCGTCTTGCTGTTATCACTCCCAAACATAATTCCATCTGGAAGGACAACCCCGCACCTACCATTTTTATTCAAACGATACATCATTTCAATCAAAAAAAGATCCGCTGTTTCTGAATTTCTAAGTTCAGCAGGAAAATTCTTTTGTATGATTTCAAGTTCTGAACCGCCGTAAGGTGGGTTCATAAGAATAACGTCAAATTTTTCATCGTCTGTATATTTTCTTACATCTTGCTCCAAAGAGTTCCCGTGCAATATATCTGGCTCTTCTATATCATGAAGCATCATATTGGTCGCACACAGCATGTAAGGAAGCTGTTTCTTTTCTACGCCGTAAAAAGATTTTTGCATAATGTCAAGCTGTTCTATGGTAGGATTTTGTCTCTTCATATGTTCCAACGCATCCACCAAAAATCCGCCTGTACCGCATGCAAAGTCTGCTACTTTTTCTCCGATTTTAGGATCAACCTTATCTGTCACAAAAGTTGTGATTGCTCTTGGCGTGAAAAATTCTCCATTATTTTTCTGCAAACCTTTTAAAAGCGTTTCGTACACATCATTAAATGCATGACGGTCACCTCCATCATTAAAATCAATTTCGTCAAACTCATTGATGACCTGTCTCAAGAGAACACCGTTCTTCATAAAATTTGAGGATTCTCTCATGAACTCCTTGACAAGCAAGGCTGGTTTGGACATATTAGTAAAAAGATAAATCTCTTCATTTTTTTCACCTTTAATTGCATCCCCTGACAGCGCCTTGAAGAGCTTATTGTTCACAAAATCGATAAGTTCCTCCCCTGTCATCTGCTCTTTTACAGAAGTCGAAGTAGCCCAATCCCTCCACCTATATCCTTCTGGAATGACTGGCTTATAATCCTCCTTTGTAAATTCCCATTCTTTCTCCTTATCGTCAAATACCTTCAAAAATAATATCCAAATAATCTGGGAGAGTCTTTGTTCGTCTCCCCCAACTCCAGCATCGTTCCGCATAATATCCTGAAGCCTCTTAATCAAAGCTAATAAAGCCATATCTTTGCTCCTTTAGTATAATTCTCCTTCTATCTTTCTCATCAGCTCAACATAGCCTTCAAACCTTCCATCAAAAACCTGATTCAGCATAAGAGGTGTATACCCCATGCTCTGCAACACTGGAAGTTTGAATACTTTTTTCTCTAGCAAATCCGAAAAGTCCTGCGTCCTATATTCATTTAAGATCGCTTCGATAATCGCTTTCTTTTCACTGTCCAAGTCTTGAATAATATAATCAATTTTGATCTTTTCCAATCTTTCCTCTTTTGAAATCGGAGGAACCTTATATCCCACCAATGCAGCGATATCAAATTTATCAATGTGATATCCAATCTGTTCCTGCATCTTTTTGATAAACTCTTTGGACAGCAAAAGTTCGTCCAAAAATTTATTTTTATCATTTGACTTCCTAAACGCAGTGTAAAATGCTTCGTATGACGGATATTGATCCAAAATATTATTTCTTACACAACTGTCAATATTCTCCCTGACTAGGTTTCCATTTTCATCACGGTATTGTACGATCTCATCTTCAATATTGACAGCCTGCCCTTTAACAAACGCCTTCTCAAAATGTCTTGTTGCTCCATTTTCTCCGGTAGTGATCTCCTGTGGCGTCCCCTTTGGGAATTTCTTCGTATCGTCGACATTTGCAATCGATACAGGTTCTCCGTCAAACCCCGGATCTTCAAATTTTTTATAATTTTTTCTGAAATCTAAGATTGTAAAATGTAACTTGCTCTTTTTTTCACCTGCAATGGTAAAGTTCTCGTTTATCCTCGTCCCGCGGCCGATGGTCTGTTTAAATTCTGTCATTGAGCCAATCGTTTTATCGAGCACGATAATTTCACAGGTTTCGCTGTCAACACCTGTGGACATTAGTTTGCTGGTTACGGCAATAACCGGATATTGTGTGTTCGGATCAGTGAAATTTTCCAGTTCTGCTTTTCCAATTTCATCGTCGCCAGTTATCTTCATAACATATTTCAGGTTCTCCGCCACAAGGTCATGATTGAAATTTTTTAATTTTAAAACCATGGCGTCTACATGTTCAATATTTTCGCAGAAAACGATCGTTTTTGCAAATCTGCACTCATTATCTTTCATATAATCGGTAATTCTTCTTGCTACTGCTTCTCTTCGAGATTCAATCGCTATTGTCCTGTCGAATTCCTTTTGCTCATAAATCCTATTTTCAAGTGGTTTGCCGTGAATGTCCACTTCGCCTGGTTTGGGTATATACCCTTTTTCATCAATATCAAGTTCTACGGAAATCACCCTGTAAGGCGCCAAAAACCCGTCTTCTATGCCTTGTTTCAAAGAATATGTATAAATAGGCTTATCATCTGTTTCTGAACAAAAATATCCTATATTAGAAATATCCTCCGTTTCCTTTGGCGTTGCTGTCAGTCCAATTTGTGTAGCGGAAGCAAAATACTCCAAGATTTCATGCCATGTACTGTCTTCGGAGGCAGATCCTCTATGGCACTCATCCACAATAATCAAGTCAAAAAAATCTGGCGGCAATTCTTTATAATAGTCCTTCTCTTTGCTTTTTAATTGCTGATAGAGGGCGGTATAAACTTCATACGCCGTGTCCTTTTTAATGGTTTCCGCCTTTATTTTCCGCATGACGCCTGCGTCTACAAAAGGTTTAAAATCCTTTTGCATCGTCTGATCCGCTAGAGTGTTTCTATCAACTAAATAAAGAATTTTTCTCTTTATTTTGGCTTTCCAAAGCCTCCATACAATCTGAAATGCGGTGAACGTCTTGCCTGTTCCGGTCGCCATAACCAATAGAAGTCTTGTTTTGCCTTGAGCGATCGCTTCCATTACCCTATTGATGGCTATTCTCTGATAATATCTTGGTTTTTTAGGATCCGCCTTTGATGTATCTAGATAGTAAGGCTGATTGATCAATTTTATATCTTCCGCCGTCAACCCTTTTTCTTTACTATATCTTTCCCACAATTCTTCTGGATAAGGAAAATCGTTCATCTTCATATCTGAATTATTTAACCCAGTAAGCATATCCTGTTCGATCAGCTCAATTCCATTTGTAGAATAAGCGAATGGAATATCAAGAATCGTTGCGTACTCGATTACTTGCTGATAGCCTTCCATGGCGGAGTGTTCCAAGCCTTTTGCCTCAACAAGTGCAAGCGGGGTATTATTGTGGTATAAAAGCATATAATCTGCTTTTTTCTGCTCCCCTCTGGAAACTTTTTCACCGTCTATATTAACTCTGCCCGCGGTAAAATAATACTCCATCACAATATGATCGGTATCCTTTCCCCACCTTTCTTCAATGACGGGAGTGATATACTTACGTTTCGTGTTCTCTTCATTTTTTAACTGCTCTTGCAATTTATCTGGAGTAATCGTCGTCATACCGCTCTTCCTTTCCACTATAAATTTTCTTCCTACTATTCTACTGTAAAACTCTCTGCTCCTCAACATAATTCGCTATTTTCATTTCTCGATTCCTTCTTTATTATTTCTTATACTTTTTTCACTCCCAGCATTCTCTTAACCGCTTCATAGCCTTCTCATAATCCGCCGCTGGAACATTCGTACATACAAGAAGGAGGGCCGCCCTCCCGGGAAGCGCTTTTTTGTCCGGAAGCGCGAGAACTGCGATCCCTTTCTTTTCCGCCCTGCACACAATTTCATCCGAAGGAAGCGGCGTTTTGATATCCATCCGAATCGTAAATCCCGGCTCCTGGATTTCCAGCTTTACCGCTTCCCCCATCACCTCCCTGGCAGCCTGGAGGAGCTTTTCCGCTTTCGCCGCATGGATTTTTCGGGATTTCCGTATCTGTCCTGCCAGATGACCGTCACGAATAAACTGGGTGATCGCAATCTGCTCCGCCTTGGAAGCTGTCTGGTTATAGCTGTTTTTTCTCTTCTGATATTCGTCCAAAAGTTCCGGGGGAAGCGCCATAAAGCTCATACGTATTGAAGGGAGAAGCATCTTGGAAAACGTCCCCAAATAAACTACTCCTTTCCCTCCTGAAAGCCCCTGTAAAGAAGGGGTCGGTTTCTGAAAATAGCAAAATTCACTATTGTAGTCATCCTCAATAATAAGTACTTCCCTCTCCGACGCTTCTCCGATCAGTCGAAGTCGGTCCGCAGTCTGCATCACGCCTCCCCATTTTGTCAACTGGGACGGCGAAATATAGTACGTTCCAACTCCTTCCCCATGATAATCCCCTGCAATACAAAATCCATGATCCTCAAAAATCGCTTTGCCCTGGAGAAAATCTGGATTGTCAAAAACTATCTTCCTTTGCCTGTCAAGCAACGGGCAAAGCACATGGAGAAGACTCTGGACGCCCGCTCCTATAACGATCTGCTCCGGCGAACAGACCACACTCCGCATTTCACGGAGATATTCGGTTAGGACTTCCCTGAATTCCCATTCTCCCTGGGGTTCCCCGTAGAACAAGAGACGTTCATCCTGTCTGAGGGCGCTTTTCATGTATCTCCTCCACAAGTCAAATTTAAAACTCTCCCGGTCTACACTGGTCGTCACAAAATCATATTCTATTTTCGGCTTCTTTTTTTCCCTCTTTGCACCCAGTGTTTGTCCACGATTCCGAACGTTCTGTTTCTTTGCAATATCGGTCACATAAAAACCGCTCTGGGGGCGTGAAATGATATACCCCTCCGCTGCAAGGAGCATATAAGCGGTCTCCATCGTCGTACGGCTCATCTGAAATTCCGCGGCTCCTTTTCTGATGGATGGCAGTTTCGTTCCCGGTCTTAACTTTTCACCGAGTATCAGATTCCGGTAATAGTTATATACCCGCAGATATCTTGAAATCTCTTTATTTTCCAGGTCTCTTTGCATTCCCTTTCCCTCCAAACTGACCTCTAAAAAAATTTGATTTTTGTGTATTTTATATAAGACACTTTTATTCTATTCTATAAAAAACGTTTTTGGAATGCAAGTTTTGAATTTGAAACTTTTGGGAAAGGAATTTTTATATGGTAAAACGAGCAGCAGTCATCAACGATCTTTCTGGTCTGGGAAAATGTTCCCTTACAGCGGCCATTCCCGTGTTATCCGTCATGGGAGTCCAAGCCTGTCCGCTGCCCACGGCAGTACTGACATGCCAGACCGGATACGATAGTTATTATTACGACGACTATACAGAAAAAATTGATTATTTTACAGAGGAATGGCAAAAACAGGGGCTTACCTTGGACGCAGTTTCTACCGGTTTTCTGGGCAGTGAACATCAGGTAGCAAAAATCCTGCGTTTTATTGACGCATTCCGCCAGGACGGAACTCTTCTCTTTGTGGACCCGGTCATGGGCGATATGGGAGAACTCTATTCCATTTACACTCCAGGTCTGGGAGAAAAGATGCATGACCTTGTGCTGCATGCAGATGTAATTACCCCCAACTTAACCGAATTCTGCCTGCTCACCGGGACAGATTACGGTCTGCTTACAGCGCGCTCCCGCTACCAGGATTACTTGGAACAGATTGCATGCGCGGGGAAATCACTCCTTGAAGCAGGTCCACATACTGTTATTGTGACTGGCATTATATACCAGTCGTTGGAGGATCCTTCCCCCCGATATTATAACTTAGTCATTGACAAATGTGGATATGAAACCATCTCTTCCGAGATCCACGGAGGAAGTTATTCCGGAACCGGTGATCTTCTTTCCGCTGTGGTATGCGGCTCCATGGTACGCGGGGAATCTGCTGTAGATGGCGTCAAAAAAGCCGTACGCTTTCTGGACGCGGCGCTTCGGGAAACTGTGGCTGAAAATATCCCCAGGAACGACGGCATCAATTTTGAACCATACCTATCAATGTTACTTTAGCCATTTCATCGCCGGTTAGGCGATTGAGTTCAGGTATCCCGAGTGTGCTCGGCACACGAAGGGTTACTTTAGCCATTTCATCGCCGGTTAGGCGATTCATTTAGGAGGTAAGCATTATGGCATCTTTCACTACCAAAAAAGCAACTGATTCTCTTCATTCCTCCCATCAGAGGATTCTTTACATGACAACCACCGCGCTTTTCGCCGCGCTGATTTGCGTCACAACCGCGTGGATTTTCCATATTCCTATCGGGGTGAACGGAGGCTATGTCCATGTAGGCGACGCCCTTATCTATCTTGCCGCCGCCATTCTTCCAACGCCTTACGCCATGGCCGCGGGAGCCATTGGAGGCGCTTTCGCCGATCTATTCACCGCGCCTCTCTGGGCGCCGGCAACTTTTATTATCAAAATGCTGATTGCCCTGCCCTTTACAAACAAAAAAGATACCATCATCGTCCCGCGAAATGTGATCGGCGTCTTGATCGCGGCAGTGATTTCCTTTGTCGGTTACTATATCGCGGAAGTCCTTCTGTTCGGTACATGGGCAGCGCTGATTCCTTCGATCATAGGAACGCTGGCGCAGTCTGGCGGAAGCGCCGTCCTTTTCCTCGTATTCGGATTCGCCCTGGACCGTATGCGATTTAAAAGTTCGGGAATCGACAAATTACTGTAAAATCCGGTCGTCAAACCGACGATTAAATTAAGGAGGAAATTATGTCTGACATCATTTATACTTACCATGATACTGTTTACTTTAACATCACAAACCGTTGTAATTGTAACTGTATCTTCTGCATCCGCAAAGAAACCGACTCTGTAGGAGATGCCGGTACTCTCTGGCACGACCATAATCCCTCGTTTGAGGAAATCAAAACCGCCGTCGATGCCTTTGATTTCAGCGGTCATGCTGAAGCCGTATTCTGTGGGTACGGGGAACCCACCTGCGCCTATGACAATCTCATTCAGACCGCACGCTACATGAAAGAAAAATATCCGCAAATTCATCTGCGCATCAATACAAACGGTCTGGGAGAACGTTTTAACGAAGCCCCCATTGTCGAAGAGATGGCCTCCTGCATTGATTCCGTCTCCATCAGCCTTAACGCCCCGGATGCCCAGCGATACCAGGAAGTGACTTGTCCTTCTTACGAAAATGCATTTTCAATCATGTTGGATTTTGCCAGGAAAGCGAAAGAGCACTTCTCTTCCGTGCAATTCAGCGTCGTGGATATCATCACGGAAGATGAAATCAAAGCCTGCAAAGAACTTGCGGACTCCATGGGAATCCCACTCCGAGTGAGGGTCTGTTCGTAAAAATCTGTTCGTAAAAATCTGTTCGTAAAAATCTGTTCCTATAAAATTGCCGCACGGCTCTGAAATGAAAGAGTCGTACGGCAGTTATCTATTTGTTATTTTAAAAAATCAGCAAATTGTGTTTCCTCTCTTTATCCAAAAATCCCACCAATCAAAACGTAGGACAAAAAGTACATGATAGCCGATGCGATACACACCCCTACCACCACTGCGAGAAATGCTTTCTTCCAGTCAATGCCAAGAAGAGACGCAATCAGCGATCCGGTCCATGCCCCGGTTCCCGGAAGCGGTATCCCCACAAAGAGCACCAGCCCCCAGAACTCATACTTCTCAATCTTATCACTTTTACTCATGGCCTTTTTTTCCAGTTTCTCCACCAGAGGGCGGAACAATTTCGTCTTCCGCAGCCACGCAAAAATCGGGCGGATCAAAAACAGGATAAAAGGAATCGGTATCAGGTTCCCCACCAGGCAGATCGGAATCGCCCGCCACGTCGGAATGTCCAGGAACGCCGGTCCTGCGGCCAGAAGACCTCCCCTGAGTTCCAAGATCGGCACCATGGAGATAATAAATACCACCAGTTCCTTCGCCGCTTTTCCTCCCAGATTTGTCACAAACCATTGTACTAATGTCTCTGTCATAATACCTCCTATCGTCTCATAAATCGTTCGAGAAACGCAAACAATGTTTCCATCTCTTCCCGTGTCCCGATCGTGACCCGCAGATATTGTCTGATTCGCCCGCTGTCCCAGAATCTTACATAAATGCCGTTTTCCCGCAATGCCTGGAATATATCCTTCGCGTCATAGTCCGGGTGCGACACAAAGATAAAATTCCCGGACGGTTTCGGAAAACAAAACCCAAGGCGGGAAAATTCTCTTACCGCCCACTTTCTCGTCTCCACAATCTTATTGACCGTTTCTTCAAAATATTCCTTATCCTTCACTGCCTCGACACCGCATTTGAGCGACGCCTGAGTCATGGTATAGGAGTTAAAAGAATATTTCGCGTCGTTCAGATATCGTATCAATAGCGGGCTTCCGATCGCATAGCCGATTCGCATCCCCGCCATGGAACGTGCCTTTGAAAATGTCTGGGTTATAATCAAGTTGTCATATTTTTCAAGCAGAGAAAGCGCGGACTTTCCGGCAAAATCGATATATGCCTCATCCACAATCACAACCACATCCTGGTTGTGACTGATGATATCTTCCACAAAATCTAACTCCTCATACACAGAAGTCGGAGCGTTCGGATTCGGGAATATGACCCCTCCGTTCTCCCCATAATAGTCTTCCTTCACAATGCGAAAGTTCTCATCAAGCGGCTTACACTCATATGGAATCCGATATAAATCAGCCCAGACTTTGTAGAAGGAATACGTGATATCCGGGAAAAAAATGGGTTTTGGGGAGTTAAAAAAAGTCAAAAAACACATAGACAACACGTCGTCCGAACCAACTCCCACAAACACCTGGTCTTTTCCCACATGATAGTACTGTGCGAGCGCTGTCACCAGTTTATCCGACGTTGGATCTGGGTATAACCGGAGCATATCGCCGTGCGCCCCCAAATCCTCCATGGCCCGGCAGACGCCCGGCGCAGGCGGATACGGATTCTCATTCGTATTCAGTTTAACTACCCGGCTCTGAGGCTGTTCGCCCGGCACATAAGGGGTAACCTTCCGGATATTTTTCTCAAAATCTTTCATATGTATCATCCTACTTTTGATACTCTGCCATAAGTTCCCTGAATTTCGGCAGAGAATTTACAATGGTTTCATATGCGACACAGTATGCGATCCGCACGTATCCCGGACAGCCAAAAGAACTTCCCGGAACAATAAGAATATGATATTTCTTAGCCGCAGCGCAGAATGCTTTTTCATCTTCAATAGGAGACTTCACAAAAAGATAGAATGCTCCCTGCGGCTTGATGCATTCAAATCCGCACTCTGTCAGACCATTAAAAAGCATCTCCCGGTTCCGGTCATAGTAGGAAATATCCGTCTTTTCATTCAGGCATTTTGCGATCACTTTCTGCTGGAGCGTGGGCGCATTCACAAATCCTAGAATCCGGTTTGCCACATTCGCGGCGGAGATCACCATCTCGCTGTCTGAAACCTCGTCCGGTATCACCAGATATCCAATCCGCTCTCCTGGAAGGGACAATGACTTACTATATGAATAGCCTACGATTGTATTTGCATAGTATTTTGTCAGATACGGAACTTCGATTCCATCGTAAGCAAGTTCCCGGTATGGTTCATCCGAGATCAGGAAAATATCGGTTCCAAATTCCTTCTGCTTTTCCTCCATAATGGAAGCCATTTTCTTGATCGTCTCCTCAGAATAGACCACCCCCGTGGGATTGTTCGGCGTATTCACGATAACCGCTTTTGTCTTTGCTGTGATTTTTTGCTCAAATTCATCCAGTTTGGGCTGAAAGTCCACTGTATTCGGTGAAATCTCTACCAGAACTCCGTCGTAATTATCCACATAGCTCCTGTATTCTCCAAAATAGGGGGCAAAAACGATCACTTCCTCACCAGGATTCAGCAGCGTTTTCAAGATGACGTTCAGTCCACCCGCCGCTCCGACAGTCATCGTGATGTTCTTTGCTGAAAATGCAGTGTCGAACCGTGCGTTCAAAGAATCCGCCACGTTCTGGCGCACGTCTTCATACCCTGCATTGCTGTTGGTATATCCATGCAGTGCCAGGGAATCCTCTTCATTTACCAATTCAAGTATCGCTGTCTTCACCGCCTCCGGCGCTGCCACATTCGGGTTGCCCAGACTGAAATCATATACATTTTCTGCCCCATAAAGCTTCGCCATGCGGGTTCCCTCTTCAAACATAGCACGGATAGCGGAACTGTTCGCCACCATGCCTTCCATCTTCTTAGAAATCATATTATGTCCTGCTCCTTCCTCATTATGAACTTTACATCTTCTGTCCCTTGGCCGGCCTCACAATTCCTTTCTCAACCAAAAACGCCGGCTTATAGGAAAGTTTCGCCTTCCTTAGTCCTTCAATTCCCACATCGTCCTCACGGTTCACATAAAGATATTTTCCCAATGCTTCGTGCTCCACAAACTGCTGATTAATCACAGTATAAGCTCCATCCACATCCGCGAATGCCTTTTCAATATGCACCACAAAGGTATCTTCATTGATTGCCTCTCCCAGAGTGAACGCCACGATCTGACCGTCCACTCTCAGAAAACCGCCTTTTAGGTTCAGTTCCTTAAAAAGACGCAGCGAATTCAAAGTAACGCACATCTCTGCATTCTTTTCCTCGTCATCTTCGCATCCGTTCTGGTTCCGCCACTTAAGCGCCATCTGAAAACATTCTTCCAGATTGTCTTCCGTCAAAGACTCATAGTTCCAGCTTCCTTCGTGTTCCGCCTTAAATTTATTAATGTGGTTTCTTTTGCTGTGAAGCTTCTTGCCCGATAGAGTCGCCAGCTTCTCCGCCTCATAGACATAGTCCGCCGCGTCTCTGTCATACTCGATCTCAAATTTCCCAGGAAACCAGTTCTCCAGCTTCGCAAAATTCTCTCTGGTGATCCCATACATCACAAAGGGCTCTCCTACGCTTTCGGCATAGCACGCCAATTCTGATATCACGTCCCTCACAGCCATATCCTCTCCTACCGGAAATGCATAACCGATTCCCGCACTGTTATCCCGGAACAAGATCACATCCTTATATTGGGCGAACTGCACATGATAATGCCTTGCCCACAGAAATACATTGGCAAATGTCCTATCACAGCTTCTACTGGGAAACCTATAAAAATACGATTTAATCAACTCCTGGTCCGAAAGCTGCGGTCTTCTGAATTCTATATCTGCTATCTCTGTCATATGTTACCTTCTTATTTATCCTTTTTCGTTCTCTTAACTGCATGGATTTTCCGTCGCTTCATTCACAAGCTACCTTCTGTGATATAGTTTCTCAAAAAACGTACGACAATATTCTGTAACCTGCAATTTATCTCCCTCACATCAGTTCTGAAAATGCATGTGGTACAAAGATTCATACACGCCTTTCTTTGCCAAAAGCTCTTCATGGGTTCCTTCTTCCGCAACTCCCTCTTCTGTCAGCACCAAAATTCTTCCGGCGTTGCGGATCGTTGTAAGCCTATGGGCAATGACAAAGGTCGTCCGATTCTTTGCCAAGCTTTCAAGAGACTGCTGCACCACTTTCTCACTCTCGTTATCCAGCGCCGAAGTCGCCTCGTCAAAAATGAGAATCGGCGGATTCTTGAGAAACACTCTGGCGATGGAAAGTCTTTGCTTTTGTCCCCCGGAAAGTTTCACGCCCCTCTGTCCGATATCCGTATCGTATCCCTCCGGGAATCCCATGATAAATTCATGTGCGTTGGCGCGCCTTGCCGCCCGAATTACATCCTCGTCCGACGCATCTGGTTTTCCATAACGAATGTTATCCATAATCGTACCGGCAAACAAGTACACGTCCTGCTGCACAATGCCGATATTATTTCTCAGGTCGTCCAGCTTCATATCACGGATGTCCGTCCCATCGATCAAAACCGCCCCTTCTGAAACCTCATAAAACCTGGGAATCAGACTGCAAAGCGTCGTCTTCCCCACTCCGGAGGAACCTACAAGCGCTATATACTCGCCCGCCTGTACCTTTAGATTGATATGGTTCAGCACCCGCTCCTGGTTATCTTCATAGTGGAAAGAGACATTCTGAAATTCAATCTCACCCTTCAAAGAATCCACCGGAACAGCGTCCGGCTTGTCCGAAATATCCGGCGCAATGGAAAGTATTTCCAGAAAGCGCTCGAATCCGGTATAACCATTCTGGAACATCTCCGCAGAATTTACCAGTTTTTTTACCGGTTCGGTAAAATTGTTGATATAAAGCAGGAACGTAATTAAGTCTGAGACGCTAACCTTTCCCACCGTCAGAAAACTTCCGCCTGCGACAAGCACTCCCACTGTCACCAAGGTGGTTAACGCGTTCAGGCCGGAATGGTACATTCCCATGTAGCGATAGCTGTTCCTTTTCGCTTTGACAAAATTATTGTTTCCCACACTGAACTTTTTTAATTCTTCCTGTTCGTTTGCAAAAGATTTTACCACCCGGATTCCAGATAAACTGTCCTCAATCTGGCTGTTGATATCAGCAATTCTGGCGCGGTTCTGGGCAAACGCCCGCTTCATCTTAATATTGTAGTAAATCGCATACACAAGCATAACCGGAACAAACCCAAAAGCCACGGCCGTAAGTTTCGCATTGACCTGTAGCAGAATTACAAAGGAACCCACGATTTTAATAATAGAAATCAACACATCCTCCGGTCCATGGTGGAGGAGTTCGCTGATGTCAAACAAATCGTTGGTAATCCTTGACAGAAGATGCCCTACCTTCTGGTTATCGTAAAAAGCAAAGGTCAATTTCTGGTAATGCCCAAAAATATCGCTTCGCATATCCGCTTCCATCTTGGCGCCCATGATATGCCCAAAATATGCAATATAATAGTTGCATCCAAACTCTACCAGCACGAGGATCACCAAAAGCGCGCCCAGCATCAATATGGCATCTCCCGCCGCGTCCGTCTCAAAATACACCACCTCGTTCGTAATGTAGCGGACTACCAGCGGAATCACGAGCGTTACTGCCGCTCCGATAACTGCAAAAAACAAATCGCTAAAAAGTAGGAATTTATACGGCTTGTAATACGCAAAAAGTTTCTTTAGTTTCTCCCACATACCCTTTTCCTCTCAAAATTTTACATCTCATTCATCTTCGCCAGCTTCGCGGTCTGATCTGCAGCGATCAGGCTGTCGATGATCTCGTCCAAATCCCCGTTCAGCGTCCCGCCAAGCTTATGAAGCGTCAGTTTGATTCTGTGATCCGTCACACGCCCCTGGGGGAAATTATAAGTACGGATCTTTTCCGAACGATCCCCTGTCCCAATCTGGCTCCGCCTTGCCTCCGCCTCGGATGCCTGCTGCTTTTCCAATTCTAGTTCATATAATTTTGAACGCAGAAGCCGGAACGCCTTTTCCCTGTTCTGAAGCTGGGATTTTTCTGTCTGGCTATAGATTACAATTCCTGTCGGATAATGGGTCAGACGCACCGCCGAGTCCGTAGTATTCACGCACTGACCTCCATTTCCCGACGCACGCATAACGTCGATACGGATATCCTTCTCGTCAATCACTACGTCCACTTCCTCTGCCTCCGGCATCACTGCTACCGTGACCGTGGAAGTATGGATACGTCCGCCGCTCTCCGTCTCCGGCACACGCTGAACCCGGTGTACCCCGCTCTCATATTTCATACGAGAATACGCCCCTTGACCGCTTAACATGAACACAACTTCCTTGAAGCCGCCGATCCCATTTTCATTCAGGGAAATCATCTCTGTCTTCCAGCGTCTACTGTCCGCATAGTGGACATACATACGATAGATCTCCGCCGCAAACAGCGCCGCCTCGTCTCCGCCCGCTCCCGCGCGGATCTCCACAATTACGTTCTTATCGTCGTTCGGATCCTTGGGGAGCAAAAGAATCTTGAGTTCCAGCTCCAGCTCCTCGATCCGCCGCTTGGAATCGTTGATCTCCTCCTTGGCAAGCTCCCTCATCTCCTCGTCGCTTTCTTCCTCCAAGAGGGATAAGCTGTCTTCTATGTTCTGCTTGCAATTCTTATATTCTTTATATGCTTCAATAATCGGAATCAAATCGTTCTGCTCTTTCATCAGACTGCGGAAACGCTCCTGGTTGTTCACCACATCCGGCTCCTGCAGTTCTCCCATAATCTCCTCATAGCGAATGAGCAGGTCCTCTAATTTATCAAACATTTTTCTTGCCTCCTTATTGTTCTGCTTTATGAACGTAAAGGTATACCCAAAGGGTATTACCTCCTAGTTTTTATTATGCCTATTGTACACACCGGATATAACGCGGTCAAGTCCCGCCAGATCCTTCTGGATACGGATTTCCCGGAACCCTTCCCTGGCAAGAAGCACATGTACCGCGCTTCCTTGGTCGTGCCCGATCTCCAGATAAATTCTTCCTCCATCTGCAAGATACCGGGGCGCTTCCTTTGATAGTATCCGATAAAAGTATAAACCGTCCTCCCCGCCGTCAAGCGCGGATACCGGATCATGAAGCCGCACTTCCTCATCCAGCTCCTCAATTACCCTTGTCGGAATATACGGGGGATTGGAAACAATCACGTCAAACTTGCCTTCCATCTGTCCAAACATATCGCTCTGAAAAAACGCGACGTCCGCCCCCAGCGCCCTGGCATTCTTTCCGGCTATCCGAAGCGCTTCCTCTGAAATGTCCGAAGCTGTCACTGTGATATCGGGACATCGTACCTTAAGACTCACGGCGATGCATCCCGACCCGGTACAGAGATCCAGCACCCGCATTCCTGGCTTTACAGTCCGTAGCACTTCCTCCACCAGAATCTCCGTCTCCTGTCTGGGAACGAGCACCGCCTCATTAACCGCAAATTCAAGTCCCATAAAGTTCTGGACTCCGGTCAGATGTTGCACTGGAACCCGGCTGGCCCGCTTTTTCGCAAGCTCCAGAAATCGGCCCGCTTCCTCCGCCGGCATCTCCTTTTCTCCGTCCGCATAGTACCGCGTCCTGTCCATTCCTGTGATATGCTCCAGTAAAATCCATGCATCGCTCGACGCGTCTGCAATATTCTGCTTTTTTAGTTCTTCTAGTACGCTTCGATATACTTCCTGGTACGTCACTTCCTGCCGTCCGCTCCTTCCGAATGCCGATCCGCAGCTTCATCTGTATCCTGATATCCGAAATTCTCCCTCAGATACGCCTTCCAGTCAAACACAGCCTCCACGGAAGCAATGCCCACCTCGATCATACTGTCGTCCGGCTCTTTTGTCGTCAAACCCTGGAGCCATAAACCGGGCTTGCTCAGGATGCACACGATCGGATTGTCACTGTTTCCCGCCCATTT
This sequence comes from Coprococcus sp., assembly GCA_022793995.1. Lineage (GTDB taxonomy): Bacteria > Bacillota > Clostridia > Lachnospirales > Lachnospiraceae > Allocoprococcus. The sequence continues at coordinate 40,386 of JAAWDY010000037.1, forward strand.
AATCAATTCATACGAAATCCCGGCGATCAACGGAAGCAGGGCAATCCGCACCAAAACCCTCATCCACATTGTTTTCACACGGACAAAAAACAAAAGTACGATACCCACGATCATCACGAACAACATGAAACTGGTTCCACACCGCTTGTGCTCCTTGGAGCTTTTCCTGACATTTTCCACTGTAAGCGGAAGCCCATGTTCTATACAGTTGATACACTTGTGCTCTGCGCCGTGGTAACAATACAGCCGTCTGATATCGCTCATCAGCGAAATTCCCGCGACATATCCCACAAAAATTGTAATCCTCACAATCCCTTCCACAATAAGACGTATTGTATAGGAAGGAATCCATTTTTTCAGAAAATCCGAAAGGAAATACGGAAGCACCATAAAAATCCCGATTGCAAGCGCAAAGGAAACCACCATCGTCGCGGCCATCATCAGATCGTCTCTCTTCTTTTCCCTTTCTGCCTCTTCCGCCGTTACCTCCTTCTTTTCCTCTTCCTCCTCGTAAAAGCTGGCGGACCAGTTAATCGTCCGCATTCCCAGGACAAGAGAATCAACAAAATTAAAAATGCCCCTGATAAACGGGATCCTTGTAAGCGCTCTAAACTTCCCCACGACGCTTTGATGAATATCTGTTTTGATCTCAATCTCTCCGTCAGGTTTCCTTACCGCCACTGCGTAAGCGTCTTTGTTCTTCATCATGACGCCTTCCAGGACTGCCTGACCTCCTATATTTGATGATTTCATGAATCTCTCCTTCTACACCCGGTATTCTCCACAGCTCTTTATGCTTTTTACACAGTTACTATTCACAGTCGACATGGGTCTGCAAATGGTAACTTTACACAAAAGAAACAGGCTGAGATTTATGCAACCTCAGCCTGACTGTTCCGGATATTATTGAAGTCCGTACTTCTTGTTAAACTTATCAACACGTCCACGAGCCTGAGCCGCTTTCTGCTGTCCTGTGTAGAACGGATGGCACTTGGAACAGATTTCTACGTGGATGTCTTCGCTTGTAGAGCCTGTCACGAATGTATTTCCGCAGTTACAGGTAACAGTCGCCTGATGGTACTTTGGATGGATTCCTTCTTTCATGATTTTCACCTCTTCTTATTCGTTTTACGCACAATATGTGCGGTTAATTTCTCACACAACGCTTATATTGTAGCATACTCCATCGGGGAATGCAAGTTTTTTCCGCAAAAACACGCTAAAAATTCACATGTAAAACTTCACGCGAAATTTCGCTTGTAAATAAAGGGGAAACATAAGTATACTACTTATAAGTAAACTTTTTAAAGGAGTATCACATGATCGGCAGAAAAGAAGATAACCCAGCTATAAAATGCCAGGGTGACGTGGATATATTAGCGTTTAACAAAAAGAAAACCGAAGTCCTCTTCTGCGAAATGAATAGTTTACCAGCAGAATTAACCTCAGAAGAGATTGCAGTACTTGAGGCTGCTGAAAAGATGCCGATCGCATCTACGGAGGATTCTTATGAAAAAGCTTTTGTTAATCACAGGCGACATAGCCGCTGGGAAATCAACATTTTCAAAAATACTATCTGCAAGATATGGAGCCGCTACATTTCAAAAAGACACAATAAAAGAAGTCCTGGCGGACCGTATAGGATTTCACAACCGGGAAGAAAATAAGGCCCTGTCAAACGCCGCTATAGACATTATGCGCCATGTTTTTTCTCAAATCGCATTCACATGAATATTCTAATGCTTGAGAGCCACCAATTTAAAGCTTCGGAGCCACTTGTAATTTAATGTTTGAGGGTCATCTAAGAATACTAGATATAGTATGTGCTATTTTATACCGCTTATTATATTGTTCCAGAATTGCTTTA
>JAAWDY010000038.1 GCA_022793995.1 Coprococcus sp.
GTGTTACTACATATTGTGGTGGCTCTCAAGCATTAAAATATACAAAATCGGTGGCTCCGAAACTTTAAAACAGTGGCTCTCAAGCATTAGAATAATCACATAGGAAGAGAGACGGCTAAGATATGCAGGGGATGCGGTATGAAACTGGCAGGATACGACCCTTTTATGACCCATGAGGAAATCGAGGCTATGGGCGCGGTGTATTATGAAAACTATGAGAATCTTCTGGCCGACAGCGACGTTGTCTTGATCCATGTCCCACTCACAGAGGAAACACGGGATATGATCGGTGCAAGACAGTTCTCCCTGATGAAAAAGACATCCATTTTAATTAACTGCAGCCGTGGCGGTATCGTAAATGAGGCCGGCCTTACCGCGGCTCTTAGGGATGGCATGATCGCGGGGGCGGGCATGGACGTATTTACCAAGGAGCCGCCGGCGATGGACGATCCCTTATTACATTGCCCGAATCTCATTGTAAGCCCTCACTGTGCGGCGCAGACCAAGGAGGCGGTCGTGAAGATGGCACGGCTCTGCGTGCAGGGGTGTCTTGCAGTGTGCGAAGGAAAGAAATGGCCTTACGTGGCGGATCGGGCAGTGTACGAACACCCGGCCTGGAAGGGGCGGGAATGGGGGTAGAGGAAAACAGCCGATCGTATTGATATTTCAGGTAGATTTTTTTAAATGGGTTAAGTATAATATCCATATGTAACTCTGTAATAGAGGAGGATATGTGAATGCTTAATGAAAGTATAATTATTCTTTTTGGTATTGAAGAACATATGAAAGAATCTGACCCGGATAAAAGATATACATTTGTCAATATTGAGCATGCCGAAAAACGAATTTCTGATTTCTGGAATACGATCAATAGCGATAAAGTAAATGTTAATATTTTAAAAGATACCGATGTAGGAACCTGCCAAATTGACGGCTCTACCATTATATGGATAGAGGTACCGCAGGCGGACTATAGAGAGCGGCCGGTTTATATTAATGGAAATCCCATGAAGGGGTCTTTCAAGAGGAATCATGAAGGAGATTATCACTGTACACAAGAAGAAGTAAAAGCAATGTTCCGGGATGCCAGTGATTCTGGAAATGATGGGGGATTGCTGCAAGGATATACGATGGAGGACATAGATACTCCAACACTTCGCTCATATCGCATACCCTTCGGGCACCCCACTATGGCCATTCGGCCGTTTCACAAGGTATCCCTCGTGCAACAGCACTCGGGACTCGTGAATCTAATCGCCCATTCGGCGATGTGGTTCATATAGTATAGAATTTGAACATAGGAATCCCGAACATATATGGAATGGAGACAATGATATAACATTTCTTAGGAAAATGGGAGGTTATGCGGTTGACCGCGCGAGCGGAAAAGGATGGCTGACGGCGGCTGGACTTTTGATGTTCGGGACAGGGCTTGCGGTTAGAGAACGATTTGACAATATCCGTATGGATTTCATAGATGAAAGTAATTTAGTTCAGGGCAAGTAGATGGAGCGACCGAGTCACTTATGATGGAACATGGGAAAATAACCTGTTTAATTTTATGAGACATGTTCTTCCAAAATTAGTGAGTAATTAAAACGGCCGTTTCAGCTAGACGGGATGGTGCGAATTGACGACACGCCAATCCATAAGGCTATTCGGGAAGCAGTGGTAAATATGATGATTCATTCAGACTATTTAATTACTGGGGTTTTAAAGATTGTAAAAAAGGATGAGGGATTCTTTTTCTCAAACCCGGGAAATCTTAAATTGTCTGTACAGTCAATTTATGAAGGTGGATACTCTGGTGCGAGGAATCCGCGAATTCAAACGATGTTTAGAATGATTGGGTTAGGAGATAATATTGGCTCTGGATTCCCGGCGATTTTACATGCCTGGGCAGATGAAAAATGGCGAAAACCAGATTTATACCAAAATGAGGAACTGCATCAGGTAGAGCTGAAATTATGGATGAGTTCGCTAATGCCGACAGAATGTACAGCATATTTGAAGGAGCTGTTTGGTTTAGCCTCATTTAGATAAAAATGAAAAGTTGATTTTATGTATTGCGTTTCTGGAACATGAGGTGACAAACACCAGGACGCAGACAATACTTGATCTTTATTCAACAGAAATAGGACACATTTTTTCTGATTTGGTGCAAAAGGGTATGCTGATCTCTGATCGGAAAGGAAGATGGACGAGTTATCGCTTGAATGAGAAATATGAGAAGGATGGGGAGCAGTATGAAATTTCTGATATAGAGATAGTGAAAAAAATGTTTCGTAATAAAAGTGATCGGATAATATATGAATATATACAGGCAAATGGTTTTATTACGGTTCATCAAGTTTTAGATAGTACTAGCATTACAACGAAATCCGGTGCGAATGCGGCGCTAGGACGATTATTAAAAGCCGGATTTATAAAAAAACAAAGGCAAGGAAGACAGTTTATTTATCGATTAAAATAGACTCAGTTGGTGAATTGAGCTTATCAGTTGGTGTATTTAAGCCATAAAACCACTTGTGTGCAAGCACTCTATGGTTTATGGCTTTTGACCTTGGCATCATATAACGTATCCCCTACATCCTCTTCAACACAGAAACTACAGAATCTATCACATGGTCGGCATGCCGGGCGACTTCCGGAGAGGCGGTGCTCATCGCATAGCTTGTGCCGGCCAGATTTAACATCTCAATATCATTCTGTTGATCCCCAAAACAAACGCATTCTTCCTTTTTAATATGAAAATGTTCCATAAGGACTGCAAGCGCGGAGCCTTTATTGGCGTTCGGCGCAATAAAATCAATCCAGTGGTCCGCGGAAGTTGCCACCCGGATTTCGCAGCCCATTCTTTCCTGGAAAAAGGGCGCCAGATCCTTCGTGCCGTTAAAATCACAGATCGCCGCTTTCAGGAAAGGCCCTGGAGCAGCGTAGAGATCCGGCGTATAAGTAATGTGGTTCCTCATGGTGTTCAGCATATAGTCTATAAAACGTTCATCCTGGGAATCTGTATCGTAAGTATCTTTCCGGGAAAGGATACAATGTCCGGTATGGAATTTTTGGCGATACTCTGTCAGATTGTCCAGAATATGGCGTATGGTTTGCTCTGGGACAAGCCCGGTAGAAAGGACTTGTTCCCGGTACACGCACAAAGAGCCGTTTTCCGCGATATAAGGGATATCAAAACCAAGCGGGGAAAAGAGACGACGGATATTGGCATACTGTCGTCCGCTGGCGGCCACAAAGATGATACCCTTCTCATGCAGGCGCGTGATTGTATCCAGGATTTCCTGCGGGACAGTCTGCTGGTAATTATGTAAAAGCGTGCCGTCAAGGTCGCTTGCGATCATTTTTATCATAAAAGAATCCCCTTCCTTGCTGTGTTATATTCGTATTTCATCATTTCATAGTCATTCCATAGCAGTATACTCCCATAGAAATAAAAAATCAAAAGGTTTATAAAAAATGGATAGAAACAGGTGCGCCCTTACGTATTAACTAGTAAAGAAGAGTAATTTGTAAAAGAAAAGAAGCAAAAGAAGAGAAGCAGAGGAAAAGGGGAAGAGCGAAAGGAGGCGGGGATATGTTCTATGTGCGTACGGCATGGAAAAACGTGCGGCGTTATCGGTATAAAAGTATACTGACGCTGCTTATTTGTGCGGCGGCGGTCATACTTTTGGACGTATATATAGGAAGTCTGGAAAAGAGCAGGGAACAGCTTTTTGATTTGCGCGATAAGATTCCGGTGGAAGGCATTATCATGAATCTGTCCGGCGGACGGGAAGCCGGGCTGTTCATCAAAGAATCCTATTATGAGGCGGTTATGAATTCTTCCATGGTAAAGGAACCGAAGTTTACCTTACAGTTACTCGGGCAGACCGGGGAGGAAGAGGTCGCGGTCATGGCGGCAAATACCTGGAGGGCGGTTCCAGGGCTTCGCGCGGAGGATTTACCTGTTCCAGATACTTTTTTTGCATCTTCAGAGAATGAATGCCTGGTGACGGAAGCATTTCTAAAGGACACGCAGCTTAAGGAAGGAGACGCCTTTTCGCTGCCGCTTCAGTATTACGAGCTGAATAAAGAAAATCATTTGGAAACATATGCAAAGCCGCTAGGAGAGACGGAACTTCGGATTGCCGGCGTAATCAGGCCGGAAGGCGAGGAGAAAGAGTATTTTCCAGAAATTCTTCTTCCTATGGAAACGGCGCGCGGGATTTATCACAGTAAGGAGATTCCTTTTTATGTAGATTCAGGTTGCTTCTTAGTCAAAGATCCACGGGAATTAAATGCATTGAAGGAAGAGATGGATGAAGCTGGATTTATGGAGCTGGTTCCCGCGGCGCAGCCTGCGCTGGAGGGGTACGCGCTCATCCTGCATGACGAGAAGTTCATCCGTGCGACAGGCAGCCTGGAGGATGGGTATCAGACCATGCGGCTGTTTTTCCCGGCAGTCTGCCTGGTTTTGGCGTGGGCGGGATTTATCGCCGTCTATCTTCTGACCGGGAGCCGCAGGCAGGAATATGCGGTCATGCGCTCCATGGGAGTTGGAAGAAGGGGCTGTCTTGCCATATACCTTTTGGAGTATGGGACAGTGGAAGCGTTGGGAGGATTCGCCGGAAGCGCCGCGGCCATGGTGTTCGTGACAGGGCTTACGGTCGGAAAAATGGTATCGTGTTTTCTTCTGTTTTACCTATGCTTTTTTGCGGGGACTGTGGTATCATTTTTGATGTTGGGAAGGATCAGTGTGATGAGAGCCTTGGCGAAGGCAGATTGAGAGGGCGGAAGAATGAGCGTTTTAAAAGCAGAACATGTCAGTTATTCTTATCAGACAAAATATCAGACCATAGAAGCGGTAAAAGATGTGACTTGCGAGTTTGAGAAAGGGCGTTTCTACGCGGTCACCGGGGAATCGGGAAGCGGGAAAAGCACTCTTCTCTCCCTTCTGGCAGGCCTGGACGTGCCGAAAGAGGGGAAGATCCTTGTGGAAGGGGAAGATCTGGCGCACATGGACCGGGATCGTTACCGCCGCGAGAAGGCATCGGTGGTATATCAGGCATTCCATTTATTTCCGCTTCTTTCCGCATTGGAAAATGTAATGTTCCCTATGGAGCTTTGCGGAATAAAAAGGGATGCGGCGAGAAGCCGGGCCAAGGAACTGCTATGTCAGGCCGGACTGGGAGAAAAGAGCTGGACGCAGCTTCCGCAGATGATGAGCGGCGGAGAACAGCAGCGGGTGGCGATCGCCCGCGCCGCAGCGGCCGGCGGGGAAATCCTTCTGGCCGATGAACCGACCGGGAATCTGGATACGGAAAATGAGAAAAATATTGTAGAACTTTTGAAGAACTCCGCCCACGACAAGGGATATGCCGTGATCGTTATCACACACAACCCGGAGGTGGCCGCCCAAGCAGACGAAGTTCTCGTTATGCGGGACGGACGTTTGAAGGTCAGGGAAGCAGTCAAGGAAGCGGCCGGGAAAAGGGCTGGGACGGCATCAGGCGGGTTCAGATGATAGGCTATTGGAGGGGAGGCGGCGCATCTTGCGGATCAACCGGGACAATTTTCTGGAACAGCTAAAAAAGGGAAATGAAAAGGCCCTTGAGTTTGTGGTGGAAGAGTATGGAGGACTCCTTCTTTCCGTGATCCGCAGGCATCTGGCAATTCTCCCGGGAATGCAGGAGGAGTGTATGAACGACGTGCTTTTTAAGATCTGGAGGCATATCGGACAGTTTGATGATAAGAAGAATACATTCAAGAATTGGGCGGCGGGAATCGCACGTTACCAGGCGATCGATTATCTGCGTAAATACGCGAAGGAGCTGGAGATGAAGACCTGGCGTGAGGAAGACCAAGGGATACAGGAGGCAGGACGGGAGGACGAGGATATCGTCAGAATGATCGAGAGTGAAATATCAGAGGAAGTGGAACAAATGTTGTCCTGCCTGAATGAAACAGACAGAGAAATTTTTCTGAAATTATTCTATCAGGAGAAGAATGTAGATGAGGTCAGCCGGGAGACGGGGATGAAGAAGGAAATGATTTATAACCGTATTTCCCGCGGGAAACGCAAAATCAGGACTTGGCATGAGAGCAGGGAGGGTCGGTGATATGAAGAACATTTATATGTTATTGAACGAGATATCGACAGATACTTCCAGATATTCAGATACAGAATTTAGTGAAGCAGATCTGCAGAAATACAGGACGCAGATCAGAAAGAGGTTTCGGAAAAAGAGAAAACGGGCCGCATATGCCGTGCTCGCGTTTGCGGCCTGCCTTGTCCTGGCGGTGGGGATTATGGTTTCCCGTCCGGCCAAGCAGAGGATGAGCGCCTCCATGCGGACCGGGATTTACACAATGAGTTCCATGCTGGGGGTCAGCGGCGATCTGGAGGACTATGCGCTCCATATAGACAAATCCAGAGAAATTGCAGCGGGAGCAGTGACTTTGAACTCTGTGGCAATGGACGACGGACAGATCATGATCTATTCTACCTATGTATACGACCGGTCCGATCTTGCGCCAAGGCTTTCGACCGGGAGCTGGGGGCGCGCTTATGACGACAGCTTTGAGGAAACCGTGTCCTGGCTCTCTGTTCCTGAGAAAAGACCGAAAAAAATGAATCCGTTTTATCTTGAATATGTAGATGCACAGGTGCAGCCATATGTGCAGAAACTATATTTGGACGGCGAGGAATTAATCTGTGATGTGACGGCTGAGATATACGCCAGTGAGGACGGGATACTGCAGGAGACCGTACAGTATAATTTTGACACGACGAAGCTGGAGTTTCCGGTACAGGCAAAGCTGGAAATCTATTCCGCCGAAAATACAGCGGATCCGGAGGCTGCGTTCGAGTTCATACTGGAAAAAGATATGGTCGTACCGAACATAAAGGACGTATCGATGGAGGAGGCAATCGAACTTCTTGATGGAAAACAGCTTGTAATCACCAGGTTTGTCTATAATGCAATGGGAATGCGGTTTTATGCCAGATATCCCGAGGGGGTGCCGACGGAGCGCGTGCGGCATTGTCTGGAAAGTATTGAGCAGGAATACGGTTTTGAGATTTTCCATGAAACCATGATATCTGATACAGAGTCCGTCTTTACGACAACGAGCGGTACGATGTACTCCGCCGTCAGAGGGATGGAACAATGGGAATTCAAATTCGTGACCTGGCTGCCGTTTGCGGAAGACGGGCAGAGGCAGAAAGTGATGTCAGACCGTATTATTACGGTGCCGCTGGAATGAAGGAAGGTGAGGATATGGCAATAAAGAACAGTATACGGCAGATGTGCCGGACTCCTTTGAAAACACTGATGTTTCTAGGTTTGATTGCAATTTCTGGTCTTTTGGTTACGTTGGGCGTGAACCTTTTCTATATCAGTGAAAAAACGCGCGAGGCAGCGGAAGGCGCGTTCGTCACAGTGGGGACCGTGGAGCAGAAGGAATCCGCGGTATCCAGGAGAAAATACTGGGATTATGAGACGCAGCAGTATGAATACAGCTCGGTTCCGGTCTACGATTCCATCATTCCGGATTCTGTCCTTAATCTGGAGGGGATTTCCTACATCCATGAACCGAAACACAGACCGTACTATATGGCGCATAAAGACGGGTATGTAGTCAGGAATACACATAGCGAGGTGGACGAGGCCTGGATGGGGGCGGCGGGGAATAACGTCATTGTGGAAGTGTCCCCATTCGAGGATTGCGTGCCGGATCATCCTGTAAAACTACATTATAACAAAACCTTGTTCGGGAAAATCACAGACCGTATGTTAAGCTTCATCTGGTTCTGGGACTATACTACGCCCGAGCCGCCGATGCTTTACGCGGATAAAACGTATATTATGTCCCTGGAAATGAATGTTTCCCTGGAATACAGAGAGATCATTGATAAAGAAAAATACCCGGAGGTCACCACAGTGTGGACGCCCTGGATGGATATCCAGGGTTCGCAGTATAAAAAAGACGGAACGGAAGTGCCGGATGAAGATCATGAAGGAGTGTACTACGAAGAGGTGACGGACGGTTTCTACGACACAAAGGAAGGGAAGCGTTGGCTGAATCTGATCGAAGGTTTTCAGATCTCGGACTATGGGATTCCTGTCATCCCTACGGACGCTACAAAACTTCTGCCCTATTTTAATAACGGGGACGCAGGGATATCCGACGGGCGCGATATTTCAGAGGAAGAGTATGCCGAGGGGAAAAAAGTCTGCCTCATCCAGGCGGGATTTGCCAAAAATAACAAGCTTGCCGTAGGAGATAAACTGGAACTTCCCCTGTATTACGCAGATTACCGGCTTTCGGCGGGACGGGTTTATCACATTGGATGGACTACGCAGGGAACCAAGATGATCAACGCGGACGGGGAGGTTTACCGGCCGTTTTCATCGGAAGAATACGAGGTCGTCGGGATTTACCAGGTAAGCGGCGGTCAGGGCAGCTATACCGGGTATGAGGCGGCGGAGAACGGGGTGGTCGTCCCAGGCTCCTCCATCACGGCGAGCGACGAGGACCATATCCTGGACTTTGGACCGATGAAAGGGTATACCACCTCGTTCCAGCTGGAAAACGGGACGACAGATGAATTCTGGGAAATCGTCGGCGAAAATGAGGTGGCGGGCCTGGAGATCAATATCGAGGACGGCGGTTATACCACATTGGAGAACAATTTTCAGAATACCCGAAAGATGGCCCTCATCCTCCTAGCGGCGGGAACCGGTGCGGCGGCTCTGATCCTTATTTTCTTCTGCTATATGTTTATAGCGAAACAGAAACTCAGGACAGCGATCGAACGCACGATGGGAATGACAAAAAGACAATGCCGCGCATCGCTTCTTGGAGGGATTCTTGCGATCAGCTTCCTGGGCGTGATAGCAGGCTGTGCGGCGGGAGCCGCATTTACCGGGAAAATGGCCGGACGGCTGGAGCATCGGACCGAGTACTCTTCCATGTTCAGCAGTAACCAGGCTGCGGTGGAGAATCAGGAACCCCTTATTCAAATATTACAGGAAAATCATATGGATATTGTGCTGCCCATTGCAACAGGAGTCGTAATATTTGCCGCAGCGGGAGCCATCGCCAGCGTCATGGTGCAGAGGAATCTGCGTGAGGAGCCGCTTAGACTGCTCGCGGAAATGAAACGTGCAACTTAAGAAAGCCGTAATCTGGCCCGACGGGAAAGAATTGCTGAGAATTCTTTCCTGGCGGGCCTTACTGTGTGGATGATTAAAAGAGAAAAATTTATCTGTACGCCGGGGCGGCCCTTCAAGACGATGTTTTAAGATATTTGTTCAACTTTTTGTCAGAGGTGAAAACTGTATCACCGTGCAACGGGTGGTAGGAAACCAACAGGCAGTCAACAAAGTCAAGTGATGTACTGGAAAAAGGTCTATTGCATGAATGACACAGTCAAAGTTTTCAAACTCGACAATGTCTGACAGTCCGTGAATGACGGACTTTCAAAAGCCCCCTCCTCCTGTTCTATCAATGCCGGATTTGCATACTCGTGAGCAATTCCGAGCATGGATTGTATAGTTTCTTTTTTTGTGGCTGCGGGCTTGGATGGAGGTTCATAGGTATCTGAATCAATGAAACGAATAAACGCATAAACGGTTTCGATTTTATCCTCCGGCATGGTTTCCAACAAGTCGATTGTTTTTTCTAAAGTCGACATAGCATTCCTTCTTTAGGTTTTATTATGTAAATATATGCTATGGCATAAAACTCATAAATCCTATATGAATATGAAATGGAAGTGTTTTATCCTTCTTCCGCTATCAATATTTTCAGGGCTTCGATTGCGATCTTGATCGCCATATCTGTATCATGCACTACAGGATTTTCAAGACCTGCCTTCTCCCGTTCCTGGTTCGCCACGCATAGAAGGACGGAACCGCAGCGTACTTTCCTGTGCGCCGCCACGGTAAACAGGGCGGCGGATTCCATCTCGGAGGCAAGGCATCCCATCTGTATCCATGCGTTCCATTTGTAGTTCAGCTCTGCGCCGACCGGCATAGCGTCCGGGCTATGCTGTCCGTAAAAAGAGTCCTTGCACTGTACTACGCCTACATGGTATCGTTGTTCCAGCTTCTTTGCTCCTGCTACCAGAGCGTTTGTTATCCCAAAATCAGCCGCCGCCGGATATTCGATGGGAGCGTACTCCCGGCTGGTCCCTTCGTTTCTGACCGCCGCGGTCGCGATCACCGAATCGCCGCCCATCATATCAAGCTGCATCGCCCCGCAGGTTCCGACACGGATGAAGACCTCGGCCCCCGCATTTGCCAGCTCTTCCATGGCGATCGCCGCGCTGGGTCCTCCAATGCCCGTTGAAGTTACGCTGACCCGCGCTCCACCGAGCCGGCCTGTGTAGGTGACATATTCCCGATTGTCGGCAATCAGCCTGGCATCCTCAAAATAGGCCGCGATCTTACTACAACGCTTGGGATCTCCTGGGAGAATGACGTATTTCCCCACGTCCCCCTTTTTCAGGTTGATATGATATTCATATCCTTCTTCTGCATACTTCATGATTCATTTCCCCTTTCATGTTTCATTATATAATTTGTCGATAGACCAGCAATGAGGTAATAGCGAATGAATGAAAATGTTTGACACGCTGACTTGCTAACATCAATGGAACATCATATTTTCTTCCCTTCTTAGCAATGCGCTCTATGGATTCTCTGAATACTCTATATTTTGCTAAATCATGATTGGGAACATACTTATGTGCTTCTTCATACACTAACAAGACTGGTGTATTCCGTTTTGTCATAATATTTACATTGTATTGCCGTTAATCCAGTTTCTTCCGAAATATCAACATCCTCAATACCCTCAATCGTAACGGTATCATTCTTATTCTTCAGTAATATATTCTGAAATATATTATAAACTATTTTATTTTGAAATACAAATCGCTAGTAGTTTTCTTTTAACATAAAATTCCATCCGCCAGAGTTTAATATTTTTTAGAATTGCAAAACGTAACTATTAAAATAGAGACGCGTCACTTGTAATAGTTAATTCCACTTTGTAAAAGTAACTTCCACCTTGTAGGATTAAATTCCACTGGGTGGAAGTTTTTTCTTACAAAAATGGTGGTATTTATGTCAAAAAGCATCTATAATAAACCAAAAGCCGGAAAA
>JAAWDY010000003.1 GCA_022793995.1 Coprococcus sp.
CAGGGAGAAGGATGGGAGATACTTCGTATGCCGTTTTGAAGGTACACCGAAAAGAAAAGAGAATAATCCTCGATAGCTCAGCGGTAGAGCATTCGGCTGTTAACCGAAGGGTCGTTGGTTCGAACCCAACTCGGGGAGCTTAGAGTAAAAAAGACATTCATAGGATGTCTTTTTTATGTGTTAAGGAAAAAAAACCGTAGGCATCAGTGTTTGCGGGTTTTTACGTTAGTGAAAATCAAATAAGAATAAAGTATGGAAAGGCTTAATCAATATGCAGAAGACCGCTGTCCACGGTCTCTGGACATAGCTTGCTGATAAAGTCCTTCAAGAGGAACATACTTATGATTATAATACAGCTCCAGCAAGAGCATGGTAGTACCGAAGCTGGGACATTTTAAAGGGGCATAGCCAAAAGAAATAAAAATGTTAAAATCTATAGAGAGGTATGGTATACTGGGAATAAAATTATAGGGCATGGGGAGAAATAGCATTAAAATGATATTAATTTTAGAGGAGTGTACCGATTTTCTGTTACAGAAGATACACAGATCAATTCAAGAAAATAAAACAAAGTAACTGAAGGGTATGCAGGAGGGGGAAAGGATATGAAAAAGGAGAAAAAAAGCATCATCATCGGTACAGCGGTCATTTTAGTCCTGGCATTGGCGGGTGTGATTTTTGTATGGAACAGGATAAAGAAGCAGCCGACGCCGGAGGATATTGTGAAAGAAGAACCGACGCCGGAGGATACTGTGGAAGAGTATTTTTCATTTTTAAAGGACAAGAAGTATGAAGAAATGTATGCGCTCCTGGATGAGGCTTCGCAGAAAACTTACGACAAAGAGTATTTTGTAACGAGAAATAAGAACATCTACGAGGGAATTGAGGCGGTGGACATTGAGATTACAATCTATAAAGATACCGGAGAGGAGCTGCCGCCTACAGACGGGGAAGAACTGTCGTCTGCGAACGAAGAGCTGTCTACTACGGATGGGGAGGCGGTTGCGTACGCTATGTCGATGAATACGGTTGCGGGAAAGATTTCCTTAGAAAACTCTATGTCCCTCAAAAAAGAAGGAAGTTCAGGGTATCGGATTGCGTGGGATTCTACGCTGATTTTCCCAGGGCTAAGAGACGATTGTAAGGTGCAGGTCCACAGGGAAAATGGGGAGCGTGGCGCTATTTTCGACATACATGGCGAGCCGCTTGCCGCGACGGGTTCTGTCTCGGAAGTGGGATTTATACAGGAGAAGATGAATCCGGATACGAGAAAGAGCGATATCCAAAAGGTTTCGGAGATCTTGGATATCAGCGTGGAATACATTGAGGGGCAGCTGAGCGCGCCTTATGTGAAAGCGGATACTTTCGTGTCGCTGAAAAAGATGGATCAAGGAGATGAGGAGAAACAGGACCGGCTCCTTGAGATCCCCGGTATCCTGATCGTAGGCTCAGTTGCGAGGACGTATCCGTTCGGCGCTTCCGCGGGGCATTTCACGGGCTATATCCGGGGGATCACGGCGGAGGAGCTTGAGGAGCGGGAAGGCAAAGGCTACCACGAAAACAGCAGGATCGGAAAATCCGGTTTGGAAAGAGCCTTCGAGGAAGACCTTCACGCGTCAGCCGGAGCTTCGATTGTGATTCTGGGACCGAACGGAGAGCTGGAAGATACATTGGTGTTTAAAAATGCACAAAGCGGAAAAGATGTTGTGACATCCATCGACGGAACACTGCAGCAGGCGGCATATGAAATGTTTTCGGCAGATGAAGCGATCGTAGCGGCTATGAATCCCAAGAACGGAGAAATCGTGGCATTGGTCAGCACACCCGGATATGAACCAGGCGAGTTCATTTACGGGATATCCGAAGTACGGCGGGAAGAACTGGATAATGCGCCGGGATCGCCTCTTATGAATCGGTACGCGGATACGTGGGCGGTTGGACCTGTATTTGAACCCATCGCGGAAGCGATCGGTGCAGGAGGTGTGCAGCCGGAAGAGCTTGGGTTTGGCGAAAAGATGCCGTTCGAGCTGAGCCTGCCCGTTTCCACTTATGGCGAGAAAGAGCCGTTTGTAAATCCGGTGCATCTGCTGTCAATGTACTCGATGTTTGTAAATGAGGGAAGCATGATCCAGCCGACTGTAAGAAGCACGGTGAACGAGCCGGGGGAGGTGTGGAAAAAGCAGGTCATATCCCCGGAAACAGCAAAGTCTATAAAAGCCGGACTGATTCAGAATGTGGAAAGCTCCGGCGGGGTGGAATCTGCCGCGAAGATCGACAGAATCACTGTATTTGGAAAAGCAGGGACGATGGCGCTGCCATCCGGCCAGAGAGATGGAAATGCCGCGGGCGCGGAGTGCGACTGGTTCGTGTGCGGGACTGCTGACGGCACCCTAAAGCCGATCGTGATCGTCGGCATGGTGGAGGACATAGGCGATAAGGGAGGAAGTCAGTACCTTGTAGAAAAGATAAGGGAATTGGTTGAAGCATACAGCAGGTAAGGAAGAAAATGATGTTGTCTTTCTGAGAGAGGAGATTAGCCGTCACAGACGGCAAATTGGGGTTTAGTGTGAAAGTAAAGGATAATACGCGGTCTATAAGTGATATTTATTTTGAAACGAACCGGGACACTTTTGCCCCGCGTGAAACAAGTCCGCGCTATGAATTATATTTGAATGCTTCATGGAAGCTGGAGCCAGTGTTAGAGGATTACATAATTTATTTGGATGAGCATGCTATCGATAGTTTTGATAAAAAATCTTCTGATATAACACCTTTAACGCTATTCAAACTTATTGATAAAAACACGGGAACCACCTTCAGCTATAATTTGATCTGTGTTTATGATAATAGTACGCTGTCTGGAAGCTAATATAATATCGGCGGCGGATAGTAGGCATACAGATACATGTTACGGATTTTGTTCAAATGCTGTGGCAGGGAGGCGTTCAGCCGCCGCCTCCCTACTTGATTTTAAGGGTTAACCTTGTAAGACAAATCAAAAGACTGAAATGCCTGGAATATTTCGGGTAGAGTTACAGAAAGAGGTTACTGTTGACGGCAACGGACAGCTTACGCTGGAATGCCAAGATCAAATCGCAGAAATTGCAACGGAACTTGATGCAGAATTTTCAATTACTGTAAGTTCAGACGAATTAGTAGATGAAGATGGAAGGAAGCTTCTGTTTCTGTGGAGCTTCGATTTAAAATATTGCTTAATAAGGATGGAGATAATCAATTTGATGCGGAGAAAGTTTTAGAATTTGCGGAAGTAGCTGTAGGTGACAAATCGGGAATCACTGATGGTAAAGAAAAAAGAGTAATAGGTCTTTCGGGTGATCAATGTCTATGATAAAAACAACAGGATTGTATACTGATTATGCGTCAGTTACAACCCTGTTGTTGTATGGTGAATAAGATTACCTCATTCGTAATCTACATAATGTAATTGAAAGGTGCATACAATGTTTTCGTTGGCATTCGGGCCCAATAGACCATAAAAGGAAAAATGTTTGCTATCGTATCCGACGTCCTCCCTACAAACCAGGAGTTCGTCCGTTTTCGTTAGGAACCATGTCCTTAATGTAGATGAGACGATCATGGCTTTTGTTATGGGAAGGGGAGAACCTGCCGCGTCTTTTAAAGACGGAAGAACCGGCCAGGCCATTTTAATATTGTCTGCTACTTTGACTGGATTTTCATAATATATTTTCCGTTGTCCAGCACTTTTTCCCAGTCATCATAAATACGGTACAGAGAATCTCCAAGACAATAGCACGTTCCTTTGCACCAGACGGTACCGTCCTGTTTCAGCGCTATGGCTCGACCCGAAGTTGCCTGGACATATTTCACATTGTCTAAATCAATACCTTCTACATCGGTCGACATATAGGATTTGGTATACAATGTATCAGCATCTTTTCCGGAAAAATCGGCTTTCACGTTCTCATTATCAAATAGTGGATATTTATCCTGATATATTTTTTGTGGACTTTCTTTTTGGTATTTCAGGAAAGTTGTTATAAAAACTGTAAACATTAAAACCAGAGCAATAGCATATACAAAATACTTTTTCATTTCTGTCTCCGTTTTTATCAGGTGTTCTCTTTCGGTTCCCAGTGTTTAAGTATTTCTAAATTTAGTGTATCACGGATATTTGCATTCAGCAACTATTAGGTTAGTAAATTAACTTTTTAATAGTCTTTGATTTAAATGGTTTGAAGACGGTAAGAGAATGGATTATAATAAAGACATAATTAGCTTGAGACAGAACGGTGGTGGGGAATTTTGAAGGCGGATACGATCACAAAGGATTATATATCGGATACGGATGTGTTTGCGGACATATTTAACTATTACATTTATGGCGGGCAGCAAGTGATTCTGCCGGGGCAGCTAAAGCAGAAAGACTCGACAAAGATTGCGCTTCCATATGGAGCAGACGGTGCAGTAGTGCCGGTTCAAAAGTTTCGGGATGCACAAAAATTATGCACAGTCAAGACAGACGGAAAACTCGAATATGTGATCTATGGTGCGGAGGCGCAGTGGGAAATTCATAACGCGATGGCGGACCGGAATAATCTTTACGACGCGCTGGAATATGCCGGTCAGGTGACTGCGGCGGCAAAGTCCCATCGTAAAGCAATGAAGAAGGAAAAGGAAGACAGGCGGGACCGATGAGCTTATTTGAAATGATGGACGTGACGGATCCGAGGGTGCTGTCATGTATGGATAACTACCATGTGAGGTTGATCGCGCCTGCCCAGATGGCGGATGAAGAGATCATGAAATTCCAGTCCAGCCTGCGGGAGGTCCTTTTTTATCAAATATGCAAGAGATAGAGAAAATCTGGATAGAATATTGAAAGTGAATGAAGAACGGTTCCGGGAAGTAGAGCGCAGGGCGGTGGACGTGATCGAGGTGATCACGCATGCCGGGTTGAGATATGAAGAAAGCGAGGTAGAGGCTGACGTGTATGAAGCGATTCAAAAAATGAAAAGAGAGGCGGAATTAAAGAAAGCACAGGAAGCTGCAAGGAACTTTTACCGCTTAGGGATTGATGATGAGAAAATAGCCCAAGGTTTAGATTATGCTGTAGAAACTGTAAAGGGGTGGCTGGGGCTGCCATCTGAAACGTAGTAATAATTTAATAGGACAGAGAATGGAAGGTGTTAAAACTATCGGTGTGCGATCGTGTCAATCGTAGAGCATTTGACTATCAACCTAAGGGTCGTTGATTCGAGCAAGGCTTGGGGAGTTAGGAGTAAAAAGGACATTCGTAGGATGTCTTTTTTACGTGTTAAGGCAAAGGCCCGTAAACCTCAGCGTTTGCGGGCTTACTATGGCGTACCTTACAGTACACTAGGGAAAGGAGGAGACTCGTATGGATGGAACCCGTACTTATATTGCGATTGATCTGAAATCTTTTTATGCATCAGTTGAATGCATGGAACGGCAGTTGAACCCGCTTACCACAAATCTTGTAGTGGCGGATGATTCAAGGACGGAGAAAACGATCTGCCTTGCTGTATCTCCTTCCCTCAAGGCTTACGGAATTTCCGGACGGGCAAGGCTGTTCGAGGTGGTTCAGAGAGTGAAGGAAGTGAATATAGAGCGCAGGCGTAAGGCTCCCGGACAACAGTTTACCGGTTCATCTTATCTTTCAGAGGAACTAAAAGCGCACCCGGGTCTGGAGCTTTCCTATATTATAGCGCCGCCCAGGATGGCGTTTTATCTGGAATACAGTACGATAATCTATAATATTTATCTGAAATATCTTGCGCCGGAGGACATCCATGTGTATTCGATCGACGAGGTATTTATGGATGTGACGCACTATTTGAAGACATATGGTCTGACGCCGAAGGAATTTGCATCAGAAATGATACTGGATGTCCTGAATAGTACGGGCATTACCGCGGCTGCAGGAATCGGTACAAACCTATATTTGTGTAAGGTGGCGATGGATATGGTGGCAAAACATGTTCAACCGGACGAGCATGGGGTCCGTATCGCAGCGCTTGATGAGATGAGCTATCGGCGGCTTTTATGGAATCACCGTCCTCTTACTGATTTTTGGCGGGTTGGACACGGATACAGGAAGAAGCTGGAAAGTGTCGGGCTGTTCACGATGGGGGATATTGCGCGCTGCTCTCTGGGGAAAGAAGGGGATTATTACAATGAAGAACTTCTTTACGACATGTTCGGGGTCAATGCGGAGCTTCTGATCGACCATGCCTGGGGGTGGGAACCGACGACCATGGATCTTATTAAATCTTATAAGCCGGAAACGAACAGTATCAGTTCCGGCCAGGTTCTGCACTGCCCATATGACTTTGAAAAGGGAAAGCTGATCGTACGCGAGATGACAGATCTGCTTGCCTTGGATCTTGTAGAAAAGAGGCTGGTAACCGACCAGATCGTCCTCACCATTGGTTACGATATCGACAATTTGTCTGACGCTAAGATCAAGAAAAACTATCAAGGGGAGGTCACGACCGACCGCTATGGACGGAAAGTTCCGAAGCACGCACATGGATCGGTAAATCTTGTACGGCAGACCTCGTCTACACGGATCATCATCGACGCAGTTATGGAACTGTATGACCGTATCGTCAACCCTGCTCTTCTGATACGGAGAGTAAATGTCGCGGCCAATCACCTGATTGAGGAAACGCAGGCCATTGTGGAAGAAAAATTTGAGCAGATGGATTTGTTTACGGATTATGCCGCGCTGGAAAGGAAGAAGAAAGAGGAGGAAGAGAGGCTTTCCAAGGAAAGAAGGCTGCAAGAGGCGATGCTGTCCGTGAAAAAGAAATATGGGAAAAATGCGATCTTGAAGGGGATGAACCTGCAGGAGGGGGCTACCACAATAGAACGCAATCGGCAGATCGGAGGGCACAAGGCATGAAACAGAAGAATAAATATGACGATATCATCATGCTGCCGCACCATGTATCAAAAAAGCATCCTCAGATGTCACCGATTGACCGTGCGGCACAGTTTTCACCTTTCGCTGCGCTCACTGGGCACAACGACGCGATCCAGGAGACGGCCCGTCTGACAGATTCATTTATCGAACTGGATGAAAACAGAAAGAATGAGTTGGATGAGCAGCTTTGGCTCATCAGGGAAAATCTCGAGCACCATCCTGAAGTCGAGGTCACGTATTTTCAGCAGGATGAAAAAAAGAGCGGCGGAACCTATCTCACTCTATGCGGCAGGGTCAAAAAGATCGATGAATATAGCCGCCGGATTATTTTTACAGATGGGGAAGCCCTCCCGATCGAGAGTGTATTTTCCATTCAGGGAGAGCTGTTTCGGGAGATAGATTGGCTGGACTCCTAGACGCGCAGGCGTGAGAGGTGCCATTCGTGGGCAAAATAATTGTACCAGAGTGTAAATGTTTTCCTGCTTCCGTACAGCATTGCGGAGCATGAGAAGTGCGCGCCGACGCGATTATTGCCCTGATCTTCAGACAGCACTTTATCGATCGTGACTGTGATGAGTTCTCCGGTTTTGTCACGAAACCGGAATCTCATAGGCGTGATCTTTCCATTTGTGTCGGTACAGGAAATCATCTGCACCGGGATATCAACGCACAGTATGCTTTCCATTTGTTAAGATCCTTTCCTTGCGATTCTGCATATAGCATTTCACCAACACATTTATTTAAACAGGTAAATTTTACAACTTTCAAACCTTATGAAACACATCGCCGAATAGGCGATTGGATTCACGAGTCCCGAGTGCTGTTGCGTGGGGGATACTATATGAACCGGGAAAGGGAAACTTGTCGGCTTCATCTAATCGATCTGGGATAATTCCCGGATCTTCAGCGCCAACTGGGCCGCAAAAAGGTCTTCGCCAACGCTCAGGTTCAAGTTTGTCAAAGATTCGATCTTCCGAATCTGGTACAGTAGAGTATTTCTATGTACGAAAAGCGCTTTTGCGGTCTGGGTCTGGACACCCCTGTTTTCCGTAAGGACCTGCAGCACATGGAGCAGGTTCGTACGGTTGTCCGCATCATACTGTTCAAGTTTTCCAAGAATATCAGCTGTGAATGCTTTACAGTGCCGGTTAGTGGAAAAATCGAGCAGGGCGATATTAAGCAGATAGTCGCGGGAAAAGATGATATTAAGATTTTTGGACCGCGCTATCCGCAGTAGGGATACAATATCTTCCTCGGTCGAGGACAACTCATTGAAAGAATAAATCACATCCGAAATCGTAATGATCGTATTCCAGTCATATTCATCCTTAATGTGTTTCCGAATGGCAGTTAAGGTTTCTAACAATTTCTCATAGTCGATATTGGAAGTCAGGCAGCGTATCGACTTATCCCGCAGAATGATACTGTAATTCATCCCGGATTTAGACAAAATGGATTTTACGGACCAGACGATTTGGCGGTACAGATTCCTGGAGTCGCTGTTATGTCGGGGCGGGGCGTCGGCTAAGGCGACCGATATCAGATAAAACGGCGGCGTCGGCCATTTCCTCTGTGCGGCCAAGCGTGCTGCCTCCGATTCTCTCCCGGTAAAGACATTATGAATCAGGTCGGAATAAAAGGATGAATTCCGCTTCTCAATATCCGAATTCAGAAGGTCGTCTTGTGAAAAATGTATGGAAAGCGTATTGGCGGCATAATTGATGATGATGGAGTCGCCGTCGCTGATGGCGTACTGGGTCTGGTTTTCTAGAAAAATGATGATATAGCCTGCGATAATGTTCTGGACACGGATCAAATGGATGAGGAAGTTATCGTCTTTTCCATCCGCTGGACAATAAAAAAGGATATTGGATTTGGAATGCATCCGCTGCGTTAGAGTTTCGGTTTCAAACACAGCCTGCGGAAGTTCCGTATTTTCAGGGTAAGAGGCGTAGATGTCCAGCATTAGGTCGGCAATAATAACTGGGTGGCCGAAATAATGATTGAGAATCTGCGCTACGTCTTGGAAAAAGTTATCAGAATTCTGGATAGCGCTGAGTTGTTTCGACATGTCGAGGGATAACGCCAGTGCAGCGTTCTGTTCGTCGGCGATACAGTTGCCGATTGCCGTTATGAGGGGAATAAAGGGTACGGCGTCGGGAACCTGGATGATGGGAAAGTCGTTCTGCTCAGCATAGACCAGAACCTCCTGCGGGAGCGGGCCGATAAACCGGGTCTTAATGGCAAGACCGGCAGAAATATTTTTGCACATGGCTTTCAGAAGCAGCATGAGCTGGTTGGGGTGCCCGATCAGGGAATACCCGGTCGTAAGTAAAAGCTCTCCTGGCTGGATCCATGTCTCCAGATTCGGTATTTCCATGGTATCAACGCACCGTATCACCCTGTTTACGCCCTTCTTTCCGGCGACGATTGTACATCCTGCAAACTCGGGAAGGTTGAGCAGTTTATTGATTGTGAACGACATATATATACTCCTTGCACAATAAATATTAATTTTATATTAGCACAAATGATTTTCAATATCAATATTTACTGTAAAAGAATCAGAATAAACGCATGAACAAAAATAAGCAGACATTTGTTATGAAAACTATGCAACAATACCATTACACTTTTCACTCTTATCCTTTCCATAAAAATATTGTGGACTATGAATAAAACTGGTAAAATCTCCCAAAAAGC
>JAAWDY010000039.1 GCA_022793995.1 Coprococcus sp.
CTAAGACAATCTGGCAGTGCGTCACCGCCACAAAAAACGGGAAAAGGCATTGCCCGCACTGTAAGGGAATCCCCGAAGAAGTGATTGAAAATATAGTCATCGGAGATTATAATGATGAGGGAGTGGAAGAGCCTTTGAAGATAACCTTTGAGTATAAAACTGGTATCCACTCCAATTTTAATGGAAAGGATTTTAAGCCAAAGCGTAAAAAAAGAAAATTTGCGGAGAAAAATAGAATGAAATCTATCTGTGGAATTAATTGTACGAACTGCGAATTAAGCGGCGCTTGTAACGGGCGTACGGCAACAGAAGGTCATCCCTTTGGAGCTGAATGTGCTGAAGGGTTCCTTTGTCAATATTGAACATGTCAGATGAGTTTGAAATAGATGATCTCCAAATGACGATGGAAAAGTTTTTCTTGTAAAGGAGCAATACCCAGAGGTGATAAAGAAGATGCAAACAATAGATATAGATTATATAGGTGTGTTGGATTACTTGGCGAACAATCAGGAAGTTCCATACTCAAATCCGGAAGCGCCTGGTTTAGCACAAGATGTTAAAGAGAATTTGTTAAAGGTTAAGGAAAAGGGACAAGCCGTTGTTGCAGAAATGAAAAAGATAGCAGCGCGTTGCGAGGAATTATATAGCCTTGATAAGTGTCTTCCCATTTCGTGGTTGGATGGATCGAATACAAAAACCAGAAAATATCTCTGGATTCAAATAAAGTATAAGGATTACCTGTCTAATCCTACAAGTATTTCTTTATTCGTTGAGAAAAACAATGGTGTGACTAGATATCGCATCAGTTTAGAAATAGTGAATGATGGTATAGATAAGAAAACTATGAATAGCTACCATTCTCATTTGGATATTCCAAAGGAAGAGGGAATGGTATACGTTTCTGGTAGTAATGAATGGGGAAACCCGATTGTTATTACAGAAACAGTTGAGGATATTAAAAAGAAGATTGATTCTGGAGAAATACGAAAAGTTCAGCTCTGTATTTATGTTGAACCGTCAGCAGGCAAAACAAATGAACAGTATGATGCTGATGTGATGGATGCGGTGAAAAGGATTATTCCATATTACGAGCATGTCGTCGGTAAAACAACAAAGATGGCAGCAACAGGACGTGCATGGCTTTTAACGTGGAATCCTATTAACTGGGATTGGGCTGATTATAAAGAGTGGTGTGCAGATACCAAACTTGGTAATAAACACATAGAACCTTGGACTTGTTCTAGCAGCCAGCCAGCGGTAGGTGATGAAATATTTTTGATGAAGACCGGTGCTAAGCCTAGAGGCATACTTGCTCATGGCTACGTATCCAAAGAAGCCTATGAAGCGGAACATTATGATCCAGAGAAAGCGGCACAAGGTGTTAAGTTAAACCATATCGATGCAGAATACGATTGGATTCAGGATTACAACTCAGAACCAGTATTAATGCAGGATGACTTAAAAGATAGACTTCCAGATCAGCAATGGAGTCCAATGGGATCCGGTATTGAGATTAAGTCAAATGTCTTACCAGAACTGGAAAAGATGTGGCTTGGGCTTATCGGGAAAAAAGCGGACGAGGATACATATATGGATCTTACAACGGAAGAGGTATTAGAAATTACATATGATAAAAACAGGATCCTGTATGGTCCTCCTGGAACAGGTAAAACATACAGTACAGCAATTTATGCTGTTGCGATTTGTGACAAGTTGGATATCGATATTGTCAAGGAAATGGATTATAACGAAGTGATGATCCGTTATCGTGAATTATTATCAGCTGGCCGCGTCGCATTTACTACATTCCATCAGTCATACGGCTATGAAGAATTCATTGAAGGTATCAAGCCGGTGTTGAATGGTGATGATATCGGCTACACAATTGAAGACGGTGTGTTTAAAGCATTCTGTATAGGTGCAACTATGCCAGAAAGAGCGGAGACTGATCCGAATGCAGTATCTTCTAACAAGAACTATGTTTTTGTTATTGATGAAATTAATCGAGGTAACATCTCGAAGATTTTTGGCGAGCTGATTACTTTAATTGAAGATACAAAACGTGAAGGAATGGAGGAGCAGGCGTCCGCTGTACTTCCTTATTCTGGGAAGCCATTCAGTGTTCCATCAAATGTATATATGATTGGAACAATGAATACGGCAGATCGTTCGATTGCATTGATGGACACTGCTCTTCGTAGAAGATTCCAGTTTATTGAAATGATGCCGAATGCAGATGTTCTTAGAGATATCGGTGCGGATAAAGTAGAGGACCTTGATGTTGCAACAATGCTCGAAAAGATCAATGAACGTATCACGTTCCTTTATGACAGAGAGCATACGATTGGACATGCGTTCTTTACAAAACTTGCAAAGGCGCCAACCATCGAAACATTACAGTCTATTTTCGAGAAATCCGTAATTCCATTACTACAGGAATACTTCTATGAAGACTACCAGAAGATTCAGTTAGTTCTTGGAGACAACGGAAAAACAGACCCTTCAACAAAGTTTATTCTTGATGAAGAGATAAAGGTAAAAAATATATTCAAGGGCAATGCAGATGATGTAATAGATCTTCCAGAAAAGAAATACAGCATCAATGTCAATGCATTTGGAAACCTTGAAAGCTATAAGCAGATTATTTAAAGCGTGGTTAGATGATGGGGAAATTGCTAGAAGTAAGAGAGTTCGATACGATCACCGGAAATGCTGACTTTGAAAGGGATGAAAAATATAAATATCTTGATACAGCGGCTTTTCACGACCTTGTAGAGTTTATCCATGAATTTTCAGGAGATGAAGAGAATGCCGATGCATTGGATTTCATGCGTATTTCTTATAAACGTAATGTTGGTGATGTCGTAACGATCAAAAACTATGTAGGCCTGATTCAAATGAAGAATGGATTCCAGGTACAGGTGCTTCCGAAGATCAGCTTTGATTCTGGGGAGGATACCGGAAATAAAGAAACAAAAAGAATCTTCCTGAAGATGCTGAAAAGCAGGAAGGATTTTCCAAGTAAGATATTTAAGGATGCGAGCTTAAAAGTGGAGCGCATGAAT
The DNA here is from genome assembly GCA_022793995.1 of Coprococcus sp. Taxonomy (GTDB): domain Bacteria; phylum Bacillota; class Clostridia; order Lachnospirales; family Lachnospiraceae; genus Allocoprococcus. Next base: position 3,066 of record JAAWDY010000039.1, read on the forward strand.
CTCTATGAGATATTTATGAATATGTATCTCCAGGAAGTAAGGCTGTTGGTTAAACGCGGTATTCAATCTGCGTACGTTAGGCAGGAAGATAACCTCAAGTTCTATAAAGGGAAGCTGTTAACCAGCCAGCATATAAAATCGAACATGGCACATAAGGAACGATTCTATGCCTCCTATGATGAGTTTCATCCTAATAGACCAGAGAATAAATTGGTTAAAGCGACATTACTTAAACTGCAGCATTTAACAACAAGTGCAGAAAATTCAAAAGAGATCAGACAGTTGTTAACGGCATTTGAAATGGTGCAATCTTCAACAAATTACACGAAGGATTTCTCCTTGGTAAAAATAGAAAGAAATACAAAAGACTATGAGATGTTGATGCAGTGGTCAAAGGTATTTCTGTTGAATCAATCATTTACAACATTTTCCGGAAAGAATACATCCAGAGCATTGCTTTTCCCGATGGAGAGTGTTTATGAAAGATATGTGGCGCAGCAAATGGGGAAGGTTCTGAGACCAGCAGGCTGGGAAGTTTCAAGTCAGGATAAAGGATATTATTTATTTATGGAACCTAGACACCAATTTGCGCTCAGACCGGATATCGTATGTAAACGTGGTGATAGAACAGTCATCATGGATACAAAATGGAAAAATCTCATCAACAGCGAACGTGCTAACTATGGTATTTCGCAGAGTGACATGTATCAGATGTATGCATACTCAAAGAAATATCAAACTTCTGAGATCTGGCTTCTTTATCCGTTAAATGATGAGATGCGTGGACACTCTGACATTAAATTTGAATCCGGCGATGGAACAACAGTTAGATTACATTTTGTCGATGTTGCTCATATCGAAGAAACGCTGGAAGAGTTGAAAGATAAATTGGAGGTAACGGAGTCATGACAATAGAGGAGAAAGTAACAGAATTCATCCATGACTATGTTAGTTCCAATGGGACATCGTCCGTACTAGACCGCGAGTTGCTTTATCGTTTAGTGAATGCGGTTTATCCGATGAACAAGAACAGTTTTTTACCAGCTGATTATTGTTATAACAGAACCAATGAAGGGATTGATTTCGAGAAGCATGTTCATCTATTTGAAAGAACCGACGAAGGAAAATATCTAGTTTTAGGTGATTACTATCCTTATTCTGGGCCTGTGTTTTACAGAAGAAGAGGAGAAACGGAAGATAGTATAAGCGGCATTTGGACCAACGGTGTATATGAAGCAGTTGCCTCAATTACTGACACCATTGAACTGCGTTTGAATGATTTGTTGGGTGGGGTGAAAACAGCTCTTAAGGAATGTTCTGTTACGGTAACGACTTCTGAAAATGCGGTTGAAGTTCATTTTCAGGAATTAATTATTTGCGGAGTAAATGTTGAGAAGAAAGTCTACAAAATTTATAATGTTTCTTCTGATTGGGCAGATTGCACCTCATATCATTGTGATCCAGCGGAGGATGGTACTTGGTACTATTATTTAGAAACAATCGATGAATGTATTGGTGAAGTGCAGAGACTTGTAAAGTTTGAGAAAGCGAAGAGGTAGTGCTCGAGCTTGAGTATGTTGTAACCCTTGTGGCTAAAAGACCCGTTGACTTTCCCCTTAGGATAAAGTTTATACTGAGCATGGAAGGAGGGGGCGCATATGCTAACAATCGGAGAATTTTCAAATATATGCAGGGTATCTACAAAAACGCTTAGATATTATGCTGAAATCGGATTGATACTGCCGGATGAAATCAATCCTGAAAATGGCTACCGGTATTATTCCATCGACCAATTGGAGAAAATGCTGCTGATCAATCGTTTGAAGGCCTATTCCTTTTCTTTGGAAGAAATCAAATCAATTTTGGATTCGGAAAAAAAAGGATGGAAGAGGTGCTTTTTACTGCACTCAATAAAAAGAAAAAGGAGATTGCGGTAAAGGTACAAAAGTTTGAAGCTACATTGCATCAGATAGACAGCGATCTGTCGAATTTGAGGAACGGAAAATCCATGATGTCCTATATAGAACGCATTGATGTACAGCTGGTTGAGATACCGATGATGTATCTTCTGTCAATACGAAAAAATGTTTTAGAACATGAGTTTTCAGAAGAATACGGTACATGCTTTGGGAAACTGTTTCGGAAAATGAAAGAGAAGAAACTAACGGCGGCGGCTCCGCCAATGGTACTGTCTCATGGCGATGAGTATACCCCATTTGGATTAGATACAGAGTTTGCAATCCCTATAAAAGAGTATGCAACTGGAACAAGGGATTTCTGCCCTGGATTATGTTTGAACACCGTTGTGCAGGGGTCTTATTTACAGCTTTCTTCTGTTTATGCAAAACAAATAGAATGGGCAGAAAGGGAAGGCTATGAAAACAGCAATGCGTTGTATGAGGTATATGTAACAAATCCGGCAGAGGTTTCAAAGGAAAGCGAACTTGTTACAGAGGTCTATTATCCGGTTAAAAAGAGGGGATTCAAAGACCGGAATGGCAAGCAGATATTGGGAAGTGCATGAGAGGAAGAAAGTATGGAGCCGATGAAAATCAAAGAGCTGGAGCAGGAAATAGACCGTAAATATGGAAATACCACAGGTATCGTGATAATAAAAGATGGAGCTGTATCCTACGAAAAATACTTTCAAGGCTGTATAGCGAATAGCCGTGTTCACGTCTATTCCGTGACAAAAAGTGTAATTTCAATATTGATTGGGATTGCGCTGGATAAAGGATACATTACGAATATTGATGAGAAAGTGCTAAATTACTTTCCAGAATACAAAGTGAAAAAGGGAGAGACAAAAATACAGAGCATCACACTAAAAAATATGCTGACAATGACAGCGCCTTATAAATACCGGTTTTTTGCACCTTATATAAAATACTTTACAAGCATTGACTGGGTAAAATTTTCACTTGATTTATTAGGCGGTCGCGGGAAGATAGGAGTATTCCGATATGCCCCATTGATTGGGCCGGATATTTTATCGGGAATTTTGGTGAAAGCAACAGGAAAGTCCGTATTGGATTTTGCTACAGAAAATTTATTTGATCCGCTTGGGATTAGAGTGGAAAACAATTAAAGAAATCTACCCTATGGATATCTGTGGTGGGTCAATGCGGATGGCTATGCGGCGATGGGGGATGGAGGAAACGTAATTTATGTAAACACAAAGAAAAAGCTGGTGGTTTCTATTGCAGCTCTCTTTGTACCTAAAGCAGGAGATAGGATAGAACTGATTCAGAAATTTATTGAGCCGATTGATGAAAAATGAATTTTTAAAATCCATGTTCATGCCATTCTGGATTTTTTAGAATCTCCTTGATTATATTCATCTGAATGAATATAATATGGCTATATGCAAAGAGGAGAAAGAGCATGAGATTTCCAGATTTACGACAGGAGAGGCGCGAACAATGAGTGACATAATGAAATTTGTAGATAGAGAGGAATTTAGAAAGTGGCTTTCTGAGCATTGCCTTTCAAATGACGGGGTTTGGCTTTTATTTGGCAAAGCTGGCGGACCGAAAACGATAAAATCAGCCTTTCCACTCTACTCAAAGAATATGAGCCTGCCAGAACTAATTTTGAGGCTATGTCCTTATCTGTAAAGAAGACCTACATGCGAGCATATTTGGATGCAAAGACAGATGCCGGACGGGAAAAACGAATTGCCTGGATGGTGGACAGGCTCAATAAAAATCTAAAACCGATGTAAAGTAAGGTTGGTTTTACTGCCATAAGATACATTTATATATGTTATACAAACTTAAATTTATATAGGAGGCTATCATGCTTGATATAATACCTGGTGCAAAAGAGATGACGATTTTAGTCGGAGAATCACGATACGATATTTGGAATAAATTAAATACTTTAATTGAGGAAAAATATGACATGGACTGTTCGTGGAATAAAGGTGGCAAAGCATGGACATATGAATATAAATACCGTCGGGGTGGTAAAACTCTATGTGCATTATATGCAAGAGAAAACTGTGTAGGGTTTATGATTATTTTAGGAAAAGAGGAACGCCTAAAATTTGAAAAGGATAGAGAAAGTTATTCAGAGGAAGTTCAAAGAATTTATGATGAAACCAAGACCTATCATGATGGTAAATGGCTTATGTTTGAGCCAGTGGATACGACTTTGTTTGATGATTTCATTAGACTACTGAGAATAAAAAGAAAGCCAAATAGAAAATAGTTTATTCCCGCGAAGCAATGAGCCAAGTAGCCATGCTAAGTGCCCTATGGGTATGCATGGATATCTGGCTGAATAGCCGCAGTCATTTTCTGCGGCTCTGCAAGGTATAAAATTCCTTCATTTACAGATACTAGTACCATCCAAATATAAAAATACCAGTACAGCGGCCAGGTTTTTGCAGGAATAGGGCCGTGGGACTTAAAATCTACAAATGGAGGAGTTTATATGAAGGCAACGGGAATTGTAAGAAGAATAGATGATCTGGGAAGGGTGGTTATTCCAAAGGAAATCCGCCGGACACTGCGGATAAGGGAAGGCGACCCGCTTGAGATTTTCACAGACCGAGAAGGAGAAGTGATTCTAAAAAAATATTCGCCGATCGGAGAGCTGGGGATTTTTGCAAGGCAGTATGCCGAGAGTTTAGCTCAGACGAGCGGACATCTGGTTTGTGTGACGGATACAGATCAGGTGGTTGCGGCTGCGGGACCAGGTAAAAAGGAATTCCAGGAAAAATTCCTTACAAAACAGATGGAGGACGCTATCACACGCAGGGAGCAGTTCCTGGCGACGGCGGGAGAGAAACGTTTTACGAAAGTGACGCCAGAACAGGACGAGGAATTTGACAGCCAGGTGGTAAGCCCGATTATTTGCGAGGGAGACGCGATTGGAGCAGTCGCGATTCTGGCAAAAGAGGGAAAGCAAAAGATGGGTGAGGCAGAAAAGAAGCTGGCGACATGTGCCGCCGGATTTCTTGGGAGACAGATGGAGCAGTAAATGATTGCTCCATCTTTTTGATTGTGATAAGATAGGGAATGGTATTGTTGTGCTTAAAAGGCGCACGAGATAAAGGAAACTATGAAATAAGGAGAGGTTACAATGAAATCACTGCTTACCTATCTAAAGCACTATAAGAGGGAAACCATACTGGCGCCGCTTTTTAAACTTCTGGAAGCGTCGTTTGAACTGCTTGTGCCCTTGGTTATGGCGGCTGTCATCGATACGGGGATTGCGAATCAGGACAAACCGTATATTATACGTATGTGTCTGGTGCTCGTTACCTTGGGCATCGTTGGGCTGGTCTGCTCCATTACAGCGCAGTTTTTTGCTGCCAAGGCAGCGACCGGATTTTCGACAGAACTGCGACACGCGCTGTTTGCCCATATCCAGAGTTTCACTTTTACGGAAATGGACACAATTGGGACGTCAACCCTGATTACTCGTATGACGAGTGACGTAAACCAAGTGCAGTCAGGAATCAACCTAGTTCTTAGGCTCTTCCTTAGATCCCCGTTTATTGTGTTTGGGGCGATGCTTATGGCGTTTACCGTGGATATGCAGGCGGCGTTGGTCTTTGTCGTCACGATTCCCATCCTTTCTGTGGTTGTATTTGGCGTGATGCTGATTACGATGCCGCTTTACAGGAAAGTACAGGCAAATCTGGACGGCGTGCTTTTGGTGACGCGGGAGAATCTGACGGGTGCCAGGGTGATACGGGCGTTTAACAAAGAGGAAGAAGAAAAAGAGCGGTTTGAGAAGGCGAATCAGCTCCTTACCGACGCACAGAAATTTGTGGGACGGATTTCCGGGCTCATGAATCCACTGACGTATCTCATTGTGAACGGAGCGATGATTGTGCTCATCTATGTGGGCGCGCTCCGTGTCGACACCGGTGTCTTGACGCAGGGTGAAGTCGTCGCGCTTCTTAATTACATGTCTCAAATTCTGGTGGAACTGGTGAAACTGGCAAATCTAATCATTACCGTGACGAAAGCCATTGCCTGCGGAAACCGGATTCAGAAAGTCCTGGAAGAAAAGCCCTCTATGAAAGAGGGGGATTTGAGCTGGAATCCTGGCGCAGAAAGCGGCAAAGAGATACCGATGATAGAATTTGAACATGTATCGCTGACCTATAAGGGCGCTGGAGCAGAGTCTTTAAGCGATATCACGTTCCAGGCAAAAAGAGGGGAGACGATTGGGATCATCGGGGGCACCGGTTCGGGGAAATCCTCGGTCGTGAACCTGATCCCTCGGTTTTACGACGCCACAAAGGGCGAAGTCCGAATTGCGGGGAAAAATGTCAAAGAGTACCGGCGAGGAGAATTGCGCGATCATATCGGAGTCGTTCTGCAAAAAGCAGTGTTGTTTAAAGGAAGTATTGCGGACAATCTGCGCTGGGGAAAAGAAGACGCATGCGAGAGAGAACTTGAGGAGGCGCTTATGGTTTCTCAGGCAAAGGAATTCGTGGATGCAAAAGAAGGACGGATGAAGTTCCAGGTTGAACAAGGGGGCAGAAATCTATCGGGCGGACAGAAGCAAAGACTGACGATCGCGCGCGCGCTGGTGAAGAAACCGGAGATTCTGATCCTGGACGACAGTGCTTCCGCGCTTGATTTTGCGACGGATGCAAGGCTCAGGAAAGCGATACGAGAGATGGAAGGAAGCCCTACTGTATTTATCGTTTCCCAGCGTGCGTCTTCGATCCAGTACGCAGACCAGATTTTAGTGCTGGATGACGGTGAGATGGCGGGAATAGGAACCCACGCGGAACTTTTGGAGAACTGTCCGACATACCAGGAAATCTATTATTCCCAATTTCCTGAAAAAATGAAAGAAAAGGAGGCGGCGGGAAATGGCAGATAAAAGGAGCAAAAAACAGCGTGAGACGTTAAAGAAAGTATTTCAGCGTCTAGGAAAGTACCGGATTTTTTTGGTGTTTTCTATTCTTTTGGCAGCGGTGACGGTCGCTCTGACCTTGTATGTGCCCAAGCTTACCGGAAATGCGGTTGACTACATTATAGCAAAGGGTCTGGTGGATTTTTCCGGAGTTTTCCGCATTATGCTTCAGATCGGCGCATGTTCTTTGGCGACGGCGCTGGCTCAGTGGATCATGAATATCTGCAACAATAAGATGACGTATCAGGTGGTACAGGACATCAGGAACGAAGCGTTTCGTAAGATCGAGATTCTTCCTTTGAAATATATTGACGGGCATCCCTATGGTGAGATCGTAAGCCGTGTCGTATCGGACGTGGATCAGTTTGCGGACGGTCTTTTAATGGGATTCACCCAGCTTTTTACCGGAGTGGCGACGATCATAGGGACGTTCGGATTTATGTTGTCTGTCAATGTAAGCATTACGTTTGTGGTGGTGCTCATCACGCCAATTTCCTTTTTTGTAGCTGGATTTATCGCAAAGCGTACGTTTGCCATGTTCCGGATCCAGTCGGAGACGAGAGGGGAACAGACAGGGCTGATCGACGAGATGATCGGAAATCAGAAGGTTGTGCAGGCGTTTGACCGGCAGGAGGAAGTACTGGAGAGATTCGACGAGATCAATACAAGGCTCAGGGATTGTTCGCTAAAAGCAATCTTTTTCTCTTCCATTACGAATCCGGCCACGCGGTTTGTCAACAGCCTGGTGTACACAGGGGTTGGGATTTTTGGAGCGTTGGCTGTTGTAAGAGGAGCTTTAAGCGTAGGACAGCTTTCCTGCTTCCTTAGCTATGCGAACCAATACACCAAGCCGTTTAACGAGATTTCCGGCGTTGTCACGGAGCTGCAGAATGCGATTGCCTGCGCGCAACGTATTTTTGATCTGATCGAAGAGGAGCCGCAGATACCGGAACCTGAAAACGCACTGTGCTTGACGGACATCCGAGGGAATGTGGATCTGAAAGAAGTATCGTTTTCTTATGCTCCAAAGCAGAGGTTGATCGAAGATCTGAACCTGGATGTCAAGCCTGGACAGAGAGTTGCGATCGTAGGACCTACTGGATGCGGAAAGACGACGCTGATTAATCTTCTGATGCGCTTTTATGACGTATGTGGCGGAAAGATTTTAGTGGACGGCTGCGATATACGGGAAGCGACAAGGAGGAGTCTGCGGGCAGGCTATGGGATGGTGCTCCAGGAGACATGGCTGAAAACAGGAACGATTCGGGATAACATTGTAATGGGAAAGCCCGACGCATCTGAGGAAGAAATGATTGAAGCGGCGAAAGCATCCCATGCGCATAGCTTTATCAAGAGGCTTCCGAAAGGATATGACACCTGGATTACGGAGGATGGCGGGAATCTCTCACAAGGACAAAAACAGCTTCTTTGTATTGCGCGGGTTATGCTTCTTCGGCCGCCGATGTTGATCTTGGACGAAGCGACTTCTTCGATTGATACGCGGACAGAAGTGAAGATTCAGGAGGCATTCTCGCGGCTGATGGAAGGAAGAACCAGTTTTATCGTGGCGCACCGTCTGTCTACCATCAAGGAGGCGGATATGATCCTGGTGATGAAAGATGGAAAAATTATTGAACAGGGGAACCATGAGACACTGCTTCAAAAGGGAGGGTTTTATAAAGATTTATATGAAAGCCAGTTTGCACTCAGCTGAAATTGACTTTTATGGCTGATTTCAAAAATATAATTGGATAAATTCTCCTGAATATGCTATGATAAAAATAAGGCGAAAAAATCGTTTTCAGTATTTTGCCGAATAGAAAGATAAGGGGAAGAAGGGAGATCTTTATGAAGAGAATGGTTTCATTCCTGCTTGCCGCAGCGCTGATATTAACTCCCGCCATGCAGGTTATGGCGGCGGGGTCCGATATCTCGGCTGTGACGGAAGACACTCAGCCGGAGACGGAGCCAAAGGAGACGGATCAGAATCCGGAGACAACGGATAAGCAGGAAACACAAGACGGACTACCGGAGACAAAACCGGGGGATCAGGAAGATGAGAGTCCGGCTGCAGGGGAGGAAAAACAACCGGAATCCACGGCAGCAGAGACAGAACAGAAAACAGAAGCAGAACAAAAAGCAGAGACAGAACAAAAAGCAGAGACAGAACAAAAAGCGGACGCGGCAAAGCAGAGCTCGTTGACAGACATCGGGCAGGTTCACGTAACGGTCGGCTCCGCGGTTATTTTGGAAAAAGAGGTTCCATTTACCGTGGAACTTACCGGGCAGACGTCACAGACGATCACGCTGCCTTCCGACAAGGACAGTCCGGGAGCAAAGAAAACGGTATCCTTTGAAAAACTTCAAGAAGGAACCTATACACTGAACGTGAAGGCTCCGGGATTTGCAACCTACACGCAGGACATTGAAGTGAAGGACCGTGCATATGCCGTAACCTTGTTGACCGGGTTCGTGGAAGGCTATACATACGAGAAAGGTGTATTCCACCCAGGAGTGCTCTTGATTGGCGACGTAGCGAAAGACGGCGTCATCGACGATCAGGACCGCGACAAACTGGTAAACGCCATTGACGAGGGAAAGACTTCCGCGGAAACCGACGTAAACGGGGACGGGACCACAGACCTTGCCGATTTGGAATACTTTGCAAAAAGCTATAAAGAAAACGGGGACACGCGGGCGTTTGTAGAGAACTTGGTATCCACGGACGCGGTTACGCCCAAGGCGGGAGCCGGCACGGAAGTAAACGGACGGCTTGCCGACATTTTAGCTGGAAACGGCAGTGTTTCCTTAAAAGCCACGGGCGGCGAGATTTCGGAGACGCGTCCGGTTATATTAGAGTTCGACCTAACGGAGAACGCAGACACACGGGCGGACGGCATTCTGATTGAGACAAGTAAAGAAAATCCCATCGCCAAGGCGACGGTGGATGTTACGTATACCGACGCGGACGGAGTGGAAGACGTCGTCACGGTTCCGGTAGAAAAGGACGTACAGTATTTGTTAAAAGAAAGCGACGTCAATGTGTCCATGGACAGAAACGGGAATATTCAGATCCATCTAGGCGCTCAGATTGCAGTCAAGAAAGTGACGTTGACAATCAAAGGGATGCAGAAGAACAATAACCTTGCGGAGATTTCCAAGGTACAGTTCTTAAACGGCATGGAAAACCGGATTCCGGAACCGCAGATGGACATACCGCAGAATCTAGCGGTAGAGCCGGGAAGCCGGGAATTTGTTTTAACATGGGAACCATGCCAGAATGTGACAGGTTATGAAGTGCTGATTTCCAGCGATGGAAAAGAGGAGACGCGGATGGCGAAAGCGCCGATTCTGTCCGTATCAACCTTCCAGGACAAAGAGCTTGTCAATAAAACCGAGTACCAGGTACGGGTACAGTCCGTAAACGGGGCGTGGAGGAGCGGTTACAGCGACGCAGTGACGGCGGTTCCTCGTGCGAATAAGGTCCCAGACGCTCCGGATAATATGAATGCGGTCGGAAGGTATAAGAGTATCGACGTTTCATGGAAGAAAATGAAAGATACGGACTCCTACCGTCTTTTCTATCGTGAGGCAGGCACGGAGGACGCATATCAGGTCATTGAGGAAATTACAGAAAACAAATATACGATTACGGAGCTGAAAGACAAGACAAAATATGAGCTGTACCTTACAGGCGTCAACGAGTTGGGCGAAAGTAAGCCGTCCTTAAAAAGCGCGGCGCAGACAGAAAGTCTTGAGCCGGTGAAAATGCCGGAATATAAGCTGATTAACACAGCGGAAGAAGGAAGCGCGGGAAGCAGTATCGTAAGCGCTTTCAGGGGACGCGGCGAGATGAAAGACAGCCCGCTGGACACAGAAGGAAAAACAGCGTGGGGAATGGTGGACCATAACCCAGCGTCTTATTTCCGTGTGGCGGACTGGGATGAAGGCGCGGCATATCCTGGATTCGGAGGAAAAGGGTTTACATTTGAATTCGACCAGACCTATACCATTGACACGATTGGATTCCAGGAACTCTATGAGCAGGGGAATTTCAGCACAGCTGTGGTGGAATACTGGGATGAAGAAACAGGGAAGTTCCAAGGCGCGTCCGGTGTGAAGGTTGAAAAAAGAGCTGACAGCAATGGAAAGCATTACTATTTTATACGGATGGCGGACCCGGTTCAGACGAGTAAAATAAGGTTCGGCATTGGAAGAGATTACAGTTATATACGCGAGATTACGGTGTCGGAAGTGTACTTCTATCACTATGACCCTCTGGAAGACGACATTATGGGACTTTATGAGGACGATTTCCATACAGTCCTGAAAGCGGAAGTGAATCAGGAAACCATCGACGCGCTCCGCGCCCGTCTTGAGACAGTAGACGCTGCAAGTGGGGAGTATCATCCGGACAAAGAGCGTTTGGAACGGGAACTGAAAAATGCGGAAGAGATTTTGAATAACGAATTAAGCAGTCCCGTGGAAATCCACAATACGATTACCACAAAGGATGTGGGTAGAGGATTCGGCGGTCTGAATGCATGGCAGCCTCTTGGAATTACGGCGGCAGCAGGGGAAGAAATCACAATCTTTGTGGGACACAATACCTTGCAGACAGGGGCGAATACGAATCTGCAGCTTGTGGCAACGCAGTACCATGCGGAAAGTTCTCCGCTGAATCAGACGGTCGCAACCCTAAAGGTGGGACGAAACGACATTACGATTCCGAAGATTGGTTCCACAGACGTAGAACGCGGCGGGGCGTTGTATATCCAGTACACTGGAAACAATGCCAACGACCATTACGCAGTCCGTGTAAACGGCGGCATGGAAGTTCCGAAACTGGACCTTTACCAGACAACGGATCCGGCGGAACGGCTGGCGCGTGTGGAAACGTATGTGGAAGAACTAAAAGCATACACAGCCCAGGTGGAGGAAATGCATAAAGAATTGCATGAGAGTTCCGAAAATACACTGGTACAGTACCCTTACGACGTGCAGAATTGTATTTTGGAAGCGTCCGATATCCTAATGGACAGCATGATGTTGTCTCTTCCTGCAAAACAGATTTTGGCGGGATGCAAACAGGACGCACAGACATTGTTGGATTCTTTGGACGCCATGGAAGATATGATGTATCTGTTCTATCAGCACAAGGGGCTAAATAAAGATGCGCCGTCCGAGATAGACAGACTGCCGAAGGGACATCTGAATATCCGTTATCAGAGAATGTTTGCAGGCGCCTTTATGTATGCTTCCGGGAACCATATCGGAATCGGATGGAACGAGACCGCAGGGCTTGCAAGCGCTGTTCCGGTACAGTCCTCGAATGGTAAATATGAGAGCGGGCGTTATTTTGGCTGGGGCGTTGCCCATGAAATCGGGCATAATATCAACCAGGGAAATTATGCCATTGCGGAGATTACGAACAATTATTTCGCGCAGCTTGCGCAGGCGCAGGATACAGACGAGAGCGTGCGGTGGAGCTACCCCAATGTTTATGAGAAAGTAACGTCTAATACGGTGGGAAGAGCTTCCAATGGAGCCACGCAGCTTGCACTGTACTGGCAGCTTCACTTGGCGTATGACAGTGGATACAATTATAAAACATATGGCAACTATGAAGAGCAGTTAGAGAATCTTTTCTTTGCAAGAGTGGATACTTACGCGAGAACGCCGTCAAAGGCGCCATCTCCAGGCGGAATCGCGCTGAAGCTTGCGGGAGATAAGGATCAGGATTTGATGCGTCTTTCCTGTGCGGCGGCAAAGAAAAATATATTAGAGTTCTTCAAACGTTGGGGAATGGTTCCGAACGAGGAGACGATTTCTTATGCGGGACAGTTTGAGGAAGAGACGAGAGCGATTTACTATGTGAGCGACTCCTCCCGTGTGTATCGCCTTGAACATGGCGGAAGCAGTCTGGATACAAATGGAACGGTAAATGCTGTCAGCGGCGGTACTTCTGCAACGGTCAACGCGAATAACGCGAGCCAGGTTGATTTTGTGCTTGGTTCGGAGAATATTCCGGCGGAGGATGTGCTTGGGTATGAGATTGTCCGCACAATGGTATCCGGTGGAGAAGTAGAAAGAGAGCTTGCCGGATTTACAACGGAAAATACATTCAGCGATTCGATTTTGACGGTGAATAACCGTGTGATTACGTATGAAGTGACGCTGGTGGATAAATATTTGAACCGTTCGGCTGTGAAAACCTTGGAGCCGGTTAAAATCGAGCATGACGGGAGCTTGGAGAAAGAGTTCTGGACCGTCTCCACAGAGAATTTGAAAGCGACTGAGAAAGAGGAGCTGGAAGACGACGAGGATTACACGACCTGTAAACCGCAGGTGAAAGATCCGATTTGGACGGCGGTGGATCAGGACAGCAAAACGACGTATACGGCCACGGTAAGTAAGGACGGCGGGGACGCTGCGGTTACGATGGAATTTAACAAGTCCCAGGTGGTTTCCGGACTCAAATATACGGTGGACGACACTGTGGCAAAAGAGAAGAGGATTCAAGACTATGCGGTTTACTTCCGAATGGAAGACGGCAGATGGAAGGAAGCTGCGAAAGGCGCCTTCGGCGACGGAAACGTGCAGATGGCATACTTTGGAAATGAGGACGGAAAATATGTAGGCACGTACAGGACAGATGCGGTGAAGTTTGTCATTTCCGGGCAGAAAGGCGAGGAGATTGCAATCTCCGAGCTTGATGTGCTTGGCGTGACCGGCGATAACGTGGATTTCAACGATACGGCAGAGGGAATCCCGGCAATCGGAACTTTGAAAGAAGAGTATCGGTATGGTACGGAGAGTTCGGATGTGATTCCGAAGGGTTCACTCATTTTCACAGGTTCCTATAAAGGGAATCCGGCCTACAATGTGGTGCTGCTTTACGATCAAGATGGTAATATGGTAGGCGGAACGGACGCGGACGGCAATCAGAAGGCACAGCAGATTATTCTTGCGGATGTGCCGGAGAACGGCGAGATTCAGGATGTGGCGAGCGGAACGTGGATTTACTGGATTGAGCCGCAGGATATTGTTTCGGAAGGAATTGCCGGACGGAAGGTGCGCGCGGAGCTTTACCGTGTGAATAACGCCCTGACCAACGAGGGCCAGCGTCTTGTCAGTGATTCTTTATACAGAGAGGTTCCAAAGGATTTTCAGAATCTTCCTGAAATTGAATTTACAGGGAACAATGCAGCGGGGGAGGAGTAGAACATGAAAAGCATGAAAAGAATAATTGCGGGGTTTGTGATGGCAGTGTTTGCATGCGCCGCCGTGCTGCCCCTCCGGGCTTATGCCGCGGAGGAACCGGAGATTTCCCTTCAGCCGGAGGGCGAAGGGGCGAATGTGATCTTGACGCTGCCGGAGTCGGTGAGGGAGAATGTGTATTCTCTTGAACTGCGTTTGAAAGTGGAATCAAACGCCCAGGAACAGCTGCATGCAGAGTTCCTGTTCGGGGAAGGCATGGCAAAGATTGCGGAGTACCGTTATCATGAGGACACCGGCATTATGAATCTTTATTTGTCGGGAAGCGAGGCGCTTTTTAAAGAGGCGTCGTTAAATCTTGGTAAGGTTTCGTTTTCGGCTGCAAATAAGGAGGGCGTTATCGTCCAAGTCCATGTTGTGGAAGATTCGTTGAAGCTGGTGAGCGGCACAAGGTCGGAGGTTCTTCCGAGAGTCGGTTATCCTGAGACGGCGACGATCGAGCTGGGTAAGGGAGGTTCGTCAGGGAATGAACCCGGAGGCGGAAACGACGGCTCGGGTGGAAACGGGGGCTCTGGCGGTAATGCCGGGGAATCGACGAACCCGGTTCAGTCGCTGCGGGAAGAGCTGAAAAAAGCGCTGGAGCTGGCAAAGACATATAAGAAGTCGGATTATACGCCGGACAGTTTTGCCAATCTGGAGAAGGCGATGAAGGCGGCCGAGGAAGTTTTGAACAGGCAGGATGCTGCGCAGAGTGAACTGGAAGCGGCGCTTAGGGATTTGGAGAACGCCATCGGCGCGCTGGAGAAGAGAGCGTCCGGTACGGACCAGAGAGCGGCGGCGAGCGTAAGTTCAGGCGATCATACGGCGGTTTTACCATGGGTAACCGTCTTGGCTGTCAGCATGGGTGTAATCGGATTCGGACTATATCATAGGAAACGTTTTATGCGATAATAATGGAGGAGCCTTTGTAAAATGGATGAGGAATCATCTGTGGAGCAACGGCTCCTTCTTTCTATTCTAAAGTCATATTTCTACTTCCTGTTTCATAAATTAGTGATAGACAGGAGGTGGAAATATGGAAAAAAAGATTCAGCTTCAAGTAAAGCCGGTCTGGATATTAAAGGCGCTCTTAGCCTCTTATGTGGTGACAAGCGCGCTTCTTTTACTCCTGACATTTTTACTTTATAAGTTTGATCTGGAGGAGCAGAAGGTACAGGTGGGAATCATTGTGGTCTATGTGTTCTCTACATTTGTGGGTGGATTTATCATGGGAAAACTCACAAAATCTCGGAAATTTTTGTGGGGGTTAGTACTTGGCATCTTGTATTTTGCGTTTCTTCTGCTGATCTCCATTGGAGTTTACCGTACTGTACAGGGAGGAACAGGGACGGTCGTGGCGTTTATCCTGTGCGCGGCGGGAGGAATGCTGGGAGGAATGGTATCTTAAGGTGCCTCTATGGTATAGAGTACATCAATAAATGAGGGGCTATATGTGAATTATGAATTTTACACATGTTTTTTAGCATGTTATAATTTTTTTATCGAATTCACAGGTCAATGACTACGAAAGTTACACGTCTCATCCCTCGGGACTCGTGAACAATAAGGAGGAAAAATGATGGAGATCATTAAAGATTTACCAGAGGTATTTGAAGAATTTGCAGAACAAAGGAAGAAATCATTCCTTGAAATGAAAGAGTTGAAGGATAAGGGAGTTCCGGTTATCGGCTCTTATTGTACTTATTTCCCACAGGAGTTGGGAACGGCAATGGGGGCGGCAACGGTTGGTCTATGTTCCATGTCGGATGAAACGATTCCGGACGCGGAGAAGGATCTGCCTAAGAACCTGTGTCCGCTCATAAAGGCCAGCTATGGATTTGCAATCACTGACAAGTGTCCATATTTCTACTTTTCGGATGTGGTAGTGGGGGAGACGACCTGCGACGGAAAAAAGAAAATGTACGAGTATATGGGAGAGTTCAAGGATGTGTATACCATGGAACTCCCCAATACACAGAAAGAAGAAGCGCTTAAGCTTTGGAAGAGCGAGATTATCCGCTTCAAGGAGTACCTGGAGAAGAAATTCGATGTAGAGATCACAGACGACATGGTTCGGGAAGGGATCCGGATTAATAACAATGTACGGCGGTCTCTTAAGAGGCTCTATGAGGTGATGAAAAACGATCCGGTTCCGATCAAAGGAATGAATTTGTTCCATGTTCTTTATGGAAGTACATTCAAATTTGACCGTGCGGCGATCCCGGCGGAGGTAGACGCCCTGGTAGCAAAGATCAAGGAAGAATATGCGGCCGGGAACATGGAAGAGAAAAAACCGCGTATCCTGGTTACCGGATGCCCGATGGGCGGCGCGACGATGAAGGTCGTAAAGGCAATCGAAGATAACGGTGGTATAGTAGTAACATTTGAAAGCTGTTCCGGTGCAAAGTCGATTGACAAGTTGGTGGACGAGGACAATCCGGATGTGTACGATGCGCTTGCAAGAAGGTATCTGAATATTGGATGTTCCGTTATGACGCCGAATCCCAACCGTCTGGAACTGCTGGGAAGGCTCATTGATGAATATAAAGTTGACGGTGTGGTAGAGATGGTGCTGCAGGCATGCCATACATATAATGTAGAGTCAAAGGCGATTGAACGGTTTGTGACAGAGAAGAAAGGAGTTCCCTATCTCGGTGTAGAAACCGATTATTCACGCGCGGATGTGGGACAGCTTAACACGAGGATCACGGCGTTTATCGAAATGCTTGAAGTTTAGGGCGGATACGTTACGATTCGCGGCCAGTCAGGCCGTGAGTTGTAACCATTTGGGACAAAATTCGTCACTTGTAATAGTTAATTCCACTTTGTAAAAGTAACTTCCACCTTGTAGGATTAAATTCCACTGGGTGGAAGTTTTTTCTTACAAAAATGGTGGTATTTATGTCAAAAAGCATCTATAATAAACCAAAAGCCGGAAAA
>JAAWDY010000040.1 GCA_022793995.1 Coprococcus sp.
CTAAAGCAATTCTGGAACAATATAATAAGCGGTATAAAATAGCACATACTATATCTAGTATTCTTAGATGACCCTCAAACATTAAATTACAAGTGGCTCCGAAGCTTTAAATTGGTGGCTCTCAAGCATTAGAATATTCAGTCAGCGGCAATTACATGATTTTTTATCGCGTAATCAAGCAAAACATTTACATTGATCGTGTTCTGTATAGCAGACGAGATTATCTTCCTATCCTATTTCCTGATGCGCTATAGAATGTCAACCTTTTAAATTCATAACATCACCCGTTTATAACAACAGGAGAGATGTTCCCTGCATCCGGCGCACGGAAAGCTGCACTCCGCAAGGCTTTCCGTCGCGCCGCTTATTCCTTTTCCATAACACATCCCCAATGCCTGCCCAAGACGTCCTATTTCTCCTTCCAGCCCCCAAACCTGAAAGAGACAGCCGCCTTCTCCCCCGAAAACTCCGCCTTTTCCGATCAGAACCGCCGCAGCGCCGCTTATCATTCGTATCGCGTCCAGCTCTGTGACAACCTCTCCTGTCACCGGGAAGAGCCCGCACGCCATCCCTCTTGAATCGTCCACGCCTTTTCGCCGGGAATTCTTAATACTGTCCGATACATTTCCGGGAATCAGTTTTTCCAGCCCCGCGGCGACAATCACCTGCGCGCCCTCGACTGCCATTGCCGACATACCTCTCCCACAATGGTTTCCGGCGGGGCTTCCCGCCAACATCGCCGCGTTCCCATAAGCATCAATAATATTTGCCCCTGTGATTATGATGTCCTCAGGCCCCATCCCCAGGAGCCTATCTTCATAATCCTCGTCAATACCCACGCTCTGTCCTTTACTGTAGAGCAGGGAATGCGCCGCCCCGGAGCGGATCGCCGAAGATACCGCTCCCCGGCTGGAAATCCGGCCGCAGATCCTTAAGGGCGTCCCCGTAAGAAGCTCTGCCACGCAGGATACCGTCGTGCCGCCTTTGAAAATAATTTTCCCATTTTTCAGGGCATTCTGCACGTTTTCCATACGGCTTATGGCGTACGCTATCAGCCATTTTCCTTCGGATACGGTAAGAGAAAACTGTATCCGTTTCGTCCCGTCTTCCCTATTCAAGAAGTTCACCTACGATTCTGGCTACAAGCGTTCTCGGCAGAATAACAGGCTTCCCTGTTAGTTCTTCCATACGGGACTTCATCTTCCTGGTGTACCCCATACAGTCAAGAATAATGATATCCGCCTGTTTCCTTACCATTTCCGCTGCTGCACTCTCAACCGCTGAATTGGCGTCATAAGGATTCAGGCTCGTCACTGTAATATTGTCGGATACCGCGCCCCAGTTCTTGATACATTGGCCGATCTGCGTCGCTTCCGGGTTGACGATGCCAATCCGTTTTCCATCCGCCAGAGCGGGCACGATACCGTAAATCAGTTTTTGCGGATATATGACAGGCACAGGCGAATGAAGCGCCTCGGCAAATTTGCCTGTACAGAGCAGTATGATAAACGATACATTTTGCACGGTAAGAGCGTCCACACATTTCTGAAGGAGCGGGACAATCTTACGCTCGCCCATGACGGCCCAGCTTTTATCCCGCAGTCTTGACACAAGCACTGTATCGCCCTCCTCCGGCAGAAGAGCCTGTATTTCCTCTTTACTTAATCCGTCTAACGCACCTGCCTGGAGCACCTCGGCTCCCATAAAATATTCTTCTATCTCTGGAATCAAATCGTTCCGTGGCGACTGCCCGATCGTAATCGCTCCAATCTTCCTGTTCATCTTTATCTCCCCGCTGTCTGTAAGATCGTCATCGGTCCATATTTTTCTTTCAAACTCGCATACTCTTTTTCATCATAGAAGCTGCACTTGTTACTGCTGAACCTTTTCGCCACTTCTATAGAGAATCTTGCCGCTCCGTCCACTGCAGCAAAGCATGTAGAACCCGTCGTACATCCCGGTACTACCGCGGTTGCCGTGATCGCGACCCCCACCACTGGCGCGTCCGTCGCGGTACTTGGCTGCAGGATGCTGTTAACATGGTAGATACCGTTACCGTAAGGCGTAATATCCTGCATCGTGATCGGGAACGTATACGGCAGATCACCGCTTGTATGTTCCATGATATCCAGAAGGTCCTCGCTTACCCGGAGAATATAGCCTTCCTTTACAGTCGGTGAAAGCGCAAACCCGTTATGGTTGATGATCCGGTTTCCCCGCGTCGTGTCGATCGACAGAACAGCGTCCATTTCCGGGCATACCTCCATCTCGTTCATGACCGCCATATCAACAGGAGAACCCATAAAAGGCACCGGCACATGCGGCATCGTAGGCGCGTGCGGGCAGATATGGGTACAGATATAGACGTCACCGGGAATAGCGTCGCCGTTTTGGTTCATGTCCAGAATTTTCGACGCGCAGGTCAGCGCTGTGAGCGCCCCGTCCCCGTCGGAGACAAACCCGATCTGTTCCGGCCTTGCACCAAGGCCGCCGAGACGTCCCACAATGCCGAGCGTGGGCGCCATCCCTCCTACGCTCTTCCCGTTACTTCCCGGAATCATGATACGGATAAAGTCCGTACTGCTCCCATTCTCTTCCCGTGTACATACATATATATCTTTAGCGCCCTTCTTTTCCAAATATTCTTTTACTTGCTCGCCGTTAGCGTAGGAACTGTCAAGTAAATCAAATATTTCCATCGCTTGTTTCAGTACCATTCCCTTTCTCCTTTCATTGTAAAACTTCATCACTGATTATGCGATTCCCCGCCCACGGGGTTCTATCATATTTTTACAAATTCATAATACGCCATTAGGCCCTCTGCCGTCACAGGATCGATGACCGGCAGTCCCGTCCTATCTGACAGTAATCCGGCAATACGGATTGTACTCATACCAGTACATGAAAGTGCAATCGAATCCGCGCCGGCCTCCTTTAACTTCATCGCCAAATGGACAACCGATTCTTTTCCTTCGCTTGTCATGAGGTCGAGCGTGCTGTTCACACCCTCCGGCCTTCCTAGATTAATGAGACCTTTGCCCAATATCTGTTCATAAGGCGGCGGGGCGTAATCTGTGATACCAAGGATTCCGGCACGCTGTCCGTATCTAGAGGCAAGGGTAGCAACACTGCCGCCCGCCCCGACGACAGGAATCTCGAGTTGTTTCCTTAGCTCCAAAACCGCCGGATCGTCCGCGCAGCTTACAATAAGGACGTCAATATCCTGGAAACTCTTTGCAAGCTCTATGATCTTAGGTACGGCCTGCTTTTTCGTCTCCGGGCTATGAATGCCCTCGTACTGATCCGGGATACATTTCGTCTCTACTTCCAAACACGGAAATTTCTCCATAATGATTTCCCCATGCATCCTTGCAAGCCGCTCATCGTTTAGCGTGACGACGCGGATCAATCCTACTTTCCAACGTTTATCCATACATACCCTCGCTCTGGTATAACGGCTCGTACCGCTATACTAATTGCCCTTGTTCAGGAAATCTACCATTGTGCAAATATATATTTTAGCCGCATTAATTACGTCATGCACGTCGACAGTCTCGTTATATGCGTGTATCCCTTCCAGATTGGCCGGTCCATACTGCAATGTAGGAATCCCGGCATAGCGGAAGAACCTCGCATCACTGCTCGCCCATTGGTAAGTACGATTCAAGGGTTCGCCCCACACTTCTTCCACATGTTTTGCCACAATCTCGACAATCTCCTCTTTATCCGAAGTACTGTTCGGTTCAGAGTGCCACCCGAAGGAATATGTCACGCCGCTCACGCCGGACTCCTTAATCACCCGGATCACCTGTTCCTCCACCATTTCACAGGTAACTCCCAGTGGCAGGCGTACGTCGACTTCAGCCTCCGCAAAATCGGGCACCATGTTTACCTTTGTCCCACCGCTGATTTTCCCGATATTCACGGTACAATGGTTCAGGACATGCTGCGCCCCTTTCCCTTTAATGAGCCTCTTAGCCATCTCGCGGGATTTCTCCATGACAGCCGCCGTCTCGTCGTCGTACCGCGGCGTGATGTCGCGGATTGTCTCGATTCTGTTCAGCACTTTCATCAGTTTCGTGATCGCGTTATCGCCCACGAATGGAGCCAGGCTGCCGTGCGCCGGTTCCCCGGTCGCCGCAAGCTTCAGCCAACAGCACCCCTTCTGCCCGATTTCACAGTTGAAATATCCGGTAGGCTCGGCTATCAGGCAGGCGTCGCCATGGACCGCCCCGCTCTCGACCAGCCATTTTGTGCCGAATTCGCCGCTGACCTCCTCGTCAGGGACAATCGTAAGGACAAGCTCCCCGTCGAGCGGTACGTTATTGTCCGCCAGAAGCCCCATGGCGAAGATCAGTCCGGCAAGCCCCGTCTTCATATCCGAAGTGCCGCGTCCCAGAATCTTCCCATCCCGGATTTCCCCGCAGAAAGGATCGAAATCCCAGTTGTCGAGATTTCCGACCGGTACCACGTCGCAGTGCCCGTTCAGAAGCAGCACGCGCCCGTTCTTTTTTCCTAGCCTGGCAATGATGTTCGGGGTCGTCTCTTTCCCTTTCACAACCTCGTATAGAATTCCATGTTGTTCGAGATACGCACACAAATACGCGACCATCTCATCCATTTCCCCCGGAGGGTTCACGCTGGGAATCCGAATCATTTCACAGCATAAATTCAGCAGATCTTCTTTCTTGTTCTCCACCAGGGAACGCAGTTCCTCATGTTTCATAACGGATCACCCTTTCCTTTACATATTTTAATATTGAAATTCTTATTGCTTCTATTGTGCTTTTTATTTTATACGCCGAAAGAAATATGTATCGTTCTTAGACAGGGCAGATTAATTCTTCGCCGCCTTGCCACCCTTTCTCTTCTTGTTGCTGCGCCAGTTGAACATTCCGGGGAACGCTTTCACCACTGCCGCGAATACCACGAACTGGAAGATCGAGTACACAACCGTGTACCAAGCCAGTGTAAACGGCCATGTCGGGTAGAAATCGTACAGCTTCAGGATAAGGGAATTTCCCGCAATACACAAGGGCTGCTCGACGAAGAACTGGAGCAGGAAGGTCGAAACTGCAAATACCACCCAACGTTTCTTCTCATCCTCGATCTTGACGATCTGCTTCCATACAAAATACCAGTAAATACCTTTGATCGGCTGCACCCACAGGTCGACTGCCGGGGTGCCCGACGGAATACCGCGGGCAACTCCGACGATGATGCCGACCACAGGCCCGCCGCACATACCGGCAAGACAGGGCATAAGCGCCCCCGGATCCATGGTAAGGGGAGGAACCATCGGAACCGCGATGCCGAGGGCGCGGAACGCGAACGCCGCCCCGCCGAAAGCTGCGGCAAGCCCGATCTGGTTCGAGGTAAGAAGCGGCTTCTTCCCTGAAGCCGTCACTTCAGCGGCCTCCTCTTTGCCGCCGGACTTTTTCGCCCAGATAAAGTACCAGACCAAAAGGCCTACGATAACTACAAGCGCCACATAATTCCACGGGTACATGTCTGCCAGAAGCTTCGCGCCTTTCTGATAGAACACGCGGAATGCAATAAACGCCGCAAAAATCACTATTAACCCCAAAATACCTATTTTCTGTTTCTTGTTCACCTTTACTCTCCTTTCTATATAACACAATTTTCTTTCGTATACTTCTTTCGCTCTTTGTTTATTTTGTCAGCACGTCCAAAACAAACGTCGTATAAAACCAGCCTTGAGATTTCAGATAGACCACCGCCACAAGCAGAGCCACCAGGAACAGCATAACGACGATATCCTTTGCCTGGAAGCTGATATCTTTACGGTAAGTCCTGTGCGTCGGATCGTAAGTAAATCCTCTCGCCTCGATCGTCCTGGCGATCTCGCGCCCTTTGAGAATGGATATAAACAGGCCCGGAACAATGACCGGAATATACGCCTTGACTTTCTTTATCGGATTTTTACTCTCGAAACTCGCCCCCCTGGACTTCTGCGCCTCAATTACATTGCCGATCTCGCCCTTTAAAACAGGTATGTATGAGAAAGCGATACCGATCGCGATCGCCGCTTCCGGCGGACACTTCGCCTTATTGAGCGTCAGCACGATATCCCCCGTCGGGGTCACTGTGGTAATAAGGTCCGCGCCCCAGATAAAGAACACAAAACGGATCGCGCTGGCAAAGCCGCTGGATATCGTCGTCAGGGTAACCGGTATTTTGTTTCCCGGAATCAGGTAGAAGAAGACCTCCTCCCCTGGAGCCGGGGTCGCAAACGGAAAATTCAGCACAAAGAACAGGACGAATGCCAGCAAAAGCGGTTTCGTGATTCCCCAGACCTGTTTTCCCGTATAGCCGGTAGCCCTGTACAAAATATACATGCACAACAACATGAAAGACGTAATGAGCGGATCCATGATAGAACACCCGATCACGATCAGGACGAGCAGCATAAGCATCTTTGTCCTGGGATCCAAACTGTAGAGGAACGAATTTTTAATCTTTGCATTCATCTTTATTTCCCCCTCTTATAATTTCATCTGACTGAGCAGTTCAAACGCTTCGTCCACATCAATGACCGTTGGCTGTGAAATGCCCGCGTGCTGCAAAAGCCTGGTAATCTGCGGTGCTTCCAGGTTGGATGAATGTAAAAGCTCTTCCTGAGCAAACACTTCCCTGGGTGTGCCGTCCGCGATAACCTCACCCTGGTGCATCGCGACAATTCGATCGGAATACTCCGCCGCAATACTCATGTCATGGGTAATCACAATGATGGTTTTTCCCAGCTCCTTGTTCAGCTTCGCCATCATATCCATCATGGCACGGCTCTGCGTGGGATCCTGGCCTGTCGTGGGTTCATCGACGATGAGGACGTCGGGCTTCATACACAAAATCGACGCGACCGCGATACTCTGTCTCTGTCCTTTGCTCAGGTTATATGGGTTCTCATCGAGAATATCCTCAATCACAAGCATGGAGGCGACCTCATTCACCGTGGCTTCGATTTCCTCCTCATCCCAGTGGAGATTCTGCGGCCCATAACGCAGCTCGTCCAAAACAACGGAAGAGAATATCTGATGATCCGGGTTCTGGAAACAGTACCCTACGTTCCTGGACATCTCCGCGACCGTCGTCTCTTTCGTATCCATGCCGTTTACAATAACGGAACCGGACGTCGGTTTATGCAGGCCGTTAAAACACTTTACAATCGTGGTCTTGCCCGAACCGTTTCTTCCGACAATAGACAGGAATTCCCCTTTATGGATCTCAAGATTGATTCCGTGCAGGACTTCCACTTCAGGAGTATAGGAAAAATGCAGGTCTTTTATCTGTACGATCGGTTCTGTGTAAACGTTGGGCTTCTTAAAATGTTTCCCGGCTTCCTCCATCCTGGAGACGGGCAGTTTATCTGGCAGATAATTATGTAGTTCCTGGACCGCCTCCTCGAAGCTAGTCGTCATGGTAAAATTCGTCCCCATTTCCAGGTTCATCTTCTGGAAAATTTGGTTTGCCTGGGGGACAAGGACACCGATTTTTTTCAGGTCCTCATAATGTATCAATACTTCATTGGGAGTCCCGTCATATACGATGGAACCTTTGTTCATCACAATGATACGGTCGACCATATCAATGATCTTCTCAATTTTATGTTCGACGATCACAACCGTCTTTTTCTTTTCCGCCGCCAGCCTGCGCATCAGTTCAAATACCAGGTCACTTCCGAGCGGGTCTAGGTTGGACGTCGGCTCGTCCAGGACGTATACCTCCGGCTCCATGGCGAGAACAGACGCGTAAGCGACCGACTGCTGCTGCCCTCCGGACAAAGCCTGAGGCGACCTCTCCAGAAATTTTTCCATGTGCACATATCCAACATACTCGCTGATTAACTCCTCGACACGCTGCACAGGCATCCCCTTATTCTCCGGTCCGAACGCCACTTCGTCCGCAACGGTAGGATTGGTGAGCTGCCCGCTGGGATCCTGGAACAACATTCCGGCTTTAAACGCCATCTGGCCGATCGAATACTTCGATATGTCTTCATCCCAGAATAATATCCTGCCCGTCAGCTTACCCTCATAAGCTTCCGGCACAATACGATTGAGCGTGGAGCAAAGCGTGGTTTTCCCCGCACCCGAAGGGCCTGTTATCAGGACGATCTCTCCTTCGTTCAGAGAAAGGTTGATGTCTTTGATAGCTGGCACTTCCGTCCCCGGATAGAAGTAGGTAACGTCTTCAAACTTAATAATCTTTTGCACCTGTTTTTTCCCTCCTTCAATTCCTCAAAATATAAAACTTTAGTTAATTATATTGAATTTGCCTGGTATCGTCTATGTACAACATGCCCATTAATAGCACTTTGCGTTTGCGCACTGTGTCTAATAAATTATCCTTTTTTTCAATAGTTTTTAGTTAATATTTCTCATATATTATTCTTTTACCAGAATAAACGCACGAACGAAAGATCAGCTTTGCAAATATCGTTATTTGGCAAGTTCGTCAATTGCATCCATCATATCGTTATCGTATAATACCTTTAGAACAGCGAGGATTACAGGAATTTCTGATTCCAGGTTTCTGC
>JAAWDY010000041.1 GCA_022793995.1 Coprococcus sp.
CTCAATTCTGCTCCGCTTCATGGTTTTCTGGTAGATGGGGAGCCTGTCCAAAAGTAAGGTAGAAGGCTCGTCAAACCTGCATAAATCCTGGATTTTTTCGGGTTTTTCCTCAACGGAGCATTTCGATACAGATATAGGTACTGAAGAACTGGCTCACATGGAAATAGTCTGTGCGATCATTTATCAGCTTACCAAAAATCTGTCACCGGAAGAGATCAAGGCATCGGGATTTGACAAATACTATGTAGACCATACGCTGGCACTCTGGCCGCAGTCGGCTGGAGGCGCCCCCTGGACTGCAACGTATTTTCAGTCCAAGGGTGATCCGATCACAGATTTGCATGAAGATATGGCGGCAGAGCAAAAAGCCCGCACAACCTATGATAACATCCTCCGCCTGGTGAAAGATCCGGAGGTATGTGATCCAATCCGTTTCCTACGGGAACGGGAGATCGTGCATTATCAGAGGTTCGGTGAATCCCTGCGAATCGTCCAGGAGAACCTGGACAGCAAGAACTATTACGCGTTTAACCCTGAATTTGACAAAAACGGAGCGTGTGGGTGCAAATAAGAATGAACAAAGTGTTGAATGAATCCATTGTTATCTTATTGAAACAGGAGCCAGAAGCATGGGCAAAGGTGCAGGGGGCACCGTCTTATCCGGAAATCCAGGGGGAGATCATGTTTTACCCGCTTTGGAGAGGAACATTGGTTATCGCCACGGTATCCGGACTCCCGAGGGGAGAGAAGCCATGTGGAGAGAAATTTTTTGGTTTCCATATTCACGAAGGAAGCACATGCAGCGGGGACGAGAGTGATCCTTTTGCGGATACAGGAGGACACTGGAATCCAAAAGAGTGCGATCATCCGGAGCATGCGGGTGATTTGCCTCCGCTGATGGAAAATGAGGGATATGCATTGTCGATTTTTTATACGGACCGGTTCTACCCTGAGGAGGCTGTCGGGAGGACAGTTGTGATTCATAGTATGGCGGATGATTTTCATTCGCAGCCATCAGGAGATAGCGGGGAGAAGATCGCATGCGGGCAGATTAAGGGAAGACAATAGATCAAGAGATACTTTAGAAAGAAAGGGCGGTTTAACCGCCCTATTTTAGATCTAATGGAATGTAATATTTTGATGTTCGCGGAGATAATCAGATAAGATAATAATAAGTTCGCTGGAAGTAGGTTTATCATATAAGGGGTAGCCAAGCAGCGAAGTGAGGATCGTATCAGCATGCTGATTCCAGTAACTTGTAATAAGTGTGCGAAGGGATGCCTCTACACAGATGTTCGTGACGCCATATTTATGTCCAATGACATTGTAAAGATTCTTCGTCACACTTTTCAGATAGGCCCTGTCTTTTGATACGAGTGTAATCGCATATGCCAGGTAATCATAGCCTGCATAGGTGGGCCTCATGCCCAGAGTTCTAAGCAATGATATTGCTTCCATAAACTATATCCTCCTTAGTTACAGCCTTACTGAGAAATCCAACTATAACAATACCCGAAAATTGGAAAAAAGGGAAGTTTTCGATGAAATTCGACAATTTTCGATAGAATTTACGGCCTGCTCTGAGGAGGGGTCAAAAAAGAGGGCAACATTGGGCGGAGAGTAAGTGAAAATAAAAAAACATATCATTAAAAGGACGACCAAAAACACAAGGAGAGGAGTAGGAATGATGCATGTGTTTTGTATGGTAAGCTGATAGCTGAGAGAAAATGTAATGACAACGCACAGAAAAAAAGTTGCGATATCGAGTGCGAGGAAATGTTTCCCGATCATACCGCTGTATGCATAAAAAATAACAGGGACGGCCAGGGTTCCGGTCAGCGCGGCCGCCAGGCTGGAACGAAAAAAAGCGGGGAAGGAACGGAAAAAGAATCCCCATCCGATCAAATAGTAGAGAAGCGAGGGAAAGAATACGAGCTTCATATGTTCCCAGACTGATTCACCGACAGGGGAAAACATGGCGGCAACAGGGTTTTTTCCACTGTATTCATAGGCGAAATGAAGCCCAAATCCAGCGGCAGAGGTAAAAATAACGCCCACGATGGTATAGATAAAAAGTTTTTTATTCATGAGTCAATTCTCCGTCAACTAAAAGGTAAAACCCTCTGAGAGGATACTTTATTTAACATTATGCGAAAAAAAAGAAAAAATATACATAAGTCAGGATTCACATACTTAGGTCTAGCCGGCGCGGCGATGTCTTGATATAATATAAAGAACAAAGCAGGAGAAGGAACGAACAAAAAGGCGGAGGAATGCACGGCATGGATATCAGGATCTATAGTTTTACCAAGAAGGGAAGTCAGCTGAACCGGATATTGAGGGATGCATTTTTAGGAGCAGGTGTATCGTGCGAGGGATATACGGTACAGCGTTTCGCTGGGGAGTTGGAGCTCAGGCCGGTTGGAGACCAGATACAGCGGCAGATCGGAGAAATCTGGGGGGAAACCGCGCTGATCTTTATCGGTGCTGTGGGAATCGCGGTAAGAATGATCGCGCCATGGGTCAGGGATAAATATACAGATTCCGCGGTGGTGGTTCTGGACGAGGAGGGACGCTATGTGATTCCTCTGCTTTCCGGACATTTGGGAGGAGCGGCAGATCTGGCTAAAAGCGTTGCCAGGATAACGAATGGGACGGTGGTTCTGACAGCGGCGACGGATGTACAGGGAAAGTTTGCAGTGGATCTGTTTGCTGCCAAGAATCATTTACGGATACAGGATCGCAGGGCGGCGAAACAGATATCAGCCGCAGTTTTGGAAGGCAAGAAAATTGGGATGTACAGTAAAACTCCGGTCTGCGGGACGAGGCCGGAAAATGTGTATATCTGCGAAAGAATAGAAGAGCTGGCGGCATTCTCTCATAAAGTGGTGGTCGACGGAGATGCGCTTCTTTGCAAAGAAGCGCAGGAAGCAGGGGGAAATTTGGACAATGTGTGTCTGGAACTATTTTCACAGGATGTAGCAGTTGGGATCGGGTGCCGAAAAGGGACATCCAAGGAAATAATACAAGAAGAACTGGAAAAAATATTGACAGAGTTTGGCATTGACAGGGGGAGACTCCAGGCTTTTGTGAGTATAGACCTGAAAAGAAATGAAGCGGGTATTCTGGAAACGGCGAAAGAATACGGTGTTCCTTTCTTTACATTTTCCCCGGAGGAGCTAAGAGCAGTGGAAGAGGTCAGCAGCCATTCTGATTTTGTGGAGCAGGTCACCGGGGTGGACAACGTCTGTGAGCGCGCGGTGAAACGGTTCTACCCGGACGGCAAGCTTCTGTTCCCAAAGACATGCAGAGGAAAAGTGACGTTTGCAGCAGCGCGTGGTGGGAAAAAAATTGTATTTTGAACAAGGGGGAGCGGCAAGTGTTCAATAGAAAAGTACAACAGATCCTGGTCTTTGCGGGCACAACAGAGGGAAGAGAACTGATAGAGTACCTGAATGATTTTAAGGTTCAGGTAACAGCATGTACGGCGACAGAATATGGGAAAGCCTGTATCAGGGAGCAGGAGAATACGGAAGTGATACCGGGACGCCTGGAAGAGGAGAAGATCAAAGCGCTTATCTGCGAGAAAGGAATCGAGATCGTAGTGGATGCTACGCATCCGTTTGCGATGACGGCCACAGAAAATATCCGCAGGGCTTGTCAGGAAGTAAAGATACCGTATCTTCGCTGCCTGCGGGAGCGGACAAAAGAGCCGGACGAGCCACAAGACGGTGTGGTTTGGGTGAAATCTGTAGAGCAGGCGGTAGAATCTTTAATGAAGACTGAGGGAAATATTTTGATTGCGACGGGAAGCAGAGAACTGTATCGATATACGGCGCTCCCGAACTGGAAGGAGCGCTGCTTTGCAAGGGTGCTCTCTTCCAGGGAGGCGGTGGAGGAGTGCATCCGCCTGGGATTCGAGGGAAGACATCTGATCGCGATGCAGGGTCCGTTCTCTAAGGAAATGAATCGGGAAATGTTAAGTTACGCCAAGGCGGAGTATTTTGTAACAAAAGAATCTGGAAGAGCAGGCGGATTTGAGGAAAAGGTACAGGCGGCGAAGGAGTCGCAAGCGGTTCTTATCGCAATACGCCGCCCCCGGGAAGAAGGAAAGAGTCCTGCGCAGATAAAAAGCTATTTGGCGGAAATCGTTGCACGTCGATCTCTTTAAAACGAGTAAAAAACAATCCCCAGACAAGCTGACAACAAGATCAGTGCAATGGGTGACACTTTCTTCTTTGTCAGCGGTTTGGCGCCAAACATGACGGCGGCAAGGATGGCGGCAATAGTTACGGCGCGTATATGGATGGGCTGAGGGTTTGTGAAAGTCACGCAGCCCTTTATAAGTACGGAAATACCAGTAGCCAGGATCAGCCCTGTGATGGCAGGGGTCACACCGCGCAGGATAGCCTGGACATAAGGCTTTTCAAAAAATGTTTTCAGCGCTGCCATGACAAGGAGCGTGATGAAAAAGGAAGGGAGCAGGACCGCAAACGTCGCGAGCATCGCTCCGGGAATTCCGGCCTGGCTGCTTCCGATATAGGTGGCAAGGTTTACCATGATAGGGCCAGGGGTACTTTCACTGACAGCGATCATCTGGGTAAGTCCTTCTTCACTAATCCAGCCATAGGAAAATACCACTTCACGGATTAAAGGGATTGCGCCGTATGCGCCTCCGAAAGCAAAAAGACCCACCCGAAGAAATCCCCAAAAAAGATCAACATAAATCATTTCTTTTGGCCTCCTTTCCACAAAAGAACTTTCTGTATCATATAAAAGAAAAAGCCGGCCGCTCCTGCGACAAACAGCAGGAGGATGGAAGAGAAGTTCCAAAAGAGTAAGTCAGAAAGAAGCATGACAAGAAAAGCGCCTCCGAGGAGCAGGCACGAAAACAAATCTTTATGCATGTTTTTAAGCATGGTGACAGCCGCATGGATGATTAAAACTCCGACAGCGATACGGATTCCACGAAAAGCGTTTGCAACGATTGTAATTTCCAGAAAATTGTCAAGGAACAAGGAAATAATAAAAATGATGAAAAAGGACGGGACTACGATCCCGATTGTTGCGGCAGCGGCGCCGGGAATCCCCGCCTGCAAAGAGCCGACAAAGGTCGCACAGTTGATGGCGATCGGTCCTGGGGTGGACTCGGCAACGACGGTGACGTTCACCATATCGTCGTGGGTCATCCATTTCTTCCTTTCTACACAGATATCCTCGATGACCGAGATCATGGCATATCCTCCTCCGAATGTAAATGCGCCGATTTTCATAAAAGTTAGAAAAAGATCGAGCAAAATCCTCTTTTGTTTCACGATAGAATCTCTCCTTTGATTGAAATAGTTGTTACCTGTAAGGGAATCGATTTTCCGCTCTTCGTAATCGCTTTTTTCACCGCCATCTCAAGACCACCGCAATCGTCGTCCCGAATTAGCTTCGCTTTGCCGTTCACCATGGCGACCGCATTCTCATGGCACGCCTTAGCACATGCGCCGCAGCCACGCTAGATATCATTATATAGTAAGAAGATTTATTTGTGAAGTGAAATACGATCAAAAAGATCATCTATGATACGGTGGCGCGGTGTCTTACGTGCAGAAGAAGACTACATTTTCCATAAGGATACGGCTCTTTTCTGCTTATTAGATACACACGGGATCATATTTTTTGGTATCATAAAGAGAGGTTCTTACTTTAGCCAGAAAAAATAAATTTTGTGTATTGACCCTCCCGCAGCGTAACGGTTTAGGATAAGTTTGGAAGGAGGAAATGATGAAGACGGTCAAAGACGTGTCAGAGATAAGCGGGGTAAGCATAAGAACGTTAAGATATTATGACGAGATTGGCTTGTTAAAGCCAACGGAATTGTCGGATGCAGGATACCGCTTATACGACAATAAAGCATTAGAACGGTTACAGGAAATTATGTTCTTTAAAGAATTAGACATACCATTAGAAGAAATAAAGAAAATAATGGACAGCCCTAATTACGATAAAGAACAGGCTTTATCAACGCAAAAGAATTTATTGGAGCAAAAGCGAAACCGGCTAAATGGGATTATTGAGTTAATATCAGACATGATGAGAGGAGTCAATACGATGAGTTTTAAGGCATTTAGTAACGAAGAGATTCAGAAAATTTTAGACCATATGTTGGGATGTATGTCCGAAGAATCACTGAAACGGCAGATACAAAAATATGGGGGCGAGGAAAAATATCGGGAGTATTTAGCGGCAGGCCTTTCAAATGAACAAGCCTTTGCGGATGTTTTTAAATGGTACGGAGGCAAAGAAAAGGCAATGGAAGCGATTATGCAGTCAACTGGGGATGTTAAGGAATTGAAGCAGGATCAGGACAAAAATGCTGAAATCTATAAAAAGTTTATGATAGCAAAAGAAACTGGCGACGCGAATGCAGAAAGGGAAGCAGTGGAGCAGCTTGCGGAAAATTATAAGGCGATGTTTCAACTGGACAATGCCAGAAGCATACTTTTGGATTTAGCAAGTGAGTATCTGCAGAAACAGAAGTTGGCGGAAGCGACAGACAGCCAATTTGGAAGCGGTTGTTCTGAATATGTTGCATATGCCATTCAAAAGTATTATGGTGTTTAATTTCTCTTAAATTGACATCTTTTGACCCAACCTCTATAATAGAGTCTATTATAAAAGAGAATCAACTAGGGAGGTAGAAACATGATCTGCAAAATAAGAAAATGGGTATTGGCGGATGCGGCGGATTTGGCTGTGGCTCTTTCCAATAGAAAAGTACAGGATAATCTTAGAGATGGACTGCCGTACCCTTATACGGAACAGGACGGAGCGGACTTTATTTCCGCTATGCTGTCTGCGGATGAAAATGAAACCTTTGCTTTTGCCATAACAGCAGATGGACGGGTAGTAGGAAGTATCAGTGTTTTCCGCCAGGGGAATATTCACAGGCAGACAGCCGAACTGGGATATTATATTGCGGAAGGATATTGGGGAAAAGGGATTATGACAGAGGCTGTAAAACAGATCTGTGAATATGTTTTTGAGAAAAGCGATATGATCCGTATTTACGCAGAGCCATTTGCGTATAATGCGGCATCCTGCCGCGTGCTGGAAAAAGCGGGCTTTCAATACGAGGGAACATTAAGAAAGAATGCTGTAAAAAATGGGAAAGTGATCGACATGAAAATGTATTCCCTGCTGAAAGAGGAA
This sequence comes from Coprococcus sp., assembly GCA_022793995.1. Classification (GTDB taxonomy): domain Bacteria; phylum Bacillota; class Clostridia; order Lachnospirales; family Lachnospiraceae; genus Allocoprococcus. The sequence continues at coordinate 7,201 of JAAWDY010000041.1, forward strand.
ATATAAATTCTGGTCTTCCGGCCTGGAAACAGTAAAGGAGAAGGACCTATGAAAATGATGCGTCGTTTCCGGCAGAAAGTATGTATTTGAAGCGTGTATACCCGATAAAAACCTATGCGAAAATTGAGGTGGGGGGCGGGAATTTGTGAAAATTTCTTTTCGCCCGCCCTCCACGGACAGCTTGCAGACTTGCCAAATGGGAGAGGGAATTTTTTTCTATTTAAGCCGGATTCTATTTTCCCCAGTGTTGTTCCTTGGCTCAATTACAGCAAGTAATTATTTTCCCGGTTTGCAATCTGTAAAGCGACTAGTTTGTAGGCTGCATATCCTCCCATAACCAGCGGTTCTGATTTGAACAGGAAACCATATCTGTCTTGAAAAAATTTTTGAATTGTCTGCCATTAGATATGCAATATAGTATCGCTCAGATGCAAGTCAAGGTTGTATTTTGGATTCCGGACAGACATTGTAGTTCGCCGTTGCTTACTTCAATGTTTCTTGGCGTCTCAAACCGCCATGCCGC
>JAAWDY010000042.1 GCA_022793995.1 Coprococcus sp.
AAAAGAAAATTATAACCGCAAAAAAGCGATAGAAATATTTAATAATGCGGTTAGTATGCATAATAAGGGAAGTAATATACATGATTATCAAAAAGCTGTATCCCATTTTCTTTCTATTAGCCATGAAGCAAATATTGTATATGAAGATCGTTAGGAGGGATTGATATGACTGAAAAAGTTATTTTAAGCGAGAAATTAGAAGATAACAAAGCTGCCGCTGAATGGGGGATGAAACAGGCAGAATTGATTAAGAAAAGTGAAGAAATAACGCAAAGGCTAGTGGAAAAATATACATCGATTATATTATCACGTCAATATGAAAGAAACAGTTAGCAAAAAGGATAGTCATATTTTTTATCAAATATTTTTTCTTGGATATTTATGATGGAATCCGATATAGTCATTCCCAGGCGGCAATGGCAGAATATCACGCCTGCTTTCTCTGTTGCTTATATATAAAAATGGGTTTGATGCGGGAAAATATGTATCCTTTGAAGAACAGATCAATAAATACAAAGCATATTATTATGAATCTCTTCGTCAATCTATATTAAGGTATAGTACAACTCTATTTGTGATATTACAAACAACCCAAACAGAAGAAAATCACGAAAAAAAATCCTCCTTGGAACACATGCGCCAAAAGACGTTGTTTCCAAGGAGGATTCTATTTTAAGAAATCCGTACTCTCAGTATATGTGCTATTCCTTCCCGTCAAAGCAGTATGTGCAGACCTTGCAGGCGTCGATACCAATCGACTGGATCAGGTCGTCCAGGCGGTGATACCGCAGTGAGGTAAAATTCTGCAGGCGGCAGATCTCATCCAAAAGTTTCTGATAACGGTCGCTGTTGGGGTCAGCGTATTCGTGCAGCACATTTACATCGTTGTCGCCCTCCCATTCCTTAATGATCCTTCGAGTAATCAGTTCCAGGTCGGACTTAGAACGGGAGAAATTTAAATATTTACAGCCGAACAAAAGCGGTGGGCATGCGGGGCGGACATGAACTTGTTTTGCACCGCTGTTATAGAGAAACTCTGTAGTTTCGCGAAGCTGCGTTCCGCGTACAATCGAATCGTCGATGAGAAGCAGCTTACGGTTCTCAATCAGGCTTTGTACCGGGATTAGCTTCATACGTGCGATCAGGTTCCGCTGGCTCTGATTGGTCGGCATAAACGAGCGCGGCCAGGTAGGCGTGTATTTAATAAACGGCCTGGCATATGGAATGCCCGATTCGTTCGCATATCCGATCGCGTGGGCAACGCCGGAATCCGGCACGCCTGCGACGATGTCGGCTTCAATCGTACCTGCGTCCCGTTTGGCAAGAAGACTTCCGCAGTTATAACGCATTTGCTCTACGTTCACTCCTTCGTAGGAGGAGGTGGGATAGCCATAATATACCCAGAGGAAAGAGCATATTTTCATCTTCTCGCAGGGAGGACTTAATGTCTCTACACTTTCCGGCGTCACAAGGACAATTTCGCCGGGACCTAGATTGCGGTAATCATGATAGCCAAGGTTAATATATGCAAAGCTTTCAAAAGAAACACAATAGGCATCTTCCTTTTTGCCAATCGCGACCGGGGTCCGTCCATATAGATCCCTGGCGGCGTAGATTCCTTCTGGCGTCAAGAGCAGGAGAGTCATCGACCCGTCGATCAGCGATTGGGCGTAACGGATTCCCTCTACGTATGAGTCCTTTCTGCTGATAAGGGCGGCGATCAGCTCGGTCACGTTGACTTGTCCATTCGTCATTTCCTGAAAATGAGAATGGCCGTTTTCATATACGGCTTTTAGAAGCTGGTCTGCATTATTCACTTTGCCGACCATGATGATCGCAAAAGTCCCCATATGTGATTGGATTAAAAGAGGCTGCGGCTCAAAGTCAGAAATGCAGCCGATTCCGTAATTCCCTTCCATTTCTTCCACGTCGCGCTCGAATTTCGTCCGGAACGGAGAGTTCTGTATATTATGGATGGCGCGGTTAAAACCGTCTTTTCCATGAACAGCCATTCCTCCGCGTCTCGTTCCGAGGTGCGAGTGATAGTCAGTTCCATAAAACAAGTCAAGAGTACAGTCAGATTTCGAGGTAACGCCAAAAAAACCTCCCATGGCAAAATCTCCTTTCAAGCAATTACTTTCAAGCATTAAAAAACTGAAATCAATAAGAATCGATTTCAGTTTATCACGTTTTCTTCATAATGAAAATATAAAAAATGCGGAAACTTATTTTCCGAAATTTTTTCTAACTGTGCGGTTGCGATTCATGGCAGGTTTTGTGAATCTTGTGTGGTGTGCTGCCGTGAATCGCAGTTTCAATCGCACAGGCAGATTCTTTTATTCCCCCGGACGGTTTACTGAATCATAGCCAGGCGTTTTTTTAGCATTGGTCCGAATATCAGGGCGATTACGATTTTTAAAGTATCGCCGGGAAGATAAGGAATCACGCCTGCGGCAAGTCCTTGAAGGAAGGTCAGGTCAAGCTGCCATGCCAGGTAGAGTGTACCAAACGTATACATGACGGCAGTTCCACAGACCATACCCACCCCGTAAAAGAAATAGCGGTATTTCCCTTGGAACTTCTCTACGAAGAAACCCGCGATCAGGGTCAGGAATAGATAACCGAAAAGGTAGCCGCCGGTCGGACCTGCGAGTTTGGCAAGACCTGAGCCGAAACCGGAAAATACGGGAAGGCCGGCAAAACCGATCAGAAGATAGATCACGCAGCTTAAGGTTGCGGCCTTGTAGCCCAGGATGAAGATACTGATATAAAATACAAGGGTTGCAAGAGAAAGCGGGACTGGGCTGAGCGGGATCGGGACAGTAAAGGGGGAGATAATGCAGGTGAGGGCCGTCACCAGAGCAATTAAGGCCATTTGTTTTGTGTTGATGCGGCTTGCCGCAGGTGTATTTGGTGTATGGTTCATATCGCTGCTCCTTTTTGAATGTTTTAATCCGGGGAACAAGCCATAAATCCGTTCGTGTGGAGGTGTTCTATGGTTTGTGGCTTATTCCCCTAGTGTCATTATGATAATATAGTATCGAAAAAATGTCAACTAAAAATAAACGGAGGTTTACAATTTGCAAAGAAAACGCTACATTTCACTGCTCTTAAGCATTCCGAGTCTGTATGCAAATTCATATCAGTTGCGAATTGCAAAAAAACTGAAAATTCAGAATATAAATAAGTTTAAAAATAATAATAAAAAAATATAAAATAAATACAAAAATAGTATTGACAAAAACGAGGGAACGTGCTATGATTATATCAATCCAAAAACAAACCAGAAGTTCTTAGGACCGGAAGAAGTTAGAAGAAGAATTAATATCTGAAGATTTGAAAGTCTTAAAGTTGAAGGTTTTAAACAGATATAAACTTTCATTTTAATATTGATAATCCAGAGATCATTAATAGAAGCTTTTAATGAGGCGGAGGCTGTAATCGGAAATAAAAGAATGATATGTATGATGGTTTGGAAGGAAAAGGAAAGGAAGGAGGGCTTTGACCGTTGGACAATTCAATATTTACAACTCAATATGTCAGTGGTATGGCAAATGAAGGTTCCTGTGAGATAAGCCTTTACCATAGACCATAACCGGCAGAGAAAAAATGATAAGACAGATCGGAGAAGAGACAGCCGGAGAAGATGATTGAAAGAGATTCATAATTTGCAGGCATATTGTAGTATATACCATAATTTTATAGAAGGCTCAGATATATGAGAGTTTTAGCCAGGGGATGAGTTTTAATCTGAAAAGATGAAACTGGAAAGGCCAGTATAACAGGAACGGGAATCCGGATATCCTCCGATTTAAAAAAATTAGAATAAATAAAATTGAATAATATAGGGCGGCCGCTATATATGATATAGCGGCCGTTTTAATGCATATGGGGGGAAAGGAAATTGCTGCTATCGCAGCCCGCCCCAGCGCAGATGAGTAGGGGAAGATAAATTTTCTCCTACCCGATTATTGATTTTGAAGGTGGTTATCCCTAAATTGTAACATTTATTAATAAAATTTTAATGAACTTACTCCGTATTTTTTGACATTGATTAGCCGTTATGATACACTTATCTAGTAAAAATAGATATGCTTACCGAGAAAAGTAAAGAATAATATAGTATGAGGTGAGAAGCTTTGAACAAATATGAATATCGCGTGAAAACTGAGCAAATGCTTGAGTTTGCGGAGAAAAAATCATACAGGAAAGCGATGGAGATTGCGGATACAATCGACTGGAGAAAGATCAAGAATGTCACTATGCTTTCCACAGTAAGTGAAATATATGAAAATATGGGAGAACTGGAAAAAGCCCGCGATATTCTAGGTATCGCATACGATAAGTCGCCTGCAAGCCGAAAGATCGTGTACCGTATGGGCCTTTTGGCGCTTAAGACGAACCAGATTAGGGAGGCTTCTGAATGCTATGAGGAATTTGTGAAAGCGGCGCCGAAGGATCCGAATCAGTATATTCTGCGTTATAAGATCCTGCGCGCGCAGGGGGCGCCTCTGAACCAGCAGATCGATGCGCTTGAAGAGTTCAAACATGCGGAGTATGTGGAAAAGTGGGCGTATGAACTTGCCAGATTGTACCATGAGGCGGGAATGACTTCGGAATGTCTGGAGGAGTGCGACGACCTCATCCTCTGGTTCAGCGAGGGGAAGTATGTTTATCAGGCTATGGAATTGAAAATGAAGTATAAACCGCTGACCCCACTCCAACAGGAAAAATATGACCATCGGCGTTCAAAGGAGGAAAAGCGATCGCCCAGAAAACGTCCGATGTTTAAGAAGTTGAAGGAGCATACTGTACCGGACCCGACGATCGCGGAGAAAATCCGGGAGAACGTGCATGTAACCGGAACGATCGATCTGCCGGAGCTTCCTGCGCCGACAGGCGAGATTAATTTACCTGAGATCAATGTTCCTGATCTGGATAGTCTTCCGGATGAGCGATCTGCTATGTCGAGGGGAAGAACGAAGATTGAGAATACTTCGGATATTGCGACAACGATCACTGGGGCGAATTTGGCGGATGTGCTGAAGGCGGGCGTCGCAGTGGCAGGCGGAAACGACCAGCCGGAACAGGTATCCCAAAAGGACGATTCGCAGATTACGGGGCAGATGAGGATAGAGGAAATTCTTCAAAATTGGGAGCAGACGCAAAGAGGGAATGCAAAGATCATTGAAGAGCAGCAAAAGGAGATAGATCGGAAAAAGGCAAAGCAGGCCAGACAAAAGAAAAAGGCTTCAAGGCAGGATACAAAAGCGCTTCTATCCGAGGATATCCGCCAGCTTATGGAAGATTTGGAAAGCGGAAAATCGTTCCCGGAGGACGAGAAGCTTCCTGAGGAACAGGATTATGACGTGCCGGAAGAACTGAAGGACGACGAAGTACTAGAGAATATGGGAGATCTTGTGCAGTCTTTGCAGATTGATGAAGATGACGAAGACGACGAGTTTGTAAGTGCGAAAGAGATCGACGAAGACGCGGAGCGCGAGGACGAAGAGGAATACGAAGACGAAGAAGACGCGGAGCGCGGCGAAGAAGAATACGAAGACGAAGAAGACGCGGAGTACGAAGACAGCGAAGAATACGAAGAAGACGTGGAGTACGAGGGCGAGGAAGAATACGAGGACGAAGAAGAGTACGAAGACGAGGAAGAGTACGAGGACGGAGAAGAGTACGAAGACGAGGAAGAGTACGAGGAAGAGTACGAAGACGAAGAAGAATACGAAGACGAAGACAGCGAAGAGTACGAAGACGAAGAAGAATACGAAGACGAAGAAGAGTACGAGGACGAGGAAGAGTACGAGGAAGAAGAAGAGTACGAGGAAGAAGAAGAGTACGAGGAAGAAGAAGAGTACGAGGACGAGGAAGAGTACGAGGACGAGGAAGAATACGAAGACGAAGAAGAGTACGAAGACGAAGAAGAGTACGAAGACGAAGAAGAGTACGAGGACGAAGAAGAGTACGAGGACGAGGAAGAGTACGAGGACGAGGAAGAATACGACGAGGATGAGGAGGATGATTACGTAGATTATGAGCCGGAGCCGGAACCGGAACCGGAACCCCCAAGAAGAGCAAGGGGACGAAAGAGTGCGTCTGTGTCGAAGAGGAAGGAACCCGTACTGGAGATCGAAGAGCCTTCAGAAGAGGAGATTACAGCCCGTATGGGCAAGTTCGACACAGGGTTTGTAGTACAGGGACGTTATGACTTAAGCGCTACAAGCGAGATCGGCTTGAAAGTTGGTCTTACGGAGGAGCAAAAGAAGTTGTTCTCTTACTTTGTACCGATCCGTGGAGTCAGCGAGCAGATCGTCGAGGTGCTGGATAACGACAGACGGTGCAAGAACCGTTATGGTACGTCCAACACGGGAAATATCCTTGTGATCGGAAGAAGGGGATCAGGAAAAACAGTGCTTGCAGTCGACCTGATTAAAGCGATTCAGAAGCAGCGGAAGCTGAAACAAGGCAAAGTGGCGATTTTGACAGGGGAATCCTTGAATAAGAGAGAGTTGTCTACGGTGATCCATAAGCTGACGGGTGGAGCTTTGATTATTGAGAAGGCGTCGAAGCTGAATAAGCGGACGATCCATGAGTTGAATGAGCTGATGGAACAGCAGACGGGAGAACTGTTGTTTGTCTTGGAAGAACAGAAAAAGCCGTTGGAAAGGATGCTTGCGGCGAACCCAGAATTCAAGAAGAAGTTTACATCCCGTCTTGAACTTCCGGTATTTATCAACGATGAGTTGGTAACATTTGGGCAGACCTATGCAAAAGAAAACGGATATCGGATCGACGAGATGGGTATCCTTGCACTATACAGCAGGATCGATATGATGCAGAGGGAGGATCATGCGGTAACGGTTTCTGAGGTAAAGGAAATCATGGATGAGGCGATTGAGCACTCCCAGAAGGCGAATGTGAAGCATCTGGTGAAGCGTGTCTTTGGAAGAAGTACGGATGAATCAGACAGGATTATTCTAAAGGAAGAAGATTTTAAACTGTAGAGGGTGGTAGTTTTATGGCAACAAAAAAAGAAAATAAAAAGGAATATGAAATCGGCGAACTGGATCATTATTTATTTGGAAAAGGGACTCACTATGAGATTTATAAGAAGCTGGGAGCGCATTACATTGAAAATGGTAAGGAAAAGGGTGTCTATTTTGCAGTATGGGCGCCGCATGCAGAGCGTGTTTCGGTCATTGGTGAGTTTAACGGATGGAATGAAGATGCATGTGTGATGAAGCGGAATGATCCGCTGGGAATCTATACGGCCTTTGTTCCAGAGGCGTATATTGGCTCACTTTACAAGTATTGTATTGATACGCAAGGGAAGGGACGTTTATACAAGGCGGATCCATTTGCAAATAGTACGGAGCTGCGGCCGGGGACGGCTTCACGGATCACGGATATTTCCCATCTTAAGTGGAGCGACGGGAAATGGATGGAGGAAAGGAAGGTTTGGGATCACCACTCACAGCCGATGTCGATCTATGAGGCGCATATTGGGTCATGGAAACGCCATCCCGGCAGAGAGGATGAAGGGTTCTACAGTTATCGTGAATTTGCCCATTCTATTGTCGATTACATGAAGGAGATGGGGTATACACATCTGGAGCTGATGGGGATCGCAGAGTATCCGTTCGACGGATCCTGGGGATATCAGGTGACAGGATATTATGCGCCTACCGCCCGTTACGGGACACCGGAGGATTTTGCCTACATGGTAAATTATCTGCATCGGAATCATATTGGGCTGATACTGGACTGGGTTCCGGCGCATTTCCCAAGGGATGCGCACGGTCTGGCGGATTTCGACGGGGCGCCGCTCTTTGAGTATGCGGATTCACGCAAAGGAGAGCATCCAGACTGGGGAACGAAAGTGTTTGATTTTGAGAAATATGAGGTCAGGAATTTCCTTATTTCCAACGCGCTATTCTGGATTGAGCATTTCCATGTTGACGGGCTTCGGGTGGACGCGGTTGCTTCTATGCTTTATCTGGATTACGGCAGGCAGGACGGACAATGGGTCGCGAATAAATACGGCGGAAATCAGAATTTGGAGGCGATCGAGTTCTTCAAGCACTTAAATTCGGTGGTGCTTGGAAGGAATCCGGGCGCGGTGATGATTGCGGAGGAGTCCACGGCATGGCCGAAGGTGACGGGAAAGCCGGAGGACGACGGCCTGGGATTCAGCCTGAAGTGGAATATGGGCTGGATGCATGATTTTACAGAATATATGAAGCTGGATCCATACTTTAGGAAAGGCGCGCATAATCTGATGACGTTTGCCAGCAGTTATGCTTACAGTGAGAACTACATACTTGTGCTTTCTCACGACGAGGTAGTACATCTGAAGTGCTCTATGCTGAATAAAATGCCGGGGCTTGGATTTGATAAGTTCGCGAACCTGAAGGCCGGATATGCCTTCATGATGGGGCATCCGGGCAAAAAGCTCCTTTTCATGGGGCAGGAATTTGCCCAGCTTCGCGAGTGGAGCGAAGAGAGGGAGCTTGACTGGTATCTGCTCGCGGAAGAGGAGCACCAAGCGATACAGAACTTTTATCGTGATTTATTGCACTTATATAAAAAGAAAAAGGCTCTGTACGAGATGGACAGCTCTTATGAAGGGTTTGAGTGGGTCAACGCGGATGACGGATACCGCAGTATTTATAGCTTTATACGCCATTCTAAGGATAATAAGAAGAATTTGCTTTTTGTGTGTAATTTTACTCCGATGGAGAGAGAGGATTACCGTGTCGGCGTGCCTAGAAGAAAGCAGTACAAGCTCGTGCTGAACAGCGATGAGAAGCAGTACGGCGGCAGCGGCGAAGAGCGTCCGATCGTGTATAAAGCGGTGAAACAGGAGTGCGACGGCAGGCCCTATTCCTTTGGGTACAGGCTTCCGGCGTATGGCGTGGCAGTATTTGAATTTTAGGGAGAAGAGAGTTTTTAAAAAGCCTCCGGTCTGGGCCGGAGGCTTTCGTATAAATGGCGCGGCCGGCTGGGAGGGGAATATATTTATGAGTATTAAGAAGAAAATTAAAATGGATGAAACGATAGAAGAGGAACAATTATATCCCGAAAATTATGAAAAAGAAATAATAAAGCCTTTTAATCCGAAAGAGGTGGATATCATTTCTCAGACAATGGTAATTTCTAATATAGTAGACCAGTTGAGATTTGACGACATTTTGTTGGAACCGGATTTCCAGCGGCATCCGGATCTGTGGAATTCCAAACAGCAGAGCAGGCTGATCGAATCGATCAGAAGAATACGTAATGATGGATTAATTGAGATTGTTTTGCCTTGGACGGATGAAGGCTATGGAGTTGTTGTTAAAACCACAGGGAGAACGATCAGGGAAACAAAGAAGATAAGTGAAATTATAGAGGAAAGATACAGCGGGGTTTGAATCCGTCTGGTCCGCATGACACCGGCCAAACGGAGTCAGGCCCCGTGGCTTTCGTATCTTAAGTCTTCTACACGCCTGCTTCCTCCAGCATCTCCAGGATCCTGTTCTCCAGGGTGCCTTCCGACAGTACTCCGCTCGTGTATCCTATGATTTCTCCATACAGGTATACCACGAAGGTCGGGACGATCTCCACGCCAAGCTCATGGGCGAGTTCTTCTGAAAAATCAATATCGACTTTTTTAAATATAACGGTTCTGCGCATCTTGCGGGCGAGGCGTTCGACAACGTCTTCCATCATGGAGCATTTCGGACACCAGGAGGCGAAAAACTCCACAACGACCGGCAGTCTTTCTTTTGAGACTTCTGTTTCATAATCGCGGGTGATAAGTGGTATAGACATAAATAGCCTCCGTATCCGCCGAAGAAGTCTTCGGCATCAAGGCATGCACTTGGGGTTCAGGATGTGGTAGACTTCCCAGAAGGATCTGCGCAGGCAGATGAGTTTTTTGTTTGCTTTTTGTTTATCGTAGAAGAAGCAGCGCATACAGTTCTGGAATTTATGTTTGCATTTCATCTGAACATGCCTCTTTTTATCAGGTTTCTATTTATTATACTCAGGGGCATACAGAACTGTTAAAAATAATAGAAACTTGCAGTAAAAAGGAACCATCTCCATGGCGGAAATGGTTCCTGGTGATTATTGGCGCATTGCGATGAGCTTGTGGATAGGATGTCCTTGTGCGTTGAACTTCTCTTCGTATTCGGTCATGACATTCCCCCGACTCATGGTCGGGTCATGGTATAGGTCGTAAGTTTTAGCTAAAAGGACCCATCCGGCGAGATCGATCTGTTCCAGAGAGAAATCGAATAGCTCCCGGTCGTCAGTCTTAAATTCAACGATGCCATCAAAAGCAAGAATCTTATCATAGCGTTCAAAATACTGGCGGGAAGTGAGGCGGCGCTTTGAATGCCGCTCTTTCGGCCAGGGGTCGGAAAAGTTCAGATAGATCTTTTCAACCTCGCCTACGGAAAAAACCTCCGGAAGATCCTTTGCATCGATGCAGAGGAAGCGAATATTGTCCATATCGGCGTATTCTTCGTCCTTATCGTAGTGTTCCAGCGCGCGGACAAGAACGCTGGAATACTGTTCAATCCCAATATAATTGATGGAGGGGTTGTCCTTTGCAAGTGTGAGCAGGAACTTACCCTTACCCATACCGATCTCAATGTGGATCGGGTTATCGGGATGCTCGAATGTGTCTTTCCAATTCCCGCGGTATCTGGCCGCGTTCTTTATAACAAGGGGATGGGAAGCGACATATTCTTCCGCCCCCGGTACATTGCGTAGTCTCATAATATAAGTCCCTCTTTCGCTATCAGCTTTCTATATTTTACACTATCCTGGCAAAAATGAAAATAGCAAAATGAAATTTCTGGAATTTTAGGAAAAGAAATGGACGGGTTTTTTCGACAAAACTGCTATGAATCGCTGTTTCAGCCGTACGGTGGGAAATCTTGTAAAAGTGAAAAAAGAATAAAGTGAAGAAAAGATATTGACAGACGGCTCATTTTGTTATACAACATATAGCACAGGGAGGGGTGAGCATATGACATTTTGGAAAATTGCGGATAACAGGATCAGCTGTCTGATATCCAAGGCGGAGATCGAGGCTCTAGGGTATACGCTTACTGATATTACTCATAATAAAGAAAGGACAGAAGAATTTTTGAATATGATTCTTGAGAAGGGGGAAGAGGCCCTGGGGGTTGATATGGAAGGGGAGATCCAGGGATTTTCAGGGACATTTCTTCCGGATGGCAGTCTGTTGCTTCTAATTTCCTGCGGAGACAGAGAAGCGGCTGTAGAGAGCGGAAGCGCTGTAGAGAGCCAGTATAAGAAGCTCTTTCCGGAGATGCCGGATAAAGGATCGCCGATTCTGCCATATCAGGTTTTGTTTTCAGAACTCGACGACGCGATTCGGTTCTGCAGTGTGTTCGGATCAGGGAGGGCTGATGCGAGCCGGCTGTATGAGAATGAGGAAATCTATTATCTTATCATTGAATTTCAGAATACGGAAGAAGGGAGACAGGCGGCGCAGTCGATCATCTTAGCGGAAGAATTTGGCGGGATGGTGGAGACGGATGCGATCTCTGAACAATACCTTCAGGAGCATGAGAAGTGCCTTATAAGAGAACACGCGGTAGAAACGCTGTGCCGGATGGAGGCTTAAGCGGCCGTAAAGGCAAAAAAATAATCGATCAAACGGACGGTTCTTTTTTGGCAGAAGGTCCAAAAGAGCCGTCTTGTTTGATGAATAAATGTTATGAAATGCGTATGAACCTACGGCAGCATCATGCGCCTGCTGAATCCACTGGTTCTGGAAGAGAGGTGTAAATGTTCTTCACATTCCTGAGCACAAAATGTGTGCGGGTGGAACGGACGCCCCTCTGGTTCTTGATCCACTTATGTATCTGCTCCAGGTGTTCCGAAGAACGGCAGGTGATCTTCACCATGTAGTCAAACTCTCCTGTCAGATAGTAGCAGGATATGATGTTCGGATGTTCCATGATCTTTTCGATAAAGAGTTCGTTAAAACGCGGGTGCGCAAGACTGACTTCCATAAGGGCAGTCAGGTCATTACCGATCTGATGCTCGTTTGTAATAATGGTGTAGGATTCGATAATTCCTGAATTTTCGAGTTTCCGAATACGTTCGATCACTGTGGAGACGGAAAGATGAATTTCCTTGCTGATATCGGATGCTTTTTTGCGGGCATTCTGTTTTAAAATGTTTAAAATCTTATAATCTAGTGAGTCCATGATGCCACTTCCTTTCATAGGTCTGTCAAACCTACAGTTCTATTATGATATAAAAAGTAATGTTTGTCAATTTGAGATTGCGAGTTATTAGTCACAGAGTCTTCTTATCTATTATAAATGAAAAATGTCAAACTGTCTATTTGGGTGTGTTATCTTCGTAAAATTTAGGGTGTTTTTTTAATTTTCCGCAGAAAAAAAGCAAAAAAATTTCTAAAAAAGTACTTGCATTTTTACGATGGACGGTATATAATAATCATTGCGTTACAAAATATATCACAAATGAATATGCGCCTTTAGCTCAGTTGGTAGAGCAGTAGACTCTTAATCTATTTGTCCAGGGTTCGAGTCCCTGAAGGCGCAGTTTAAGCACTGTTTTCGATGATGAGAAGAATTTTAAAGCATCGGGGACGGTGCTTATTTTTATGAGGCGAAAGCTCTGCGATATCCAAATATTAAAAGAAGGGCCCTGGGAAAGTTCATAAGAACTCCTCCAGGGTCTTTACGATTTGTTCCAATCCCTGCCTATCCGCCTCGTCAAATCGGGAAAGGATGGGGCTGTCGATATCCAGCACGCCGATGACTCGTCCGCCTTCATGGATCGGGATGACGATCTCGGAATTGGAGGCGCTGTCGCAGGCGATATGCCCGGGAAATTCGTGGACGTTTGCAACAAGGAGCGTCCGATTCTGCTGGGCGGCAGTTCCGCATACGCCGCAGCCTGCCGCGATCTCCACACAGGCGGGGCGTCCCTGGAAAGGACCAAGGATTAGGCGGTCGTTTTCCGTGAGATAGAATCCTGCCCAGTTGATATCCGGCAGGGCCTCGTACAGAAGAGCGGAGGTATTGGCAAGGTTGGAGACGCGGTACGGAATGCCGTCGATCAGTCCGATGAGGCGTGTTTTTAGAAGAAAGTAGAGGGACTTTTTATCTGACGGGTAAGTAAGTTCGGGTAAACTCATAGGGATATCCTCCTTTGGCTATCGATGTGATAAAAGTATAACCCATTCCACAGGAGGAGGACAAGGGATTTTTCGATGATTTCTAAGGATTCCGGATAAATATTGTTGACCTAAAAACGCTTTTGGTATACCATATTATTCAATGAAAAGGTAGGAAATGCCATTAGATATGAAAATGTAAGGGATACTATGAGCGGAGCAAAAGCAGATCGGGCATGTCGAAAAAACAACTGGCGTATTAAGGGATAAGGGAGATGATTATGAATGGTGAATTAAAAAAGAGCACACAAAGAAGGATAGAGTATAATTATGCAAAATAGGCTAAATGAAATGCGGGACGGAAGGGAAGTGAATTTATGGCGAGGACAGTAGGAATCGGACATCAGGATTTTGAACAGCTGATTACGGAAGATATATTTTATATAGATAAGACCATGTTTATCAAAGAATGGTGGGAGAGCCAGGATATCGTCACCCTGATT
>JAAWDY010000043.1 GCA_022793995.1 Coprococcus sp.
GGTCGATGAGAACGCCACCCGGAAACTTGACCAGCACGACTACCGCAAAAAGTATGACGGGTATGCCAGCCGGTACGCACCCCAAGAGAGCCGGATGGACAGCCTGGAAAAAGAGCGGGAGAGGAAGGAAATCCAGTATGACATTTTCAGCGGCTTCCTTGCGGGGCTTAGTGAAACGAGGGAACTGCCGGTGGATTTCAACGAGAGGCTGTTCCACAGGCTTGTGGATTACGCAACGGTCTATTCCGACGGCAGGGTGGTGTTCACTTTCCGCAACGGGGTGGAAGTCAGGACGGAGATTTAAAGAAAGCAGCAGCCGGGGTATCGGGTTTGTGCCAGATGCCTTCGGCCGCTTTTTCTGTGCGTGGAAATAAGGTATTGCTGCGTATGGAAATTTGAAAAGAATTGAGGTATAATTTTGATGTTGGAGGAAGCTAACAAATTTGGAGTTATCGTGATGATTATCTGAATGCTAAATTTACTGAAAAGGAGTGTTGGGATGGATTTAAAAGAATTTTATTTTCAAAATATTCAAGAGACAGAATATCATTATCGTTTCCATGATTCAATTAAGAATGTTAATAAGATATACAATATTTTTAACGGATATGAGGAAGTAAATGATTATAAATTTGAAATATATGATGAAGAGGAGGCAATAACAAAATTCAGAGAATTATGTCAACCAGAGGTGGAGTTTTCTCGTAGTGAAGAGAAATGTTGGTTTTATCTTATAACGTATTATTTATATAAAATGGGATATGAGATAAAGGAATTTCCTAGATTGCTGGCGAGACCACCTGTAAATCCTAGTGACTTTACTTATGAAGAAATAAGAAACAGACTTATTGCTCAAGGCGATGATGATAATGGAACCGTTCGATTTGCAGTTAGAAGAAAATTTATTGCAAGTTTTACATTCAAGCAGAAATCTGATCATATCGATATAGATAATTTGATAAATCAAAAGTTTATTGAAATATCAAATCGACAAGCATCTTTCAATAATATGAGTACAGATGAAAAGCTTGCAGAGATTGCAAACTTGATAGAAAATTTATTAAAAAAGAATGGAAAGTTTATTACACCAGAATATTCTAAGATTTGTTTTGATTATATTTCTAATGATATAGTGACAAGCTATAGAAAGAAAATGCATTGCTTTAGGCATGCTACGGATGAAGCAATAGCAGAAAGAAATTCTTATTCAGAAGATCAAAAGAACTTCTTTGTTGATTTTGGGTTGACTATTGTTAAAGTAATACATTCGTTATTAAAATGAAGTAGTTTGTATAAAACAGTCTATAATCCGATTTTATGAACTAATCAAATTTCAGTTTGATTGAAATGGCTACATAAAACTTGTAAAAATCCTTTGGGTGCAAAAAATAACGATAGCACCTCTGAAAAACAGGCTATCGTTAAATTTTACACTATGGAATATCGAAAGTGCGGCAATTCTAATTCAAAAAACGATAGTCGCTTATGGGTGGGTGCATCTACCTTTCTGAAAAGTGTTTATTTTAGGGCATTTGCCGTAAATGTAAAAACGATAGCACCCAAGAAATATTTGTATCAATTTGGACACGCAATATGGTGGGGCGAAGCTCCCCGGATTATGAGTACCTTTGTCGAGAGTTATGATTTTTCCGGCAAGACATTGGCTGCGTTCTGCACTTCCGCAAGCAGCGGGTTTGGTAGCAGCGATTCGGCCCTGAGGGATGCGGCAGACTCCGCTATATGGCTTGACGGATGTCGTTTCTCCTCAGGTGCGTCAGCGGAAGATGTCATGGAATGGGCAGACGGACTTGGAATTAACGGAACAGAAAACGGTGTGAAATAGGCGGCAGAATGGAGAATACTATGCGGCAACCGAAACAAATCATAAAGAGAATTAGGCATTGAAGCAAAATATTATTGAAGAGTTTATTTGCAAAGAGGGAGAAAAATATGAATCATGGTTAATTTTTCTGAGGCAGGATTTAACGCCTGCTCAATTGCATGTCCGGCATCCGTCTGATATGATTGAAGCAGCAGTGGCCGATGCGAGAAAGAAAAGGGAGATGTTTGGGATGCAGTTAGGAGAAGTAATCAGAAAGTACAGAAAAGATAAGAATATGACGCAGGAAGAGATGGCGGGAAGACTCGGAGTGACGGCCCCGGCGGTGAATAAATGGGAAAATGGAAATTCCTTTCCGGACATTACCCTGCTGGCGCCAATCGCAAGGCTGCTTGGGATTTCTCTGGATACGCTGCTGTCCTTCCGCGAGGAACTGACAGAAAAAGAGATCGCGCAGATCGTCCGTGAAGTAGACCGACGGCTGAGGGAAGAAACGTACGATGAGGTTTTTAGGCAGGTGAAGAAAACGCTTGCAAAGTATCCGAACAGCGAACAACTAGCCTGGCAGATGGCGGTGATTCTGGACGCGCAAAGGGGCATACAGGGGATTTCTGATACGGAGGAGTATGAATCTTATATTTATTCTCTATATCTGCGCGTATTGAAGAGCAACGACGAAACGATGCGCGGCAGAGCGGCAGACTCTCTCTTTGCTTTTCATATGAGAAAGAAGGAGTACGAGAAGGCACAAGAGGCTCTGACATATCTTTCTGAGCAAAACCCGGAACGGAAAAGAAAGCAGGCACAGCTTTACACTGAGATGGGACGGATACAGGAAGCATATAAAGCGTATGAGGAACTTCTGTTTGCGAATTACCAGATAATAGATATGACGATTTCTGGGATGTATATGCTGGCAGTAAAAGAACAAGATCTGGAAAAGGCACATATGCTTGCGGATAAACAAAGCATGATGGCGCGATGCTTTGATATGGGGCGGTATTATGAGAGTACGAATAAGTTTGATCTTGCCGTACTGGAGAAGGATGCTACGACCGTGCTTACATTGATGGAGGAAATGCTTTCTGGCATAGGACAGATAGGCAGTTGGACCCGCTCTCCCCTTTATGAGCATATGGGATTTAAAGAGGTGGATCCGAATTTTCTAGAAAAGATGGAAGAGAATCTGCGGAATTGTTTCCGTGATGAAGAGAAGTTTGATTTTTTAAAAGATGATGAAAGGTGGCGGAAATTGGCGGGGTGTTAGGCTTTCGATTATTAGGGAAAATCTTCTGTATTGTGCCGTAAAGCAAACTTGATATTTGGGGCGATATTCATTATGATAAAAGTGGAAAGTACACTTTCTGTAATGGAAGTGTCAAACTATAAATAATGAAAATGTTTAGGAGAAATGAGAAGGGATAAAAAAGAATGGGAATTACGATCAAAGATATTGCAAAAGAGTGTGGAGTATCGGTGGCAACCGTATCCATGGCATTATCAGATAAGCCTTCAAGGGTTTCGGAAAGCACAAAAAAGAAGGTGCGGGAAATTGCCAAAAAACATAATTATCGTCCAAACAATGCAGCAGTTAGCCTTGCCAATAAGAGAAGCCGCCTGATAGGAATTGTTTTTAACGATTTGAGGAATACACATATTGCCTCTCTTTTTATGGCGATCAACGGAGTGTTGGAAAAAAATGGATATTCTCTTGTGTGCCATATTATAAAGAGTGGAAAAAATATCGACATTGACTTGATCCGTGACGTTACCGCGGAAAATATAGGCGCGCTTATCTGGGCAAAATCAATCGAAATAAATGATAGAAAAGATGCGGAGTTTTTGAAAAATGTAATGGAGAGTCTTGGCATTCCGATTATTACAATGGATGAATATGAATTTGACTGTCTGGGAGTAGATGTTTTATTTGATTATGAAAAAGGCGGTTATATGGCGACCAGACATCTGATCGAGTGTGGACATAGAAGGATCGGATGCGTGGCCGGCAAACAAAGCTTTTATGTCACGATGAAGCGTCTGAACGGATATAAAAAGGCGCTGGAAGCAAGTGGGATTCCATACGACCCGGATTTGGTGTATTTTGGGGATTATACCATGGAAAGCGGGTATGAGGCATTTTCTCATATATTAGGCCAGAAGGTAACGGCAATTTTCTCAATGAATGATGAAATGGCGTTTGGAATTTACCGCGCCGCCAGATTATATGGAATTTCTATCCCGGAAGATATTTCGATTGTTGGTTTTGATAATGTTCCGTTTGCCGATGTGATGCAGACACCGCTTACGACGATCGGGGTTCCTGTGGAAGAGATGGGAAAAAAGGTAGGAGAAAAGGTAGTTGAGTTGATTGAGAAAAAGGGAGAATCAGAAAAAAGAGAAAAAATTCTGTATTCTCCGAAATTATTGGTAAGAGGAAGTACAAAGACAATTCCCTAAGTAACAGAACAAAAAAGAAAACATATAAAATCAACAAAGATAAAACGCTTCAACAAAAAGTTGAAGCGTTTTAATTTATGCATTTATGACGAAAATAAAGGAAATAGTCACTGAATATTGATATTTATTTGTGTAAATGATATCGTAATTATGTCGAGATGAAGTGGGCAAAAACAAAGATTAGTTAAACGGTTTAACAAAAAGGAGGAGGTAAAGTGGAGAAGGAAACAATTGTCGAACTTCAGAATATTCGGAAAGAGTTTCCTGGTGTAGTTGCTTTGGATAATGTGAATATGAAGATACGAGCTTCAGAAGTCCATGCACTTGTAGGAGAGAACGGAGCCGGAAAATCGACATTAATGAAGAGCTTGTCCGGTACATACTCGAACTACGGCGGAGCTGTAATCTGCAGAGGCGAAGAAATCCATATGAAATGTGAAAAAGATGCATTTCAATATGGAATTTCGATTATTGCACAGGAGTTAAACTATGTTCCAGAATTAAGCATTGCAGAAAATTTGTTTCTGGGACGTGAACCAAAAAGAGGGAAGATCTTTGTAAATAAGGCAGAACGGCTAAAGGAAACCCAGAGATTACTTGATGAAATGGGGCTTGATTATGATCCAAAGGAGAAAATGGGGAATCTGAATGTAGCGCAGCGTCAGATGATCGAGATTTTGAAATCTTTATCGCGGGACAGCAGAGTGATCATCATGGATGAACCTACGTCTGCACTGACCTCAAAGGAATCCGAGATTCTTTTTGGCAAGGTAAATGAATTAAAACAAAAAGGGGTTGCATTTGTCTTCATATCGCACCGTTTGGAAGAAGTATTTGAATTATGCGACAGCTATACAGTGTTAAGAGATGGAAAATGGATTGCATCTGGAGATATAAAAGATGTAGATACCGATAAATTGATTGCAATGATGGTTGGACGTGACATAAAAGATATTTATCCACCGATTCCGGAAGTTGGTAAAGAAATTCGTCTTGAAATTAAAAATCTTGGAAGAACCGATGTGTTCCATAAAGTTTCATTCCAGGTTCATAAAGGGGAAATCTTTGGTTTGGCCGGAATGGTAGGCGCAGGGAGAAGCGAAATTGTCGAAACTCTTTTTGGACTTGCAAGAGCAAACGAAGGAGAAATTGTACTGGATGGAACACCGATCCGAATCCGTTCTGTAAAAGATGCGATTGAGAATGGAATTGCAATGGTAACAGAAGACAGAAGATCTTATGGATTTGTAGGTGTCAGATCAATCAGCGATAATATCATTCTTCCAAATGGCGGCTTATTTGCAAAAGGAGGCCTTTGGGATAAGAAAAAAGTACAGATGGAAGTGGAAAAGATCTGTAAAAGATTATCCGTAAAAGCGCCTGACGCAAATACACTGGTGGGAAATTTAAGCGGTGGAAATCAGCAGAAAGTAGTAC
The DNA here is from genome assembly GCA_022793995.1 of Coprococcus sp. GTDB lineage: Bacteria > Bacillota > Clostridia > Lachnospirales > Lachnospiraceae > Allocoprococcus. The sequence continues at coordinate 5,735 of JAAWDY010000043.1, forward strand.
TTGCAAAATGGCTGGTAAGAAATATCAAACTTTTGATTCTGGATGAGCCAACCAGAGGAATCGACGTAGGCGCAAAGCAGGAAATCTATTCTCTGATAACAGAATTTGCAAAGCAGGGACTAGCAATTATTCTGATTTCATCTGATATGCCGGAGGTATTGTCAATGAGTCACCGGGTCGGCGTTGTCGGCGGCGGAAGAAGGCTTGGAGTTCTGGAGCGGAATGAAATTTCGCAAAATAAGATTATGAAGATGATTGTGGAGACAAAAGACAGTGAATAAGAAAAAGGTATTATCGTCAGGTGAGCTATATAGGAAATATGGAATCGTAATTATTATGATTATTTTGTTTATTGCATCAGCGATAATCAATCATAATTTCCTGAAGCCGCAGAACCTGGTCAATATTTTAAAACAGATTTCAGTTGTAACAATTATTGCATGTGGTGAAACAATGCTGATCGTCGCGGGGATGATCGACTTGTCGGCAGGATTTTTGTGTACGACTTCAGCCTGTGTTGCGGCAGGAGTTCTTGCATCAACAGGACATTTATCACTTGCACTTTTGGCTGGTATTGTGATTGGCTGTGTATGCGGATGGATTAATGGTTTCCTGATTACCTACTACAAACTGCAGCCATTCATCGCTACGCTGGCAATGACCTATGTATTAAAAGGTATCGTTCAGTTATACACCAATGGGCAGACAATTGGCGGGGTTGAGAAAGCAAGATTTTTGGGACATGGTTCGATTTGCGGCATCCCGATTCCGGTCATTCTCATGCTTCTCTCGGTGCTTGTGATTGCCATTGTGATGAAAACAACAAAATTTGGAACTTGCATTTATGCGATTGGAGGAAATGAACAGGCAACCATCGCATCTGGAATCAATACAAACAGAATGAAGCGTCTGATTTTCACGCTCAGCGGGACTCTGACAGGATTTGCAGGAGTGGTGCTGATGGCAAGACTTATGGCGGGTATGCCTTCCGTTGGTGAGGGATATGAATTTGATGCGATCACGGCTGTTATTGTCGGCGGCACCAGTTTCCTTGGAGGAACCGGAACAGTAACGGGTGCGCTTATTGGTTCAATCATCGTAGGTCTTATCAACAATATCTTGAACCTGCTTCATGTATCTACACAGTATCAGTTAATTGTAAAAGGTCTTCTGATCGCGATTGCGGTTATTATTGATATCAAAACAAAAGAAAACAAAAAGAGTAAATAAAAAAAGAAAATAATAAAAGAAAAGAAGAAAAACAATGAAAAAAAGATTACTCTCAATTTTAATGGCGACAAATTGGGATTTCAGGGTTTCGTCGTTTCCGATTATCTGGCGCTTGACAGGCTGGTAGATCCATTTGCTGTCGCGGAAAATTTTGAAGAAGCAGGAATACGTGCGATTCAGGCAGGACTGGATGTGGAATATCCAAGATCAAAAGAATTCAGCTACAAAATGAAAGAATCAGTAGAGAGTGGAAGGCTGCCGAAGGATACAATCGATTAGGCGGTAAGACGTGTGCTGACCCAGAAATTTGAACTTGGCTTGTTTGAAAATCCATATCCGGATGTGCAAAAGCTGAAAACACATCTTCATCTCAAAACTACAGACGAATTAAATGAAAAAATTGCGGCGGAAAGTTTTATTCTGCTAAAGAATGAAAATAAAACGCTTCCGCTTTCTAAAAAAATGAAAAAAATCGCCGTGATCGGACCTCATGCAGACAATATCAGAAGTCTTTTCGGAACATTTTCCTATCCGGTAGCGCTTGATATGTTCATGTCAAGAGAAGAAGATGGACAGGGGGTTGAAGAACCAGGATTGATTATATATGATATCGAGCAGAAATACACAGGAGAAGTGCGTGAAGTATCGCCGCGGGTAAACCGTAAGATTCAAGAAGAATTTCCAAATTCGAGGACACTGTATGCGGCCTTGCAAGAATATCTTCCAGAGGCGGAAGTGATTTATGCACAGGGAATCAACTGCGCAGGAGAAAATATAGGCGGTATGGAAGAGGCGCTTCGCGCGGCGGCGCAGGCAGACGTCGTCCTTTTAACAATCGGCGGCAAAAATGGCTGGGGCGCCACTTCGACGGTAGGAGAAGGCGTGGATTCCACTAACATTGATCTGCCGGGGCATCAGGAAGAGTTTGCAAGAAAAGTATATAATCTTCATAAAAAACGGTTGCTCTTCATTATGATGGAAGACCTCTCTCGAATGAGTTTGTAGCTTCTCATTTTGATGCAGTCATGGAAGTATGGCAGCCGGGAGATTATGGAAGTCAGGCATTGTGCAAAGTGTTGTTTGGAGAACAATCGCCGTCAGGACATCTTCCGATTACGGCGGCGAGAAATGTAGGGCAGCTTCCAGTGTATTATGGCCTTCCAAGGGGAAGCGGCTATGTTTCAGCAGGACATACGGGAATGATCCGTAATAAAAACGGTTATATCAATGATACCGCAGAGCCTTTGTATTACTTTGGACATGGACTGAGTTATACCGAATTTACATATTCTGATTTGCAGATAGATGAGAAAAAGATAGATCCAGATGATACGGTCAAGATCACTTTTAAAGTGAAAAATACGGGTGATTTTGATGGGGCGGAAGTAGCTCAGTTGTATTTTTCTGATACAGTTGCTTCGATGGTGAGACCGACAAAAGAGCTGGCAGGTTTTGCAAGAATATTCCTGAAAAAGGGAGAAGAAAAGAAGCTAGTCTTTGAAATCAGGGCCTCGCAGTTTGCATTCCTTGATGAGAAAATGAAATGGAAAGTTGAAAAAGGCGACATGGATTTCTTTATAGGCTCTTCCTGCGAAGATATCAGACTTTTTGATCGTATCAGCATTTCGGAAAACCGGTATGTGGATGGAAAAACACGTGGATTTTATGCAAAAGCAGATATTTGTTAGGAAAGACAGCGATTGTGAAGTTTACAGAAGGATATTCAAAGGAAAGGAAGAGGGTCATTTCGCTTCTGAAATGACCCTGCAAGGAAAATATGCAGAAAAAAAGATAAAGATTGGTATTGTCGGCGTCAGCTTTGGTATGGAATTTGTTCCTATTTACCAAAAGCACCCGTATGTTGAGAGTACATTGCGGTTGTACCATTCCTATGGGGATGAGTATTGAGGAATTATATGAAGTAATAGAGGCCCGCAAAAAGAGCGGTGAAAATTATATGTTTTTGGAGACAACCGTCTTTGGCAGGGAATTTTTTTATGTGCAGGAAATGTATAAAAAGGGGGAACTTGGAAAAATCCAGTACACGACCTGCGCGCATCTTTCGGCAATGGAAGGTGGTAAGAAAATAGCGATTCCAGATTTTGAGAATCGTTCCTTGCTGGAAAAAGATGTTAAATCCACCCTTACAGGGGAGAATCGGTAGTTTTCGTGATAAAGAGAGGTTTGAGTGCGTAAAGAAAAATCCTCCCGGACTCTCATGCGTTTCGCGTGGACCGGGGGGATTTTTCTTATTCTATATGCTATGTGCTTGAAAATTATTTTTTGAACATCGTTTTCCGATTTTCGCGGGCTTTTTTCCGGAGTAGTTTCCCGATTTTATTCCGGCGTCTGCGTTTGGGATTCTTCCGCAGGATGGTAAATGCTGCTCCAAGGCCGGATGCGGACATTGCACCCAGAAGTCCAAATAGAATATGTGGATCGCCGGTATTGGGCGAGTCGGAGACTTTCTCCGACCGGACTGCCGGTGAAGAGGGCTTCGGATCCGTTGTCGGCTCAGGTTTTGGTGTTGGCTCAGGCTGCGGCTTTGGCGTAGGCGTTGGATCGGGCTTTGGCTGCGGTTCCGGCGGGACGGTCTGTTCTTTATCATTGGTGAAAGCCGCCGTGTAAACCTCGCCGTCTGCGACCACACCGGTTTCCCCGGAGGAGGTAGTGGTATACCCGTCCTGATCTGCTTCCTTTTCAGAAACCGTGTACCGTGTGCCGGCAGGGATGTCCAAAATAGTGACGTGTTGGTTATGATGCAGAGTCACATCCTGTCCGCTGGAAATCGTTCCCTCCTTATCGCCCTTATAATGGAACTCGTCTTCCAGTTCATTTCCATTTTTATCAGTAAAAGTTATTGTAAATGTAAAATCCTTCGTCTGGTCGCCCGCGCCGGTAACTGTTTTGTGGATAGTGAGATCGCCGATATCCGGCCAGGGCGTCTTGCTATTGTGGAAGGAAGCGAATTGGGTCTGGTCTTTCACGATCTCTCCGCCGACCGTTCCAGTTTTAGGGAAAACATACCACCCGCTTTTTTCGGTCTCAGTAACAGCAAATTTTGTGCCTGAGGGAAGACCCAGAATCGTGATGCTTTCATCATGGTGCAGCGGGAATTTGCTGCCGTTTGAAATAGATCCAGCTTTATTCGTGCCGTAAAAATAATATTCCCCTTCAAGCGGCTGACCCTCGGAATCGGTCAGTTCAATGGTGAACATGAAATTTTCAGTGTAATCTTTCGACAAAACGTCGCCGCCAAGGAGCTTGCTCACCGTCAGGCTTCCCGTGTTTGTATCCCGCGTCGTCCGGTCTGTCACCACAACGATGTTCAGCAGGCTGAACAGATTGGTGATGTCTGTATCTTTCAAATTGTCTTTATTGACGTCAGTCTTTGCGTCTCCATACATCGGAGTCGTCAAAGCGGCGTAATTCTGCATCACCCGTGCCCTGATGAAACCAGTATCGGTGACAAAGAACGGTTTATATAATTTTCCGCCGTCCTCATCGTGAAGCCCATAGTCCACCACGGCATTTCTGTCATAATGCAGATTGATGGAGCGGGGAACGCCCGGGGTATTCGCCAGGATGGTATCTTTCCAGTCCTCTGCCAGCACGTTTTTATTTGAAGACGGCTGATACTGACAAATGGCGGTAATGTCCCGAAGAGTGATATCCACGTCGCTGTCGATCGCGTACTGGCGCATGGTCTGGGTCAGGCGCCCGACTCCTGCCAGCACGGACACATCATTCTCCGCTGTGCCTGCGTCAGCGTAGATTGAGTAAGTGCCGACAACGACAGGGGTGATCGTATCGTTGATTGAGCAGCCGTTTGGAGCAGCGAGTTCTTTTAAATAATACTTTGTTCGCTCAGAGGATGCCCACATGACCTGCGCATGTCCCGGACTTACATCGGTCGAGGGCGAGAAGATTAAGGTACCTTCTTGATTGTTTACTGATGCGGTAGACCCCTGGGCTATGGGCTCCCCAGTGCAGTCCGCGTTGTCATATAGACCAAACCGCGCGCCGTTTAAAGGAATGCCGTCCTGGTCGACCTTCATCACCCAAAGTTCCCTCTGGTCGTTCGGGATATAGACCAGGGAGCGGAAATTTCGGTTAAACTGATCTGCGTTTATGAAGCTGAATCCTTTGCCACTTCCTGTGTTTGAGACAGATACACGCATGATGGCATCCAGTGTTTTCGTCGTTCCATGTTCAAGGACATATTTTCCCAGAGCGTCATACCGAGCCTTCGCGTTGTCTTCGTTGATCCCGAGCGCCTTCAGAGCGTCTGGTTCAATGATTCCGTAGAGCATCTGCATATCCCCGGCGGTGTTATGGAGACGGTAGCGGCTCGCAAGGCCTGGCAGGTCGTTGAGGGTTCCGGCCAGGCGGAGATTTTCCTCATCCCAGGACAGAATCCAGTTCGGAAGGCTGGGGTCGGCGGCTTGTTCTAAAACGGCCCGTAATACGGCGGCACGCCATGCTGTTACATCGCTGCTTGACGAGATCCTCGAGGCTTCAAATCCGCTCAAATTACTTCCATGTAATGCTTCCCAGACCTGGTCTGACCGGCGAAGCAGCATAGGAATGGCGACGACCAGCCCCTCCGCCTGCTTGTCGGAATCAATCGGCAGGGCGGAATCTGGCTCGATCTCGCCGGTATCCGCATTAAACCGGCCATAGGAAGCGCGCCCTGTACCGGCCACATGGCCCACAGAACATGCGTATGCTCCGGTGGTCCAGCGGTTGGCAACAGAAAGCATGGAGTTGTCCGGGTCATAGTACAGTACGATGTCCACGGGCAACGGACGATATCCTGCCGGAGTCGAGGTTTCCTTTAAGACATAGACCTGCCTGCCGCGGTCTGCAAAGTTGAAATAGTTTCCGTCTGCGTCAAGAAACTGCGAGGTTCCATCCTCGTTTGTTACCAGGTGGACCAGCGCGTCGCCGGCGGCCTGCTTGATATAAAATTCCCCAACGTCGGCATTTATATCAGCGTCCGTATAAAAACATTTGATGGCGCCGCTGTCGTTTGCCGTTGCTTCTTCTGCGGGATAGAGGTCGAACTCTACGCCCTGGATAGGACGGCCGTCCTGATCGACCTTGCTGAGCTGCTGGTAAAGCGCTGTCTGAAGGTTGAAACGCAGGGCGAGGCTGGAATCATAATTGCCCCGTTCCAGGTAAAACATCTTTAACGTATGGCCGGTATCACTGGCGAAGGTGTCGCCGTTCCAAAAGACGCTGTCTTCTTTCTCGGCTTCCTTGAATTGTTTCCTTAAATTTGTTGTTACGATCGGCGGAGCGTCTTGCAGCAACTTGTCCATATCCACGGTACCGTCGGCTTTGTAGGGGAAACCGTTGGTCTTCCAGCTCTGTCCGACGTAGATATCTCCGGTAGCGAAGTCGATCGTCCCGTAAATCTCACTATGGATGCCGCCTAAATCTAACACCAGCACATCGTCGATAAAGATCCATACGTCGTCGTCCCCGGAAAACTGGAATGTCATGGGCACATTAGTGGCCGTCCCGGTGTTCAGCCTGCCGCCTACGGGCTGGCGGAAATCAACGCTCACAGTCATGCCCAGATGATGGTTTGTGAACCCAGCGGAGGAAACCTTGTTATCACTATTGATATTTTGATTGCCGCTGAGTTTCCCGTTTTCTACTAGGTCAAATACCTGTGCTCCGGTATTAAAAGGAAGGAAGTTTCCTGTGCTTCGTTTACCGGCCTCGGGATTACTGTCCGTACGTTCGGTGGCCGGGGCATCGTAAAGGATGAAACGGTTGCTTTCTTCACTGTACTCGGCAAAGTTCTGGCGCATATCATAATAATAGTAACCGTTGCTGTCGATCTGAAACAGGCCGTCGACGTCTACATGGGAGACCTTGTTGACATGTTCGATCTCAGGGTCGAATAAATAATCTAAGGAAGCGCTATTCCCGGAGTCTTTCCAGGCGTTAATGACAGTATCGCTGAGATTCTTTGGGTTTTCGCTGTCGTAGCGTTCATCCGCAATATCGCCGATATGGTCTCCGCAGAGCTTGTAATCGGAAATTTTATCACAATTTGGTAATGGAAGCGTCCATCTCGACTGTATCAATCATAGGATAACCATCAGCACCAAGAACAGATTTCACAATCCCAGGCATACCCGCCGCGATTTGTCCATAAGCAGAAATAGCGCCTGCACCTTTGTTCCAGTAACCGGCATGGATATTACCGTCTCCGAAGAGAAGGAGGCGGCCCACGTTGATTCCCTTATTCCAATCGTTTACGCCGGTACGCTGCACGTCTGGGGTTGCCGCACCATTATGGATATCCCCAGTCTCCAGAAGGTCGTTGCCTTTTGCTCCATTCGTATCCACCCAATAATCGAATAGGTTCACCATTGTATTAGCCGGAGTGACGCTTGGAACGATATGTTCATCCAAATGAAGCTCGTGCAATGTGACCGTAAGGTTGAGAATGCCGGAAATCTCCGCGGTATCGTTATAATTAGCATTCAAATCATCATTGTTTGAATTGACACGGAGCAGGTATCCTGAATTAGAGATAGGAACGGCTTCAAACGTTAACTGAGTACCGTCGTTGATTTCTGCGGAGCGGACAATGTCCTCCATATCATGCCAATTCAGTGTGACGTAACCCCAAATGATACCAGTACCAGGGATCTCGTTTGGCTTACAATCAGCAGAGAAGCCTGCGGCCACTAAAGTTTGATCCGTATTATAGCCGCTGCAGTATATGCGGTTTGGCAGGACGGAAGACAGCTTTTTTATCAGCTCTTCCCGGTCACTGGTTGATGTGATATCCAGATAGTAGTCCATAGAATATTGGAAATTATTTTCATTAATCGCGGAACCGCCGCGAGATTCATAGGTCCAAGAACTGACATATTTTGATACCGTAGGAGGACCGGGAATCTGCGTCTGATCATCCAGCTCTACATGAACCACCAAGGCCTGGGCGTTGCCGCTTAATGTATGGCCGTTAGGCAGAGTGGCTTCCAGGTCATACTCCCCGCTGTATGCGCCGCCTGCCGGGAAAGAATCTAGGTTCCAGGTCAAAGCGAGATCTTTTGTAGATTGATCCGCCAGATTAGCCGTGATGTTGGAGGGTAGAAATTTACTCAGTATTTCCCTTGTCATCGGTCTTGAAGAATTTGTTCCAGGAAACCGCAGTCCCCAGCACTGCGCCTGCTTGTCCCAGTCCAAGTATATGGAGTCCCAACTCCAAGATTCTACCGTCGTACCGTCGCCTGCTTTCGTGCCGCCGCCCATTTCAACGTCTGTTGTGGCAGCGGATGATGGCCCTTCTGGTTTTGTGTCAGAACCGGCGTCCCTATTTGAGGAATCTGGATCCATATTTTGAGAATCCTGTACAATGGGTTCTGCATCTTCCTGTTCCGAATTTTCGGCACCGCAGATCGTGCAGACGTATCCGCAAGGCTCCCCGTCGGCCGAATAGCCGCATTTTTCTGTGTGTTCTGTGTGATGTGGGCATAGACCACCTGTCGACGGATCGGCGGCGTTTACGCTGCACAGCGGTATCACGATCGAAGATACCAGCGCAAGTGAAAGTGTTTTTAAGAAATACCGTTTCATTCTAATTAAGCCCCCTTAAGGTAAGATCATATATCTATATCCTTTCTTAATAAAACAAAATTCTTTACAAAATTATAGAATTACTCAATTTTGTATTATACATCACGTGACAAGGAGTGACAAGAATTTGACGGAAATTTATATAGAAAAATTAAAAAATTTCTTCCTATTAAATGTGCTGTGGAAAGGCGGTGCAGGCAAAGCGCAGACGAAGGGCGGCGTTTGGGTTGAAAAATTCTCGGGTTGGCCTTATAATTCCTATAAAGATGTCGTACCCGATAAAGCTGGGGAAATATGCACAGAATGGAGGAAAATATGAAATACCAATATGAAGACATAGCGATCCATTACGAGGTGATCGGAGAGGGAAGACCTGTTGTAATGCTGCACGGACTGGGCTGCGATATGGAATTGATGCGTGCGTGTATGGAACCCGTTTTTTCAAAAAGACCGGGGTATCAGAGGATATATGTTGACCTTCCAGGCATGGGAAGGTCTGGAACTGTGTTAAGCTACGCCTCTGCGGACAGGATATTGGAAGTACTGACAGGATTTATCGATCAAGTCGTGCCTGGGAAGTTTTTGATAATGGGGGAGTCCTACGGCGGGTATCTGGCAAGGGGGATTCTTAGCAATGACATAGAGAAAGTAGACGGACTTATGCTTCTTTGTCCCGTCATCGTACCGGGAAGGGAGGGAAGAGTCCTTCCCCCAAAGAACGCCGAATTTCACGACCGGCAGTTTCTAGATACGCTGGATACTACTGAGCGGGAACAATTTTGCGACTACGCGGTTTTGGCGGACGAGGATATTTACAGACGGTATAAAACGGAAGTCGCAGTAGAGCTGAGTCAAGAAAGCGAAGCGTTTATATACCAATTAAAGGACCATTATAGATTTTCGTTTGATGTAGATGAAAAAATCCGAACAGGCCGTTTCGAGAGGCCGGCCCTGTTCGTCTGCGGCAGGCAGGATATCTGTGTGGGGTATGAGGACGCCCTCAAATTAGTGAAAGACTATCCTAGGGGAACGTTTGCCCTGGTGGATGTGGCGGGGCACAACCTGCAGTTGGAGCAGCCAAAGCTTCTGGAAGCGTTGGTTGAAAACTGGCTGCTCCGAGTGGAGAAATACATTTAGCGAAAGTCCGAAGGTTCGTTGTTTCGATATACAGGGAGGGATAATTCTACTGCAAACTGCGCGTTCTCGTTCTCGGTGCGGATGGTCCCGTCCATGAGTTCCAGCATTTTGTGCACGCTTTTTAGCCCGATTTTTGTACTCTCGATGCCGGAAGACTCGATTTTTACGGCATTTTTTAAGGTGACGGACAGACATGATTCATTCAGGGAGCCGGCGATTATGACCGGCTCCTTTTTGTCGCCGTACTTGATGATGTTGGAGAATAGATTGTTGAAAATCCGTTTCAGAAGGGCGGCATCTCCCAGGAACAAAACAGAACCAGGGCGCATAGTTTCAGAGGAGTCTGCGTTTTCCGTAGTCTCACAGAACTTTGTGTTTTCCGGGAGGGACAGCTCTACATGGAAGCCTGTCAGCTCCAGGAAATCGGCGTTTTCCGTCAGGTGGAGATACAGAGCTTTGGAAGGAAGGGGCGTAAGGCTGGGAGTCTCAGTTTCTTCATAAACAAGAGCGTACTCGAAGATACGGTCCGTCATCTCTTTGATCTCGTCTGCTTTGTGCAGACAGCGGTTCAGATATTGCTCCTCCATCTCGGGCGCCTGCGCTCTTTTGATGATTTCCAGATACCCTTTCAGAATGGTGAGGGGGGTGCGCAGGTCGTGAGAGAGCGCGGCGACCAGATCCTGGTTGGACTTGCGGCTCTCCTGGGTCTCGAGAAGACTTTCTCCAAGCGCCTGCCGCAGATTGTCCAGCTCATGAAAAAGGATGCCGATCTCGTCCTCCGGGAGGATCATCCTGTGGCAGGATGAGATCGGTGTTTCCAGATCCCCGGATGCCATCCGCAGGATATTCTGTTTCAGAAGAATGACCGATTGCATTTTCCGGTTGATGAAAAAGAGGATAATGATAAAAAAGAGTATGATACAAAAAGTAAAGCAGAAAAAGAAATACGGCGCCACAAAAAAGGTACGGTGCAGGGAAGTGACGGCTACCTGGGCATACCCATTTTTAAATTCCAGAGAAAAGTCATACGATTCCTCGCCGTGGCCGTCCGTCCAATAATAAAGATTGTTGAAAAAAGAAACAGCAGTCTCGGAGTTCGTGAAGGCGGGGGCTTTTCCGGCGCGGTACAGGCCGTCCTCTATGCCATAAATGTAGATGCCGGTATAGTCGTCCACCAGGTCGAGAAACGGCTCCATCGCCTCCACGCCTTCCTCGTCCTCCATGGAATCAGGCACATCATATTTCAGAGCTTCTTCGCCGAGATGGATCCAAAAATCCTGGTCGAAGTCAGGAGCGCTCTCCAGAACCCCTGGTAAGAGATCGCCCAGAAGCTCCCATACCGTCCATTTGTGCAGCCAGAGAAAATGGTACAGCGAAAAGCAGAGAAGCCCGGTTGTAAAGATCAAAAGGAAAAGCTGGGTGCGGATCTTCAGATTTTTTAGCTTATCTTTTATTCTATCTATAATCATCGTGTTGTTCGTGATATTAGTCACAGCGATACCCCTTTCCCCAGATGGTCTTGATTAAAACTGGATTTTTCGGATCTTTTTCAATTTTTCGGCGAAGATTGCGGATGTGCACCATAATGGTATTATTTGCCCCGTAATAATAAGGCTCGTTCCAGACAGCTTCATAGAGCCGTTCGGCGGAGAAGATCTGGCGGCGGTTCGCGGTCAAAAGTTTCAGCATGGAGTATTCCGTGTCCGTCAGGTCCAAAGGCGTTCCGTTTTGACGTACTTCCCCCGTATCCGTATGAATCTCAAGCCCATGGTAATGAATCACCGTGTCGGCGGGGGCTGGAATCAGTGATTCGCTTCCGCGGTAAATATGGTAGCGCCGGATGAGCGCTTTGACCCTCCCGAGCAGCTCGGAGCAGGAAAATGGTTTCGCCAGATAATCGTCCCCTCCGCTGGAAAAGCCAAGCATCTTGTCGCTGTCCTTGGTACGCGCGCTCAGGAACAAGATCGGCGCGTTCGTGATTTTGCGGATCGCAAGACAGGTCTGGTAACCGTTTAGTCCCGGCATCATAATATCCAGGATAATCAGGTCAAAAGAGGAAGCCTTTAAATCTTCAAGCGCAGCGCCGCCGTCCGCGGCCAGGGTCACCTGGTATCCTTCACTATTTAGAAGGATCTGTATGATTTCCCGTATTTCGGGATTATCGTCTACGACGAGGACATGAAAAATGTTCGGCGCCTTTGTATCCACTGGTATCACTCCTTAATGCTTTCTGCGTGCCTTCTATGTGGGGTAATTATAGCAGAATTTAAACAATAATCTACTTTTCTTAAGAAATCTTTAGATTTACTTTTGGCAATACTTAAGATATGGGAGATAAAATGTGGTTAGATGCCAAGGCAAAGGCAGTGAAAAGATTAGAAATTAGAGATCAGAGGTGTGGCAAATGGATAAAATATCAGTAGTTGTTCCATGTTGGAATGAGGAAGAGGCGCTTCCCATTTATTATAAAGAAATGCGGCGTGTGATGGACAAGATGTCGGAAAACGCTGAGAAAGTGTCTTTGGACTTTGAATTGCTTTTTGTGGACGACGGTTCTACGGACGGGACATTAAGAGTGATGAAGGAGCTGCATGGTAAGGATGCGCGCTGCAAGTATTTTTCATTTTCCAGGAATTTTGGAAAAGAGGCGGCCATCTATGCAGGGCTGAAGGCTTCAGAAGGGAGCTTTGTGGCTGTCATGGACGTGGACCTGCAGGATCCACCTTCGCTGCTTCCAAAGATGTACGATATCTTAAAGAACGAGGACTATGACAGTGTGGCGACCAGGCGTTCTACGAGGAAAGGGGAACCCAAGCTCCGTTCCTTCCTCTCGGAGAGCTTCTACAAAGTGATTAACCGGATTTCTAAAACGGAGATCGTCAGCGGCGCCAGGGATTACCGTCTGATGAACCGGAAAATGGCGGATGCGGTTTTAAAGATGAGCGAATACAACCGTTTTTCAAAAGGGATTTTCGGATGGGTGGGATTTCGCACCAAATGGCTGGAGTTCGAGAATGTGGAGCGTTCGGCCGGGGAAACGAAATGGTCCCTCAAGAAACTGTTCTGCTATTCTATGGAAGGAATCACTGGGTTTTCCGTGGCACCGCTGTCGTTGGCGTCCATTGTGGGAGTTCTATTCTGCGCCTTGTCGTTTCTTTTGATTCTGGCGATTGTGATAAGGACTTTGATCTGGGGCGACCCGGTATCGGGCTGGCCGTCGCTGGCATGTATTATATTCATGGTGAGCGGCGTGCAGCTTTTGTGTACGGGGATTGTGGGACAATATCTGTCCAAGACGTATCTTGAGACAAAACATCGTCCTATATTTATATTAAAAGACTCCAGCAAAGAGGAGGAGAGCGAGAGTGTTTAAAACAAAGGGCAGAGGGACAAACTATGTGTTTTTGGGAATCCTTACGCTTGCGGCCTGCTGGTTTTTCGCGGGGAGGTATGGGATGTTCGGCGCGAAGGTGGACTGGATCAGCCAGCATAGTGTACTGCCGGATTATTTCCGCAGCCAGTTTTATGAAACCGGAAGCCTGATTCCCGAGTTTGCGGGAAATCTGGGCGGAGGGCAGAATATTTATCATTTTTCCTACTATGGGTTGTATAGCCCGATCATTTTGCTTTCCTATCTGCTGCCTTTTGTGAAAATGAGTGATTACCTTATGGCGGCCAGCGTGGTGGGACTTTGGGCGTCTGTGAGCCTTCTTTATTACTGGCTTGTGAGAAAGGGATTTTCAGAGGAGATCGCGCTGCCTGTGTCGGTTTTGTTCCTGCTTGCGGGGCCGATGGTCTTTCAGTCCTGTCGTCAGGTGATGTTCGTGAATTATATGCCTTTCCTGTGCCTGGCGTTTATCGGCGTGGACAGGCATTTTGAAAAAGGAAAGTCCGGACTTTATGCGGTTAGTGTATTCCTGATGATTATGACAAGCTTTTATTTTAGTATCGGCGGGATGCTTTCCCTCGCTCTCTATGGGCTTGCGCAGTATATTGAGCGGCGAAAGAGGCATGCGGCGTGCGCGGGTGTGATAAAGAGCGGCTTTGCCTTTCTTCTGCCAATGATATCCGCTGTCTTCATGAGCGGAATCCTTCTGGTTCCCACCGCATATGCGATTTTGGGGAAACGTGGGAGCAGGGAGACGATCGGAGTGTGGGAGCTTCTGATTCCGGATTTTTCAATCTGGGAGCTGGTGCACAGCGGATATGGCGTCGGCCTTACCACGGGGATGATCACGGTTTTACTTACCGGGCTGGCCTTCCGGAAATGGAATGAGCGGATACTGTACTATGGCTGTATGATTCTTTTGACTGTGCCTGTTTTTTCGTGGCTCCTGAACGGAGGACTGTATATACGGAATAAGGTTTGGATTCCGTTTTTGCCGCTGCTGTGTTATTTGACGGCAGTCTATCTTAAGAAGCAGAAAGACAGGGAGATTTCCCTGCGGGTAAATGTTGCCTCGTTTCTTTTCACCTTTTTGTGGCTGTTTTACGGGCATTATTATGGAGGAGAAATGGCAGGAAGTCCGCAGTCATGGTATCTAGTTCTGGCAGAAAGCGCCATTTTGGCAGTGTGTTTTGGCATATTCTGGCGGAGCAGAAAACTGGCGTTTTTGACGCTGCCTTCGCTCCTTTGTCTGTTTTTATGTGGAAATTATTTTCACAATACCGAAGGCGGACTCATGGAACAGGAGACATATGCCCGCACAACGGATTCCAAAATCGGGGAAGCGATCTCTAAAGTTCTTGATGTGGAGCCTGGACTTTGGCGTCTGGAGCAGGGCGGGAAGGAAAGCGAAAAAGCGGCGGACTTAAACCGCATCTGGGATATGCGGCAGTGGATATCTTCCTTGTATTCTTCCGCTTACAATACGGATTACCAGGATTTTCGGAAAGAAGTCTTCGGCGTGGAGGAGCCATTCCGTAACGACTTGATGCAGGCGGCGTCGGATAACCCATTGTACCAGAAGTTGATGGGGGTAAAATATATCGTAAGAAACAAGGAGGAAGAGGGAGATAAAGAGAAGGACAAAGAAAGAATGGATGCCGTCGGGTATGAGCTGTTTCTCGAAGAAGAAGATCTCGCGGTATATAAGAGTGAAAATACGGCTCCCATTGCCTATGTTACAGATCAGGTAATCCGTGAAAAGGATTATGACCGGTTAGAATTTCCATATAACCAGACCGCGCTTGCCGCTTATGCGGTCGTTAGGAACAGCCGGAGCCAGAAAAGCCAGTGGGAAGAGCAGGTAAAATCCGCCGCATCTTTGGAAGAGATATCGATAGGGGAGACGGAGGGGGAAGACCTGAGTATCCGGCGTCTGGCGGACGGAACGTATCATATCAAGGCAAAGAAAAATACAAGTGTAACATGCTCTGTCTCAGGCGGAGGAGAACTCCTTTTTCTGCAGATGTGCGTGGAAAATAAAAAACCCAGCCAGGATGCAGCGGTGTGGGTAAACGGTACACGGAATAAGATTAGCGCGAAAAACCATCTGTACTATAATGGAAACACGACATTTACATACGCGGTTCCATTGGAGACAGGAGCGGGTGATGTTGAGCTGACGTTTGGAAAAGGGGAATACGTCCTTTCTGATATAGCGTGTTTCAGGGGAAAAGAAGAGCTTCTGGAAGATAGAGCCGGATTGTACCAGTCCGCGTTTGAGCCGGATTGGGAGGCGACAAAAGGAAAACGGATCCAGGGGACAATCCAGGTGAAAAATACCGGATATTTTATCACCTCGATTCCCTATGACTCGAATTTTGAGATTCGCATTGACGGAAAACGCACGGTAGGGGAAAGAGTAAATAAGGCGTTCCTTGGATTCTCCATCAGAGAAGGAGAACATCAGGTGGAGATCGTCTACCATGCGCAAGGGGTAGAACTGGGAAAATATCTGTCGTGCCTGGGGGTGCTCATGCTTTTGGGGACTTTGTGGGGGGAAAGGCGGGAAAGAGTCCGCCTGACATCCCCTATTTCAGATATTTCTTTAATTTGCAGGTGACCGCTTGGATATCGATGGGTTTTGCCAAATGGTCATTCATACCGCACGATAGGCACCTTTGAATATCTTCTGAAAACGCGTCGGCAGTCATGGCGATGATCGGGATATCTGCGTCCTCCCGTTCCAGCTCCCGGATGGCTGCAGTCGCCTCATAGCCGTCCATGACCGGCATCCGAACATCCATAATAATTGCGTCATAGAACCCAACCGGGGATTTCTTAAATTTTTCCACACAGATTTCCCCGTTTTCAGCCCAGTCCAATTCCAGCTCAAGGATGGAAAGCAGTTCTCTTGCCACTTCCCAGTTGAGCTCGTTGTCCTCTGCGAGTAAAACGCGTCTCTCCTTCAGTACCACGTCATTCGCTCTTTCGGCGCCAGCGGCCCCCTCTACAGCTTCCGATACCGCGGGTGCTGCCGCCCTTTCCAGATCGAGCACAACATGGAACTCGCTGCCATGGCCCTGTTCGCTGTGGACAGAGATCGAGCCGTCCATGGCGTCCACGATACACTTGGTAATCGCCATGCCCAGCCCGGAACCTTCCGTCTTCCGGACCCGGGTGTTGTCCTCCCGGCTAAAGGACTCGAATATGACCTTCTGATACTCCTTGGACATGCCAATGCCCGTGTCACTCACCAGAAAGTGGGTGCGAACCCGGGTAGCGTCTTCTGGCAGCGCCTCCTGATACACGGTCAGCTGAACAGAACCCTTCTTCGGGGTGAATTTGACGGCGTTCCCTAGTAGATTGATGAGTACCTGATTCAGCCGCACACCGTCGCAGTACACGTTTTCCGAAAGGATTTCCCGGGCAGCCACATTGAACTGCTGGTTTTTCGCCGCCACCTGGGGCTGCATGATATTGACGATGCTGTCCATCGCTTCCCTCAGCGACATTGGCTCCACATTCAGCGCCATTTTGCCACTCTCGATCTTGGATATATCCAATACATCGTTGATCAGCCCAAGCAAATGCTTGCTGGACAGTGCGATCTTACTTAAGTAATCCTGAACACGCTTTGGATCATCTGTATTTTCCAGCGCCAAAGAGGTCATACCGATGATAGCGTTCATGGGAGTTCGGATATCATGGCTCATGCTGGATAGAAATTCCTGTTTTGCCGCGTTGGCCTGTTCCGCCTCTTTGCGCGCCTGCTCCGCCGCGTTGCGAGCCACGTCCATCTCCGTGTTCATACGCTTTAATTCAGATACCTGGCATCGGAACAGCTTCAAGTATCGGAAGAATATGTAGAGGAGCATAGCGATCACCGCGAAGGAGGCGGCGTATACGATGGTAAGCCAACGGAGTTCCATGCCTGAGATGGCATGATCCAGCCCTTCAAAGGGGAGGACCGTCACCAGATACCACTCGCAGTAGGGGAGATTGGTGCAGTGTATATGGTGGCGCGACCCGCCGCTTTTTATGATAGCAGAATAATCCTCGCCAGCATTTATGGCAGCCTTTAGCTGTTCAATGCAGGCGGCAGCCTCTCGATCCTGGCCGTCAAAGATACTGGTAAGTCTGTCAAAATAGTTTTTGTGGGAATCGCCCTCGTTCCCGACAACGTAGCTGCCGTCTTCCCGGATTACAAAGGAATAGCTCAGTGACTTGTCTGAATCCAGGAACAGGGTCTCGCCCATATATTGGGTAGAGAGTCCCACCACAATCGCAATGCTGTTGTTACCATCGGACATGGGATATTCACAGGGAACGCCAAACAAAATCACACCATCTCCATCGTTTCCGGTAGCGGAAGCTGCTTTGCGCTCCCCGTTTTGCAGACTCTCTAAAAAGGGCGCAGGGTGGTTGAGCGCCACAGGATCGCCGAAAATCATCTCAATTCCGCCGTCGGGTGAATATAGGGCGGCACACAAAAAATGCCTTGCCCTTGCGCCGTACTCGATCTCCTCCCTGGTTCCGTAACCGGAATCCACATCCCCTGTCGCAATGCGCGCGATAGACTCCGCCATGGTTAGGCGGAGCTCGATGATTGTTTCAAAGTGCAGCGACACCTGCTCGTTCATTCCAGTCATATAGGCGGAGCCGATCTCTCCGATCGTGTTTTCGCTCATATTGTGAATGGAGATTCCAAGGAAGGAAAACACGAAAATCGTGAGACAAATAATCACCGTGATATTGATCCTTAAAGAAGGCGGCAAAATTTTGTTCTTCATACTTTTTTCACCTCTACAGTTTTCACCTTTCACCTTTATAAACTGTTTGGATTTTGGCTGTCATGCGTTTTCTGAGGGTAACAGTCTCTCAGACGGCCCATGACCTGTAACATTCTGCGGATA
The DNA here is from genome assembly GCA_022793995.1 of Coprococcus sp. GTDB lineage: Bacteria > Bacillota > Clostridia > Lachnospirales > Lachnospiraceae > Allocoprococcus. Next base: position 24,008 of record JAAWDY010000043.1, read on the forward strand.
TCCACTGGTTTTGCCAGATGCTCGTTCATCCCGGCATCCTTCGCCAGGGCGATGTCCTCTTCAAAGGCGTTGGCTGACAAGGCTATGATGGGCACGGTCCCAGCGTCCGGCCGCTCCAGTCTGCGAATTACTCGGGCGGCCTCATACCCGCTCATCACCGGCATCATCAAATCCATCAGGATGCAGTCAAATGTCCCTGGATCGGATGCTTCAAATGCGTCCACAGCAGCTTTTCCATCGTTTGCGATCACAACCTGCGCACCTGCGTCCCGTAGCATGAACTCTACGATCTCACAGTTGATTTCATTATCCTCTACCAAAAGAACATACATTCCGGCAATATCGTCCCGCTCCTCTAGAGAGGCTTCCTCAGAACGCTCCTCCCGCGTCTGATCCACCTGAATGGGCAGAGTGATCTGAACCACGCTCCCCTTACCGATTTGGCTGCCCACCTCAACGGTCCCCTCCATCTGGTCTACCAACCTCTTTACAATAGACATACCAAGCCCAGTGCCGCTATAGTTGGTCCTCGCGCCCTGATGCTCCTGGGTGAATAGCTCAAAAATGTGCTCTTTGAAGTCTTCCCCCATGCCGATTCCGGTATCTTCAATCACAAAACGGCAGCTTGCGGTCCCTTCATGGAAGGAGACCTCCTCTGCCCGGACAACTACGGAGCCATGGGGCCAGTTATATTTGAGAGCGTTGTCGATGACGCTCATTAGGATCTGCTTTAGGTTAAGCGGGTTCCCGATCACCCTTCTATGCCGCAGGCCAAATGTCTCCAGTTTTAGCAGGATGGCCCGCTCCTCCGCAAGGGGGGACAAAACTGTGATGCAGTCTTCCAGTACGGCACAAAGATCAAAGGGTTCCTCCCTTACTGTAGGCCAGCCGCTTTCCAGCCGGCTTACCTGAAGGACATCGTTCACCAAAGACAGTAGATGCTCTGCCGAAACACGGATCTTTTCCCGGCAGTCCTTCTGCCGTTCCGGGTCATCCTGGCTTTTTTCCAGGATGTGTAGCATTCCCAGGATCCCGTTGATGGGCGTGCGGAGGTCGTGAGACATATGAGAGAGAAATTCGCTTTTTGCCGAATTCGCCTTCCGCACCCGCTCCAGAAGCTCCATGATGGACTGTTCTTGTTTTTTTCTGGTTACCATGGTCTCTGTGATGTCTTGATGGTATCCATTTAGGCAATCGCCCGGTTTTTGGAATGTTTTATCCGGTACGCCGCCGCAGCGGACATAGATTTTGCCAAGATGTGGATGATTCCAGGGGTAGATTACCTCAGAACGTCCGGTTTTCAGAATCTCCTGTACTGCTTCTTGTACCATTACCACATAGTCCGGCTCAATGCGCTGGAACCAGTGTTGGTAACAATCCTCCGGGCCGATGTCGTCCGGCACGCCCAGGAGGATCCGCATGGTTCGATCCGCGTACATCCTGGGCAGGCAGCCCTCCTCCAGCTCGATGGTCCAGATTCCGGTTCGGGCTCCCTCCAGAATGCCCTCCAGGCTTTGTCTTCCCTCTAGATAGCTCCGTTTTTGCAATTCCCGGAACAGATCGCGCCGCTTCAGGGAGGACACGATGAAGTACGCTGCCGTGTGGAGCATATTCGACGCGTATTCCAGCGACTTCACAGGGGGATTGTCCACGCCGTAAAAGCCGATGATCTGTTTTCCGTCGTACAGGGGAACCACCACAAGGGAGTGGATGCCCTGCCGCTTTAGGTTCTCATACTGAAGCGGCTCTGCCTCCCGAATATCCTTCACGTTCTCAATGACGATATGCCCGCCAACGCTGAAATTCCGATACCAGCTAGCGCACACTTCCGCGGGGACATTTTGAAGGTTCTCCTGTTCCGGTTTCACCCCATCAGCCACCCACTCATAGGTGTTGTCATCGCCGCCGGACTCGTTCTGCTCGAATATATAGGTCCGTTCCCCGTTCAGGGCTTTTCCCAGATGCTCCAGCAGCACCACAAGCGACTGATCCGGTGTCTTCTCCAGCAGCGCGACGCGAAGCCCCTCATTGATGATAACCTCCAAATTTTGAACGCTTCGCATACCGCTGTGCTGTTCGTGGGCCTCAATAATCGGAGTGCCTTCTTCGGCTAGTAAAAGTTCCTCTGCATGATTCATATGCCTGTCCTCCACTTCTCCTAACAGCTTCGCCTCAATAGTCAAAAAATCTTTGTCATAATACCATACAGGCCTAACTTCGTCAATGATAAGAAGAAAAATCAAGTAAGGAAGATTCCAGGAAAAAGAGAACTTGAAGAATGGAGTTTTCGAGAACAAATATCAGATGAAAGAGCGATAAAAGGATGATAAAATAATGTGAAATGGAAAAGAGGCTCCTGAGTTGGAGAAGCGTAAAAAGGAATATCAGGATTTATTTGAAATGTATTCATGAGGACAATAGATTTTACTGAAAATCCATGATTCTCAGCTAAAATAAAAAATGGAAGCAAAGGGGCTCGAACCCTTGACCTCCCGCTAGTCAGGCGAGCGCTCATCCCAGCTGAGCTATGCTTCCATGTGTCTGCCGTCATCCCTCATGTTACCGCACTCGAGACTCGTGAATCCAATCGCCTATTCGACGATGTGTTTTACAAGGTATGTAGTTAAAAAAATGGAAGCAACGGGGCTCGAACCCGTGACCTCTCGCGTGTGAGGCGAACGCTCATCCCAGCTGAGCTATGCTTCCATCTGAAGTGGAGTATACGGGATTCGAACCCGTGGCCTCAACAATGCGAATGTTGCGCGCTCCCAACTGCGCTAATACCCCAAGCGACTTTTATTATAACACCTTCTGAGCAAAAAGGAAAGAGATAATTGAAAAAATTATTTTCGTTCACGCATATAACACATTTCCCTGGTATAATAATGAAAATATCAAGGTCAAAAGAGTCCGTTTTATCGGCGGGAAGGAGCAGATAAGTCATGGATAAGTTAAAGATTCTGGTGGTGGACGATGAGAGCAGGATGCGTAAGCTGGTCGGGGATTTCCTGCAAAGAGAGGGATTTGCTGTACTGGAAGCCGGGGATGGCATTGAGGCGATGGACATTTTTTACGAGGAGAAGAATATCGCCCTGGTGATCCTTGATGTGATGATGCCGAGGATGGACGGCTGGCAGACCTGCCGGGAGATACGCAAAGAATCGAAGATCCCGATCATTATGCTCACGGCGAGGAGCGATGAGCGCGACGAACTGCAGGGATTTGAGCTGGGGGTGGACGAGTATATATCTAAGCCGTTTAGTCCCAAGATTCTGGTGGCGAGAGTGGAGGCGGTCCTGCGCCGGACGAACGCGTTGGCGTCGGATGATATGCTCTGTGTGGACGGGATCGAGCTTAATAAAGCGGCCCATATTGTGAAGATAGACGGAAGGTCCGTGGACTTAAGTTATAAAGAATTTGAACTTCTTACCTATTTTATGGAGAATCAGGGGATTGCTTTGTCACGGGAGAAGATTCTGAATCATGTTTGGAACTACGATTATTTTGGGGATGCGCGGACGATTGACACGCATGTCAAGAAGCTGAGGAGCAAGCTTAAGGAGAAAGGGGACGACATTAAAACGATCTGGGGAATGGGTTATAAATTCGAGGCGAAACTATGAAATATTCGATCAAACGACAAATGATGCTGGTTTTTACCGGAATGGTCGTCTCGATGATGCTGGTTTTCCTGGTGATAAACGGCAGATTTCTGGAACGGTACTACATTCTGGACCGACAGTCAGAGTTTATTAAAATATATTCCATGCTCAAAGACGGCGTTGAGAGTGGTGGTTTGTATGAAGGAGAGCTTGACGGTGAGCTTGCGAGGATGTCGGAAAAGAATAATATTTCGATTGTATTGATCGATCAGGAGTATAATACGGTCTATACAAATGTACGGGACAGGGAGTCGATGGTGAATCAGCTGTGGGGCTACCTGTTCAACCGAAATAACCGCGAAGTACTGAAAGAAACGGAAGAGTATGATATCAATAAGTCCATGGATCCGAGAAACCATACCGAGTATATTGAGATGTGGGGACAGTTTGGGAACGGCAGCATTTTCCTGCTGAGAAGCCCTCTGGAAAGTATCCGCGAGGCGGTCGACCTATTCAACCGATTTATCAGCTGGGTTGGAATGGCGGTCATTGCGTTGAGTCTCTTTTTGGCGTGGTATTTTTCAAAGAGGCTTACCGACCCGCTGAAGGAATTGGCGGAACTCTCGCAGAAGATGGCCGACCTGGATTTTGACGCCAGGTATACAAGCGGGGGAGGCAATGAGATCGGGGTGTTGGGACAAAGCTTTAACCAGATGTCCAAAAAACTGGAACAGACGATTTCTGATCTGAAAAAGGCGAATTATAAGCTGCAAAAGGATATTGAGCAGAAGGAACATATGGAGAGTATGCGCAAGGAGTTCTTGGGAAATGTGTCGCATGAATTAAAGACTCCGATCGCCCTGATCCAGGGCTATGCGGAGGGCCTTAAGGAGGGGGTGAACGACGACCCGGAGAGCCGGGAGTTCTACTGTGACGTGATTATGGACGAGGCGGGGAAGATGAATCGTATGGTGAAGAATCTTTTGACGCTGAACCAGATGGAGTTCGGGGAGGATGAAGTGCAGTTTGGACGCTTCGACGTGACGATGCTGATCCGAGGAGTTCTCCAAAGCCTGGAGATTCTCATTTCCCAGAAAGGGGCAAAGATTATTTTCCGGGAGGAGGAGCCGGTCGTCGTGTGGGCGGACGAATATAAAGTTGAGCAGGTAGTGCGCAATTATGTGAGCAACGCCTTGAACCATGTGGATGGAGAGAAGATCATTGAGATCAAAGTCGTGAAGAAGGAGGATGAAGCCAGAATCAGTGTCTTCAATACCGGAAAACCGATACCGGCGGAGGACGTAGAGCGCATCTGGGATAAATTTTACAAGGTGGACAAGGCCAGGACGCGAGAATATGGGGGGAATGGCATCGGGCTTTCGATCGTGAAGGCCATCATGGATTCCTTCCATAAAGAATACGGGGTCAATAACTATGACAACGGTGTGGAGTTCTGGTTCGATCTGGACATGAAATAGCCAGAGTACAGTACACTAGGCCGGCGCCGGAAGAGCGCCGCGTCAGGCGGAAGGGCTGCGTTTATACGCAGCCTTCCTATTTTCTATGATTGCAAAGAGGAAAAGTTTCGTCTATAATGGAAACACATATATAGAAAGAGGACGGAAGAAGCGGATGATAGCGATTATTGATTATGATGCGGGAAATATAAAGAGTGTCCAAAAAGCTTTGGCGCATTTGGGCGAGGAGGCGGTCATTACCCGGGAGAGGGATATAATCCTTGGCGCGGATAAGGTTATTCTGCCTGGGGTCGGCGCGTTCGGCGACGCGATGTACAATCTGCAAAAGTATGGGCTGGATGAGGTGATCCATGAGGCGGTGGATCAGAAGAAGCCGTTTCTTGGCATCTGTCTGGGACTTCAGCTTCTGTTCGAGAGGAGCGAAGAGTCGCCCGGCGTTCCTGGACTTGGTGTGCTGCCGGGCGAGATCCTGCGGATACCGGATCAGGAGGGGCTTAAGGTCCCGCATATGGGGTGGAACTCGCTTGATTTGTCAGGAGAGGGAAGGCTGTTTCGGGATCTGCCGGAAGAGCCGTATGTGTATTTTGTGCATTCTTATTATTTGAAAGCAGCGGATGAGAGTATTGTGAAGGCGTCCACGGACTACGGCGTTCGGATTCATGCGTCCGTGGAGAAGGAGAATGTGTTCGCCTGCCAGTTCCATCCGGAAAAGAGCGGGGATACGGGGCTTAAGATGCTGGGAAACTTTGTTTCGCTATAGGAGGTCGGATTTTGTTTACGAAGAGGATCATCCCCTGCCTGGATGTGAACAACGGGCGGGTTGTAAAGGGTGTAAATTTTGTGGATTTAAAGGATGCGGGCGATCCGGTGGAGATTGCCAGGGCTTATGATAAGGCGGGGGCGGACGAGCTTGTATTTCTGGATATCACGGCGTCTTCCGATGCCAGGAATACGGTGGTGGACATGGTGCGCCAGGTGGCGGAGCAGGTATTTATCCCGTTCACCGTGGGCGGCGGAATCCGGACAGTGGAGGATTTTCGCGCGCTCCTTCGGGAAGGGGCGGATAAGATCTCGGTGAACTCCGCGGCGATCATGCGCCCTCAGCTTATCAGCGAGGCGGCGGAAAAGTTCGGGAGCCAGTGCGTCGTGGTGGCTGTGGACGCGAAGCGCCGGGAAGATGGAAGCGGCTGGAACATTTATAAAAACGGTGGGCGTATTGATATGGGAATCGACGCCATCGAGTGGGTGCGAACGGCGGAGAAGCTGGGAGCAGGAGAGATTCTTTTAACCAGCATGGACTGTGACGGGACGAAAGCGGGATACGATCTGAAGTTGACAAAGGCTGTGGCCCAGAGCGTCTCAATCCCGGTGATCGCTTCCGGCGGAGCGGGCGCTTTGGAGCATTTTTATGAGGCCCTGGCAGAAGAGGGCGGAGCGGACGCCGCGCTTGCCGCCTCTTTATTCCATTATAAGGAATTGGAAATACGGGAAGTTAAGGAATATTTAAAAGAAAAAGGAATATCTGTCCGGCTGTGACAGATGTAAAAAGCGGGGAGAAAAGATGGCTGCGATCAATAACGACTGGCTGGACGCCCTCAAGGGGGAATTTAAAAAGCCATATTATAAACAATTATTTGAAAGAGTGAACAGGGAATACCATACCCGGCGGATCTATCCGCCGGCGGACGATATTTTTAACGCGTTTCATCTCACGCCGTTAAAGGATGTGAAGGTGGTGATCTTAGGGCAGGATCCGTACCATGGGGATGGGCAGGCGCACGGGCTTTGCTTTTCGGTGAAGCCGGATGTGGAGATTCCGCCGTCGCTTGTGAATATTTATCAAGAGCTGCACGACGATCTGGGATGCCGGATCCCCAGCCACGGCTATCTGGTGAAATGGGCGAAGCAGGGAGTAATGCTTCTGAATACCGTACTCACGGTGCGGGCGCATCAGGCAAATTCCCACCGCGGGATGGGATGGGAGGAGTTTACGGACGCCGCGATCCAAGTACTGAACGGACAGGACAGGCCGATCGTCTTTATCCTGTGGGGAAGGCCGGCGCAGATGAAGAAGCGGATGCTGAACAATCCACAGCATTTGATATTGGAAGCGCCCCATCCAAGCCCATTATCGGCCGGCAGGGGGTTTTTTGGGAGCCGTCCGTTTAGCCAGACGAACCGATTTTTAGAGGCGCATGGCATAACGCCGATCGACTGGCAGATCGATGAGGAGGAACGTTGAACATGAAGAAGGCAGAACCAGAATGTGAAGTTTGTGAAGTGCCCCACATCCATGAGGAACTGATCCGCAAGGCATCTGGACACATGCCGGATGCGGAAGTGCTTAAGGAACTGGCGGATTTTTTCAAGGTCTTTGGGGATACTACAAGGATCCGCATTCTATGCGTGCTGTTCCAGTCGGAGATGTGTGTATGCGACCTGGCGGAGGTACTGGGGATGACTCAGTCGGCTATCTCCCATCAGCTCCGTGTGCTGAAGCAGATGAAGCTTGTGAAGAACCGGCGCGAGGGAAAGACGGTATTCTATTCTTTGGCGGACAGCCATATTCAGACGATTATGGACCAGGGGATGGAGCATATATCGGAGTAGGCCTTCTTCAGAGGATGAATGGTGTATCCGGGCAGCCGGATTCCATGGCAAAAGACACAAGATGCGAGGGCATGATGATATGATGACATATAGAAAAAGGATTCCGTGGATGCTGGCGCTTTTTATGATCCTTCTGTTTTGCGGCTGCAAGAAAGAGGACAAGGTGGCAGACGGCGCCGCCCTGCTCGGACAAGGGCAGTATACTGAGGCGCAGGAGAAGTTTCAGGAAGCGGTGGATGAGGGAGAAAACCTGGGGGAAGCATACCGGGGGATTGGGCTGTGCCTGTGGGAACAGGAGGATTATGAGGGGGCAGCCGTCTCTTTTGGCGCCGCGTTGGATAACGGGGCTGAGGAAACGGCGACGATCTATAATCTGCTGGGAATCTGTGAGATGAAGCTGGGAAGAGCAGAGCGGGCGGCGTATTATTTTGGAAACGGACGTGTTTTTCCGGACGCCGAGATGGAACTTTTGAAGGAGATGGCGTTCAACGAGATCGCGGCATACGAGGAGATGGGGGATTATCTGACGGCGAGAGATAAGCTGGAGGAATATGTGCAGAAATATCCCGACGATGCGCGCGCGGCCAAGGAGCTGGATTTCCTAAAGACGCAGGCTCCTGGGGAGCCAGATACAGATGCGGACAGCGGGGCGCAGACGTCGGGAGAATAGGAGAGATCGATGGCAGGATATGAAGTGAAAGAGGGAAAGGAACGGCTCATCCTTGTGGGGGTGAGCGCTGCGTCCGGCGGGTACGACGACACGGAGCAGTCGCTTTCGGAGCTTTCGGAGTTAATAAAGACCGCGGGAGCCGAGGAGGCGGGGCGGGTGATACAAAGGCGGGAGATGATTCATCCCGCCACTTATGTTGGAAAAGGGAAGATCGAGGAGATAAAGGAGCTTCTCTGGGAACTGGATGCAGCAGGGGTGGTCTGTGACGATGAGCTGTCCCCGGCGCAGATGGCGAACCTCTCTGAGGCGCTGGATACGAAGGTGATGGACAGGACACTGGTGATCCTCGATATTTTCGCAGGGCGCGCCGCCACCAGGGAAGGGAAGATTCAGGTGGAGCTGGCACAGCTCAAGTACCGACAGACCCAGCTTACCGGAGCAGGCAAGGCGTTGTCGCGTCTGGGCGGTGGAATTGGGACAAGAGGGCCTGGGGAAAAGAAGCTGGAGATGGACAGGCGCCTTATCAAGGACCGGATCGCGCAGCTTGGCCGGGAACTGAAAGGGGTGAAGCGTCACAGGGAACTGACGCGGGAGCAACGAATCAGGAACCATATGCCGGTCATCTCCATTGTGGGATATACGAACGCCGGGAAATCGACTCTGCTCAACAAACTGACGGGTGCGCAGGTCTTTGAGGAGGACGCCCTTTTCGCAACCCTGGATCCCACGACGCGGAATCTCCGGCTTCCAGGCGGGCAGGAGATCCTTTTGACGGATACGGTCGGTTTTATCCGCAAACTGCCGCACCACCTGATCGACGCGTTCAAAAGTACGTTGGAGGAGGCGCGTTATGCAGATGTGATCCTCCATGTAGTGGATTTGTCGAACCCGCAGATGGACGAGCAGATGCATGTAGTGTATGAGACGCTGAAACAGTTGAAAGTGATGGACAAGCCTGTGGTGACAGCGCTCAATAAGATGGACCGTCTGGAAGAGATGGTAAATGTCCGTGACCTGCGCGCAGACCGTGTTGTACGCATATCAGCAAAAACGGGGGAGGGGCTTACAGAGCTTCTAGGCGCGGTCACAGACGTCTTGCGCACTCAGGAAATCTATATTGAGCGGGTCTTTGGATACCGAGAAAATGAGGGCCTTCAGCTGATACGTAAATACGGTGAGATTTTCGAGGAGGAATATAGGGAGGACGGGGTCCATGTAAAAGCCTGTGTGCCGAAAGAGATTTACGGCAGGGTTTGAAAGGAGATTTTATGTCACTTCAGTTTATTTTGGGAAATTCCGGTTCCGGAAAGTCCCATTATTTATATGAACATGTCATTTCAGAATCAATCCAGCATCCTGATAAGAATTATATCGTTATTGTGCCGGAGCAGTTTACCATGCAGACACAGAGGGAATTCGTCATGCGGCATCCCCGGCACGGTATCATGAATATTGATGTACTCAGTTTTGCGCGCCTCGCCTTTCGGGTGCTGGAGGAAACCGGAGCGGCAGACCGGACAGTGCTGGACGATGAAGGGAAGAACCTGATCTTGCGTAAGATCGCGGGCAAGGTGGAGAATACGCTCACAGTGCTTCGGGGGAACCTTCGGAAAACGGGATATATCAGCGAAGTGAAATCCGTCATATCCGAGCTGACCCAGTACAGTATCCCGCCGGAAGGAATGGAATCTATGATGGAGGCGGCCGAGGAAAATACCTACCTATATTATAAGTTGCAGGATATTCAGAAGGTCTATACGGAATTTGAAGCGTACCTGGAAGACCGTTATATCACGAAAGAAGAAATCCTGGACATTCTGTGCAGGGAAATCCCTAAGTCCAGGCTTATGCAGGGGAGCGTGGTGGCGCTGGATGGCTTTACCGGCTTCACTCCCTTGCAGAACCGTGTGCTGGGGGAAATGATGAAGGTCTGCCAGAAGGTTTTTGTGACGGTCACGATCGATGGGAGGGAGGACCCTTTTGTACTGGAGGATAAGTTCCGCCTTTTCGCCTTGAGTAAGCAGATGGTGACGTCCCTGGTGCAGATTGCCGGGAGTGAAAAGGTCTGGATCGAAGACGCTGTAGATCTGTGTGGAACCCCTGTCCGCCGGTTTCGGGAGAATCCGGCGCTTGCCTATTTGGAGGCAGGGCTGTTCCGGTACGAGAATAAAAGCTATGGGGATCAACAACAGAATGTACGTCTCTATGCTGCGCAGAATCCCGCGGCAGAGACAGAATGTGCGGCGCAGCGGATCCGTTTTCTGGTGAGAAAGAAGGGATACCGGTATCGGGATATTGCGGTGATCGCAGGGGACATGAACATTTACGGGGATGAGATCGAGCGTGTGTTTGCCCGGTACGACATCCCGGTATTTATGGATTATAAACGCAGCGTGCTCCTCAACTCCTTCGTGGAATATCTGCGGAGCCTTCTGAATATGGCGGAGCAGAATTTTACGGTGGACGGTGTGCTCCGTTTCTTAAGGACGGGCCTTGCCGGATTTACAGGGGATGAGGCGGATGTGCTGGAGAACTACCTGGGAGCGGTGGGCATCCGTGGGTATAAGAAATGGCAGGAAAAGTGGATCCGCAGAACAAAGAGGACTTCGGAAGAAGAGCTGGAACGCTTGAACCATCTGCGTGTACGGATGGTCGAGAAGGTGGATTCGCTTATGTATGTTCTGAAGCAGCGCCGGAAAACGGTGTGCGATGTGACAACGGCGCTTTATGAGTTTCTGGTAAAGGGGGAGCTTCAGAGAAAGGTGAAAGATCAGGAGAGGAAGTTTGCCGAGGAGGGGGAGCTGGCTCTTGCAAAGGAATATGCCCAGATTTACCGGGTGGTGATGGAACTTTTTGACAAGTTTGTAACCCTTCTGGGCGAGGAGACGATCTCTCTTAGCGAGTACGGTGAGCTTCTTGACGCCGGGATGGAGGAAGCGCGCATCGGCGTAATTCCGCCCAGTATGGACGAGGTTATGGCGGGCGATATTGAGAGAAGCCGTCTGCGGGATGTGCGCGCTCTCATCCTGCTGGGAGCGAACGACGCCCTGATTCCGGGGGCAGTGCAGGCAGGCGGTCTTTTGTCCGAACGGGACAGGGAACGCTTCCAGGAGGAGGGTATCGTGCTCGCGCCCGGAGCGAAAGAAAAAACATATATACAGAAATTTTATCTATATTTACATATGACGAAACCGACGGAGGAGCTGGACGTGTGTTTCAGCAAGGTATCATCGGAGGGAAAGAGCCTTCGCCCCTCTTATCTGGTGGGCGATCTTCGGAGGATGTTTCCGAAAACCGTGGTCTTTGACCTGGAAAAGTACGGTCCGGAGTATCGGGAGCTTCTGCCGGAGACAGGGGTTGACTATTTGATACAAGGGTTTCGCTCGGAAGAGCAGATGGAAGGGGCAGTATGGCAGGAATTATATCGCTGGTATCTGGCGCAAGGGGCCTGGCGGCCTGCGGCGCTGCGCCTGGCGGCGGCTTCCCTGCACCGGAAGCCTGATGAGAGGCTGTCGCAGATGACCGCGCAGGAATTATATGGTCCGTGGGAGCCAAGCGTGTCAAGGCTGGAGCGATTCGTTTCCTGCGCTTGTGCCCATTTCCTGACCTATGGACTTCGTATAAAAGAGCGAGAAGAGTACGAGTTTGCCGCGCTTGATTTTGGAAATGTATTCCATACGGCGCTGGAGCGGTACGCCCGGTTTGTCGAGAAGGCGAAAGTGGACTGGACCAGTCTTACCGAAGAACAGCAGAAAGAATTGGCGGTAAGAAGCGTGGAGGAGAGTATTGCGGATTACAGCAACACTGTGCTCTATAGTTCGGCGAGGAACGCCTATATGATTCCCAGAATGAAGCGGATGATGAACCGCACGGTCTGGGCGATGACAAGGCAGCTCAAGAGGGGGGATTTTCGTCCCGTGGGATATGAGGTGGATTTCGGGAGCGGCAAGATCGATCGGATCGATACCTGCGAGACAGAGGATACCGTATATGTGAAAATCATTGACTACAAGACAGGAATGAAGGCGTTCGATATGGCGGCATTTTACCACGGCCTGCAGATGCAGCTCGTCGTCTACATGGAAGAGGCCCTGAAGCTGGAAGAAAAACGGCATCCGGGCAAGACAGCTGTTCCGGCGGGAATCTTCTATTATCGGATGAAGGATCCGGTGGTGGATAAAGAGCCGGATCAGGAGAAGCTGGAGGAGGCGATTCTTAAGGAACTGCGCCTGGACGGGCTGGTAAACGAGGAGGACGCGGTAATCCGGCGTCTGGACAGGGAATTCCAGGATACGTCCAGTGTCATTCCGGTGAAGAAATCCAAGGGCGGTTATGCCAAGTCATCGAAGACCTTGAGCCAGGAAGAATTTACGGAAGCGCTCGTTTTTGCCGGGAAGAAGCGGGAAGAATTAAAAGAGAGGATGACCCAGGGGGACGCGGACGCGGCGCCCTATGAGCTGGGAAAGGAGACGGGATGCGATTTCTGTAGGTATCGGAATATCTGCGGGTTTGACGAACGAATCGAGGGATATGAGTACCGGAAGCTTTCACGCCTGACAAAGGACGAGGCGCTGGAGGCGATGAGAGGAATAAAGGAGGATATACGGCATGGCGGTGAAATGGACAGAGGAGCAGAAGCAGGTCATTGATCTAAGGGACAGAAATATTCTGGTTTCCGCGGCGGCAGGCTCCGGTAAAACGGCGGTACTGGTGGAACGGATCATCGCGCGTCTCACGAAAGATACGTATCCGGTGGACGTGGATCGTATGCTGATCGTAACTTACACGGAGGCGGCGGCAGCCGAGATGAAGGAGAGGATCGTGGACGCTCTCGAAAAGGCGCTTGCAAAGAATCCTTCGGATATCCATCTGAAACGCCAGTTGGCGCTGATCCATACAGCGAAGATCACGACGATACATAGTTTCTGCCTTTCCGTTATTCGGGAGTATTTTCATACCATTGACCTGGATCCAGGTTTTCGTATCGCGGAGGAAGGGGAAATCCGGCTTTTGAAGCAGGACGTCATGCGGGAAATGCTGGAGGCCCGCTATGAGCAAGGAAGCGAGGAGTTCCTGCGCTTTGTGGAGACGTTTGCCACAGGACGGGGGGACGATCAGCTCTCGGAGCTGATCCAGGAACTTTTTGAGTACGCGGGGAGCTATCCGGACGCGGACGCGTGGCTGGACGGATGTGCGGACGCATATGATACAGGTCTTAGTGAGGGTTCCCCTTTCGTGCAGGCGCTTTTGTCCTATATGAAAGAGTGTCTCCAGGATTTCCAAAAGCTTTTCGCGGAGGCGGAGGAGATCTGCCGGGAAGCGGACGGACCCTATATGTATGAGAAGACGATTGAGGCGGACTGGCAGCGGTTGGAGCCTGTTTTTAACGCTCGGGATTTAGAAGGGTATTTCCTTGCTTTTCAGTCATTAGGAGCGTGGGCAAAGCTTGCGGCGAACCGGGATAAAGAGGTGTCCCGGGAGAAGGCGGAGCGTGTGAAAGCTCTTCGCGGAGCGTGGAAGAAACTGGCGGACGATATACAGTGCGGCTTCTTCTTCCAGCCGCGCGGGGAGATGGAGGAAGATATTGCACTGAGCCGCCCGGTCATCCATACGCTGGTGGAGCTGGTAAAAGAATTCGACCGGGCCTTTGCCGCGAAAAAAGCGGAGAAAAATGTGATCGATTTTCGGGATATGGAGCATTTTGCGCTGAAAATACTGACTCGCAGGGAGGAGGGGAAGCTTGTGCCCTCTGAGGCGGCGAAGGAATATCAGGAACAGTTTGTGGAAGTGATGATCGACGAATATCAGGACAGCAACCTGATCCAGGAGGCGATCCTTGGCAGCGTGTCACGGAGTAGCAAAGGAGAGAATAACCTGTTCATGGTGGGGGACGTGAAGCAGAGTATTTACCGTTTTCGGCTGTCCCGGCCGGAGCTTTTCATGGAAAAATTCGATTCATACAGTACAGAAGAAGGAGACTGCCGCCGCATTGACCTGCATAAGAATTTTCGGAGCCGGCGGGAAGTTTTGGATTCGGTAAACGTCATTTTCCGGCAGATCATGACGAGAAAGCTAGGGAAAATAGAATATGACGATAACGCCGCTTTATATGTGGGTGCGACCTATAAGGAGCAAAAAGGCAATGAGACGGAGATTCTGGTGATCGACACCGAGACTTTGGGGGAAGAGGAGGAGAGTCCCGAAGATGGGGGATACGAGGGAGGCACAGGCGGCAAGGGAAGATCAGCCGGCGCGGACGCGGCGCGGGAGACGGAAGCTCGTGCGGCGGCGGAGCGGATCCACGCGCTTCTGGAAAGTCACCGGGTATGGGACAAGGAGCTGAATGAGTTTCGGCCTGTCCAATGCCGCGACATCGCGCTCCTTACCCGGAGTCTTGCGGGCTGGACGGACATTTTTATCCGGGTACTAGGGGAGGAAGGAATCCCCGCTTTTGCCCCATCGAAAGAAGGGTATTTCGGGACGCCGGAGATTGGGTGGATGCTGGATTACCTGCGGGTGTTGGATAATTTTCGGCAGGACATCCCCCTTGCGGCTGTGCTGAAATCCCCTTTTGGAGAGTGTACGAATGAAGAACTTGCCTGTATACGCAAAAGATACCCCAAAGTAGCGTTTCACGAAGCAGCGCTCATGACAGCGGGAATCCTGGATGAACCGGAACAGACGGACGCAGACGCGGATACGGATGCGAAGAGGAACGCCGGAGAGGGAAAGCGGGAAGAGACGGAAGAAATACCGCAGGCCATGCGGGAGAAGCTTGCACGTATCTTTGGGGAACTTGCTCGTTTCCGGGAACGGGTGCCGTATACAGCCATCCATGACCTGCTCTGGATGATTATGAAGGAGACCGGTTACCGGGATTATGTCTACGCAATGCCGGGAGGAGAACAAAGGCTGGCAAACCTGGAAATGCTCCTTGCCCGTGCAAAAAGCTTTGAGGCGGCAAGCTATAAGGGATTGTTTCATTTTGTCCGGTATATCGGGCAGCTCCAGAAATATAACGTGGATTTCGGCGAGGCGGGGATTTATGACGAGGGGACGGACGCGGTACGGGTGATGAGTATCCATAAGAGTAAAGGGCTGGAATTCCCGGTCGTGATCGTGGCAGGAATGGGGAAGCAGTTCAACACCCAGGATTTGAAAGGAAGTATCGTGGTACACCCGGAGCTTGGCGTAGGGATGGATGCGGTGGATCTTGTAAGAAGGACAAAGTGCCCCACGATTTTTAAGAAGATTATCCAGACAGAGACAAAATTGGAAAACCTGGGCGAAGAGCTGCGGGTACTCTATGTGGCGATGACGCGTGCGAAAGAGAAGCTGATCCTTCTAGGGACAGTATCGAAAGCAGCGAAGAAGCTGGCAGATTACGAGGCCAGGGAAGAAGACGCACGAACGCCTCTTTCTTTTACAACACTTGCAGGCGCGAAGTGTTACTATGACTGGGTCCTCCCCGCGGCGGCAAAGCTTTCCGGGACGCTCCCTCTTACAGTCACTTTGCTGGACCCCGGCGGGATCCGCGCAGGAGGGAGAACGCGGCGGAAGATGGATCGGGTGGAAAAGGAAATGTTCCTGAATGCCGCGGCAGATCGGACGCATCCGTTAGCTAAGACGGACGAAAGGTTTGCCAAGCGCCTTATGGAACAGTTTACGTACCGGTATCCTTTCGAGAAGGAAGAACAGTTTAAGCTGAAGTATACTGTGTCCGAGCTGAAGAAGCGGTCCATGCCCCTGCTCCTTAGGGAACCTGGGGAAGACGGGGAGATTCTGGTGGAGGAGGAAGAGGTCATCCCGCTGGTTCCGAAATTTATGCAGGAGGAACATGAGCTGACGGGCGCATCTCGGGGAAGCGCATATCATAAGCTTTTAGAGCTTCTGGATTTTACAAAGGAATATACCAAGGATACACTGGCGGCAGCAGTCGCTCATTTTCAGGAAGAGAAGCTTTTGAGCGAAGAGATGGCGGTATGCATCCGTGCGGAGGATATCCAACATTTTCTGAGTACGGATATCGGAAAGAGGATGCATCAGGCGGCGCTTTTGGGACGTCTTTACCGGGAGCAGCCGTTTGTGTTCGGCATTGACGCAGGAGAAATGTATCCCGGCGCCGATAACGGGGAACTGGTATTGATCCAAGGGATCATCGACGTATTTTTTGAGGAAGAGGATCGCCTGATTGTGCTGGATTATAAAACGGATAAGGCACGGGAGGCAGGAGAGCTTGTCGAGAAATACCAGGAACAGCTGCATTTATATGGAAGAGCGCTGGAACAGATGACAGGAAAGAAGGCTGCGGAAAAAGTGATCTATTCGTTTACACTGCGGCAGGAAATCGTATTGGAGTGAGACTGCATTGGTGGTATTCCAAATGTCGTTGTATGAGGGATACAATTTGTAGAAATAACAGTAACAAAAGGATGGAATAAGATATGAAAAGAGGAGTATGCAGACTGTTTTTATGCATTCTATGCATCCTGTTACTTACAGGGTGTAATAAAACCGAGGAAACGGCTATGGTAAACAAACAACCAGAAAAAGTGGAACTGGTAGTCTGGGGAGCTGAGGAGGATACGGAACTGATGAATCAGATCATCCAGAGCTTCGAGGCGAATTATCAGGGGCAGGCGGACTTCCAGATATCATTTGAAGTACAAGGAGAGTCCCAGTGTAAGGACGCATTGATCGGCGGGCTTGAGGAAGGCGCTGATGTGTTCACTTTTGCTGACGACCAGCTAAACGCGCTTGCAGCTGCAGGAGCCTTAGATCCAATTGAAAATGCAGATGAAATCAGGAGTAAGAATCTTTCCAATGCAGTGGAGGCGGCTTCGGTCGGGAGCAACCTCTATGCATATCCGCTGACGGCGGATAATGGATATTTCTTATATTATAACAAGCAGTTTATTACCGAAGAGCAGGCGCGGACGCTGGACGGGATATTGGATGCGGCGTCGGCAAGCGGCAGGCTGTTCACGATGGACTGGTCTTCGGCATGGTATGTGTACTCCTTTTTTGGAAATACAGGGCTTCAGGTAGGGCTTAACGATGACGGGATTACAAACTACTGTACATGGAACCAGGCGGACGGAAATCCCAGTGGTGTTGAAGTGGCGCAGGCAATGCTCCGGATAGCAGGAAGTTCAGGATTTGCCAGCCGTACGGATGAAGAATTCCTTAGCGGGGTAAGAGACGGCTCGGTGATTGCAGGTGTCAGCGGTGTGTGGAATGCTGTTGCAATAGAGGAAGTATGGGGAGAAAACGCAGGGGCAGCCAAGCTTCCAACCTATACCTGCAGCGACGGACAGATACAGATGGCGTCTTTTTCGGGATGTAAACTGATCGGTGTAAACGCATATTCGGAACAGCCTAAATGGGCGGCTGCACTTGCAGAGTGGATTACGAATGAAGAGAATCAGCGTCTCCGTTTTGAGATGAGGGGACAAGGTCCGTCCAATATTGCGGTTGCTGATTCCGCAGAAATTCAGGCTTCGTATGCAATCGCCGCACTTTTAGAGCAGTCAGAGTTTTCTCAGCTCCAGCGGGTGGGCGGCAAGTTCTGGGATCCTGTTACAAAGTTTGCGGGAAATATGGCGGCAGGGAATCCTTCTGGACAGGGACTGCAGGAGCAGCTAGACGAGATGGTAGAAGGTGTTTCCGCGAGATAGATCTAATATTACGAAAGGATAAGTGAGAATAAGATGAAGAATAAATTCAGTATACGGCAACGTCTGATCCTCCCGATCCTCCTTCTGGGAGTCGTGGCATTCACATCCAACGTCCTGTCGGTTTTCAGCATCAATAATGTAAATTCAAATGCATTAAGGATTGTTGACGATTATATGGTGGGTTTGGAGACTTTGCAGAATATCCGCCACTCTACCACCAATATCCATAAGATGGCGCTGTCCCATATTGTCGCGGCAGACTATAACACTATGATTACTGTCGTGGCACAGATTAAGGAAGAAGAGAAGGTACTGGAAAAATATCTGGATGAATATAAAAATTATGTCACGGAAGAGGAAGAGGCAATCTACGCGCAACTCCTGGAAAATTACGATTCTTTTAAGCATGCGTTGGTCTATCTTGTCTGTGCAAGCGCAGACAGCAAGACCCAGGACGCCTATGCGTATGCTAACGGCGACGTCGCAGGTTTCGGGGAAGCCATGGCAAAGAATACTGACGAACTGTATGCGGCTGTCAGCGCTCGGACGGACAGTGCAAGGCAGAAGCTTTTGGTCGTTTACATAAGTTCTCTTATTATCGCCGCAGCCGTGGTTGTCGCATGCGTGGTTCTGGTATTTGCCGCGGTCAGGATGATCAAGAAATACGTGATCACGCCGATTAAAGGAACAGTAGACACACTTCAGGGAAGTTCGAATAAACTTGACGAGGTGACGGGTGGAGTTCTGAATCATACCCGCACATCAGGTGAAAGCGCGAGAGGGCTTTCCGCTCTTACCGATTCTTTATCTATGGCGATCCAGAAGGTAGCAAATAGCGCGGCTCTCATAAACAACAGCGCGTCGGACGTTAAAGGGGATGTCCGAAGCATGGCGGAAGAATGCAGTGCGATAATGAGATACTCTTCTGAAATGAAAGCGCGGGCAAACGAGATGGAGGTATCGGCGCAAACAAATACGGACGCCATCCAAAAGAAAGCTTCCGATATTCTAGAAGTACTTGAGGAGGCGATCGAGAACAGTAAGAGCGTTGACCAGGTGAACAGCCTGACAAAAGATATCTTGTCTATCTCTTCAACGACCAACCTGATCGCCCTTAACGCATCCGTGGAGGCGATGCGTGCCGGGGAAGCAGGGAAAGGATTTGCAGTTGTTGCGAACGAAATTAAGAGCCTAGCAAATTCCTGCGGTGAAACAGCGGGTCGTATTCAAGAAGTGAATAAGATTGTCACAAACGCTGTATATAATCTCTCCAGGCATTCTCAGGATATGGCGGATTATTTAAATGAGACCATTTTGACGGAATTCCGGGAGTTTGTCCGTTCCGGCAGGCAATATAAGGAAGATGCTGACTATGTAAAAGAAATAATAGATGCGTTTAACGGCAGGATAGACAACCTTAGGAATTCTATGACCGAGATAGCGGATTCTATCCAAAGTATTACAAAGGCGATCGATGAAGGCGCATCTGGAATTGCCGGAGTTGCGGGCAGCGCTAGGAATCTGGTTGAAGATATGGCGGATATCGCAGCACAGATGGATATCAACAGGGAAATTGTGGAAGAATTGAAGAAACAGATGGAGGTTTTAACCGAGCTGTAGGGGAAGCGTAATAGCAGAGCGGGGTACACCAGAACTTGATGCCGCACGTGACACATGTTAGATAGAAGAGGAAAAATAGCCTGTGTATTGCAGGTTATTTTTTGTGTAAAAAAATATATAAGAAAAAAATAATATTATATTGACAACCAATATTATATAAAATATAATATTGCTAATAAATCAATATTGGAAATGGAATAGCTAACAGAGGAAGCATCAACCTATCAGCGATGGAATTTAATAGGAAAGGAGTTGAGAATATGGTATTTAATACTGGTGCAGCCCTTCTGGATGCGATTGTTCTTGCGGTTGTTTCCCATGAGAAGGAGGGTACCTATGGATACCGGATCACACAGGATGTGCGCAGAGCCCTGGATGTATCAGAATCTACGCTGTATCCGGTGCTCAGAAGGCTGCAGAAGGATGAATGTCTGATGGCATACGACATGCAGTTCGACGGACGGAACCGGCGCTATTATAAAGTGACTGAAAAAGGGATGGCACAGCTTAATTTGTACCGGGTCGAGTGGAAGAGTTATTCTCAGAAGATTACAGCGATGTTTGAGAGAGGGGTGAGAGTATGAACCGCAGGGAGTTCATGGACAGATTAGAGGCATTGCTTCAAAGTATTTCACCGGAGGAGAGGAATGAGGCGATGCAGTATTACAACGATTATTTTGATGATGCAGGCCCGGAGAATGAAGGGCGTGTGATCCGGGAGCTGGAAAGTCCGGAAAAGGTGGCGGCGATTATTAGGACAGGACTGGCCGACGGGGACGATGGAAACAAATTTTACAGTGAACGAAGTGAATACAGGGAAACAGGCTATACGGATACACGTTTTGAGGAGTATAAGGTTCCGGTGGCAAGAGAGATGAGCGCGAATGGAAGAGAGGACAGGGGGACTCAGGGAAAGGGACCGTGGACCAGCCGTCCTTTGAAGATTTTGCTAATCATCCTGATTATCTGTGTCGGTGTACCGACAGTGATACCGGCCGTAGGCGGCGTTTTCCTTGGCATACTCGGGATACTGGCGGCGATCTTTGGAGTGATCGTGGCGTTCCTGTTCGCAGGAGTAGGCATTATGATCGGCGGTGTCGTGTGCTTTGCAACAGGGGTAGTACAACTCTTTCATTTCACCCCGGCGGGTATTTTACTGATCGGGATCGGGCTTTTGCTGGCTGCGCTGGGCGCGGTGCTGACCGCATTTATGTGGTGGCTCTGTATCGTTAAGATGATGCCTACGGTATTCCGGGGAGTGGTAGAGATATTCAGGAAACCGTTTCAGAAAGGGAGGCGATAGATTTGAGACGAGGATGGAAAATTTTTTGGATTATTGTCGCAGTACTGACAGGATTGGGAATCGCGTGTTGCGCGGCTGCGCTGGCTTTGGGAATATCTTCTTCCCAGATCAGGGAGATATACCCGGACGGCATCGGATTTTTCCAAAGTATCCATACAGAGGAGAGCAATCTGCCGGAAGACGTGGAGGCGAAAAACGAAGGGGAAGTAAGCGTCTATGAGGACATCACATCGTTGGAAGCCGATATCGGAGGCTATGAGTTGAAGATACGGCCGAGTGAAGACGAGGACGTACGGGTCGATACAACGGACTGCTGGTTTGGAGGAGACACGGAGATCGCGGTGTATGAAAAGAATGGGAGACTCTATATCAAGACTGTCCAGAGCGGAGAGTTCCTAGATGTTTTCTCGTTTTTCACCGAAAGGGGAGAGCATTACGGGGAAATCCGCGTCTATCTGCCGACATCGCTCAGGCTTACGGAGGCAGAACTTTCAATCGGGGCTGCGGAGGTAGAGATCGATACGTTAAAAGCAGATAAGACGAAGATTTCGATCGGGGCTGCGGACTGCCACATCCAGCGCATAGAGACAGAAAAGGCCGATATCATGGTGGGCGGGGGAGACCTGGAGCTTGCCGGGAAGATAGACGGAGACATCACAGTAAAATGCGGCGCGGGGGATGTGGATCTCGAGCTTAAGGGCGGCGAGAGCGATTATAATTATGATGTTGTCTGCGGCGCAGGTGAAGTTGAGATTGGGGAAGCGGAGTACGGAGGTGCGGCCAGCACGAAAAGGATCGACAATGGCAGCAGCCGTACCGTGGATATCAAATGTGGAGCAGGAAAAGTAGAGATTTCTTTTAAGAAGGAGGATATGTAATGGAACCGAAACGTTTATACCGTTCAAGAATGAACCGCACGATCTGCGGAGTATGCGGAGGAATCGCAGAATATTTTAACATTGACCCAACGATCGTAAGGCTGGGGGGCGTGCTCTTGGCATGTATCAGCTTTGGGACCGGCGTGCTGGCTTATTTTATAGCGGCTGTCATCATACCGGATAATCCCCAGTATTGATTCCCCTGTCGGTGAATAAAAGGGAAGATATGGGAAATACTCCTGTAAAGGAGTTGATTCACATGAATGAAAAAAAGCAAAAACCGATCCGTTTGGAAGATATTCAGAAAATGGAAGGGGAAGAAAAACTGAAATATGAAATAGCGGAAGAACTTGGGCTTTTGGACAAAGTGCTGGAGGGAGGGTGGCGCGCCCTCACCTCTAAAGAAACGGGCAGGATAGGAGGAATTATTTCCAAGAAAAGAAAAGATGATTTAAAAAATTAAAAAGAATGTTAACAAGTATGTTAAAAAGTATGAAGTTTCTGCAACGTCGGTTGAAAAAATGCTGTGGGTTTGGTATAATCGCTTGACTGAAAAGAAAACAGGTGAATTTTATGGATAAAAAGATGAACGTGTTGGATGTGCGGTTAGACGATTATACAGCCAAAGATGCCATGAAAGCGGTCGCTGAATATCTGCAGACAGAGCTGGTGAGCACGGTCAAGATCGTGACCGCGGACGTCCTGATACAGGCCGCGCAGACGGACAGGCTTAAGGAAGAAATCGAGCAGCTGGATCTGGTGCTCGCAGGGAATAAAGCGATTCTTGAAGCGGCTGAAGTCCTGGATAAGAGGCGTCTCGAAGAAGCGCACAATCAGACGTTCCAGAAGATGTTATTCCGCTATTTCCACAAGAACCATTTCGGTCTTTTTGTGCTGGCAGATTCCGAGGAGGAATTGATGTGGCTGAAGGCATACCTGGAAGATCACTACGGGGGGATCCGCATTGTGGGCGGAGAAGTCGTCCCTGGAGATGAGAGCGCGGATGATATGATCATGAACCAGATCAACGGCTCGGAGGTGGACTGTGTACTGGCAGGGTTGACCTCACCGAAGCAGGAAGATTTTATCCTGCGCTGTCGGGAGGCGTTGAACGCTCGGTTGTGGCTTGGGATCGGTAGGGAAGATCTTCCACAACTTGGAGAAACTGGCGTAAAGGAAAAGATGAGGGAGCTTTTTGAGCGCACGATACTGAAGCGTAGAGTAGAAAAAGAAAAGAAAAAGAGTCATTGTAGCTGAGGAAATGCATAAAAAGATGCGATTTCCTCTTTCTTTTTTTGTGTATTTGTATTAAAGTATAGTATAACAGTGACGACGGAGGGAAATCATATGATATCGAATCAGATACTGCTGAATACGATTGAAGGCTTGAAAGCGATCACACGGATCGATCTGGGTGTAATGGATACAGACGGCAAGACGCTTGCCACAACGTTCCAGGAATCAGAAAAGTGTGGGGCTGCCGTAGCCTCTTTTGCAGAGTCGCCTGCTGAGAGCCAGGTGATCCAGGACTGTCAGTTTTTCAAAATTTACGACGAGCATCAGCTTGAGTATGTCCTGGTCGCGAACGGTGGAAGCGATGAAGTATACATGGTGGGGAGGATTGCCGCATTTCAGATCCAGAACCTTTTGATTGCATATAAGGAGCGGTTTGATAAAGATAATTTTATGAAGAATCTTCTTCTTGATAACCTTCTTTTGGTGGATATTTATAACCGCGCTAAAAAATTACATATTGACACTGAGATCAGACGTGTTATCTTTATAGTTGAGACTTCTCACGAGAGGGATATCGGCGCGCTGGACAGCCTGCGTTCTCTTCTGGGCGGAAAGAGCCGGGATTTTATCACTGCAGTCGATGAGAAGAATATTATTGTAGTGAAAGAATTGGAGGATGAAGAGGGCTATCCGGAGATGGATCAGTCCGCGCATGAGATCCTTGAAATTCTGCAGGGCGAAGGGGAGGATAATATCCGCATCGCCTATGGAACCATTGTAAACGATATTAAAGAGGTGTCTAAGTCTTATAAAGAGGCAAAGCTCGCACTGGATGTGGGAAAGATTTTTTTTGCCGAGAAGGAGGTTATCGCATATAGCGCGCTGGGAATTGGGCGTTTGATTTATCAGCTTCCGGTTCCTCTGTGCAAGATGTTCATACGTGAGATTTTTGAGGGGAAATCCCCGGATGAATTTGATGAAGAGACACTGACTACGATCAACAAATTTTTCGAGAACAGCCTGAATGTTTCCGAGACGTCCAGACAACTGTATATCCACAGGAATACACTTGTATATCGGCTGGACAAATTGCAGAAAAGCACCGGGCTGGATCTTCGTGTGTTTGAAGATGCGATCACCTTCAAGATCGCGCTGATGGTCGTCAAGTATATGAAGTATATGGAAACAATGGAGTATTAATAATCAGGAGGAGCATATGATAGAACTGAAAGAAGTTACGAAAGAATACTCTAAGGGGATTGCCGCGCTGAACGGCATTAATCTGAAAATTAGGCAGGGAGAGTTCGTATTTGTCGTGGGCGACAGCGGTTCCGGCAAATCGACTCTTATCCGTCTTTTGATGAAGGAGATCGACCCGACTTCCGGGACGATCATTGTAAACGGGCAGAATTTGAACCGGATGAAGCATCGGCAGATTCCCAAATATAGAAGAGGGGTCGGGGTAGTATTCCAGGATTTCCGTCTTCTGCGGGATCGGAATATTTACGATAATATTGCTTTTGCACAGAGGGTGACAGAGAAGCCGACCCGCGTCATTAAGAAGAAGGTTCCCGCGGCGCTGTCCTTGGTGGGATTGGCACAGAAATACAAGGCGTTCCCGAAAGAACTTTCTGGGGGCGAGCAGCAGAGAGTGGCGATCGCAAGAGCAGTGGTGAATGAACCTGCCATCCTGCTTGCAGATGAGCCGACCGGGAATCTGGACCCTACGAATTCATGGGAGATCATGAAACTTTTGGAGGAAGCGAACGAAAGAGGAACTACGGTGTTGGTAGTGACCCATAATCAGGAAATTGTCAACGAGATGAAGAAACGCGTCATTACAATGAAGAAGGGGGTCATTGTCAGCGACGAGCGAGAAGGTGGGTATAGAAATGAGAATTAGTACATTTGGATATTCGGCAAAACAGGGAGTCAAGAATATCGGACGGAATAAGATGTTTTCACTGGCGTCCATTGCAACGATGTCGGCGTGCATTTTCGTGTTCGGACTCTTCTTCGCCATTGTCATGAATCTGCAGTATATCGTCCATAAGGCAGAAGAAGGCGTTGCGATCACTGTATTTTTTAACGAAGAAGCGACGCAGGCGGAGATCGACAACATAGGGGAGCAGCTTAAGAAGCAGGACGGTGTAAAAGATATCAATTACGTGTCAGCGGACGACGCGTGGGATCAGTTCAAGGATGATTATTTTGGGGAGAACAGCGATCTTGCGGAGGGATTTAAGAACGACAATCCGCTTGCGGGTTCGGATAACTATGAAGTCTATATGTCGGACGTGGCTTCGCAGAAGGGGCTGGTGGATTTTGCCATGGGGCTTCCGGGCGTACGCAAGGTCAATAAGTCGGACGTGGTGGCGAATACCTTGAACAGCGTAAATCGTCTGATGTGGTACGTGTCGATCGTGATTATTGGAATTCTTCTCGCGGTATCCGTTTTCCTTATCAGCAATACGGTAACCATGGGTATCACGGTCCGGCGGGAGGAGATCGCCATTATGAAATACATTGGGGCAAAGGATGGGTTTGTCCGCGCGCCGTTTATCATAGAAGGTATTCTGATTGGGATTATCGGCGCGATTATACCTCTGACTGTACTGTATTTTATGTATAATAAGGCGGTAGAGTATATTTTGAGTAAGTTCAGCCTCCTAAACAACATTCTGGATTTCCTCCCGGTGTATGAGGTTTACAAGACATTGCTTCCGGTAGGGCTTCTCCTGGGAATCGGAATCGGTTTTGTCGGAAGTTTTCTAACGATCAGGAAACATTTAAGAGTATAGTGGAGTATAGTGGACTATAGAGCAGTATAAATATAGAAGTACAGATATGACGACAGGGTAAAAGATGCCAGCCGGATTGCTTTGCACGATGTGGTTTATGGCGTATGACCCTGGCATCAGAGAATTAATAAGGGATAATGAACAGGGTGATGAATGATGATGAAAAGAAAGAAACTACTTAGCGTATTGTTGATCTGCGTGTTTTGCATGGGGGGGACATTTACGGTACAAGCGGACGATATCTCCGACGCCAAGGCAGAACAGGAGAGGTTGGAGCAAGAAAAAAAGGACGCGGAGGCGGAACAGGCGGAACTGTCTGCAAAGCTTGACGCAATCGTTGCCGATATGGAGCAGACGCAGGAAGATCTGTACGCGAAAGAAAATGAGATCAATGAGACGGAAACACAGCTCGTAGAGGCCAAGGTGCGGGAGAACGACCAGTACGAGAGCATGAAGCTGCGGATCAAGTATATGTATGAGAACGGCAATAATGAGTTCATCGAGATTTTGATGGAGTCGAGCAGTATTGGCGATCTGCTTAACAAGGCGGAGTACATCAACAAGATTTCAGAGTGCGACCGGCAGCTTTTGACGGAATATGAGAACACCCGCAAAGAGATCGAGGAAAAAGAAGTGGTCCTGAAGGAAGAATACGCTGAACTAGAAGTACTGAGAGACGAGTTGAAGCAGCAGGAAGAGAACGTTCAGGCGCTCCTGAAGGAGAAGAACCTGGAGATCGAGAACTTGACGGATGAGATCAGCGAGAATGCTGAGAAGATCAAGAAACTTGTCGCCGAGGCGAAAGCGGCCGAAGAGAGACGCAAGCAGCAGGAAGAGGCGGCAAGGAAGGCAGCCGAGGCTGCAAAGTCGCAGAACAGCGGCGGCGGGGGGAACGGCCAGGTTGTGGTAAGCGGGAACGGACAATTATCCCATCCGATTCCAGGGGCGCGGATTACCAGTGGTTTCGGGTATCGTGTAGCTCCGACGGCAGGGGCCACCAGCCGGCATGACGGGATTGATTATGGAGCCGGCACAGGTACGCCTATTTATGCGGCGGACAGCGGTACGGTCATCACGGCCACGTATAACAGCGCCAGAGGGAATTATATTGTGATTAACCATGGAAACGGGATGCAGACCTGGTATCAGCACTGCAGCGCGATGTATGTCAGCGCGGGACAGACGGTATCCAGAGGACAGAATATTGCGGCGGTCGGATCCACGGGAATCGTTACAGGACCGCATCTGCACTTTGAAGTACATATTGGCGGAGTTCCGGTAAATCCGCTTGGATACATATAGATTTCCGAATACATAGATGAGGTGCATATTTTTTGAGAATGGAAAACATGGGAAATATGGAAGAAAAAAGAAATTCTAATCATTTTTGGCAGGGCGCTCTCTCAGGCGCCCTTGCTATGTTTTTGTTAATCTCAGTTCTGGCCTTTACACTGCGGATGAGCGGAGCGAATTTCGCGGTAACGAAGCAGGATTCAGGGATTGATCGTACAACGGAAAATAAGATCGATGTTCTGAAAGGGTTGATTGACGAGTATTATCTGTATTCCGACGAGATCGGGGAGGACGACTTGGAGGAGGGGATCTACTCAGGTTATATCAATGCACTCGGCGACCCGTATTCGGTCTATTATGACGAAGAAGAAACAAAAGAACTGTACGAGTCTACAAGCGGAGAGTACTCTGGGATCGGGGTTGTGTTTTCCCAGAATTTGAACACCAAAGTGATTACGGCTGTCCAGGTTTACAAGGGAAGCCCGGCTGAGGAAGCGGGCGTAAAGGTGGATGATATTCTCTATAAAGTGGACGGGGAAGAAGTGGCGTCGGTGGACCTTTCCGACGTGGTCCAGAAGATCCGCGGTGAAGAGGGCACTATGGTGGAGCTGACGATGCTGCGCGGGGAAAAAGCGGAGGAAGTCGCCTTAGAGATTCAGCGCCGGAAAATCGAGGTTGAGACGGTCTCACATGAGATGAAAGAAGGCGGTATCGGTTATATCCGTATTACAGAGTTTGATTCTGTCACATACTCTCAGTTCGAGAGCGCTCTTGAGGAACTGGAGAAGGCGGGGATGAAAGGGCTTGTGGTGGACCTTCGGGCAAATCCGGGAGGCAATCTGATGACAGTGTCAAATATTTTGGATCTTTTGCTGCCTGAGGGCACGGTCGTATACACGGAGGACAAAAACGGGCACAAGGAAGAGATGACTTCCGACGAAGAGCATCAGTTTACAAAGCCGATGGCGGTGCTGGCGGATGGAAACAGCGCAAGCGCGGCGGAAATTTTTGCAGGGGCAATCCAGGACTATGAGTTAGGCCCGATTGTAGGGACGACGACTTATGGAAAAGGTATTGTGCAGCAGATCATTGACCTGAAGGACGGAACCAGTGTGAAGCTTACAATTTCCGAGTATTTTACCCCGAAGGGACGTAACATCCACAAGATCGGGATTAAGCCGGATGTGGAAGTAGAATTTGAAAAGGATGAAGAGAATCCAGAAGCAGATAACCAGTTAGAGGCTGCTCTCGAAGAAGTTCGGAAGCAGATTGAGGAGTAAAGAATGAAAATACTGATTAAAAACGGTCATGTGGTGGATCCAGGGGATAAGCTGGACGCTGTGCGGGACGTCCTGATCAATGACGGATATATCGCGCGGGTCGGGGAGGATATCACGGATACGGCGGATAAAGTGATCGACGCGGAGGGGATGTATGTCCTTCCGGGGCTGATCGACCTTCATGTACATCTGCGGGACCCGGGACTGACCTACAAGGAGACGTTGGCGACCGGGGGAGCAGCGGCGGCGCGCGGCGGTATCACGACCATCTGCGCTATGCCCAATACCCAGCCGGTGACGGACACCAAAGAGATGATAGAAGACCTCCATAAGAGGGCAAAAACGGAATGCCCTATCCATGTGATTCAGCTTGGCGCTGTCACGAAAGGGCAGAGGGGAGAGGAACTGGCGGATATCGAGGGGATGGCGGCGGCCGGATGCCATGCCATAAGTGAGGACGGCAAATCTGTCATGAACGCGGCTCTGTACCGCAGAGGGATGAGTAAGGCAAAAGAGTCTGGAATCTCGGTATTTGCACATTGCGAAGACATTAGTATGGTGGAAGGCGGTGTGATGAACGCCGGCAAAAAGCAGGAGGAGCTGGGGCTAAGAGGAATCACCAACGCTGTGGAGGATGTGATCGTGGCGCGGGATATTCTGCTTGCCAAAGAGACGGGAGTTAAGCTTCATCTTTGTCATTGTTCAACGAGGGACAGCGTAGAGATGGTGCGTCTTGCCAAGAAAGAAGGGCTCCCGGTTACCGGGGAGGTATGTCCGCATCATTTTACCTTGTGTACGGATGATATCAAGGAAGACGACGGGAATTTCAAGATGAACCCGCCGCTTAGAAGTAGAGAGGATAAAGACGCCCTGAGGGCGGCCTTGGCGGAAGATGTGATGGACGTGATTTCAACAGATCATGCGCCTCATGCGGCCAAGGAGAAGGAATGCTCTATGGCAAAAGCGGCGTTCGGTATCGTGGGACTTGAGACCAGCGCGGCGCTTACCTATACCGAGCTGGTTGAACCGGGAATCCTGACGATGATGCAGATGGCGGAGAAGATGAGTTATAATCCGGCTAAGATTCTGGGACTAGACCAGAAGGGATCCGTGTCGGAGGGGAAGATCGCGGATCTGGCGATATTTGACCCAACAAAGGCGTATCGGATCGATGTCAATACCTTTGTGTCAAAGGGGAAAAATACACCGTTTGCGGGGTATCCTGTAAAGGGAGAGACGGTTTATACGATTGTGGACGGCAGGATTGTGTATGATAGGAATCAAAGATAAAAGGGACATGGATACGAAGGAGGAATCGAGATGATTAACAAACTAATCGAGAATATTAAGAAGACAGGGGCGCCGATCGTGGTAGGGCTTGACCCCATGCTTGGTTATGTGCCGGAACACATCCAAAAGAAAGCGTTTGCAGAATATGGAGAGACGCTTGACGGGGCGGCGGAAGCGATTTGGCAGTTCAACAAGGGGATTGTGGATGCGACATGGGATTTGATACCTGCCGTAAAACCGCAGAGCGCTATGTACGAGCAGTTTGGAATTCCGGGGCTTGCGGCTTTTAAGAAAACGGTGGATTATTGCAAGGAAAAAGGGCTTGTTGTGATCGGCGATGTGAAACGCGGCGATATCGGCTCCACCTCGGCGGCGTATGCGGCGGGACATCTAGGACGGGTGCAGGTAGGAAGCAAAAGTTTTGTACCGTTCGGAGAAGATTTTGCCACAGTGAATCCGTACCTGGGTTCAGATGGGGTGAAACCATTTATCGAAGTGTGTAAGGAAGAGAAAAAAGGGCTGTTTATCCTGGTGAAGACGTCGAATCCTTCAAGCGGAGAATTCCAAGACCGCGAGATCTCCGGTCGGCCGCTCTACGAGCTGGTAGGTGAAAAGGTGGCGGAATGGGGAGCCGATCATATGGGGGAGGAGTACAGCTACATAGGAGCAGTCGTGGGGGCAACCTATCCTGAGATGGGAAAAGCGCTCCGGAAGATTATGCCGAAAACATATATTTTGGTTCCAGGCTACGGGGCACAAGGTGGAAAAGGAAAAGACCTAG
This sequence comes from Coprococcus sp., assembly GCA_022793995.1. Classification (GTDB taxonomy): domain Bacteria; phylum Bacillota; class Clostridia; order Lachnospirales; family Lachnospiraceae; genus Allocoprococcus. The sequence continues at coordinate 54,527 of JAAWDY010000043.1, forward strand.
TGCATTTCTTCAATGAGGACGGGCTTGGTGCGATCGTAAATTCTTCCCGCGGTATTATTGCGGCATATAAGCAGGAGGCGTACGCGAAGTTTGGCGCGGAGAATTTCGGCGATGCGGCGCGCGCGGCGGTAGAAGCGATGGCGGCGGATATCCGCGAGGCGCTGGGGGCAAAGTAAATTTTCCCGGCGGCAAAGTGTTCCAACGTAACCTAAGTGTTCCAACGTAACCTGAGAAAAGACAGTGAGAGGATAAAAAGATGGCGGACAGAAAAAGAGAAATTGCGGTCGTGGCATCGCAGGAAGAGATCGCAGATGGGATTTTCAGTATGCGTATTCGCACCGAGGCGGCCAAAAGCGCGGTGCCCGGGCAGTTTATATCCATGTATACCAATGACGCGAGTAAGATTCTTCCAAGGCCGATCAGTATTTGTGAGATCGAGAAGGAAAACCAGACGCTCCGTGTAGTGTACCGTGTGACAGGCAGGCAGACGGGAACGGAGGAATTTTCAAAGATGAAGGCGGGGGATACTCTGCCGATCATCGCGCCCTTAGGGAACGGATTTCCCCTTGAGAGGGCGGAAGGAAAAACGGCTTTTCTGATCGGCGGAGGAATCGGCGTTCCTCCGATTCTGGAGTTGGCGAAACAACTTCACTGTAAGAAGCAGATTGTGGCGGGATACCGCGACAGTCAGACCTTTTTGCGCAGAGAATTTGAGCAAAACGGCGAGCTGTTTATTTCCGCAGAGGACGGGAGCGTTGGGACAAAGGGAAACGTCCTGGACGCAATCCGGGAAAATAACCTGACGGCGGATATTATCTATGCCTGCGGGCCAACCCCTATGCTGCGTGCGGTAAAAAGGTATGCTGAGGAAAAAGGAATCGAGTGTTACCTGTCTTTGGAGGAGAGAATGGCATGTGGAATCGGCGCCTGCCTTGCGTGCGTGTGCCGGACAACGGAAAAAGATTCCCACAGTAATGTAAATAATAAACGGATTTGTAAGGACGGCCCGGTATTCTTGTCTACGGAGGTGGAAATCTGATGAATAAAATGAATGAAACTCCTTGTCTTGCGGTAAATATAGCGGGCGTTACCTGGAAAAATCCGGTTACTGTGGCGTCGGGCACATTTGCTTCCGGCGCGGAATATACAGATTTTGTGGATTTGAACCGTCTGGGAGCGGTGACGACAAAGGGAGTAGCGAACATCCCTTGGGAGGGGAATCCCACTCCCAGAGTTGCGGAGAGTTATGGTGGAATGATGAATGCGGTGGGACTTCAAAATCCTGGGATTGATTTGTTCTGTGAACGCGATATCCCATTTTTGAGGCAGTTCGATACCAAAATTGTCGTCAATGTGTGCGGGAGATCCGAGGAAGATTACTGTGCAGTGGCGGAGCGCCTGGCAGGTGAGGACGTGGACATGCTGGAGATCAATATTTCCTGCCCGAATGTGAAGGAAGGCGGGATCGCGTTCGGCCAGAATCCCAAGGCAGCGGAAGAGATTACGCGCGCAGTGAAACGGTACGCAAAACAACCTGTGATTATGAAGTTAAGTCCCAATGTGACGGACATCGGTGAGATGGCCCGCGCAGTGGAAGCGGGAGGCGCTAACGCAGTTTCTCTTATCAATACGATTACTGGGATGAAGATCGACATAGACCGCCGTAGGTTCCTTCTGGCAAATAGGACGGGCGGATTGTCCGGACCCGCGATCCATCCGGTCGCGGTGCGTATGGTCTATGAAGCGGCCTGTGCGGTGAAGCTTCCGATCATCGGCATGGGCGGTATCTTCAGTGCGGAAGATGCGATTGAGATGATTCTTGCAGGGGCGACTGCCGTCTCGGTAGGAACTGCGAACTTCCATAATCCGGGGATCACGATGGAGATCGTCGACGGGATTGAAGCGTATATGAGGAAGTATGGGTTCGCGTCGGTGGATGAGATGGTCGGGATTGTGGAGTAGGGACATGTGGGGGGGATTATCAAAGAAAAACATATTGCTCAAATCCAATATAATATGAATATTGGTGTTACGGAGCCAAAATATGCTCTTTTGGATGATGGAACCCAGGTTATAGTAAAATTAGCGCAGGGTCCAGAAGGGAATCTGGTACTATTTAACGAGTATGTGTGTTATAGACTTGCAATATTAATTGGTCTTCCGATGCCCTACTGCGGAATATGCGTTATGGATGAAAATACAGAAGTATTTGATTCCAGTATCGCTTCAAGCAAAAACTATGGACATGCATTTTATTCGACATATATGCCTAAAACAACAAAATTATTACCCTCGATCGATTCTATAATGTCTGCGATCATGCAATATATAAAGTGAAAAGGCGGTATATCATGAGTCATATTAAATATTCGGCTTTGAATTATTATCATTCGCCTATATCGGACGAGTGTTTATGTCTTGGAGTCCTGTTCCACAATATCACTACAGGTCAGCGTGATTTCAGGTATATTTCTAATTTCAAGAGATTCCAGATATTTGATGACGAGGCGGATGTAGATTTTGTAAAAGCATATCTTGTAGGGATTAAAGAAGATGTTGAGAATTCCATTTTGAACTATAAGGAAGAATTTGATTTACAATCATATATTAACGTGTTTGCCAATGAATTTAGGTTCTCCACAATTAGAAAGCCTAATGTGGAGGAAAATGAAAATTGCGTGGAGGAACTTACCAAAGTTTACTTAAAATATGATCTGGCAAAATCACAGAGACTTAACAGTAATGAAGAAAAGAAACTAATTAAACGTGTGCTCGAAATCAACAATCTAGAATATTCAAATGGAAGGATTTCAGGGGAATTTAACGATGAAATACCATTTGATTACCAGTTAGATAATTTGTGTATTAAGCATTTTTCGTTTAAAGGCAAAAATTTAAGAAGAGTTATAAGTAATGCGAGACAATGGTCGTTTGCAGCAGGCGAAATAGATGGAATAAAAAAGGTTCTGTTTATTTATGATAGTGATTTTGAAGACAGAGAGAATTTGAAAATCATTATTGATATTTTGTCTAAACATGCAGAAGTCTGCCAGATGGATGACGGTATGGACTATATATTGAAATCGTGTACGATATAAAGCATATCAGCCGTAGACTACCGACTATCTATGCTGTCATTTGGATAGTAGAAAACCATTAGAGGAGGTATTGAAATGTATATAGCGGATCTTCACATTCATTCGCGTTATTCTCGTGCGACAAGCAAGGACTGCACACCGGAGTATTTGGACTTGTGGGCGAGGCGCAAGGGAATTCATATTGTGGGCAGCGGAGATTTTACGCATCCGGCGTGGCGCAAGGAATTGGAAGAGAAGCTGGAGATTGCGGCGAACGGGCTGTATACGTTGAAAAAAGAGTACCGAATCGGAGACGATATGGCTGCAGACACAATGCAGCCGTATTTTGTCATTACCGGAGAAATTAGTTCGATCTATAAGAAAAACGGGCGTGTCCGTAAAGTACACAGCCTGATTATACTGCCGCATCTTGAAGCCGCGGAACTCATTTCACGTAAGCTGGAAGCGATTGGAAATATTCACTCGGATGGACGGCCAATCCTGGGGCTGGACTGTCACGACTTGCTGGAGATTATTCTGGAGTCCTGCCCGGACGCCATATATGTCCCCGCGCACATCTGGACGCCACATTTTTCACTGTTTGGCGCATTTTCCGGGTTTGATTCAGTGGAAGAATGTTACGGAGATCTGACGCCCTTCATCCATGCCATGGAGACAGGACTTTCATCAGACCCGCCTATGAATTGGAGAGTATCGGCGCTTGACAATTACCAGTTGATTTCTAATTCAGACGCGCATTCCCCAGCAAAACTAGGAAGAGAGGCAAATCTTTTGGATATTGACCTCTCCTGCCAGGGGTATCGGGGAATTTGGGATGCGATTCAGACCGGGAAAGGACTTGCGGGTACGATCGAATTTTTCCCGGAGGAAGGAAAATATCATTTGGACGGGCACCGAAAATGCAATCTGTGCCTGGAGCCGCATGAAACGGAGAAATACGGCGGAATCTGCCCGGTTTGCGGGAAGAAGATCACGATCGGCGTATCGCACCGGATCGAGCAGCTTGCGGACAGGGAAGAAGGCTATATCAGAGGAAATGCGTCGGCATTTGAAAGTCTGATGCCGCTTCCAGAGGTAATCAGCGCATCCATAGGACGGGCCCCGTCGAGCGCGGGGGTACAAAAGGAGTACCGAAATATGCTACAAAAGTTGGGAGCAGAGTTCCAGATCTTGCGGGAACTGCCCCTGGAAGAAATACGAAGCGTCTCCGGGAGGATGATTTCGGAAGGGATTGGAAGGTTAAGAAAAGGCGAAGTGACAAGACTTCCGGGATTTGACGGGGAATATGGGATTATCCGCCTTTTTACGCCGGATGAGATCATGCAGACGGACGGACAGATGAGCTTCTTTTCCTCCATTCCGGGAATGGGAGACGAAGCGGCGGGGGATTCGCCCGGAAAGGTGACGGGACGATCTGCTTCAGGCGGACAGACGGCGCTGGAAGGACAAGGCGTTTTAAAGGAACGGACAAGCTCTGTAGAAGAAACACTTTTGGAGGGACAGAAACTACCTGAAAGACAAGTGTTGGCTCCGAATGAGAAGCAGCAGGAAGCGACACGGGCGGCGGAAGCTGTCGTTGCGGTTACCGCAGGTCCGGGGATGGGTAAGACTCATACGCTGGTATCCCATATCCTGTATCTGATGGAGGAAAGAAGGGTGCGCCCGGCAAATATCACAGCGGTCACATTCACGAACCAGGCGGCAAAAGAAATGCGGGAACGGATTCAGAAACGGGTAGGCAAAGGGAAAAGTATCCGGCAGATGCAGATTGGGACGTTCCATACACTTGCCCTGAATCAGCTTAAGGAAGCAGGAATGGAATTTACCCTAGCCGGGGAAGTGGAAATGCAGGAATTGGCGGATTCTGTGATAAAGGAGCGGGGGCTTAATATATCGGTCAGGGAATTTTTGCTTGCGGTGTCACGCATAAAGACAACAGGATATGGCACAGATGAGATATCGGAAAGGATAAGGAGAGACGCAGGCGAAGAAATAAGAGAAGAGATAAGGAAAGAAATAAAGGAAGAGATAAGGGAAGAAGTAAGAGAAGGGATAAGAGAAGAAATACAGGAGGCGGCCGCGGATTATCAACAATATCTGGCGGACAGGAAAATGCTGGATTTTGACGACCTGCTTCTGGAAGCGCTGCGATTTGCAAAGGAAGAGGAAATGGGAGGATGCTTTACTTATCTTATGGTGGATGAATTCCAGGATATCAGCCCGTTACAGTACCGTTTGATTAAGGCGTGGAACCAGGGAGGCAGGCAGCTTTACGTAATTGGCGACGCCGATCAGGCGATCTATGGCTTCCGGGGCGCGGATGCCGCGTGTTTCAAAAAACTGGAGGGGGATTTCCCAGACCTTCATAAGATCATGCTCACACAAAATTATCGTTCCACGCCGCAGATTCTTTCCCTGGCGGAAGAAGTGATCTCCAAGAATCCAGGCGGGAAAAGGATCCTTTGCCCCAACAAGCCGGACGGCTGCGCGGTACGTGTAGTGAATGCGGCAAGCGAAATGGCGGAAGCAATTTTCATCGCAAAGGAGATCAACCGTCTTGCGGGCGGAATCGGCATGCTGGAAGCCCAGGAGATTTTCCTCAAAGAAGAAGGCAGGGCGAGGGCATTTGACGAAATTGCGGTACTATACCGTACCCACCGCCAGGCGGATATTCTGGAGACATGCCTGAAAAAGGAAGGAATCCCTTACGTGGTGGCAGGAAGGGATGATTTCCTTATGGATGCGAAGGTGCGGGGAACGTGCGCTTTCTTCCGAAGCCTGATAGAAGCGGAAGGGGGAAATTCTGGAAGAAGTGAGCGAAGCGAAGGCGGCGAGGGGAGAAAGTCTGCCCTAAAACTTCTGTGGGGTCTGGAAGATGATGAACTCAGCGAAAGCATTTACAAAAATATGGCGGAGAAATACTGTCCATACCTTAAGAAAAAACGCCCGGAGAAGATTCTGGACGAATGGATAGAAGACCTGGGGCTTGAAAAGAATAAAGCGATGCAAAAACTCTGCCGGACGGCGGTATTTTATTCCCATATGAAGGAATTTCTAGAGGCGCTCACATTGGGTACGGAAGGCGATCTGCGGCGTTCCGGCGGGAGAAAATGCCCGAAAGGCGCGGTGAATTTAATGACCCTGCATGGCGCGAAAGGCCTGGAGTTCCCTGTGACGATCATTTTCGGCGCAAATCAGGGGATGATTCCTTTTGAAAGCGAAAGACATACGGCGGATATAGAGGAGGAGAGACGGCTTTTCTATGTCGGGATCACCAGGGGAAAGGAAGAACTGATTCTGACAACCTCCGGGGAGGAGTCGGAATTCCTCAAAGACATTTCCAAAGAAAAGATATGCTGGGAGAAGGCGGATAAGAGAAGAGGGGCGGACGGGGGAAAACAGATGAGCCTGTTTGACCTGGTTCCGACGATTATTTCAAGCAAACAATAAACCTTTCCCATGAAATGCTTCTTATGACGCTAGTATAAGAATTGAGAAATGAGAACAAAAATGTTGATTATGGCATTGGCTGAATTTTTCAATATGGATTAAAATAGTTTTGTACGGCAAGATTGGAAACTGTAACAGTTTCCGATCTTGCTATTCGAGGGCATCCGGCCTTTCTATAAGTATAAGTTCCTTGCTTTCAGTTCTAATTGAAAACACATCTATTTTATTCATATTATACTATGCCTTAATATATCGTGTTGCCTTCGATTCGCCGATTCGTTTTATCGTATCGTTTTTCACCATAGCGCCAAGAACAGCTTTCCTGCAACGCGTTGTCGGAAATCCGCATTCCAGCCTCAGTAACTTCTATAGACGGCGGCGCTTTTGCAAAGTGCGCGTCCCTTACATCTGTTTATTTTGTAGGAGATGCCCCTAAATTTTATACTTATACAGTAAAAGGAGAGGGTATATGGAAAGCGTTTAATAAGGCTAGGGCAAATGTATATTACCCATATGGAAATCCTACCTGGACAGAGGAGAATATGCTGGATTATAGCGGGGAACTCACCTGGCTGGCATGGAAACCGGATCTTCGTATTATTTTGGAACTGACTGACTCTGTTTATGTTATTGGGAGCGGCGGTGATGTGACGATTACCTGTTCGGGCCGTTATCCAGAATTTGTCAGTGCAGCTATGGACGGCGTTACTATGGATTCTTCGCAATATCAGGTAAAAGAAGGTTCTACGGTCCTGACAATGGTTTCCAAATATCTGGATACCCTATCCGTGGGCAGCCATACAGTGACTCTCAACTATACCTATGGTTCTATTGACACAAATTTAAAAATACTTGACAGGAAAATAACTGTGGAGGAGGAAGTAACTTCTGGTACAGCGGTAAATGCTCATACAAGTTCTGTCAACACGGGTGATGAGTCCTCCGTTGCTTTATGGCTTCTTGGCGCAGGGGGATCCTCTTGTGTGTGTTTCTACATATGTATGTGGCATAAAAAGAGAAAAGGGGTTAAGAATTAAGAGATAAAGGGTGAAGCAGTGTAGATTTCCATAGTTTCTGATTGAAATAGCAACGACTCAGTTATAGGCGGAAGCAAGCTGCTCCGAAGATGATACAATATTTTGCGATAGAGATATCATCTTCGGGGTAACTATTTGAAGCCATTCCTGGTGGCACTGGGGCAGTTTTCTTTACAATAAATCAGAAATTTTGATAGTCAGATCATTAAAAATGTAAACTGGTATTTCTTCTTCAAAAGAAAATAAATTTGAATCTTCTTCACCTTCAAAGAAATAAGTCTGAACAGCTTTTTTCATTGGGTTTACTATCCAGTACTCCCGAACACCGGCAGTGCGATATTTGAACAGTTTAATGGAATAATCTACCCGGGCACTGCTTGGGGAAACGATTTCGATAATCCAATCAGGGGCGCCTTTACATCCATGGTCTGACAGCTTGTCTTTATCGCATATGACAGAGAGATCGGGTTCTACCCAAATCTTATCGTCTGCGTTTAGGTTTACAGCAAATGGAGCGTAGTAAATTTTGCAGTCCCCTTCGTTTGATTTGATATAATTATTAATTATGGTATAGAGTTCCCCGGATATTTCCTGATGAATCCGGCTGGGTGGAGTCATAGCGTATAATTTCCCGTCTATCAGCTCTGCCCGCTGTCCTTCCGGCAGATGCCAGTAGTCTTCTGATGTATAAATGCGTTCCTGCGGCATTGGCATGTTGCGAACCTCCTTATTATTCTACCGTTTATAATATATCCTGTTTTAATTTGCCGACGATTTGCTTTTAGTCCCAATTATATCAATTAATCCGAGGGGTATTTGGGAAGGCGGTTTAGCCGTCCGTTCTTGTTTCGTCAATTTCATTCATGATAGAATCCCATACTTCTCAGGCACTTCATAAAGCAACTCCAATAACGTAGAAAGAGTAGCTTTTTTTGCCGGAGTAGAATTCTCCATTATCTATCCGAAACGATTATAAGCCTTCTGGTAAGGAGCTGATTGAACATATCTATTTTCGTCTCTGCCCTTACCTGTTCTTAACTATTCTTCATTTATGTTAAATTTTTTACATATCAAACTGATGGTTTGGTCTGATGGTGAATTTTCACCAGTTTCTATTTTAGAGACGGAGGAACTTTGTATTTTTATCCGTTTTCCAAATGCTTCCTGACTAAGACCTAAATCTAATCATAATTCTTTGATTATTCATGAGGTTATCTCCTTGAAAACACAATACTATAAGAATGACCTTAAGTCAACAAAAAGGCACTCCTTTTGGCTGCATCTCAAATTGGGCGTTCGCCGCATTCCACTCCATTACGCGATTTTAGGTAATGTCATCATACCAAAAGCGGCAACCCCGCCGACAGCATAAAGTCCATTTACGACCAAACAGATTTTCATTAAATTATTCCGTACCTTTGCTTTGCCATACGAGATCATAGTGAACACCCCGCTGAAGATCATAAACGCGGCATAGCAGGAAATCATAATCTCGGCTGCGGGCGATTCTAATGCCCAATCAAAAGTCCGAAGCGGAAGAATTGTCCACGGGACAAAAAGCATGATGACGCTGACAGCGGTTAAAATTTTGTTTTTCATAATTGTTGTCTCCTTTCAGCCTGCCCGAAACAAAGGCAGGAAATACTTAAAATATAAGATAGTCAGAACAAAGGCGGCAGGTGACCGTGATTCAAGATACGGATCGTTTTCCGATCAAAGCGCTTGCAAGACCTGGTTTTTGCTCCTTTCCTTTGCTTTTCTTATCATCGCAAATATATTGTAATCTCTGAACCTTATGCGAACCATCCCGTGTCTTTACATTTACCTTACATTTCCTCGCATCTTCTTTTGGAGACATCATGAAACGTCTTGTTTCGCACCGAAAAAATGTTATAATGTAAGAAGAAAAATCGCAACGTGGGAGTGTTTTAGCTGCTGAACGAATTATAATCAAGACCGAGGAGGTAACCGTTATGAATTATGAAGGACAGATATGTCGTGCGCCGATGGAGCGGTCCTCGTTTATGCTGCCGGTGATGGTAGGATGCTCCTACAACCGGTGCAAATTTTGCAATCTATTTCGCCATCTTACATATCGTGAGCTGCCGATGGAGCAGATCGAAGAGGAATTGAAGCGCGTCAAATCAGTGGGAGGCGCCCCGAAAAGGATCTTTTTGGGGGACGGCAATGCATTTGGGCTTAAGACGTCTCATCTTACGGAGATATTAGAACTGATTGGCCGTTATTTCCCGGAGTGTGAAAGCGTCAACATGGACGCTACGGTGACGAGTATTTTGAAAAAATCGGACGATGAGCTGCGTAGGTTCTATCAAATGAAAGTGCGTCATCTCTATTTAGGGATTGAGAGCGGGCTTGATGATGTGCTGGCGTTCATGGAGAAAGATCATACGATTCCCCAGGCTTATGAAGCGATCGACAGGCTCCATGCGGCCGGGCTTATTTACGACGCTCATATTATGACTGGGGTGGCCGGGAAAGGCCGTGGAACTGAGAATGCCGAGCATTTGGCAGAATTTCTGAACCGTACCAAGCCGGCGCATGTGGTGAATTTTTCGATGTTCCTTCATAAAGAGGTTCCGCTGTATCGCCATATAGAGGATGGGACCTATGTCCCGGCGGATGAGGTGGAAAATTTGAAGGAAGAAAGGATGCTCCTGGAGCTTTTGGAGACCGAACTTTTGTACGACGGTTTTCATGATTTTATTAAAGTGCGCGTCCGGGGAAATTTGCCAAAGGACAAGGAGAAGATGCTTGCAAAGCTGGATCATACAATAGAAGAGTACGAAGGGAAGGAAGCGATTTACTCCTATGTAATGGGAGAGTGTCCGGTTTTGGAAAAGTGCGAGGAACAAGAAAAAGTGTGGGATATGTGGGACAATTAAAAGTCGCTATTCACAGTCGATATAGATTGGCGGACAGACTGTGAATGATAATGTTGCGAATCATAGCGATTAAATAATTAAATAATTGATAAATGATTTGAAATGATTAAATTTTACAGTTGACAAATCCGCTAAAAGTGAATATACTAATAAAATCTAGATAGTAAACCGATGAGCAAGAGGAGTAGGTAAAGATATTTGTTCCCAGAGAGCGGCCGGTTGGTGGAACGGCGGCAACAAGAGTCTTTATTGAATGGGCTTGCGAGGGCAGCCTGAAACCGGAATCCGGGAGTATGCGCTGACGGGATTCTCGCCCGTTATCAAGGAGATGCGTATGTTAGTACGTAAAAGAGCGGCCGCATAGCGGCAAATTGGGTGGTACCGCAGAAGTAGACGAGAGCTTTTGTCCCTTTACAGGGATAGAAGCTTTTTTTGTTGTCAGAGTTACTACGAAGCTAAAATGCAGGAAATGGAGGTAATGCAAATTGATCAGGGATGCAATCGCAAAATTGACGAGGAAGGAAGATTTGACATACGAAGAAGCACGAGGCGTGATGGAGGAAATGATGGACGGCGCCGCGACGCAGGCGCAGATGGGAGGTTTCCTCATGGCGCTTAGTATGCAGGGAGAGACGATTGATGAGATCACCGCGTTTGCGACTGTGATGCGGGAGAAGGGGGTGAAGCTAAGGCCCGAGCGGGAAGTGATCGACATCGTGGGGACCGGAGGCGACCAGGTCGGCACCTTCAATATTTCCACCACATCGGCCTTTGTCGTGGCGGCAGGAGGCGTACCTGTGGCAAAGCATGGGAACCGCAGTGTTTCCAGCAAAAGCGGCGCGGCGGATGTGCTGGAAAAGTTGGGAATCCAAGTGGCTTTGACGGTCATGCAGAATGAAAAGATTTTAAAGGAAACGGGAATTTGCTTTTTATTTGCGCCGGTGTACCATTCGTCGATGAAATATGCCGCTCCGGTCAGAAAAGAGCTGGGAGTAAGGACGGTATTTAATATTCTGGGGCCCTTATCGAACCCAGCGGCGGCGACCATGCAGCTTTTGGGGGTATACGATAAAAAACTGGCGGAACCGATGGCGAGGGTTCTTGCCAATCTGGGAGTGACGCGCGGCGTGGCAGTCTGTGGTGAGGACGGGCTGGACGAAATCACATTGACCGGTGAGACGCAGGTGCATGAGATTCGATTTGGCGAGATTACATCTTATACGATCACCCCGGAACAATTCGGACTTACGCGTTGCCCACTCGATCAGCTGATCGGTGGAACGCCGGAAGAAAACGCGCGGATCACGCTGGATATTTTGAACGGAAAGGAAACGGGTCCGAAGAGAGACGTGATTCTTATGAATGCAGGAATGAGTTTATATCTGGGTATCGACGGAATTTCTTTGCCGGATGGAATCTCTCTGGCGCGTGAACTGATCGAGAGCGGGAAGGCAAAGGAAAAATACGAGGAGTTCCGCGATGTGACGAAAAAAATAGCGCAAAGCTAAGAGAAGGAAGGGGCGGGAGAAGATGATATTAGACAGACTGGCAGCGGATACGAAGCTCCGCGTTGAGAAGGCAAAGAGGGAGGTTCCATTTTCGGAAATGTGCAGGGCGGCATTTCTCAGGAATGCGGACATCGGGTTTCCATTTGAGAAAGCTCTGCAGGGGGAAGGGATGCACTATATTTGCGAGGTGAAGAAAGCGTCCCCGTCCAAAGGGGTGATCGCAGAGGAGTTCCCGTACCTGGAGATCGCGAAGGAATACGAGGCGGCAGGCGCGTCGGCGATTTCCTGCCTAACCGAGCCGAAACATTTCCTGGGAAAGAATGAGTATCTGAAAGAAATGGTGGAAGAAATAAAGATTCCAGTGCTGCGCAAGGATTTTACGATTGACGAGTATATGATTTACGAGGCGAAAGTCCTGGGGGCGTCGGCGGTGCTTCTGATCTGCGCGCTTCTCGATACGGAAACGCTGAGGCGGTATATCGGAATCTGCGACCGGCTGGGGCTTTCAGCCCTGGTGGAGGCGCACGACGAGAAGGAGATGGCGTCCGCCGTCCATGCCGGGGCGAGAGTGATCGGCGTAAATAACCGGGATCTAAAAGATTTTACCGTGGACATTGAAAACAGTATCCGGTTAAGAAAACTGGCTCCGAAAGAGGTAATATTCGTGGCGGAAAGTGGAATCAAAACGTCCATGGATATAGAGAGGCTGAGACAGGCGGATGTAAATGGCGTGCTCATCGGCGAAACGCTTATGCGAAGACCGGATAAGAAAGCCGCGCTCCTGGAACTTAGCGGTCGTCTTGATGGAAAGAACAGGGAAGAGCCGGGGAGAAGGGTACAGTGATGACAAAGATTAAGATTTGCGGTCTTACGCGTATGGAAGATATCCGGGCGGTGAACCACCTGAGACCGGACTTTGTAGGATTTGTCTTCGCAAAGAGCAGGCGGCGGATAACGGACGGGAAGGCAAGGGAGCTTCGGCAGGCACTCGATATGGAAATCCCGGCGGTAGGTGTTTTTGTGGATGGGCCGATCGAACATATAGAGCAGTTGTGCCGGGAAAATGTCATCCAGATGGCGCAGCTGCATGGGGACGAGGATGGGGCTTATATCCGGCGGCTTCGGGTGAAAATCCCGGGAATCCCGATTATAAAGGCAGTCCGTGTAAAAACAACGGAACAGATATATGACGCTGAACAGATGGATTGTAATTATTTGCTCCTGGACGCTTTTGCGAAGGACACATACGGAGGGAGCGGAAGGGTGTTTGACTGGAGCTTGATTCCAACGCTTAGTAAGCCGTATTTTCTTGCAGGAGGGCTTAACGCGGACACGGTGCGTGAAGCGATCGCGTTCTGTGCGCCGTATGCGGTGGATGTAAGTAGCGCGGTAGAGACAGCGGGAGTAAAGGATGAGGAAAAGATAAAGAAATTGATAGAAAGGGTGAGAAAATATGAGCAGTAAAGGCAGATTTGGAAAATACGGCGGACAGTTTGTCCCGGAAACGCTAATGAACGCGGTAAGCGAGCTGGAGGAGGCCTACGAAAAGTATAAAAACGATCCAGAATTTAACCGGGAGCTGAAAGATTTGCTGGAAAATTATGCGGGAAGGCCGTCCCTTTTATACGAGGCTAAAAAAATGTCCCGCGATCTGGGAGGAGCGAAGATTTACCTCAAACGGGAGGATTTAAATCATACGGGTTCTCACAAGATCAATAATGTGCTTGGACAGGTGCTTCTGGCGAAAAAGATGGGGAAGACCCGTGTGATTGCGGAAACGGGGGCCGGGCAGCACGGCGTTGCGACGGCGACGGCAGCGGCGCTTATGGATATGGAATGCGAGGTGTTTATGGGCGAGGAGGATACCAAACGGCAGGCGCTGAACGTTTACCGGATGGAGCTTCTGGGGGCAAAGGTGCATCCGGTCACGATAGGGACCATGACTTTAAAAGACGCAGTCAACGAAACCATGAGGGAATGGGCGGGGCGCATGGACGATACCTTATATGTACTCGGTTCCGTCATGGGACCGCATCCGTTTCCGACGATCGTACGTGATTTCCAGAAGATCATAGGACGGGAAATCAAGGAACAGCTCATGGAACGGGAAGGAAAACTCCCTGACGCGGTGATCGCCTGCGTCGGCGGCGGCAGCAATTCTATGGGGGCGTTTTATGAGTTTATCCCGGACAAAGAAGTACGGCTGATCGGCTGTGAGGCGGCGGGCCTGGGAATAGACACGGAAAAACACGCGGCCACAATCGCAAGAGGTACGGAAGGGATTTTCCACGGGATGAAGTCGCTGTTCTGCCAGAATGAAGACGGACAGATCGCCCCGGTGTACTCGATTTCGGCAGGGCTGGATTATCCGGGGATTGGGCCGGAACATGCTATGCTCGCGGCAGAAGGGCGCGCACAGTATGTGCCGGTTACGGATGAGGAAGCGGTGCAGGCGTTTGAATATCTTTCAAGGATAGAAGGAATCATCCCAGCGGTGGAGAGCGCTCATGCGGTTGCCTATGCGATGAAGCTGGCGCCGGCTATGAATAAAGAACAGATCATCGTCGTCAATATATCCGGGAGAGGAGATAAAGATGTGGCGGCGATCGCAAGATATAGGGGGGTGCAGATCTATGATTAAGATGAAAGAAGCATTTGAGAACAAAAAAGCATTTATTCCATTTATCACAGGAGGAGATCCATCCCTGGATGTGACAAAGAAACTTTTGATCGCACTGCAGGAGGCAGGAGCAGACCTGATCGAGGTAGGGATTCCATTTTCAGATCCCATCGCGGAAGGCCCGGTGATACAGGAGGCGGATGTACGCGCGCTTGCGGGCGGCTGCACGACGGATAAGCTATTTGATGCGATCGCGGAGGTACAAGATCAGCTCCATGTGCCGATCGTATTCATGACCTATATGAATGCTGTTTACACGTATGGAAAAGAGCGGTTCATGAAGCGGTGCGTTGAATGCGGGCTTTCCGGTATCATTGTGCCGGATATGCCGTATGAAGAAAAGGAAGAGCTTTCCGGCGTATGCCACAAATACGGGGTGGAGCTGGTATCGCTTATCGCTCCTACGTCTCATGACAGAATCAAGAGGATTGCAGAGGAAGCGGAAGGGTTTTTATATTGTGTCTCTTCTCTTGGCGTTACTGGTGTGAGAAAGGATATTACCACGAATATCAAGGAGATGATCGATCAGGTAAGAGAGACGACGGATATCCCTTGCGCTGTCGGATTTGGAATTGCGACGCCAAAGCAGGCGCGGGAGATGGCTGAGGCGGCGGACGGTGCGATCGTTGGCTCGGCCATCGTGAAAATGATTGCAGAATATGGGGAAGACTGCGTTCCATATGTGGCGGACTACGTACGGGAGATGAAGGCGGCGGTTGCCTCGGCATAGTATTTTTGCGGCACAGCAGAAAGATTTTCTTCTGTTTCATCCGTAGAAAATATGGTATGATGTAAGAAAAGTGCAGTTCCAAGGAACAGACAAAATGAGAGAGGAGAAAGTGTGATGAAAGAAGAATGTTTGATCTGCAAGGCGCCTCTGGAATACCTGGAGCATGGAGAAATGATGGAATGTGTGATCTGCCACAAGAAGGAAGAAAGCAGGGCGCGGTGCGTGAACGCGCATTATGTCTGTAATGAATGCCACACGAAGGGAATCGACGTTATGGTGGGGACCTGTCTGTCGGAAACCTCGAAAGATCCTTTTGTGATTTTTGAACGACTGGTAAGCCTGCCGTTCTGCCATATGCACGGGCCGGAGCATCATAGTTTGGCCGGAGCCAGCCTCCTTACCGCATATAAAAACGCGGGCGGCGATATCGACCTTGAGGCAGCGCTTGCCGAGATGCAAAAAAGAGGAAGCGAGGTACCAGGAGGCATATGCGGCTTCTGGGGAACCTGCGGCGCGGCAGTCAGTTCCGGTATCTTCCTATCCATTATTACAAAAGCAACGCCTTTGTCAAAAGAAGAGTGGGGACTGTCGAACCGGATGACGTCAAGGTCACTTGCGGCCATCGGCGAAGTGGGAGGCCCCAGATGTTGTAAACGCAACGCCTATCTTGCGATAACAGAAGCGGTCAGATTCGTGGAAGAGAATCTGGGAATCCATATGGAATCGCACAAAGTCCTCTGCAGTCATTCTTCTGAAAATAATCAATGCCTGGGGAAAAAATGTCCGTTTAATAAAAACCGTTCCGATCTCTGATGGAAACGCACTGGTACTGCCTTGCGCAGATAACGCTGAATTCACCGAAATTTGCGCAAGGCAGTACCAGCAGGGCGTTAATACCGGAGCTGGATGCCTTGTTCTTCGATCCAGTCTTCCAGCTCCTCTTGGGAATCAGCCGCCCATTGATCGTTATTTCCAGCCGTATACTCCTCTTTTAACTCTTCTTGTTTCAGTTCTTTGCCATATTCTGGATTTGGCATGATACATCCCTCCTGCTGTTTGCATGTGTTTGTTTGCTGAAAAATCATATTTTTTTATAAGAGAAAAGACACGACCACAGTCATGCCTTTTCTTTTTGGTATGTCATTGAGAGGTTTTTCCTCGTTGCATTGCAGTTTTGTCTATATACAAAGCTGGGGAATGCTCCTCGTAAGAGGGTATATATAAATTGGAGTTTACTGCCGCAAAGCTATTCTTGGGGGAAATAACCAGCAACAATAAAACTGCAACTGCAACCAATTTGTTGCCACTTGACCAGGATGTCTAAAATAGGTCGTATTCCCGATTAAGTGGTTTTACTATACCACTTTATAGCGATGATGTCAATAAAAACATTTGCTATTACTTATACATATTATAATCGCATGTGTATAAGCAGCGACGATCATGCAATGGAGATAAGATGTAATCAGCATTTCAATTTATTTATCAAAAAAACTTTACAATAACCACACAATTTAATATTACAACAATATAATACAATATATAATGATATATAATGGATAGGCAATAACAATTAGAATTCAAAGATTACAAATGCATATTATACAGTAAAGTCCACTGTGTTTTTGAGGAGGGTGAGACAGGAAGATGTGGAATCCGGCTGACAGAAGGAGACAGGGTCATAACGGATGAAAATGATGCCGGCGTTGTAAAGAGCCGTCCCCTTATGATTACGGAAGCCGGACAAAAGTATATCTCGTCCTTTGATGTGGCGCACAGCAGTTGTTTCAGTTATATAGAAGACCAGCTGGGAAAGATCAAGGCGACGGGGATTCCATTGGTCTTTGATTTTTCAGATGTGTGGACGGAAGATACTTTCAAAAACATTTGCCCGGATATTTCTATCGCGTTTTTTTCGGGGAAAGAGCGGGAGAAAGAAGCGTTAAAAGAACAGCTGGAGATGTGTGTGAAAGAGTATGGCTGTGAAATGGCGGTGACAACCATTGGCGGAAGGGGCGCGGTCGTTTACAACGGCAGAAAATTTTATGAGAAACTGCCATACAATTTTGAAGGAGGGGCGATTGATACTACAGGCGCAGGGGATTCATGGATAACCGCCTTTTTGTCCTCTTACTATGCAAATGACAAAAAGAAAAAAGGACTGATATTAAATCATGAGGGGGGTATTACGGAGAGTGGATTATGAGGATTACGAGGAATGGCTGATTCAGTACAGTATGTGTATGGGAAATATTTTTGCCAGGCACAAATGTATGACGAAAGGTTCTTTTGGGTACGGCGTCAGGATAAAGGCAGAATGTTAAAGCGGAAGCGCTTAACATAAAAAAAGAAAAGGAGAGAAAGAAAATGAAGAAAAAGGTTATTTCAGGAGTACTTTGTTTCATGATGGTTATGGTGATGGTTTTTACAGGGTGTGATGATTCAATGGATGCCGAAAGCAAAGACAGCAAGGACAAGGAGGGCATCACAATCGGTATGGTTACCAGCCAGGGGAGTTATTTTTCCAGAGCGTTGAAGATTCCTTACGTCCTTTAGTGGAAAAAGACGGCGGGGAACTGATCGTTACAAATGCAAATAACGATGTGACGAAAGAGGCTTCGGCTGTGCAGACATATGTGGAAAGGAAGGTTGACCTGATCTTGCTTGCCACACAGTCCGCGGAATCCTCCCTGGCAGCGGTGCAGCAGGCTTACGACGCGGGGATTCCGGTGATCTGTTATAACAACGGGCTGGAAGAGGAGTCGGCGAAAAAATATACAAAAACTTATATAGAAAGCGATAATACGGCTTTGGGGACGGACGTTGGAAAATATGCGGCGTCATACATGAAAGAAAATATGGGGGGACAGTAAATTTAGGTATTATTGAGGCGGACTGCTTTGAGGTGTGCAAGTAGCGCCACGACGGATTTATCGAAGCGCTGGAAAAAGAGGGAATCAAGGTAAATGTTGTAGGTTCGCAGCAGTCCTGGATGGCGGACGAGGCAGCTGCAAAAGCAACCAATATTATCACGGCAAATTCTGACATTAACGTGTTCTGGGCATCCAACGACGGCGGGACTTCCGGGGCAATAGCCGCGGTGAAATCTTCCGGAAAGGATATTGTGGTTTTCGGTACGGATATGAATGCAGAATTGGGTAATTACATCCTGGACGGACAAATACTGAAATGTACGATCGGACAAGATGGCGCGGGCATCGGGGAAAAAGCTTACGAGGTTGCAAAAAAGGTGATTGCAGGGGAAACGATCGATCCCTTTACGATTTCTATTCCGGGAAGCATATTTTCAGTAGACGATCTTGACGCAGTGAAAACGTATATAGAAGAGTCGAAAGGGGCGGAGGGATAAAAGTGCTGTCTGTAAATCATGTTGTAAAAACATTTGGTACAACAAAGGTCCTGGACGATGTGAGCCTGTCTATCAAAGAAGGAGAGGTAAGAGCATTATTAGGGGCAAATGGAGCTGGAAAAGCAAAGAACTCGCGAAGGAAACTCTGAAAATGCTGGGGCAGACCATGGAACTGGATAAACTGGTGGGGGAACTGAACGTGGCCGACCAGCAGATCGTGGAGATAGCCAAAGCGTTGAGTACAAAACCAAAGTTGTTGATCTTAGATGAGCCGACCAGCTCATTGTCGAAAGAAGAAGGAGAAATCCTGATTAAATTAGTCCGTAATCTGGCCGGTCAAGGGCTGGCGATCATTTATATTTCCCATCGGATGGATGAGATTCCTCATGTGGCGGATACCCTTACTATATTAAGAGACGGAAAGGTGACGGGAAGCCTCACGGCAGCGGAAGCAAAGACAGAAACGGTAGTCAGTCTGATGATATCAAAAGACGCTTCTGTTCACGGACAGAAACAGGATATGGGGATGCCGGAAAAGGAAGTCGTTCTGTCTGTAAATGGCCTGAGCAGAAATAAAAAATTCAGGGACGTCAGTTTTGAACTCCACAAAGGGGAAGTTTTAGGATTCGCGGGGCTGGTGGGTTCCGGGCGTACAGAACTTTTAGAGTGCCTGTTCGGGAGCGCGCAGGCGGATTCAGGAGCCATAACTGTAAATGGGCGGGATATAGTAAATCCGTCAATCAGGAAAATGATTGCGCAGGGAATCGGCCTGGTTCCTGAGGACAGAAGAACGCAAGGGCTTGTTCTGCCCCTGACAGTTGAAGATAATCTGGTTATGGCTTCTTATCACCGGTTCATTCATCATGGATTTGTCGATCTTACCCAGGCGAAAATGCTAAGCGAGGACGTGATTGACAAAATATCGATCAAGACGGCAGGAACAAGGGAGATGACAAAAAACTTAAGCGGCGGGAACCAGCAGAAGATTGTTATAGGGAAATGGATTAATGCCCAGACGGACATCATTTTATTTGACGAGCCGACAAGAGGAATTGATATCAATGCAAAAAAACAGATTTATGGAATTGTCGCGGATTTGGTGAAACAAGGAAAGAGTATTATTTTTGTTTCTTCCGAGATGGAGGAATTATTCCATTATGCCATAGGATATGCGTGATGAACCGAGGAAACCTGACCGATACGCTGGACGCCGGCAAGACGGATTTGCAGGAGATTATGACTTTAGCGATGAAGGAGATTTAAATATGAAGAATAGAAAGAAAATACCTTTCGAGAAATTATCACTGATCTTGGTTCTGGCGGCGCTCTATGTCCTGTTCAGTTTTACGGCGCCTAATTTTCTGTCATCGTCCAACCAACTGAATATACTCCAGGAATGCGCTTTTGTCGGAATTCTGGCGTGGGGGATGACATTTGTCATTATCGCGGCGGAGATTGATATCAGTGTGGGAAGCGCGGCGGCGCTCGCCTCCGCTTTGCTTGGCGTCCTGGTGGTGGATAAAGGGCTGCCGATGTGGTTCGCGGTGATACTCGTACTTCTGGAAGCCACATTGTTCGGGTTCTTTAATGGTTTTATCAGAACGAGATTCAATGTTCCGGCATTTATTGTCACATTGGCAGGATATAAAGCCCTAAAGGGCGCGGCCCTTTTGATTACGAACGCCACCCCGATCTACATCAGTACAGAAGGATTTTCATTTGTGGGTTCCGGCAGATTGTTTAAGATTGTTCCCGTTCCAGCGGTCATCCTTGTTCTGACATTTTTTGTGTTCCATATTTTACTGACCCGTACTTCGCTGGGCAGGTCGGTCTTTGCCATTGGGGGTAATCCTGAGGCGGCCAGACAGTCGGGTATCCCGGTCAATAAACCCTGAATATCCCGGTAAAAGTAAAAGTGACAATAGAAGGAGATAGGGCGACGGTTTCGGACGTCCCTGTGACACAGACATAGAGAAAGTGCGCAAAAATGTTCGCGACGGGATTATTTCCAAAAAGAAGGTAGAAGAATTGTTTGGTGTAATTTTATCCGATGATTTCGACCCGGTAGTCGACATGGAGGGGACGAAGCTTCTCCGGGAAAAATTAAAGGCGCAGAAGTATATCGTGGTACAGCCGGTACAGCCGGCGTCGGGAACCTGGCGTCAGGAAACGATGACAGAAGATGACGAATATGTATTAAATCCAACAGTTTGATGTGGGAGGAAAAGTGATATGACGGCGAAGGAGATGATGAAGCAGACAAAAATATTTGTGCACGGCACGACGGTCGCCGCAAATATGCTGATCGAGAGGAACGGTTCAGAAATCGCGCTGCTTTGTAGACCGTTTTCTGAGGTTTGGAATTCCGCAGAGAATGAACCGTGAAGGAAAAGTCGTAAAAGGATTGGATGAAAGCGCTGTCAGGGATATGGCGAAAAAATTAAAATCCCGCTTGAGGCAGGAGTACTTTGCTCGTTCGGTATGACGGTGACGGACGTCAGGCACGACCATGTGGACGTATATCACAGTAGTTCAAAAGAAGCCGATTTGGAAAAGGTCAATGAAGTCATAAACGCTATGGAAGAAAAGGCCAGAAAAGAATTAGAAGAAGAAGGATTTTCAGATTCATCCATTTATATTGATCGGTTCGTGGATGCCAGATACCAGGGGCAAATCCACGAATTAACGGTATCCGTCCCAGAAGATGGAACGGTTACACAGGATACGGTGGTTAAAATTGTACAAAATTTCCATAAGGAACACGAAGCGCAGTTTGGCTATTGCAGAGAACAACTTCCCCTTGAATTTCTGCACTGGCGGGTCACCGCAATGGGGAGGCAGTCCGAGGAGAGCGGATATGGAAGCCATGAGATTATAAAGGATGCGGTTCCAAGAAAAATGCACAGGACATATGACAGCGACAGGAAAGCGTTTATAGATACGGCTTTGTATAATGTGGAGGATGTTACGGTTGGATGCCGCGTGGCTGGCCCGGCGGTTATCGCGTCGCCGACGACAACGATTATTCTGCACCCGGGAGATACGCTGTCACGCCATTCGGAGCATGGATTTTTGGTGGATATTGCGGATGGACGGAATCATGAATTGAGTGAAGAATAAAATAAAAAGCTCTTCACAAAATAACTTAAATAATGTAACGTAACATTATAATACATTGTATTAAAGGAGGAGCAATATGTTTAATTTTGACATTCCAAGGTATGAAAAGGTGGTGAAAGATGCCATAGCGCTTCGCCCGCAGATCGAAGAAGCCGTGGATAAAATCTGTGAGGAAGGATACAGCAACCTGTTCTTCATAGGATGCGGAGGGACTTACGCCCATTCACTTCCCATGAAATACTGGCTTGATACAAGGTCGGATATTGAGAATTATAGTGTGATTGCGGCAGAATTCTTCCATGGGACTTTGGATCTGGTGGAAAAAGGGACAAGCATGATTCTGCTTTATGGTGAAGATGAGACGCGGCCGATAATGGACAGGGTAAGGAGATTCAGCATGAACATCACGGACGTAATCCATACTTTTGACACGAAGTCAGTAGAGCTGCCGTTTACAGAGGAGGAGTATCGTATCCTGGTATCGCCCATGGTGATTTACGCAGTAATGGAAAGACTGAGCTGCCATCTGGAGAAAGAAAGGAACCACCCTTTAACGACCAGAAGATACTACAGGCAGATGGAATATTGATTTCCAGATATGGCTTGGACGGGCGTCCTGCCCGGAAAATAACGTCAGAGTGATTCCAGCGCTCTGACGTTATTGCGTGTATATGTAAAAAGAAGATCGTAAAGTGTTAAAAATAAAATTTCATACGCTCTGTATTATAAAGCTGTTTAGAAATGAAAACCGGTTCTCCGGAAGGAGTACGCTGATCGTCGCGGAACAGAAGAAGCGGAGTAGAGGTCTTTAAGTTCAACAGCTTTATTTCCTCCTTGGTGGGGTAACAGATTTCCACAGACCTTAAAGCATTGATGATGGTAATATGATGCTTTGTCTGAAGAAGCTCAAACAGCGAACCTTCCAAATTCTCATCAAGAAGAAATGAAAACGACGGGGGATAATGGTTTTCCTATATCAGGACAGGGTTTCCATCTACAGAACGAAGCCGCTTTGTGCATATAATCATTTCTGTTTCCGAAATTTCAAAAAACGACATGTCTTTTTGTGTTGGGTAAATTTTTTCGGCGCTCAGGACTTTTGTGACGGGAACTTTTCCGATCAAATGGCAGGAGCTAGTAAATCCAACTTTGTCATTGACCTGGTATACCGCCTTTTTTTCCGCTACAAAGGTTCCTTTCCCCTGGGAACGTATGAGGGTTCCATCCTCCACAAGCTCCATGATCGCGGAGCGGATGGTAATGCGGCTGACGTCGAATTCTTTAAGCAAGGTGGTCTCGGGAGGGAGCTTATCACCGGGCTTTAATTCTCCGGAGTCTATCCGATTTTTGATGATGTTCAAAACCTGTTTGTACATGGGAATGGCGCTGTTTGGATTAATATAATTTGGCATGAATAGAACTCTCCTTTAATGAATATGTTTTATATTATTCTATAATATCATATTAAATTTAAAAAGGAAGAGCTAAAAAACCGGACAAGCCCGGACAAGCGACTACTTTTCGATATATATTTTTCTGGAAATAAAGTTATATACCATCACGACAAAGGTTGCGATTACTTTTGAAATCATATAGTATATTCCCAGGAATCGGACGAAAAACCACATCAACACCTGATTGATTCCCAGCCCAATGACGCTGAGGAAGAGAAAGACGAATAAATCTTTCCCCTTTTTCCGATCCTTTTTTACGTCGAATACCCATGTGATGCTAAGAATGTAGTTAAAAATCACCGACACTGTAAATGAGATTATGTTTGAAATCAAAGGGTCAATTCCAAAATACTCGGTTAAAAAGAAAAGGATACCAGCGTCGATGGCGAACGCGCCCCCGCCCACTACGCCGAAACGTAGAATTTGTTTCACAAACACTTCGTGGTTTTTTGTCATAAGCTCCAGTCCTTTCCTTTATATAACAATATAACAGTGGATTTTCCGCTACCTTCCGCTATTCTACCGTGAATTATAACAGTTTTCCTGTCTCTTGCAAATGATTTCTTAAAAAATGGATTGTATGTTCTATTCACGATGCCTTGCACTCCGCTGTAAGGCATCCGGTCAGTAAAGCAGCGGTTTCAGGCATCCAGCCCCTCGCCGACAGGCGACTTTTCAGCGGGCTGGATGCGTTACAGTTCGCGGCCGGTTAAGCCGTGAACTGTAACGATTGTATGGAAAAAAGTACAATATTTTTTTGAAACCACTTGCAAACCCCGATTTTATCCTGTATACTGAAAAAGCTGTGACATGATAGCTGTGAAGCGCGAGGTTGCCGCTATATAGCGGGTTTTTCCGTGGAGCGAATGTCAAGTTAGGAAACTGGCGACAAGTCACTGTACGAGATCATTATAGTTTAAAAGAGCATCGAAAGAAAGACTATAATGATGAGAACGTCTGTGTTACCCACGACACACACGGAGAAGTGTACAGTCACCGCTTGTCGTACTGTGGTTATAAGTACGAAAAGGAGGCGACTTTTTTTATGGCAAGTCAAGTAATGAGAATCACATTGAAGGCGTACGATCATCAATTAGTAGATGCGTCTGCCAAAAAAATCATCGAAACTGTAAAGAAGAATGGAGCACAGGTCAGCGGTCCGGTACCGCTTCCGACAAAGAAGGAAGTAGTTACGATTCTGAGGGCGGTACACAAGTATAAAGACTCCAGAGAACAGTTCGAGCAGAGAACTCATAAGAGGCTGATTGATATTATCACACCGACGCAGAAGACGGTTGATGCTCTTTCCAGACTGGAAATGCCGGCGGGAGTGTATATTGATATCAAAATGAAAAGCAAGTAAGAACAACGACAAACACAGTAATTCCTAAGTTTAGGATGAACGCGAAAAGATGCGTTCCGCTGTAAATCACAGGAGGTATTTATAATGAAGAAAGCTATTTTAGCTACCAAAGTCGGAATGACTCAAATCTTCAACGAAGATGGAGTGTTAACTCCGGTAACTGTTCTTCAGGCGGGACCCTGTGTTGTGACACAGGTTAAGACTGTCGCGAACGACGGTTACAGTGCGGTGCAGGTTGGCTTCGTGGACAAGAAAGACAGAATTGTTAACGTAGACAAGAACGGCAAAAAAGAAATTATTCACAGACATGGCGTTACCAAGGCGGAAAAGGGACACTTTGACAAGGCTGGAGTAACAGGCAAGAAATTTGTCAGAGAGTTTAAGTTTGAGAATGCGGAAGAGTATCAGTTAGCGCAGGAAATCAAAGCAGACATTTTTGCGGCTGGCGACAAAGTGGATGCAACAGCAATCTCCAAAGGTAAAGGATTCCAGGGTGCGATCAAGAGATTTAACCAGCACAGAGGACCTATGGCGCACGGCTCTAAGTTCCACCGTCATCAGGGTTCCAACGGCGCTTGCTCTGATCCGAGCAGAGTTTTCAAGGGAAAAGGAATGCCGGGACATATGGGCGCAAAGAGGACTACGGTTCAGAATCTTGAAGTTGTCAGAGTGGACGCGGAGAATAATCTGCTCCTGATCAAGGGCGCTGTACCGGGACCGAAGAAATCTTTGGTAACGATTAAGGAATCTGTCAAATCCGTTTAGGATCTGAATCAGGAAAGGAGGACACACAAATGGCAAACGTATCTGTTTATAATATGGAAGGCAAAGAAGTTGGCACGATCGAACTGAACGACGCTGTTTTCGGCGTAGAAGTGAATGAACACCTCGTACACATGGCAGTCGTGAACCAGCTTGCGAATAAACGTCAGGGAACACAGAAGGCAAAAACCCGTTCTGAAGTTTCCGGTGGTGGAAGGAAACCCTGGAGACAGAAGGGAACAGGACATGCAAGGCAAGGCTCTACAAGAGCTCCGCAGTGGACGGGCGGCGGCGTAGTGTTTGCACCGACACCGAGAGATTATTCTTTCAAGTTGAATAAAAAAGAAAAGAGAGCGGCTCTTAAGTCAGCTCTGTCATCCAGAGTGGAGGAGAAGAAGCTGATTGTGCTTGACGAGCTTGCGCTGGATGAGATTAAGACAAAGAAGTTCAAGGAAGTGCTTGATAATCTGTCTGTGTCCAAGGCACTTGTGGTGCTGGAAGACGAGAATCAGAACGCAGCGCTTTCAGCGAGAAATATTGCTGACGTGAAGACGACAAAGACAAACACGATCAACGTATATGATATTCTTAAGTACAATACTCTGATCGTGACGAAGGCTACTGTACGCGCAATCGAGGAGGTGTACGCATAATGGCAAACATTCAGTATTATGATGTAATCCTTAAACCGGTAGTAACCGAGAAGTCTATGGGACTTATGGGAGAGAAGAAATACACGTTTCTGGTTCATCCGGAGGTGACAAAGACCCAAGTGAAGGAAGCGGTTGAGAAGATGTTTCCGGGAACCAAGGTGAAGAAAGTCAATACCATGAACATTCAAGGCAAGAAGAAGAGAGTCCGCGGGGCAATGCAGTACGGCAGGACGGCAAAGCAGAAGAAAGCGATCGTACAGCTTACCGAAGAGTCCGCAGAGATCGAGATCTTCCAGGGGCTATAAGGCTTGCTGAAGGCGAGCAAAGCGAAGGCTGAAGCTTAGCCGGGAACATTCAAACTATACACAAAAAAGTGTGATGATAAATTTTAATCAGTGAAAGGAGAGAAAAGTAATGGGAATTAAAACTTACAACCCATATACACCTTCCAGAAGACATATGACCGGGTCTGATTTCACCGAAATCACAAAGACAACTCCGGAAAAGTCCTTAGTTGTATCTTTGAGTAAGACGGCCGGCCGTAACAATCAGGGTAAAATTACTGTAAGACACCGCGGAGGCGGCGTTAAGAGAAAATATAGAATTGTTGATTTTAAGAGGAAAAAAGACGGAATTCCGGCTACTGTGATCGGAATTGAGTACGATCCGAACAGGTCGGCAAATATCGCGCTGATCTGCTATGCAGACGGTGAAAAAGCATATATCATTGCACCGCAGGGACTCACTGACGGCATGAAGGTTATGAACGGGCCGGAAGCTGAGGTAAGAGTGGGCAACTGCCTGCCGCTTGCAAATATACCTGTCGGTACACAGCTTCACAATATTGAGCTTCATCCGGGAAAGGGCGGACAGCTTGTACGTTCCGCGGGAAATGCAGCTCAGTTGATGGCAAAAGAAGGAAAATACGCAACCCTTCGTCTTCCATCCGGCGAGATGAGAATGGTTCCGATTAACTGCCGTGCATCTGTCGGAGTTGTAGGAAACGGTGACCACAATCTGATTAACATCGGAAAAGCAGGACGTAAACGCCACATGGGATTCAGGCCTACGGTACGTGGTTCTGTTATGAACCCGAACGACCATCCGCACGGCGGCGGCGAGGGCAAGACTGGTATCGGACGCCCGGGGCCGTGTACTCCGTGGGGTAAGCCGGCGCTTGGACTTAAGACCCGTAAGAAAAATAAGCAGTCCAATAAACTGATCATCAGAAGAAAAGACGGTAGGGGAATCAAATAGAGAGTTTTGAAGGAGGTTAGAATATGGCTCGTTCACTTAAAAAAGGACCATTCGCAGACACAAGCCTGCTTAAGAAAGTGGAAGCAATGAACGCATCGGGAGATAAAGGCGTTATCAAAACGTGGTCACGCCGTTCTACGATTTTCCCGATCATGGTTGGACATACAATCGCAGTTCATGACGGAAGAAAACATGTTCCGGTATATGTTACAGAGGATATGGTTGGACACAAGCTCGGCGAGTTCGTTGCAACCAGAACTTATAGAGGACATGGAAAAGACGAGAAGAAATCAAAAGTTAGATAGAGAATGACATTTAAATCGGAAGGAGGTTTTATCCATGGCAAAAGGACATAGATCCCAAATCAAGAGAGAAAGAAATGCAAATAAGGACACAAGACCATCGGCTAAGCTGTCTTACGCCAGAGTTTCCGTTCAGAAAGCATGTTTCGTATTAGATGCCATCAGAGGTAAAGATGTACAGACTGCACTCGGCATTCTGACATACAATCCAAGGTATGCTTCAAGCATTATTAAGAAATTATTAGAATCAGCGATTGCGAATGCTGAGAACAATAACGGAATGAATGCCGACAATCTTTATATTGAGGAGTGCTATGCAAATAAAGGACCGACAATGAAGAGAATCAGACCGAGGGCACAAGGCAGGGCTTACAGGATCGAGAAGAGAATGAGCCATATCACAGTTGTGCTGAATGAGAGATAAGGAGGAAGAATATGGGACAGAAGGTTAATCCTCATGGCTTAAGAGTTGGTATTATTAAAGAGTGGGATTCCAGATGGTACGCTGAAAAAGAATTTGCGGACTATCTTATAGAAGACCACAAGATCAGAACATTTCTGAAGAAAAAATTATACAGCTCCGGCGTTTCTAAGATTGAGATCGAGAGAGCGTCAGATCGTGTTAAAATTATCATTTATACCGCAAAACCGGGCGTTGTGATCGGCAAGGGCGGTTCAGAGATCGAGAAGGTAAAAGGCGAGCTTCAGAAGCTGACCGATAAAAAACTGATCGTTGATATCAAAGAAGTAAAGAAACCAGACAAGGATGCGCAGCTTGTGGCAGAAAATATTGCGCAGCAGCTTGAGAACCGTATCTCTTTCCGCCGTGCAATGAAGTCCTGCATGTCCAGAACGATGAAGGCGGGAGCGCTTGGAGTGAAGACTTCTGTATCCGGACGTCTGGGCGGCGCGGATATGGCGCGTACAGAGTTCTACAGCGAAGGCACGATTCCGCTGCAGACACTTAGAGCAGACATTGACTATGGCTTCGCTGAGGCAGACACGACGTATGGTAAAGTCGGCGTCAAGGTATGGGTATACAAAGGCGAAGTACTTCCAACAAAGGCAGGTAAGGAAGGGAGCGATAAATAATGTTAATGCCAAAAAGAGTAAAACGTAGAAAACAGTTCCGTGGCTCCATGAGAGGAAAGGCGCTGAGAGGAAATAAAATCACCAACGGTGAGTACGGTCTTGTTGCTACAGAGCCTTGCTGGATCAGATCCAACCAGATCGAAGCGGCTCGTATCGCTATGACTCGTCATATCAAACGTGGTGGTAAAGTGTGGATCAAGATTTTCCCGGACAAACCAGTAACAACGAAACCGGCTGAGACGCGTATGGGTTCCGGAAAGGGAACTCTGGAGTACTGGGTAGCGGTTGTGAAACCGGGACGCGTTATGTTTGAACTGTCCGGAGTACCGGAAGAAGTTGCAAAAGAAGCTCTGCGTCTGGCTATGCACAAATTACCCTGTAAATGTAAGATCGTTTCTCGTGCAGACTTAGAAGGCGGTGATAACAGTGAAAATTAAAACATTCGTAGAAGATTTAAAGGCAAAATCAGTCGTAGAACTGAACGAAGAATTAGTAGCTGCTAAAAAGGAACTCTTCAATCTGAGATTCCAGAACGCAACAAACCAGTTGGACAATACAAGCAGAATCAAAGAAGTCAGAAAGAATATCGCAAGAATCCAGACCGTTATTACCGAGAAGGCAATGAACGAGTAGGCGGCGGGCGTGTTCGGAAAGGAGTATAACTGTGGAAAGAAACCTGAGAAAGACGAGAGTTGGAAAGGTTATCAGCAACAAGATGGAAAAGACCGTTGTTGTTGCGGTGGAAGACCATGTAAAACATCCACTTTATAATAAAATCGTAAAAAGAACTTATAAGCTGAAGGCACACGACGAAAAGAACGAGTGCAATATCGGCGATCGAGTGAGAGTGATGGAGACAAGGCCGCTGTCAAAAGATAAGAGATGGAGACTTGTCGAGATCGTAGAAAAAGCGAAATAAGGAGGTTTACCTGCATGATACAGCAAGAAAGCAGATTAAAAGTAGCAGACAACACAGGTGCGAAAGAATTACTCTGTATCCGTGTGCTGGGCGGTTCTACAAGAAGATATGCAGCGATCGGCGATGTGATTGTTGCCACCGTTAAAGATGCAACACCAGGCGGCGTTGTCAAAAAGGGCGACGTTGTGAAGGCTGTGGTTGTTCGTACTGTAAAGAGTACCCGCCGTAAAGACGGTTCTTATATCAGATTCGATGAGAATGCGGCTGTCATCATCAAAGATGACAAAAACCCGAGAGGAACTCGTATTTTTGGACCTGTAGCCAGAGAGCTTCGTGAGAAACAGTTTATGAAGATTGTTTCCTTGGCTCCGGAAGTACTGTAAGGAGGTTTCAGTATGTCGACAATGAAGATCAAAAAGGGCGACAACGTCAAAGTAATCGCCGGAAAAGATAAAGACAAAGAGGGCAAAGTAATCGCCGTGAATAAAAAGAAAGGAACCGTCCTTGTGGAAGGCGTGAACATGAGAACGAAACACGCGAAACCAAGTCCTTCCAATCCGGAAGGCGGGATCATCCATCAGGAAGGTCCGATCGACGCGTCCAACGTTATGTATATCCACAAAGGAAAAGCGACAAGGATCGGTTTTAAGATGGAGGGCGACAAAAAGGTACGTTTTGCCAAAGCAACAGGCGAAGTGGTCGATAATTAATCTGAGGAAGGAGGTCAAAGGCTTTGAGCAGACTGAAAGAACAATATAAAAATGAAATCGTAGACGCTATGATCAAGAAATTCGGCTACAAAAACGTTATGCAAGTACCGAAGCTTGAGAAAATCGTTATCAATATGGGCGTAGGCGAAGCGAAGGATAATGCAAAAACATTAGACTCAGCTGTAGCTGACCTGGAAAAGATCACCGGACAGAAAGCTGTTATCACAAAGGCTAAGAAATCCGTGGCAAACTTTAAGATAAGAGAAGGCATGGCGATCGGCTGTAAGGTTACACTGCGGGGAGAAAAGATGTATGAATTTGCAGACCGCCTGATCAACCTTGCACTTCCGCGTGTGCGTGACTTCAGAGGGGTAAACCCGAACGCGTTTGACGGAAGAGGTAATTATGCTCTTGGAATAAAGGAACAGTTGATTTTCCCTGAAATCGAATATGACAAGATCGACAAGGTAAGAGGTATGGATGTGATTTTCGTCACAACTGCAAAGACGGACGAAGAAGCACGTGAATTATTAAAACAGTTCAACATGCCATTTGCAAAGTAAAGGAGGAAAATCATGGCAAAGACAGCAATGAAAAATAAACAGCAGCGCAAACAGAAATTCTCAACCAGAGAGTATAACCGCTGCAGGATTTGTGGACGTCCACATGCATATTTAAGAAAATATGGAATCTGCCGTGTATGCTTCCGTGAACTGGCATACAAAGGCGAGATCCCAGGAGTCAAGAAAGCGAGTTGGTAGGCACTGAACACTTGGCGAGGCCAAGCGTCCAGCGCCGGTCCGAGCCTAGTGAGAAGGCCGCTCCCAAGCGTTAGCGAAGCCGAGCGCATAGGGCGAAGTCGAGCTGAAAGCGAAGGCTGAGTGTAGTGGAGGGACGCGTGTTGGCTTGCGTATAGCAGAACAATGCGTGTTGGCTTAGGCGGACAGGGCCGGAGGCTAATGCCGCAGATATAGAAAAGAAAAGGAGGATAATCCACAATGACTATGAGTGATCCTATTGCAGATATGCTTACAAGAATCCGTAATGCAAATACTGCAAAACATGATACAGTTGATGTTCCGGCATCAAAGATGAAGATTGCGATCGCAGATATTCTTTTAAACGAAGGATATATTGCAAAATATGATATCGTGGAAGAGGGAAATTTCAATACGATCCGTATCACGCTGAAGTACGGAGCAGATAAGAATGAGAAAGTAATTTCCGGTCTGAAGAAGATTTCAAAACCAGGCCTTCGTGTTTACGCAGGCAGGGATGAGCTTCCGAAAGTTCTCGGGGGACTGGGAACAGCGATCATTTCCACGAATCAGGGTGTTATTACTGACAAAGAAGCAAGAAAGCTCGGCGTAGGCGGAGAAGTGCTTTGCTTTATTTGGTAGAAACTGAAAACAGAGTGGGCGTAAGGCTCATTCCGAAAATGTAAGTGTAGGAGGTAAGAGAATGTCACGTATAGGGAAACATCCGGTTGCGATTCCGGCTGGAGTTACGGTCGAGATCGCAGAGAAAAATGTTGTGACTGTAAAAGGCCCGAAGGGAACGCTTACAAGAGAGCTCCCGGAGGAAATGGAAATCAAAAAAGAGGGCGAAGAAGTTATCGTTACCAGACCGAACGATCTGAAGAAGATGAAATCCCTTCATGGACTTACCAGAACTCTGATCAATAATATGGTGGTCGGTGTTACGGAAGGATATCAGAAGGTTCTTGAGATCAATGGTGTAGGATACAGGGCTGCAAAGTCAGGCAATAAGTTGACCTTGAGCCTGGGATACTCTCATCCGGTCGAGATGGTGGACCCGGAAGGAATCGAGACTGTTCTTGAAGGACAGAACAAGATTATCGTCAAGGGTATCAACAAAGAAAAAGTAGGCCAGTATGCAGCGGAGATCAGGGATAAGAGACGTCCGGAGCCATATAAGGGTAAGGGCATCAAGTATGCTGATGAAGTGATCCGTCGTAAAGTTGGTAAGACCGGTAAAAAATAAGTAAGGAGAGTGTGAACAATGGTTAGTAAAAAATCAAGAAGCGAAGTTCGTATAAAGAAGCATAAAAGACTGCGCAATCGTTTCAGCGGCACCGCTGAGAGACCACGTCTGGCTGTGTTCAGAAGCAATAACCATATGTATGCTCAGATTGTCGACGATACGATTCATCACACCCTGGTTTCTGCAAGCACTCTTCAGAAAGATGTGAAGGCAGAGCTGGAGAAGACGAACAATGTTGCGGCAGCGGCATATTTAGGGACAGTGATCGCGAAGAAGGCGATCGAGAAAGGCATTACCACTGTTGTATTTGACAGGGGAGGATATGTCTACCATGGAAAAGTGAAAGCATTAGCAGACGCAGCGAGAGAAGCTGGTTTGGATTTCTAGAAGGAGGCGCACACATGAGACAGGAACGTATTGATGCTAGTCAATTTGAACTTACAGAAAAAGTAGTATCAATCAAACGTGTTACCAAGGTTGTAAAGGGTGGCCGCAACATGAGATTCACAGCGCTGGTTGTTGTTGGCGATGAAAACGGCCATGTTGGTGCAGGTTTAGGAAAGGCAACTGAAATTCCGGAAGCGATCCGCAAAGGAAAAGAGGACGCCATGAAGAAACTGATTTCAGTTTCATTAGATGAAAATGGAAGTATTATGCATGATTTTGTAGGGGAGTTTGGAAGTGCTTCCGTTCTCCTCAAGAAGGCTCCGGATGGTACCGGTGTTATCGCAGGCGGTCCGGCGCGTGCCGTGATCGAGCTGGCGGGAATCAAGAATA
Organism: Coprococcus sp.; assembly: GCA_022793995.1. Lineage (GTDB taxonomy): Bacteria > Bacillota > Clostridia > Lachnospirales > Lachnospiraceae > Allocoprococcus. Next base: position 87,716 of record JAAWDY010000043.1, read on the forward strand.
TCCGTACAAAATCATTGGGCTCAAATAATAAGCAGAATGTAGTGCTTGCTACGATCAACGGGCTTAAGCAGGTCAAGGCTCCGGAAGATGTGGCAAGGCTCCGCGGAAAATCTGTGGAAGAGATTTTAAGCTAAGGAGGGAATAGCAATGGCAAATTTGAAGATCACATTAGTGAAATCAACAATCGGCGCTGTTCCGAAGCATAAAAAAACAGTAGAAGCATTAGGACTCAGAAAGCTTCATAAAACAGTTGTCCTGCCGGATAATGACGCGGTAAGAGGGATGGTGCGGCAGGTAAGCCATCTGGTTAAAGTGGAAGAAGAAGCATAAATCTTATGGATAAGGAGGTGTCGTTATGGACTTATCAAATTTAAGGCCTGCTGACGGATCAAAGCATAGCAATAATTTCAGAAGAGGCCGTGGACACGGTTCAGGAAATGGTAAGACAGCCGGAAAGGGGCACAAAGGACAGAAAGCCCGTTCAGGAGCGCCGAGGCCTGGATTTGAAGGCGGTCAGATGCCGCTTTACAGACGAATCCCGAAAAAAGGATTCACCAACAGGAACTCGAAAGAAATCGTTGGAATCAATGTCAGCACTTTGGAAGTGTTTGAGAACGACGCGGTAGTTTCTGTAGAAACATTAATTGAGCAGGGCATTGTCAAGAACCCGCGTGACGGTGTTAAAATTCTTGGAAACGGAGAATTAACCAAGAAGCTCACAGTTCAGGCAAATGCATTCAGTGCAGGCGCAGTAGAGAAGATTGAGGCACTTGGTGGAAAAGCAGAGGTGATCTAATGCTACAGACAATCCGTAAGGCATTTCAAATCGATGATATACGGAGAAAGATCTTGTACACCCTCATGATGCTGGTTGTAATCAGGCTTGGGTCGCAGCTCCCGACACCGGGAGTTAATCCAAGCTATATCAGGAATTTTTTCGCAAGCCAGTCAGGGGATATGTTTAATTTCTTTAACGCGTTTACCGGCGGTTCCTTTGAACAGATGTCGGTATTTGCGCTGAGCATCACTCCTTATATTACATCTTCCATCATCATGCAGCTCCTTACGATTGCGATTCCGAAATTGGAAGAGATGCAAAAAGAGGGAGAGGACGGAAGAAAGAAGATCGCTACGATCACGCGTTATGTAACAGTCGGTCTTGCGCTGATTGAATCCACGGCTATGGCCGTAAGTTTTGGACGCCAGGGACTTCTGGTGGAGTACAATTTTGTAAACGGGGCAGTCGTAGTTTTGACGTTAACGGCAGGTTCTGCATTTTTGATGTGGATCGGCGAGCGGATTACGGAAAAAGGGGTGGGGAATGGAATTTCCATCGTCCTCCTTATCAATATCTTGTCCCGTATCCCAAACGACCTCACAGCTTTGTACGAACAGTTTGTGAAGGGAAAAGGTCTTGCCCGCGGCGGACTTGCGGCGATCATTATCCTGGCGATCATCCTGGCTTTGGTCATTTTTACAGTAATACTTCAGGACGGGGAGAGAAAGATTCCGGTTCAGTATTCCCAGAAAGTACAGGGACGGCGGCTGGTTGGCGGACAGTCCAGCAATATTCCACTTAAGGTCAATACAGCGGGAGTCATTCCTGTTATCTTCGCATCCTCGATTATGCAGTTCCCAATCGTGATCGCGAGTTTCCTTGGGAAAGGAAATGGCACAGGCCTTGGAAGCGAAATCCTGCGGGGCTTAAATTCTGGTAACTGGTGTAATCCGTCTCACCTTAAGTATTCCTGGGGATTGATTGTGTATATTTTGCTGACCGTATTTTTCGCATATTTCTATACGAATATTACGTTTAACCCCATGGATGTTGCGAACAATATGAAAAAACGGGGCGGCTTTATTCCGGGAATTCGTCCAGGTAAACCTACTGTGGATTACCTGAATGAGATACTTCATTATATAATCTTTATAGGAGCCTGCGGTCTTGTAATCGTCCAGGTGGTTCCGTTTGCATTTAATGGAATCTTCGGCGCCCAGGTATCATTTGGAGGCACATCGTTGATTATTATTATTGGAGTCGTACTGGAAACAGTAAAACAGATTGAATCGCAGATGCTCGTACGCAATTATACAGGATTTTTAAACAGCAAGGGCGGTTCTAATAAGAACAGCTTCCTTGGGTTTTAATTCAGACATCACAGCTCGGTTCCGCCGGATAAGGCGCGACCGGGCTGTTGTGGCAGAATCAAATCGCCTGCAGGCTCACCTGTTCGGCGATGAATTTCACAGGGTAACCCCGATATGTGGGATACCGTAATTCAGATCGCCTAATTGGCAATGAAATTTATAAGGTAACCCCGTCGAGCGGGGTACCGTAACTCAATTGCCTATTCGGCAATGAAGTTCACAATGTAAGGAGGAAAGTGGGCATGAAAATCATTATGTTAGGTGCACCGGGAGCCGGAAAAGGGACGCAGGCAAAAAAAATAGCCGCTAAGTATAGCATCCCCCATATTTCCACGGGAGATATTTTCCGGGCAAATATCAAAAACGGGACGGAGCTTGGAAAGAAGGCAAAGACATACATGGATCAGGGACTTCTTGTACCGGACGAACTGGTGGTGGATCTGGTGGTGGATCGTGTGAATCAGGAGGACTGTGCAAAGGGATATGTCCTGGACGGTTTTCCGCGGACGATCCCGCAGGCGGAAGCGCTTGATGCAGCGCTTGCGAAGCAGGGACAGAAAATGGACTATGCTGTTGACGTTGACGTGCCGGACGAGAACATTATTCGTCGTATGGGGGGACGCCGTGCATGCGTGGGATGCGGGGCTACATATCATCTTGTCTACGCTGCTCCCAAACAGGATGGGATCTGTGATACCTGCGGGGGAGAATTGATTCTGAGAGACGATGATAAGCCGGAGACAGTGGAAAAGCGTCTGGGTGTTTACCATGAGCAGACACAGCCGTTGATCGATTATTATACGAACGCCGGAATTTTAAAAACAGTGGACGGAACAGTGGATATGGAAGATGTATTTGGCGCCATTGTTTCTATATTAGGAGAATAACAGATGCCGATTACGATTAAATCAGAAAGAGAAATAGCGCTGATGACTGAGGCGGGCAGGATTCTGGAAATCGTACATACGGAACTGGAAAGGGCATTAAAGCCGGGAATGACGACGCTGGATATTGACAGGTTAGGGGAGGAAGTGATCCGCAGTTTCGGCTGCGAACCTTCTTTCCTGAATTACAATGGGTATCCGGCATCTATCTGTGTTTCTGTAAATGATGAGGTCGTCCATGGGATTCCTTCAAAGCAAAGAGTCGTCCGTGAGGGGGATATCGTAAGCCTTGACGCCGGGGTGATTTATAAGGGCTACCATTCAGACGCGGCCAGGACGCACGCAGTCGGAGAGATCGGGCCTGAAGTGAAGAAGCTCGTTGAGGTGACAAGGCAGAGCTTTTTTGAAGGAATAAAGTTTGCAAAAGAAGGCAATCATCTATTTGATATATCGAATGCGATCGGACGCTATGTGCGGCAGTTCGGTTATGGCGTAGTGCGGGAGCTGTGCGGACATGGTATCGGGACACACCTGCACGAAGAACCAGAGATCCCGAACTTTTCTGTGCTCCGCAGAGGGCCGAAGCTCAAAGCAGGGATGACTTTGGCGATTGAGCCGATGATCAACCTGGGAACAGCGCGGGTCAGATGGCTTGAGGATGATTGGACCGTTGTCACAGCGGATGGGAAGCCTTCAGCACATTATGAAAATACAGTGCTGATTACAAAAGGCGAGCCCAGGCTTTTGACGCTTACCGGGAAGTAGGGGAAAAGATGGACAGATGGGAAACAGGAATGCTTGCGCGGTCCCTTGCAGGACATGACAAAGACAAGATTTATGTCATATACGGTCTGGAAGAAGCATATGTATATTTAGTGGACGGGGAAAATAGAACCGTAGAAAAGCCGAAAAAGAAAAAGAAAAAACATGTGCAGCTTATCAGAAAAAAATATGATACCGTGCAGGCGGACGATATAAAAATCAAGCGGATACTGAAAGAGTACAGGACTCAGGAAAGAGGAATGAAGGAGGAATCATAATATGTCGAAAGCAGATGTTATTGAAATTGAAGGGACTGTCGTAGAAAAACTTCCGAACGCTATGTTCCAGGTGGAACTGGAGAACGGACATCAGGTCCTGGCACATATCAGCGGAAAGCTGCGGATGAATTTTATTAAGATTTTGCCCGGTGATAAAGTAACATTGGAGTTGTCCCCATATGACCTGTCAAAGGGGAGAATTATCTGGAGAGATAAATAATTTGCTATTGACTTTATAATTTCTGTGGTGTTATAATATTATGCGTACTGCCGTCAGATATTTTAGGCAGACGGATAATGGAAAACAGGCAAGGGAGGAAAGGAGGATTTGACGTGAAGGTTAGATCATCAGTAAAACCAATATGCGAGAAATGTAAAGTTATCAAGAGAAAAGGACGTGTCAGAATTATCTGCGAGAATCCGAAACATAAACAAAGACAAGGGTAGGCATTGAACACTTAGTGAATGCAAGCCGCAGGCGCGGCATGAACTTAGTGTGAAAGCCCATCTGGAAACTTAGCGAGGTGTTTCCGAGCTTAGTTGAGGGATGTTACCTTTTATTATGTTTATCAATTAATCAGGCGGCTGATAGCGGGATGTGCAAAGGGTGTGCGAAGGCGCGGACTGCTATTTCAAATATACAGGGAAGCACCCCACTTGTGAAGAGCAGAAGTGGTGATTTCAAGTATATTGCTTAGAATACCGGCTGTCATTGGCCGTTTAGACGGTTGCCGGTAAAGGGCGCGGATACCGACGTGCCTGGGCTGGGATATCGAAGATGAGCTTCGGTAGGGTACAGACTCTCAAGTGCCCGCAGCCTCATTGTAAGACAAAATCAGGAATCAAGATCAAAGAAAATGGAGGAAATCACAAATGGCTCGTATTGCAGGTGTAGACTTACCAAGAGACAAACGTGTGGAGATTGGATTAACTTATATCTACGGGATCGGCAGAGCAAGTTCCGACCGTATCCTGAAAGAAGCAGGAGTGAATCCGGACACACGCTGCAGAGATCTGACGGACGACGAGGTCAAGAAGATCAGCGCGGTTATCGACGAGACTCAGACAGTGGAAGGTGATCTTAGAAGAGAGATCGCCCTAAATATCAAGAGGCTTCAGGAGATCGGATGCTATAGAGGGATCCGGCACAGAAAAGGTCTTCCGGTCCGTGGACAGAAGACGAAGACGAATGCAAGGACAAGAAAAGGTCCGAAGAGAACTGTTGCGAATAAGAAGAAATAGTGCGGCTCATAAAGCAGCAAAATGAAACCGAATAACAAGGCAACTATAATGAGGAAAGTGTAGGTTAGTTTTATTATGGCTAAAAAAGTTACAAAAAAAGTGACAAAAAAACGTGTCAAGAAAAACGTTGAACGCGGACAGGCACATATCCAGTCATCTTTCAATAACACGATCGTTACTTTGACGGATGCACAGGGTAATGCGTTATCATGGGCAAGTGCCGGTGGTCTGGGATTTAGAGGTTCAAGGAAATCTACCCCATATGCAGCGCAGATGGCTGCGGAGACAGCAGCAAAGGCAGCTTTGGTACATGGTCTTAAATCAGTGGATGTATTCGTAAAAGGA
>JAAWDY010000004.1 GCA_022793995.1 Coprococcus sp.
ATTTCAACTTTATTCCATATTCGTCATGGAGATATCTAACACCATTAACGGAATGATATTCAACTACATAGTCAAGGAAAGTTTTGCCAAATTCGTCGGATTGAGTAAGGATAGAGTTCCCATCCTTTGCAAGCAATACATCAAATTCATTTTTATACAATTCTGGGTCATCTAAATATGCGTAATATCTAAAGCCTTTATTGAACGGTACATTTTCCTTTTCAACAGGTAATTTGTACGCATCTTCATATAGTAACCGTGCCAATGAAACTCCAAATATTTTTTCCAAAGGAATAATAAAGTCGTATTTAAGCGGCCTTTCTCCTTTTAGCATTTTTGAAAAGTTGGATTTTTCTTTATTTGCAAATTTATATGCTTCTTGTCCTTTAATTCCTAATTCATAAGCAATATTAATGAGTAAATGGCTGTACATCTTAATTCCTTTTAATTCCATGTAATGGTCAATATTGCTTTTTAAATTTTCCATATCCGAACCTCCACATTCATTGTATTTATATTATACCAAGAGTCTTATTATTTTGGTAGTCATTTAAGACAACTTCAGTGGTCTGTTTTGCCTTTTATTAAAATTCATGTAAAAAAGTATATAGTCAAATTTGATAACAAATTTGTAATAATACTTAATAGAGAAAATAAAAAAGACGATATTTTTCATACCTACCATAGAGTGGTTTATAGTGCAACACCCTGTATTATTTCATTTAGCTTTTCCGTAATTCTCTTCTGTTCCGCCAATGGAGGTAATGGAACAAGTGCATTCTTTAGTATAACCTGAGTTACTTGATTGATTTGTTTTGTATCATCGTTTGAAAAATATCTCCTGAAAGTATCTGTATGTAGGTAATAGTAAATATACTTGTAAAACGGTGTTCTTAGAACGGCCATAAACGCCCCAAATGACACCTTTCTCGAAGTACCTTCATATATTGCACATTTACCAACAAGAGCCTTACTACCGTTCCTTGCGCAAATAACTATATCATTGTTTTTGAGATACTGATTATCTTTTATCGGACAATCAACCTTGACAAGATCACAATAATCCATCTTTCCATTAACAATATTGCTTGAACGTATCACAATTGTTCCGTCTTCAACAATATTTTCAGGGTGATACGTCAATCCTATATTCGTGTTAGATATATCCGATAATCTACACCATTTCCAATTAGATGGGATCGCAAACGGAACTATCTCATCCTTTACTTTGGTTTTCTTTCCTTTCAAGGCTTTTCCAGAAAAATGCCATTCTTTTTTAATCTGATCAAGCAACTCTTCTGCGGTTCCGTCTGACACTAGTTGATCTGTTAATTTCCCTCTAAAAGCCAATTCTAGTGCTTTCTTTTTAAGAACATTAAAATCACTGGTGAATTGAGATTGATAATATGCCAATTGATTTATCGCGGTGTACGTTTCATCTATAATATCCACAATGGACTGTTGTTCCTCAAGAGTAGGAAGGGGAATTACCCCATTCAGCAAATCCTTTTCCCCAATAGCTGGATACAAAGTACCTCTTGATGGATTGCCGTTTGAATACTTGTCAAATTCCGGTGATAACAGCCAGTAAAACAGATATTTATTCAACAATACTGTTTCATCGACTTTCATCACACAAAACGCCGTGCTGGCTATAGGCTTTTTAGAGAACTCCTTGTCTATAATACAGATATTATGCAGGTACGGTCTGACTGTCGAATACAAGACATCGCCGAATTCCACGATCTTTTTTGCCCTTGATGGAGCATTTTTAGCTTCTACAACATTTTCCTGATGTGGGAGTCGTTGATTCGCATTATCTAATGTACCTACATCTATATAGCTGAATGTCTCGGTAGGAGTGATTTGCCCGTGATTAGATGTAATATAACCCAAGCGACTCCAATTCCAATGCGCAGGAGCATTCACCAGCTTTTCCTGTTCTAAAATCGGCTTAAAATTCTTAATTTTTTTGTGTATTCCCTCCAACCTGGCATTGACACCGCTTTTATCATCAAAATTAAGTAGTTCCCCACGAAAAGCAAAAGAAAGAATACTGGCTTTCATTCTCTTTATATTAATCATAGATTTATTACATCTCCCAGCACATGCTTCAATTTTATGACAGCCTCATTAATAGATTCTGCCTCACTCTGCAAATCCTCAAGAATTTCACTTATGCTTCGCTCATCTTTTTCTTCCAAATCTAACCACTTAAAGTCAAGATTTTCTGCCGCCTTGACTTCTTCTGCCGAAAACCGCCGCCATCTCCCATTCGGATTTTCCTCCGAATACGTTTCTTTTCTATCCTGCAAACGCCCAGAACAATAGCAGTCAACAAACTCCTGAAGATCGGAGCGTTTCATACGCTTTGTCGACAGTGTGTGCTTAATTCCAGTCCTGTAGTCATATACCCAGATATCCTTTGTCGGCTCGCCTTTGTCAAAGAACAACACGTTTGTCTTAACGCCATTTGCATAGAAGATACCAGTTGGAAGGCGAAGAATCGTATGAAGGTTATAATTTTTCATAAGCTTCTTTCTAACTTTCTCCGTGGCGCCGCCATCCGTCAACACACTGTCCGGTAGTACCACACCCACACGTCCGCCTGTCTTTACGATCGACATAATATGTTGAAGGAAGTTCACCTGATTATCCGATGTCTTGATAAACTCCGGCCTGTTTGCAGATACTTCAACGCTTCCCTGCGGCCTCGTGCCAAAAGGAGGATTTGTCATAACCACATGGTATAGATTTTCTGAACTCTCAACCAAAGAATCCTTATATGCAATCGGACTCCTATTTACACCGATGTCGTGCAGATACAGATTCATGGAAGCCAGCGTAACGACCAGAGACGTGTTATCCGCGCCGAATAAAGCATTGTTCTTCAGAAATCTTTGCTTTTCTACATTCTTGCTCTGTACCCGCATATGCTCATAAGCCGCGAGCAGAAATCCTGCTGTGCCGCAGCATGGATCCGCGACAGTCTCGTCAATCTTCGGATCAATCACATCCATAATCGCAGAAATTAACGCTCTTGGCGTGAAGTACTGCCCGGCGCCGCTTTTTCTATCTTGACCGTTCTTTTCAAGAATGTCTTCATAAATCGCGCCCTTAAAGTCTCCCTCCATCATATACCAGTTTTCTTCCGATACCATTTCAATCACTTTGGCAAGCATAGCTGGACGGTCGATTTTGTTGACCGCTTTGGTAAAAATCGTCCCGATCAGCCCCTCATCCTTTGAAAGCTCGTCCAAAATCTCTTCGTACTTATCTACCAGATCGGTCCCGCTAAGAGGAACCAAATCCCTCCACTTGTATCCTTCAGGGATAGAACTTCCCAGCCCTAACTCTTCTTTTTCATCATCCATCTTCAGAAACAGGATATACGTCAACTGCGTGATATAATCTGTAAATCCTACCCCTGCTGCCGCCAATACATTTGCTATATTCCATACTTTACTCAGCAATGCTGACTCTGATTTTTGTTTCGCCATATTATGCCACCTTTAATAGTATTCTTGCTAAAGCCTGCATCTCGTCTGCAAATACCTTTGTTCCAAAGCTCGTCACACCTCGTCGCCATAGATCCGTATCGATCTCGTTCAATTCCTGGACAGAGATTGCCCCGTCGCCTACGACAAACTCTGCCACCTGACGCATAACTTCCACCTGATCCGGCGTGAGAACGCGCTGCTTCTGCCCACAGTAAAGGCTGAACCGTCTGGTATAACCGCTAACCAGACTTGTCAGTTTGTGATTCTTTTTATAAGCATAACGGACAATCTGAATCAGGTTAGTCAGCGCGTTTACATTCGTTTTTACATCCAGTTCATCAACGTTATTGTTGGTATCAAGTATTTGATAGTTTTTCCAGATCTGGTACGCCCCATACTGACGGTTCTGCGCAAGCAGCCTGTCTCTAAGATCCCTAAGCATTGCGTTGGTAACCACAGAATCATCGAAATTATATATAATCCTTAGTGCTTCGATTCTATCCTTGTTTTCATAGAGATATTTCTCAAAATTCTCAATAAACGGCTTCGCTGCTTCCTTAGAAAAACCTGCATAGATCAGCGTATCAGGATCTTCTTCGGTACTGATAACGTATCCCCGCTGCATTTCAAGCAGTTTCTCACGGGCGGCAGTGTTGCTAATCAGGGAATCAATCAAAGACATCCGGCGGCTATTGTCATGTGAAGGATCAATGTACTGACACTCGATCAGAAATCCTTCGTCCGTCGCGGTCTGTATATTTCCTGCTATTGTCCTTGGCGCAAATCCATATGTTGTGATGAAATAATCTAAATGTCTGCCAAAGAACGGATTCCCCTCATATCGCCTGTTAATCGTAGAACAGTAGTCCCTGAGCAGCCATAGATTCTCATCGCTCAATTCATTATGTGCTAAATGCTCAAGCAGATGTTCAAGAGAGAGTATCTTTTTTCCCGGACCGGAACTCACAATTGGATGCGAAATGACCTTTTCATGCTCCGTTACGCCTACGCTGTCTATAATATAATAGCATTCTTTTGTATTGGCATTCGGCGTAACCTCACGCAGTTTATCGTCGCTGATAACACGACAGCCGCGTCCTTTCATCTGCGTATAAAGCACATCGGAGCGGACATCCTTCATAAAGAAGACAACTTCCAGCGGCTTCACATCCGTACCGGTTGCCACCAGCGTAACAGTCACGGCAATCCTGAAATCCTTTTCTGTCCTTAGATCACGGATGAGACCGTTTGAATCTTCAGAGGAGTAGGTAATCTTTTGCACAAAATGCTCCGGAACCTCTCCGGATTCAAATTCGGTTTTAAATACATCCTTGACGCCGTTGACAATCTCGGTCGCATGATTATCATCCTTTGCAAAGATCAATGTCTTAGGCACATACTCCCACTTCTTGTCCCGCTCTGGATATAGCTCTTCATAGATCGCTTTTTTATATGCCAACAGGACTTTCCTGATCTGATCGCGGTTTACAACCGTCCTGTCAAGCTGTGCCGAATCATAATCCATTCTTTTTTCGGCTATGTATGGTGTTTCTTTCCCTGTCCTGCGAGCAGTCTCTTCGACGTTCGTACCACTTTTGATTGCGCCGCCGTGTTCTGTGATCTCCGTAGAGATACGGTAAACACGGGAAGGAACATTGACGCCGTCAACGACAGATTCATCGTAGATATATTTTTCGATCATATGATTGTTAAAAAAAGCATACGCCTCCGGCGTAGGAGTCGCCGTAAGCCCCAGCACATTGGCCTCAGAGAAATAATCCAACACACTCCGCCACTTTCCGTAAATCGAACGGTGACATTCATCCACGATAATAAGCTGGAAATAGTCGGAAGCAAGCTTCAAATCATCGCCTAATGCGACGGTTTCCTTTGTCTCCTCCGTCTCGTCTGTCGCTATTTTCTCATCCTCTGCATCTTCATTATCGTCGCTGATTGTCTGGCCGGTAAGCACTAAATACAATTTCTGGATCGTTGAAATAACAATATCTCCTTTAATGTCGTCTTCTTTTTTCAACCGATTGATCCGATAAAGAGAATTCATTTCCCGCCGCCCCTCTGTGCGGTCAAACCGGCTGAACTCCGCCTCGGTCTGTCTTGCAAGATTATTGCGGTCAACAAGGAACAGAATCCTTCTGGCCGGTGTGTAATTCAACAGCCTGTAGCTTGCAAGGCATGCCAGATAAGTCTTGCCGCTTCCAGTTGCGAGGACTGCAAGATTCTTTTTATTTCCTTCTTTTATTGATCTTTCAAATTCAAGCTCCGCTTTATATTGACACTCACGCAGCCCACATTTCTCAAGCTTTGGAAGGGCTCCGTACTCAGACGCCTGATTGATGAGCTGAAGCATCTTTTTAGGCGGATGCATCTCGATAAGCTCTGTATAGTCGCTGCCCGAAATCAACATATTCTTAAAATATATCTTCTTACCGTTTGCTAAATACACAAGCGGTATTAGTCCTTTAAACCACAGTCCATACCAGTTCTTAGGGCTCCTGGCATATCCTTCCGCTTGTATCTGCACATTTCTACCCAGACGGCTGTCTTCTTTTTTAGCCTCTACAACCGCAATCGCCTTATCGTCAACAAATAAAAGATAGTCGCTTTCTGTGTTCCCCCGCATCAGCGCCTCCTTTACCGCAGATGCGCTTTTAGGAACATACTCGCTCCTTGAAACAATGTCCCAGCCTGCATTCATTAACTGCTTGTCAATTTTTTCTCGTGCCCGTTCCTCCGGTAACATAATTGGCGCTTCCTTTCATTCGTTTCTATCATACATAAAGAAAATCCGACATTTTTATTCTACTACAAAACAAGTAAGGATTCCTTATATTTTTAGAATTTTTTAAAGGTTTTCGGTCGCGGCTGATCTTCAAGTAGATAAAAATGCGCAAGCTCAAACAAGTGCCTGTTTTATATTGCGAAGATCTGAAATTATGATATACTGGATTTATCCGAGTAATTCTTGGATATTTGAAACCACAGGGAGAAACGATCATGACTAAGAAAGAACTGCGCTACAAACGTATGATACGCCATTTTACGCAGGCTGTCTGGGCTATCGCTGATTCGGAAGGAATGGACGCCGTAACTGCCAGAAAAGTCGCCGACATGGCTGGTTATAATGTTGCTACTTTATATAACTATTTTGACAATCTGAACCATCTGATGTTCTTTGCATCATTCCGGGCACTTAAAGATTATGCGATGGCTCTCCCCGAGCAGACACACGGCATGGACGATCCACTCTTGGTCTACATAAAGACATGGGAATGTTTTAACTACTTTGCATACAAGGATCCTCTGTACTACAAGAATATTTTCCTGGGCGAGCATACTGCAAAGTACAATCAGGCGATCCAATTATATTACGATGTCTTTCCAGAAGAACTCCCTTCCGACGGACTTCAGTTCCTTCCCATGTTCCGGGAAGGAGATCTTTACGAGAGGGACTTTGTTCTACTGTCCGCCGCCGCCAAAAGCGGGAATTTTGGCTTGGAAAATGTCAGGGATATTTCCAATATGAACGTTATCCTGTTCAGCGGGATGCTGCATCGTTTTCTTACCTCTGAGGGTAAACAAACGCCCAAAGACGCCGCCAAAGCCACGACGCGCTATCAGGCGCGGACTCTTATGGCATACGGGATTTCAAAAGAACTGCTGAAAGACTATCTATAACAGGGGGCGGTATCCGCCCCCTGTTTTCCATCACTGCTCCGGCTGGAATTTTTCCTGCCGAACCATCCACTTCCTTTTTATCCTCCACACTGCTCCCTGCAGATAAGTCTCTTCCACATCCGTTTCTTCAAAAAGCTTTTCCCAGCTTTTCATAATCTTCCGCTTCAGCGCTGGATAAAACGGCTTCTTTAATACATCTGATGCGTCCGTGACCCCCTGCCTTTCCAGCTCTTTGTCGAACGACCTTCTCTCTTCTTCTGTTCCGACCAAAGACATATTGAGGATTTTATTCCATTTGCGCATATCGAACAAAAGCAGCTCTTCTTGCGGAACCTCAAGCTTCATGAGCGGCGCACCGCCCTGTGCCCCCGTCCACTTCGGATCCTTATAGAGCCACACCGGCGATTCCGCCTTTGCAGGGCGTGGCACTCTTTTTTCCATGCCTTCCCCCAGGAAATGATACGCAAGCCGGAAGCTCCACGCCGTCTCCTGATACTTCTCATCTATATACTGCTTTTTCACGTAATACACTCCGTCTTTTTCCAGGGTATCCAGGACAATCTGGGTCTGCGCTGTCCACATGATAACTTTATTGCCCGTTTCCATACAGACGCACCTCCTTGACCCATTCTTTGCGAAGTTCCCACGTCGTCGCTGTTACCTGCTCCTTCTTCTCCGCCGTCAACGTGAACACCCGGCTCCAGCTGTCGGTCAACTTCTTGCGGAGAAGCGGGTAAAAATTCCCCTTATCCGTGGAGATCAACTCGTCCTCCTCACCTATCCCATATCGCTTTAATTCCTTTTTATGCTTCTCGGCGTCCGCGTCATTAAGCGGAATGTACCAGTAATTAACCCGGTATCCCCATGCGTCCATGTTGCAGAGCAAAACCTTATCCAGCGGAACCTCCACTTTCAGGATCACGGTATCTTCGACCGGCTGAAGCATATTATCCTCATCAATGCACAGCCACACCGGATACTCCTGCCCGTCTTCCAGGTCTATGTATTTGCCCGCCTCCCTGGTGTACCACCTGTAAAGCTCCAGATAATATTCTGCAATGGTATCGTTCTTTTTCTCGATATATTCCTTTTTGACACGGTACTCGCCGGAGCTCTCTAGCTCTTCCCAGACAGCTTTTACCTGCCTGGTCCACAGGATCATCGTCTCATGATCCGTGACCTCCCCCATCTCCTGCATGATCTTCTGGCTCTCCAACGTCATATCACCCATCTTACCCGCCTTTCTGTTTTTCTGTCTTCCAATTCCTGTTTTCGATGATCTGATTTTGCATATCTGGGAAGAATCTTATATATTCCGTCCTTGATACTGCACTGTCACCACATAAACTATTTTGTCTGCTTCATTAATACGGAAAACAACAATATAATTATCCACCAGCAACTGTCTGTAACCCTTTTCAGCATATCTGCCCTCATTGCGGTATTGATGCGACTGCGGAAAGGTATCCAAATTCAAAATAGCCTTTTTAATTCTCTCAACCTGCCCTTTTGCATTTTCAGGAGCTGATTTCTCATTTGCTATATATTCGTAAATACTGTCTAATTCGTATATTGCTCTGGGATTGATTTTTACCTTGTATTTATCCAAAATGCTTTTTCTCCAGTTCTGCAAAAACGGTCTCTGCATCGACAGCTTCCGCTCCGTTTGCTATTTCCTGCTCAGATTCGTAAATCGCCTGATCAATGCGGTTCACCCTCGCAAACTTATCATATAATTCACTACTCATCACAACCAAATCGCTGTATCCGTTTTTGGTAATAAAAATAGGCTCCTGTTCCTTGTGTGCTATATTGGAAATCTCGGTTGTATTGCGTAAATCCTTAATTGGTATAATAAGCGGCATAATATCTCACTCCTTTCTATTTTCAAAATTGTAGCATAATTATGTACTACAGGCAATAAAAACATACTCTTCCAATTCTATGGGCGGCAATCTTTTTAATCTGGCTTTACGCACAAAAAACCTTCCAGGCAAGCGTTCCTGGAAGGCCTTTGTTTAATTTTAGAAGGGAATTTTGCAATTATTGGTATTGGCTACCTTTGTTATTTGTATGATAGTACACTTTCCCGAAAATGTCCAATCACTTATTATGATATATGAGATCAATATATAGAATTTTTCTATATATATCATGATATTGTGGTTTCAATGCATATTAACCACATAATACCATGAATTATTCCGCACTATGCATTCTTATATTTTTCTAATCAGCCCGTTCTTGCCAGAACCCCCTCTCTTTTTATACGAACTTATACACCGTCTCCGTCTCGTAAGTCTCGCCTTTTTTGCAGACGGCGCTCGGGAAATTCTCATGGTGCACCGCGTTCGGGTACACCTGCGTCTCAAAGCAGCACCCAGAACGCCTGTCGTAGATAATGCCGTCTTTCCCTTTCTCATTGATGACAAAATTCGCCGTATAGAGCTGCATCCCCGGAAGGTCTGTATAAACCTCCATGGTAATGCCGCTCTCCTTTGACGACATCTCCGCCACCTTCGCAAACTTTCCGTTGTTATTCAGGCACCAGTTCTGATCGTAGCCTGAACCAAACTTTAGCGCCTCATAGTCCGCGTTGATATCGCGCCCCAGCGGTTTTTTCGTGCGGAAATCCATCGGTGTCCCCTCCACAGGCAGGATCTCGCCTGTTGCGATCAGCTCCTCGTTCCCCCGCGTAAATCGGTCCGCGTCGATCCACACCTCCTGCTCCAGAACATCGCCGGACGCATGCCCGTCCAGGTTAAAATAACTGTGATTCGTCATATTGAGAACCGTATCTTCATCCGGCACAGCATGGTAAGAGATTTTGATGGAATTATCCTTCGTCAGCGTATAGGTCACTTCAATGTGCACCGCCCCCGGAAATCCCTGGTCCCCATCCGGGCTGTCGATGGCAAACGTCAGATGATCTTCCGCCTTCTCTTTCAGTTCCCACATACGCAGATGAAAATAATCCGGTCCACTATGCAGGTTGTTGCCGTTATTATTTTTGGCAAGTTCATATTTCTTCCCATTCAGCTCAAAGGCCGCGCCACCGATCCTGTTCGAGTTCCTTCCTACCACTGCGCCGAAGAACAGTCCTTCGCCCGCTTCATAGCCCGCCGCCTCGTCGTAGCCCAACACCACGTCGCAGGGATGTCCGTCCTTGTCCGGCACAAACACTTGTACCAAGGACGCCCCATAGTCGGTGACCGCGATCTCCATGCCATTTTGATTGGACAGTGTATAAAGCTTTGTCTCCTCACCTTTTAATGTTACTCCAAAATCTGTTACTTTCATAATCTTCTACATCCTTTCTGCTTCTGATCCGTCATTATGTAGACACTTCTACATATATATTTACCGTAAAACATCCCAACTGTGAGGTGGGCTGCTATGAATCGCAGTTTTAACCACACAAGGGGAAAATATTATTACTATTTTAACACAGTTTTACCGAAAAGTGTAAAGGAAGTATGTCTATTTTATATCAATCCTCAAAACACTCTAACTTCTCTTGAAAACTTTTTATTTTTTAGGTACAATATATAAGATAAATAAAAGATGTTGGAGTCAAAGGATGTCACACGGACATTCAGTGCCCTGGCATCACAAAAATTATCCAATACAAAAAGGAGAAATGTAATTATGAGCAGACTTGAAATTCTTGCTCCCAACAAAGCCCAGGTCGTTGTCGAAGGGCTTTACAGGGACCTGGAACGCCGGATCGAATCCAGTCCGCCGGGACTATGTCCTGTGGATATGACGCTGTCATTTTTGGAGATGTGCCATGCGCAGACCTGTGGGAAATGTGTCCCGTGCCGAGTTGGTCTTTGGCAGCTGAAGATGCTTCTGACTGACGTACTGGACGGCAAAGCAACGATGGGGACTCTTGACCTGATGGAGAGCCTGGCAACCGCGATCATGGATAGCGCGGACTGCGCGATCGGTTATGAAGCGGCGCATATGGTCTATAAGAGCCTGATCGGGTGCCGGGAGGATTACGAAGAACATATTCGTCAGGGAAGATGTACCTGCCAGTACAGCCAGCCTGTACCTTGCGTCTCCCTCTGCCCGGCACATGTGGACATTCCAGGGTATATCGCTCTCGTCGGGGAAGGGCGTTATGCCGATGCGATCCGTCTGATCCGGAAAGACAATCCGTTCCCAACCACCTGCGGTTTTATCTGCGAGCATCCTTGCGAGGCGCGTTGCCGGAGAAATATGGTGGACGATGCAATCAATATCCGCGGCCTGAAGCGTATGGCAGCAGATTATGCAGGCAAAGTTCCGCCTCCGTCCTGTGCACCGGCTACAGGGAAGAAGGTCGCAGTTGTCGGCGGAGGCCCGGGAGGCCTTAGCGCCGCTTATTATCTGCAGTTGATGGGACATGAAACGACGGTATTTGAGATGCTTCCTAAACTTGGTGGAATGCTCCGCTATGGCATCCCGAACTACCGACTTCCGAAAGACCGGTTGGACGACGATATCAATGCGGTACTTGAGACTGGTGTAAAAGTAGAATTTGGCAAACGGATCGGACAGGACATGACGATCCAAAGCCTCCGTGAGGAATATGACGCCGTACTGATCACCATCGGCGCCAGCACTGACAAGAAACTCGGCATTGACGGCGAGCAGGCCGAAGGCGTGCTTTCCGCTGTGAGATTCCTCCGCGACGTCGGAATCGGAAAAGCTCCTGATCTGGCCGGCCAGGATGTGGCGGTCATCGGCGGCGGCAATGTTTCCATGGACGCGGTCCGCACTGCCAAACGTCTGGGCGCGAAGAAGGTCAGTATCGTCTACAGGCGCCGCGTGGCGGATATGACGGCTCTTCCCGCGGAAATCGAAGGCGCTATCGCGGAAGGCATTGAAGTACAGACTCTCATGGCCCCGTCCCGCATCGTGACCGATGAAGACGGCCACGTATCTGGAATTTACGTAACGCCTCAGATGATTAGCAAGATCAAGGACGGACGGGCAAGTGTGCGTCCAACTGGAGAAGAGGATGTCCTGATACCATGCCAGACCCTCATCGTAGCAATCGGGCAGGACATCGAATACCAGCATTTTGAAGAGGCCGGCGTTCCTGTTGAGCGCGGCAAGATCCTTACCCAGAAGTACGGCGGTTTCGACAACATCCCCGGCGTATTTGCGGGCGGCGACTGTGCTTCCGGCCCGGCTTCTGTCATTAAGGCGATTGCGGCTGCCAAGGTCGTGGCTGCCAATATTGACGAATACCTTGGATTCCACCACGAGATCGGCTGCGATGTAGAGATCCCCGAAGCCCGTCTAGCCGACAGGCTTCCTTGCGGAAGAGTGAATATGACCGAGCGCGAAGCCTGCGAACGCGTCTGCGATTTCGACGGTGTAGAGAACTGTATGACCGAGGCTGAGGCAAAGCAGGAGGCAAGCAGATGCCTGCGCTGCGATCACTTCGGCTACGGCATTTTCAAAGGAGGGCGGGAAAAATTATGGTAAATATAACAATAGACAACCGAAATATTTCCGTACCGGAAGGTACGACAATTATGGAAGCTGCCGCCAGCGCCGGTATTCCCGTTCCCAAGCTGTGCTACTTAAAAGGCATTAATGAGATTGCGGCATGCCGCGTCTGTGTCGTGGAATTGGAGGGCATGGACAAATTAGTTACTTCCTGCAACAATGTTGTAAAGGAAGGCATGGTGATCTATACGAACAGCCCGAAGGTGCGCGCTGCCAGAAAGCGGAACGTACAGCTCCTTCTTTCCCAGCACGACTGCAAATGCGCGACCTGTGTCCGCAGTGGAAACTGTTCGCTCCAGAAGGTTGCCAATGATTTTAACAATATCGATCTTCCGTTCAAAGAACGTTTTGAGGATACCCCGTGGGATAAGACCTTCCCGCTGATTCGGGATTCCAGAAAATGTATCAAATGTATGCGTTGTATCCAGATCTGTGACAAAGTTCAGGATCTACATATCTGGGATGTGACTGGCACCGGTTCCCGTACTACTGTTAGCGTTTCCGGGAACAAGAAGATCTCCGATGTTTCCTGCTCCCTGTGCGGGCAGTGTATTACCCATTGTCCGGTCGGCGCTCTGCGCGAGCGTGATGATACCGACGAAGTATGGGATGCGATCGCCGACAAAAAGAAGATCGTCGTTGCCCAGGTTGCGCCTGCGGTTCGGGCGGCATGGGGCGAGGCTCTTGGAATTCCTCTTGAGGAGGCGACCATCGGCAAGATTATGGATTCTCTGAAACGCCTTGGCGTGGACTATGTATTCGACACCACTTTCTCCGCAGACCTTACGATCATGGAGGAAGGCAACGAATTCCTGGAGCGTTTCACAAAGGGAGAACTCAGGCTGCGTCCGATGTTTACTTCCTGCTGCCCAGGCTGGATCCGTTTCATCAAGTCCCAGTATCCGCATTTGGTGCCGCAGCTTTCCACAGCAAAATCACCGCAGCAGATGTTCGGCGCTGTCATGAAAACATACTTCGCTCAGTCCATCGGCGTCCGTCCGGAAGACATTTACACCGTCTCTGTCATGCCTTGTGTGGCAAAGAAAGGCGAACGAAATATGGAAC
This sequence comes from Coprococcus sp., assembly GCA_022793995.1. Lineage (GTDB taxonomy): Bacteria > Bacillota > Clostridia > Lachnospirales > Lachnospiraceae > Allocoprococcus. The sequence continues at coordinate 13,767 of JAAWDY010000004.1, forward strand.
TGTTCTACGGCGAATATGCCGGACATGATATCGACGCGGTCCTTACAACCCGTGAGCTGACGCGTATGATCCGTTCCGCGCACATCGATCCCGCCACTCTCAAAGACCGCGAATGCGATCCTTTGATGAAGGAAGGCTCCGGTGCGGGCGTAATCTTCGGGGCGACCGGCGGAGTGATGGAAGCCGCCCTTAGATCAGCCCACTATCTGGTAACAGGAAAAAATGCAGATCCAGACGCGTTTAAAGCTGTACGAAGTCCTGCTTTCGGAACCGGCGTCATTGAAGCCGAAGTCCAGATCGGCGATGCGACGATACGGGCAGCGGTTGTCAGCGGGCTTGGCAACACCCGGAAGCTGATCGAGTCGATCGAGCACGGTGAAGTGCACTATGATTTTGTGGAAGTCATGGCCTGTCCGGGCGGATGCGTCGGCGGCGGCGGACAGCCCATTCACGACGGGCTGGAACTCGCCCATGAACGTGGCAAGAACCTTTATTTCCTTGATTCCAACTCCAAGCTTCGCTTCTCGCACGAGAACCCGGATATCCAAAAGCTGTACGAGGATTTCATGGAAAAACCGTTATCGCACAAAGCGCACATGCTCCTACATACGGACCATAATGCATGGGAGATGCCCCGCGGTTAAGACCATCAAACGAAAACGAAAGAGACGGACAGATACATGTATCATTTTATTGTAAACCCGAACGCCCGCTCCGGCCTTGGGCGGCAGGTCTGGAAAAAGGTAGAAGAACGGCTGAAGGAGGAACATACCGCCTATCAAGTGTATTTCACCAAATTCCAGCGGCATGCAACGCAGATCGCCGCCAGGATCACCTCCGACGGCGAGCCGCACACGCTGGTTATCCTGGGCGGAGACGGAACAATCAATGAAGTAGTGAACGGTATCTGTTCTCTAGAAAAGACGACTGTGGGATACATCCCGGTCGGCTCCGGCAATGATTTTGCACGGGGACTGGGGATTCCCTCTGATTTGACGAAGGCGTTAGATACCATTCTTACCTCCTCAGGCAGAAAAAAAATTGATCTCGGGGTACTCATGTACCCCGTACTTATGTACCCCGAGAGACGCCTTCGTTTTGCGGTAAGCTCAGGAATCGGCTATGACGCTGCGATCTGTCGTCAGGTTGGCGTTTCAAGGGTAAAGCCTGTGCTCAACCGGCTAAGGCTCGGGAAGTTGTCCTATGTATGTTTTGCACTGGACCAGCTTTTCCGGTGCCGGCCGGGAAAGATGACCGTCACACTGGAACATGGACGGACGATGCATTATGAACGGACCTATTTTGCGGCTGCCATGAATCTTCCCTTCGAGGGCGGAGGCTGTAAGTTCTGCCCGGATGCCAGACCGGACGATAAAGCGCTGGATCTGATTGTGATCGCGAATGTACCAAAGACGTACGCTCTTCTGATCCTTCCCACTGTGTTCTTCGGGAAGCATACCCGTCTGCCGGGCGTACATATCTTCCGATGCAGGAAAGCACAGATTGAGTCTGAGGCTGCTCTTCCTCTCCACGTAGACGGCGAGCCGCTCTTTCGGCAATCTCTGGTAGAATTTTCTATAGAAAAGGATCCGCTTTCTTTCATCATATAACAACTCTCCCTCGCGGCAGGACGCAGGGAGAAGGCTTATGGAGGACAGACATGCTTATTTGGTTGTTACCCGGATTGTTCTGCACAGTTTTCTTCATTTATCTTATCATGATTATGCCGAACATGTCCCACAAACAGGAGCTTACACCTTTTCTTGGAAAGTCTTACGCCCATCGGGGACTGCATGACGCCAAGAACCTGATCCCAGAAAATTCAATGCCCGCGTTCAAGAACGCGGTAAAACAAAACCTTTCGATCGAACTCGATATCCATCTCACCAAAGATCATCAAATTGTTGTATTTCACGACGAGTCCCTGAAACGAATCTGTCATTCAGAAGGCACGGTTGAAGCCTCCACCTACGCAGAACTAAAACGTCTCCGTCTGATGGGAACTTCCGAACGCATTCCTCTGCTTTCCGAGGTCCTGGAATACATAAATGGAAGGGTTCCCCTTCTGATTGAATTAAAACTCCCTTCCCGGGATATGCGGCTCTGCGCCTTTGCCTGGGAACTGCTCAAAAACTACCCGGGACCTTTCATGGTCCAGTCCTTTAACAGCCTGGGCATACGCTGGTTCTCGAAAAATGCCCCTCATATCCTGCGGGGGCAGCTCTCTTCTGCCCTAACCCGCTCGAATTCCAGCGATCCCCTTCCTGCGCGCTTCCTGGTGGAGCATCTACTTACGAATCTATTCTGCAAGCCGGATTTTATCTCATACAAGATGGCGGACTCGCGTAATCTCAGTCTGTGGCTCAACCAGAAACTCTTTCACGCGCCGGTCGCCGTCTGGACCCTCCGCGATGCCAAAAGTTATGCCGAAGCACGCCGAAAGTTCGATATGTATATCTTTGAGGGTTCTTATACCAGGTCGTGAAAACTCCACCTGTGCGGTTGAAACTACGATTCACGGCACAGTTGGAAAAAATTTATGAAGATTTTCTTTAGTTAGTTGTGAAGGGGAAAAGAGAATGGTATAATGAGTACTTAGCGAGGTATCGCGGAAGCGCGAGCTCTAGTACGAATTACCCCCTTGCGGGGTTTGAGTACTTAGCGAGGTATCGCGAAGCGCGAGCTTTAGTACGAATTACCCCCTTGCGGGGTTAGGACATTAAAAGAGTACCCTATTATTAATCAAACTTTCAGTATCAAAGGAGACGTTTCGATTGCATATGCTGTGGCAGAAATTCAAAGAATTATTTTACAAGTATCATCATATCTGGGTATTTTTATATGGTTTTATCTATATGGGATGGTTTACCTACCTGGAACGCACGGTCACCGACCATTATTTCGTCATTCACTCCGTATTTGATAACTATATCCCGTTCCTGGAAGTATTTATCATACCTTATTTTTTGTGGTTCTTTTATATCGGTGTGACCTTGTTCTATTTCTTTTTCCGGGATAAGCAGGGATTTTATAAAGTAACCGCCCTGCTTGCCATTGGAATGACGACATTCCTCGTGATCTGCACCGTATTTCCGAACGGGCTGAACCTTCGTCCAACCGTCTTTGAGCGGGACAATATTTTTATCGACATGGTAAAGATGCTGTACCGGACGGATACGCCCACGAATGTGCTCCCAAGCCTTCACGTATATAATTCAATCGGCTGCCACATCGCCATCTGCCATAGCGACGAACTGTTAAAATACAAGTGGGTTCAGCGTGGATCCCTTCTGCTTACCGTGCTGATCGTGCTGTCCACCATGTTCTTGAAGCAGCACTCTGTCGTAGATGTCATGGCTGCCTGTGTGATGGCGTATTTCATTTATCAGTTCGTATACGCAGGGGAACGCCTGCGTATACCTAAGCTCGCCAGACAGACGATCTGATATGCTCCGTATAGGCCTCGAACGCACTGGGGAGCGGGTATTCTTTTTGTATCTCTTGGGGACGGGCAAAGATCAGGGGGAGGGTACAGTTCTTCTCCAACTCGTCCACCCGTATCTCATAGGCTTTCATGTGCCACTCTACATGGCTGAATATATGCTTTGCATCCTGCAGAGGTTTGATCTGGATGGGTGCAAGGCCTATTTTTTTGCTGTAAGCCGATATCTCATCCATTGTCAGATGCCCGGCGAGGCTGGGAAATTCGTACATCCCGGCGAGAAGCCCTTTTGCCGGACGTTTTCGTATCGCAACCGCACCGTCGTCCACGAAAAGGAGGACCGTCAGCTTCTCGATTCTGCGCTCCTTCGCCTTCTTTTTGATGGGAAGCTCCATCTGACACCCCAGCTCTTTTGCCCTACACCAGGCCGATACAGGACACAAATCGCACCGCGGCGCTCCTCCTGGGACGCAGACTGTGGCCCCCAGCTCAAAAAGCCCCTGATTAAAATCCGAAGGACTATCCACAGGGATCGCCCGTTCCAGCATATCCTGTATGTTTTTGCGCACAGAAGCCTTCATGATATCCTCTCTGCTTGCCATGATACGGGAAACGACACGCAGTACATTACCGTCCACCGCTGGTTTCGGAATTCCATACGCGATCGAACTGATCGCCCCTGCGGTATAGTCCCCAATCCCGGCAAGAGAACGGATCTCTTCATAGGTATTTGGAAATTCCCCTCCATATTCGTCCATAACCTGCCTTGCCGCTTTCTGCATATTCCTCACACGATTATAATATCCCAAACCTTCCCACAGCTTTAGAAGCCGGTCTTCCTCTGCGCCTGCAAGCGCTTCCACGGTGGGAAGCTCCTTAAGGAAACGCTCATAAAACGGCTTCACCGCTTCCACACGCGTCTGCTGGAGCATGATCTCCGATACCCACACACGGTAAGCGCTGATGTGTCTGCGCCAGGGAAGATCTCTTTTATTTTCACGGAACCATTTTGTCAAAGGATCCGCGATCTCATAGATCCAGGGATGCTCAAGCTCCACAGGCACCGGGTCTGCGATCTCTATCACGTCTGGCGCCACATGGCAGTCGTAGGCGATCACCCGTACTCCCGCCTGCATAGCCTCCAAAAGGACGTCGGCAAACTCCGGATGCATGCTACGATTGGGCGTAAAATAGCGTACGTCCTTCATCTGTATCACAAAGAACACATACGCCTCATATCCCTCTTTTACCGCACGGATCAGTTCTCTTATATGCTTCACAGCGCGCTCGCTCGGCGCGTCCGGAAACAGCACCGCGCCGCTGCGTTCCAATGTAACGCCCTTTACCTCGATAAACGCTCTCCTGCCCCCGTGCTCCACATACAGGTCAAGCCTCGAGCTTCCATAGGTCTTTTCTGTCTGTACGGATTCTGTATCAGAGAAAAGATTCCCTGCCTCAATCCACTCTTTCACAACAACGTTTGGAACCTGCGAATCCATATTGATCAGACGCCCGCCCTTTTCCACGCAGATCAAATCCCACTTTGTTCTGCGCTTCGGCTCTTCGGACGGTTGTACATAAACAACAGCTCCGCGCCGTAAAAGCTCGCCGCAGCGCCCGGTATTCTTAACATGTACGATTTCTTCCCGCCCATGGATCTCTATATGGGCGATGAACCGATTCGGACGCAGAAGGAAACGTCCCTTTTCCATCCCTTTATATTTCATATTCTCTTCCTGCTATAACCAGTGGTATCTGCTCCTGCTCCGCCTTTTTGATATATTCTCCCCCGATCCGCGAATCCGTAATGATCTTGTGGACCCGGCCTACCGGACAGATGACCGACACATAACCGCCGCCGAACTTACTGCTGTCCGCCAGCACATACACCTGCGCCGCCGCCTTCAAAATCGCTCGCTTCACCTGCATCTGCGGAGTCGCGATGGAGGTCAGCCCCACGTCAAAATTAATACTGTGGACGCCGATGAACGCTTTATCCACATGGAACTGTTCAATATTTTGAACCGCAGCGTCTCCCATGGTAGCTGCCAGGTGCCCGCCGACATGCCCGCCGACAATATAAAGCTCTATATGGCGCGTATCCGCAAGCTCATTCCCCACCAAAAGTGAATTTGTCACCACCGCGATCTGCTTTTCCGGATGTGATTTCATATACACGGCTAAATGGAAACTGGTCGACGCGTCATCCAGAATGATCGTATCCCTGTCTTCGATAAACTCGTAGGCGCATGCCGCGATCTGCCGCTTCCGGTCCGTATTACGGTAAATACTCTCTGCCGAGTATTTTCTCTGATTCCCTTTTTGAAGCGGAAGCGCCCCGCCGTGCGTCCTGCGCAGAAGCCCTTCCTCGTCCATACTCTTAATATCGTTGCGGATCGTGACCTCCGAACACCCCAGCGTCCGGCTCAGTTCAGAAACCTTCACCTTTCCATATTCGTCCAGCTCTTTTAAAATAGCCTGCCGTCTTTCCTGTACCATCTCTCAATTTCCACCTTTATTTTTTACCATATAAAATCTTGCGGTAAACCTACCTCAGCCGCACACGTCCCGGTCCGATATGCCGTCCGGTCATCGTCATAATCGTGGAGAACTTGTCACCGAAATCCGCCTTTGGTACGATAAGCGCATTGTCGCTCCCATAGTAAAAACCAATCGTCTTCGGCGTTGCCACAACCCGTAGTATCTGCTCCCAGGTATAATGCTCTTCTTTTTGGCCGTATGCCACTGTGATCCCTGCCTCTCCAAACGTATACTCTGCCGGGTGGCAGAGCTCTTCGATCTCTTGTACCTGCTTTTTGGCACGTATCCGCAAAAGCACCGGTGTGTAGCCGACAAAAATCACCGACGCAGCCAGATAAAAAAGAACCTGCACCGGCCTGATCTTCCCCATGAACAGCAAAATGAACCCCATGAACATGACTGCCAAACCCAGCACATTCGTCAGGAAGCCTGACAGCTTGGAATAGGTATGATAAAGCGTAAAGTCAAACAAAAATTCATCCGTCATCGTCACTTTAATCTTCTCTTCCATTTTACCCTTCCTCCCATTACGCGCAAAAGCCCTCTTGTATTTTAACACACAAGAGGACTTCTTTACCACTAATATTATAAATATGTACGATTATTATTTTACCTTTGCCACTTTACTGTGCGCCCATCCCTCTTCTGAGTAGATACCAGCCTGCTTTTTCTGCATAAACTTGTCAAAGAATGCGGTGATGAACGGTGCCAGGAACAATGTGATGATCGATGCCGTCGCACACTGTGCCGTCGCCATGTCGACATACGGTGCCATGGATGCGTCCGCCTCTGCGACCGCGGCCGGGGTCATCGCCGAGTTGAGGGCCGTCGTTCCCACTGCCGCTCCCATTGCGTTCCGTTCCTTCTTCGGAAGAACGATGTTGAACAGGAAGAAGAACAAAACTGCCGTCGCGGCTGAGATCAGCCCAAGGACGATGCCGGACGCGCCTGCGGTAAGAATTGTTTTCACATCTGTCTTCGCGCCGATGGAGATCGTCATGAAGAAGGTTACGATCGGCTGTGCCGTCGCACATGCTTTTCTAAATCCGGCGTCCAGATTTCCCCAGATAAATCCGATCAGGATTGGAACCAATGTCGCGATCAAAGACATGATCGGAATATTCGCAAGTCCTGTCGCTCCCAGGGCCACCAGTGTGAAGAACGGTCCGTCGTTTAAGGACAGAATGGAGATCGCTCCGGTATCCGTTGCATTTCCAAACTGGGAAGAAAGGGAAATGTAAAGAGAACCGTTGGAGTTTGTGATTGCGGCGATCATGACAAACGGGGTAATCCCCAGGAATCCTTCCGGCCCGCAGATCTTACCCACAAGAAGTCCGAACAATACCCCTACGACAAATTTAAGTCCCGTCAGTGCGACGCCCTTGTAAAGCGGCATCCCGACCTGCTTGATATTGATCGTCGAGCCGCACACGATAAGGAAAAATCCCATCATACAGGCGTTTCCTTCATAGAACAATGCCGTCACATAACCGCCTATTTGGAATACACCCGGGCAGAACGTCGCAAGAAGCACGGCGATGACAAGCGGGATGATGACAAGCCCGCCGGGCAGGTTCTTCATTTTGTTAAGCAGATCTAAATCTTTTGTCTCTTTTACCTGATTTTCACTCATATTTCTTTCCTCCAATCTCATTTCTCGTTTTATAGGAAACAACATAAACTTTCCCTGATAGCGTTTCCTGATATAGAAACCCTACTTCCTTGCAGCTTCCCTAAACAGCCGCTCTACGATATCGCAGGCGGTATTGTCATTTCCGGTCAGACCGCCTTTCCCCACGATGGGGAGTCCGCTATACGCACTTCCGATCAGGCGCCCAATATCCGTCTGCGGAATCACATAATCCAGTACCTCCAGACACTCTACTCCAAGCTGGCGGCACACATTCACCATGGTATCCCCTCCGGTGGTGTAAAGCCCTGCGATCTTCTCTCTTTCCACCTGCTCCAAAACATGGGAAATAATCGTGCCAAGACCTGCGTTGATGCGGTCTGCGCTCATTCCTCCCGCATAGTGGCGTTTCGCATCCTCCTCATCCAGGTTCAAAAGTTCTCCGTGCAGCGCTGTCTCAAAGAGAATCGCCCGCGGCGCCGTCCCAGCGCTTAGAAGCTCCACGGCCTTCTGCACCGCTTTTCCTACCTCTGCCATAGCGCCCGCTCCGCCGTCGATCAAAGCCACCGGGTCGACGCTGATACGTACATGGCGTTTGTCCTCACAGAGTACTTCCATCTGCTTTTTCGTGACCGGGGTCGCGCTTCCCGCCGCTATGAGAACCGTCCCCCTCTCTCCCGCCTTTGGCGGAAGATTCGGTTCCTCAATTCCGATCAGATCGCGGTGATACGCTAGCTTGGAGGTGAACGGACCCGGGTCCACGCTTACGACCTTCCATTTCAGGGAGATGCATGCCTGCGCAATGTTGTCCACATCCTCCAGCGTGATGGCGTCCACAACAATCACCGTGCACCCTTGATCCCGTACCTTTTTCATCTCTTCCGCGATCGTTTCATCCCCTTTCAGGACAACGTCCAGCGGCACCAAGCCGACTTTCCTGCGCGTCTGCCTGGCAAGAAGTCTTGGTATGTAGTTCTCCTTCACGGGCGTACGCACATCCTGCGCCACAGGTGTGTTAATCAAAGCAACGCCGTCGATCAGGGAAAATCCGCCCACGAGGATCCTCCTGGACTGCGGCATCGCCGGTACGACCACCGCTACGGTATCTTGATCTAGCTCATCCAGCATCGCGTCGATCTCTACGCCGATTCCTCCCCGCATGGTGGTGTCCGTTCTTTTCTGGAAATATTTCACCCCCATGTTCTTTAATGCTCCCGTCGCTTCCTTCACCTTGGAATAAGCCTCGTTTGCAGGAAGCGGACGGCTGTTACTGCTGATGATAATCACGTCCAGCTCATCGACTTTATCCGCCTTTGCGGCTGCTTCCACATTGAAAAATACGGCTGTCCTCGCCTTGCTCCGCGCGAGAAGTACTCCTGTCGTTGTCGCTCCCGTAAGGTCGTCTGATACGGCTCCAATAAGTGGCATGTCTGATCCCTCCTCTTTCTTAATAAATGTAGTCATATTGTTCTTATACTTCCTTTTCATGCTGTTTTGCCGCGTATTCTGCCACCACCTTTGTGGATTCGATCAGGCTGATACTGTTTGCAATCCCCTTGCCCGCGATGTCAAACGCTGTCCCATGGTCTACGGAACTTCTGATGAACGGCAGACCAAACGTCAATGTCACAGATTTTTCAAAATCCAGCGTCTTACATGCGATATGTCCCTGGTCGTGGTAAAGTGACAAAATCGCGTCGTATTTTCCAGATTTTCCGATATGGAACACAGAGTCCGCTGGGCACGGCCCCACTGCATTAATCCCCTTCTCCTGCGCCGCCTTGACAGCCGGTATAAGTTCTGTGATTTCTTCCGTACCGAACAGACCGTTGTCGCCGTTGTGCGGATTCAGGCCGGCTACTGCGATGAGCGGATTTGCGATTCCAACCTTGCGAAGCTCTTTGTCGATATTGATCACATTATCCAGAACCACTTCCTTCGTAGCATAATGACATGCATCAACTAAAGACATGTGGCGGCTTACGAAGAAAACCCGCAGCTTATGGCAGGAGAACATCGTCAGTGCGTACGGTGAATTCGTCTGATGCTGGTAGATCTCCGTATGTCCCGGCTCCTTGATCCCTACTAATTTGATCGCTCCTTTATGTATGGGCGATGTGGATACTGCATCGACTTTTTTCGCCATTCCCAGTTCTATAGACTTCATGATCCAGTCGATCGCCATCTGTCCGGCCAGCGCTTGGACTTCTCCCCACTGGATCGAATCTGTGTCATATTCCCCTGTCTCTAAAACATCTACGGTACCGTATTCATACTTTGCCTCGTCCGGATCCGTGATCTTGTTGTACTTCAGCTCCTTGCCAAGCACTTTGGCCGCTCTGTCAAGAATCTCGATGCTTCCGATCACAAATGGCTTGCAGCATTCATGAATCCCTTGATCCAGCATCGTCCCCACTACGATCTCCGGCCCAATCCCTGCCGGATCCCCCATTGTAATCGCTGTCACTGGTTTAAATTTCATTTCAACCATTTTCGTTCCTCCTTATGTTTTATTTCGTTTTATATTTCGTTATCTTTCTTTTTATGCTTTTATTCTATAATATATATTTCATTTTTTCAATACAAACTTTCATTTTCGTCATATTCCATTGTTTACATATCCCTATTTTATGCATTTTATACAAATTTTTCCCTCATATTTTTTGTTTTCTTTCGTTTTTTCGTTTGTTTCCTATACATCATATGAAGGTATTGTATTTTTATTCCAACCATGATATACTACCAGTACAAAAAGTCGTTCCGTCCATCGCCTATTCGGCGATGGAGAGAACAAAGGAGCCCCGTGGGCGGGACCCCGTATTTTAATCGCCTATTCGGCGATGGAGAGAACAAAGGAGCC